>CAWJDG010000066.1:0-13747 GCA_963841365.1 uncultured Acidobacteriaceae bacterium
TACTCATTGCTTCCTTCCAGATGATGCCATTCGTACATGAGGTATCAAGAGAGCCATGAGCCGTTACGCTGGAATGCGCGATCCTGTAAATGGCCGCTTTCAACCCCGGGGAACCAGAACAATCCGGCTTGGTGAAACTCTCGTTGTTAGCGGTCTGTTCTCGAACTAGTGTACCGTGATTTTATCCCGCCGCTAGAGGTGGCATTTGCATCTTCCGTGTTATATCCGTGTAGGTCAGCACGTGCGAAATTGGAAGGATTATCAACTAGTAGACTCCTCCTTCTGTGCGCGCGGAGAGTCGTTTGTCGTTGGTAACATGCCAGGGAGGGAACTCCCCCATTGATGATGTCGTCCCAACCCATTTCTCTCTTCAGCCAGCAGTCCGATCTCGGCCCGCGTCCCTTTTCCTTTGCGGCTTCGATCCTCTTCCATGGAGTCACCATTGCCCTGGTCCTTTTTGGCTTTGCGTACAAGCCGCCGGTCACAAATATAGTCACTGAGCATTATTCGATCCGCGAGCTCGATCTGCACATGCCTGAACAGGAGATGCGCGAAGTTCGAAACCGCATCCCTTATCCTGCTTCTCATCACGGCTCCCACGCCCTTGCCTCCGCTGGCAATGCGTCTTCGAATCCGCCTGCCCCGCGCCCCAAGATTGAAGCCAAGCCGGGTCCGCAAACGATCATCCAGGCCGATCTTCTTAAGCCTGTCATCATCCCCGACCGGATCCCGTTGCCCCAGGTCGTCATCTGGTCGCCTCCGAAAGTCCAAGTCAAAAAGATCGTTCCCCCGACGCCTGAAAAGCCCACCGCTGCCAACGTAAAGCCCAACGTCGAGCGGCCCAATGACGAAATGAACCTGGCTGACGTCAACATCGCATCCAGCTTTCACCCGTCGCCGAAATCCATTGTTCCGCCCAGCACCACTTCGCCTGTCGCGATTCCCATTCCGCAGCAGGTACAGTTGCCGCCGATTTCTGCTTCGCAGTCCTCCGCGCAACCCACGCCGGCCGCCATCGTTTCGGTCTCCGACCTGCGCATGAAAAATGGAACGGTCACTCTGCCCCCGATGAACGAAGCCGTCGCGTCGAATTCGCAGGGTGTACTTACGCCAAACGAGATGCGGGATCTTGACTTGCCTGCCAAGGATATTCCCCTCGCCAGTCCGGGAGAGGGATCGGGCCAGGGCTCCGCTGGCAAAGCGAGTAATCCCGGCAAAGGTGCAGGCCAGGGGTCGGCCGACAAGGCGAACAACTCAGGCGCCGGCGCATCTCAAGACCCCCCAGGCAAGGCGGGAGCGGGTACTCATAGCTCCGCCCCCGGCTCGAGCTCTGAGGACAAGCCAAACGGATCTGGCCCCGCCGTCGCCGCTGGCAAACCAAACGCATCGGCCTCCGCCCAGGGTTCGGATTCGGGCTCGGACACGAATGGTCAACTCACTTCCACGCAAATTTCTTTGCCCAAGGATGGAAGCTTCGGAGCCGTGGTCGTGGGAAACTCGCTCCAGGACCAGTATCCCGAGGTGGCCGGTGTTTGGAATGGCCGGATGGCCTATACGGTTTACCTTCACGTCGGGCTGGCACGAAACTGGATCATGCAGTACGCGCTTCCTCACTCCGCTGATGCCGCCGCAGCCGGAACCGTCGTCCGTCTTGATGCGCCCTGGCCCTATAGCATCGTGCGCCCCAACCTTGCCCCTGGCTCAATCGATGCTGACGCCATCATGATCCACGGCTATATCAACCAATCCGGCCACTTTGAGCTGCTGAATATGATTGTCCCGCAGGCCTTCCCGCAGGCTCAGTTCGTTCTCGCCGCTCTCGCAAAATGGCAATTCCGGCCAGCATTGCAGAATGGTCAATCAGCAAAAGTCGAAGTGCTGATCATTATCCCCATACAGTTCGATTAACGCGGTTCTCCAATTGGCCTGGTGCGACGTGCAATTGCTGAGTGGCGTTTTCATCTCCGGGCCCCGGCGGGCGATTTTTGCTCGCTGGGGTGGAAGTAAATGCCACCCTGAAGGTCGCCAACAACTCCACATAGAAATTAGTGAACCGCCTTAGAGGCTCTCGCCCTCTGGCTTACGGCTTTGTTCCCAGCTCGCCGTACGCCACCCCGGCTGCAATCGGAGTCACCACAGGCGTAGCCGCACCCACAAATTCAGTGAGCGGTCCGCTCTTGTTGTCGCTTGCCACCCATACGTTTCCAGATGGGTCAACGGCGATACCGTAGGGCTCAACCAGGGCGTTGCTCACATACCCGTTGGCGCCAGAGATCGCCATGCCGCTCGAGTTGAATTCGCTTACACTGTTGCTGTTTCCGCCATTGTTAGCTGTCCACACATTGCCCGCGCCGTCGATAGCCAGGCCGTAAGGATCGTCGATTCCACCGCCCGTGAAGCCGGTTGGATCCGGAGACTTCGCTGCGCCAGTGGGACTGAGCTCACTGAGGCTGCCATTCCCGCCTCGGTTCGCCGCCCAAATGTTGCCGGATGCGTCGATGGCGATTCCGTAAGGTGAGTTCAGCCCTGCGCCAGTGAAAATGTTAAAGGTGGGCGGCATCCCGATCATGGAGCTGGGAACGCTTTCGCCAATGCTGGAAGTGGCGGCGCCGTAGTTCGCGAACCAGATGTTGCCGGAAGTATCCGAGGCAATGCCAGCCGGCCCCACGACATCGTCGTTCGCGAAACCAGTGTTGCCCGAGAGCTCTAAGCCGTTGTCTTCAAATTGGCTCAAACTGTTGCCGCCAAAGTTCGATACCCATATGTAACTGGATTGGTCGATGGCAACGCCATACGGCGTGCTCAATCCCGCGTTCGTGTAGTACGGCGGAGGGAGGTATATATTCTGCCCGTTGCGATTGAATTCAGTCATGCTCGTGCTGGAGTAGCTCGCAATCCAGGCGTTGAAGTAATTGTCAATCGCAACGCTTGTTGGATTGACCAGAATCCCTGACGCAGTAAATCCCGACTTGCCGGAGATGGGCGCTCCGGCGAAATTGAATTCACTGATGCTGCTGGAGGAATAGTTTGGCACCCAGACGTTCCCTAACCCATCCACCGCAATTCCTTCAGGAGCAAAACCGCTGCCGTCCAGCCCGCTCCCTGAGTAGGTGATTGAGATGGTAAAGTCGTTCGGCTCCAGACTCAGCGCTGGCTGGAAAGGCGCATTAGGCGTCTGCAGTCCCCACAGGTTGTCGATGTTTGCGCCTGGGTTGTGCGCGATGTTGATCGCCGCCGTCGCCGTATCTGAAGGCGCGGTTGTCCCGTTCTTGGCGTTGCTGAACAATGTGGCGCACGGCGTAAATGATGGCCCCGCCGAGTTGACGCACGCGGCTAAAATGTCGGCCAGCGTATAAATCAGTGCCTGCGGCACCGTCCCGTTGCCCGCCGGAGTCGTCGATAGCGCCAGGCCAGTGCTCAATGTCTCCAGGTTGGCCACAGCGCCCAGAGCATTACCTTTGGAGTCCAGCGTCGCGCCGAACGCGTTCGCCACCCCGCTCTCCGCCAGCGCGGTGCTGGTACTCGATACGTGTGTGGCGTCCGTCGCAAAGCCCGCGATTGCATACGCGGTTGCCACGGTCGATACCTCGTTTACAACAACGTACAAACTGCCGAAGTTGGTCGTGTCGCACGATCCCAGAGCCGCCATCAGCCCGGCATTTGGATTCGTCCCGCCCCCCGCGTCGCCGCCAATCGCATACAGGTATACCTGCGTGCTTGCGCTCGGACAGGTGTTGTAATCGCCGGCGATGTTGAACGTGCCGTCTGAGCCGGTCTTTACGTAATAATTCCCATTGCCGTCTTTGTTGCCCGTGGCGCTGGTCAGCATCGACTGCGACCCACCGGCGTAGCCACCCGTGCCGGCTTGATAAAGATACACGTGTGCGCCGGAGATCGGCTGCTGTCCGCCGTGAACTATGCCTTTTAGAGAAACGCCGGGTACAGGACTGGTTTCGACTCGGGTCGCGACCGGTACTCCTGAGCAGCCGGCGAGAAGAAGAGCACACAATACCGCCACAATCGGCCAGGACATGCGCATGGGGGGAACTCCCTTCCTCGGTTGTGTCGTGTTACGAACGGTTTTTCTCAGTCGTTGTTACCGGTTTTTGAGCGATAAGTCAAGCCCACAAACTATGTAGTGCCGTTCGGAATCAGCCGCGGCGTACTCAAATTGTCAGTGATGCGGCGGAAAATCGCCGTCAAACTTGTGATCGCCTGGTTCGATGGTGCTGTCGCCTGGCAGCCGCTGCCGTCGTCGGAGTAGAAATTCACTTGCGCTGATGCCATGGCCGCCAACGCCTGGCAGGGCTGCTTGCCCGGACCCCAGCTCCCACCGGCCGTCGTCACCGTCGCGCTGTAGGTCTTGTCTGTCGTGCATCCTCCCGACGTCGGTGAGCCGTAGCCGATCGTGTACACCGTGGTTCCCGCACCTGCAGCGGTCTGCGCCGCCAGCACCGCCTGGCCGCACTCGCCCAGCGCCGACGGATAGGTTGGGTTGTTATAGCCTTTTGGGTTGGTGGTCGATGTTCCAGTCCCGTTCAGAGTGTCCTCGGTTGCCACAATCTGAGACTTGGTGTTGCAAGCGCCGCCTGTTGTATAGGCGTTTGAGGCGCAAGCCGTCGCGTCGCCGTCGGTGAGGATGATCATGGCGTTTTTTGAGCCCGGATTCGTCGGTTGCTGCGCTGCCAGCGCGGCTTGCGCCGCAAAGACCACCTGCGCAAAGTAAGTACCCTCACCGCCTGGAGTCTGCAGTCCGGAGCAGCCTGAAACCCCTGAGGCTCCGGCTGCGATCACAATCGGCGCGCTGGCGTTCAAACTTGTCGCCGTGTCTGTCGTCTTGTAGTTATTCGCAAACGGGATCACCTGGTATGTGTCTCCTGCGGGCAGCATCAGATTCGAAGCTGGCGCCGTTCCTGCCGAATACACCGGGAGCGCGTCGGGAATCGTATACGACACGATCGTCGGGTTGCTGGTCTTGCATACATAATCCTTCGACTGCGTCGCCGTGGTCATCGCGGGGAACACAAACAAACTCACGCTGTCGACAAGGTGAGTGCTCGTCGGGCATGTGTCGCCCATCGCGCACGGATACAAGTCGTTCAGTAACATCTGAACGCCTTGAAGCGCACAAGATTCTCGCGTGCCGGAACACTGCGCGCCGCTATCCGAGTTGCCCATTGACGAGGTTGTGTCCAGGATAATGGCGATGTTCCATGGTTCATTCGTCCCGCCCCGCATGGCCGCAGTCGCTGTCGCTGCCAGGTTCATGCTTTGCACGCCAATCAGCCCGCCAAACCACAAATTCAATGTCGCCGTCTGCCTCACCGTTAGCGCGTTGTAGCCTCCGACGGCGCCAGTTGAAGTGCTGCAAGGCACGTTTAAGCCGCTCGTCACGGTGCCCAGGCACCGGAAGGTTGGTGTCGCCACCGCATTCTGCAGCATGCTGTTGGCGTTCAGTTGCCCCGACTGCGAACTGTAAAGGGTCACATTAGTTGACGCTGCAGTCGTGTCGGGCATCGCCTGTGCTCCCGCCAGTGCCGCCGCATTGGTTGAAGCCTGCAGTTGCTGATAGGCGTAATAGACGTGGCCGATGTCAACCGAAGCGCCGGCAAGCGCCATCATCACGCCAGTTGTGAACACCGCGACCACCGCCGTCTGGCCGCGCTCATTCTTCAGGAACCTGCGCATCAAAGGAATTCCGAACCGTTTCATAGGACAAATTCCTCCTTTCATTCAGCGAGCGCCGTCCCTGACGACACAAAGCTGTTCATTGTGCTGTTCAACTTTTTGGATATTAGGCAATGCGGGCAACCGATCCACGCAACAATCTGCGACCGCATCGACAGTCGCAAGATCCGCCGCGGTAAAAGCGATTCGTCTCCGATGAAGGGGCAATTCCGATCGGCGCAGGAACGTCCGCCGGATGGAGAGACACTTCAGCAAATGCGCGCTTAGCGCGAGTCGGTCGTCACGTTCGTCTTTTAGCGATACCATCGTGCGGCCTCGCCGACGCCACAGTGACCTCTTGGGGAATTGATTGTTGACTTAATGATCTGCGATCGGATGGTTACCTAGTATTACACTTTCGTGCTAGCTAAGGTGACCTCGGTAATTGAAACGGCCGTGGCTTCGCCAAAAAAGCCTCGGCGGAAAAAATGCATAACAATAATAGATTCAATTAGTTAATTGGAATCTTCGGGCGAATCGAGGCGCAAGTGATGCAGCCTTACGTGGGTCGCCGGCGCGGCCCGGGCGATCGCGCTCCCCGCAGTCAAAAAGGGCACAGGCTCCCGCCCATGCCCTTCTTGTGCCCCCGAGGTATCTCTCCCGCTCCTTGAATGTCTCTTAGGACGTGCCGTTGGGAATCAGCCGCGGCGTGCTCAAATTGTCCGTGATCCGGCGGAAGATTGCCGTAAACTGCGTGATCGCCTGGTTCGTCGGAGCCGTCGCTTGGCAGCCCGCGCCGTCGTCGGAATAGAAATTCACCTGTGCCGACGCCATCGCCGCGATCGCCTGGCAGGGTTGCTTGCCGTGGCTCCAGCTTCCTCCGTTCGTGGTCACCGTCGTGCTGTAGGTCGCATCCGTGGTGCATCCTCCTGACGTCTCTGCGCCGTAGCCGATGGTATAGACGGTCGTTCCCGCGGTGGCCGCAGCCTGCGCCGCCAGCACCGCTTGCCCGCACTCGCCCAACGCCGACGGGTACGCATAAGACTTATAGCCACTGGGATTCGTCGAACTCGTCCCCGTCCCGTTCAGCGTCCCCTCTGTCGCTACAAGCTGGCTCTTCGTATTGCACGCGCCACCAGTGGTGTACGCATTTGAAGCGCAGGCGGTCGCGTCGCCGTCGCTCAGGATGATCATCGCGTTCTTGCTACCAGAGTTGGCAGCCTGCTCCGCTACCAGAGCTGCTTGTGCGGCGTAAATGATCTGCGCATAATAAGTTCCTTCACCGCCGGGCGCCTGGATGCCACTGCAGCCGCTCTTGCCTCCAGCCGCGATCACAACATCCGAAGTCGAATTCAAAATTGTCGCGGTGTCCGTCGTTTTGTAGTCATTCGCCCACTTAATCACTTGGTACGTGTCGCCCGAAGGCAGCGAAAGGCTCGAGGGCGGGTCGGGAAATGTGTAAGCCACAATCGACGGGTTGCTGGTCGGGCATGTATAGTCATTCTTCGCCGAAGTCGAGGTCATAGCCGGAAACACAAACAGGCTTACGCTGTCCACATAGTCCGTGCTCGTGGTGCAGGTAGCGCCCATGGCGCACGGATACAAATCTTTCAATAACGTCTGAACACCCTGGATCGCGCAGGAGATCTTCTCGCCGCTACATTGCGTGCCGCCATCGTTTTGGCTCATCGAGTTAGTCGCGTCCAGGATGATGGCGATGTTCCATGGTTCATTCGTCCCGCCCCGCATGGCCGCCGTTGCTGTTGCCGCCAGGTTCATGCTCTGCATGCCAATCAGGCCGCCGAACCACAAATTCAACTTCGCCGTCTGCTTCACTGATAGCGCGTTGTAGCCCCCGCTGGCGCCAGTTGCAGTGCTGCAAGGCACGTTCAGGCCGCTCGTCACCGTACCCAGGCACAGAAAGGTCGGCGTCGCCGCTGCATTCTGCAGCATCGGGTTGGCGTTCAGTTCCCCCGATTGCGAACTGTAAAGAGTCACATTAGTGGTCGCAGCACCCGTGTCGGGCATCGCCATTGCTCCCGCCAGTACCGCTGCATTGGTTGACGCTTGTAGTTGTTGATAGGCGTAATAGATGTGGCCGGTCTCAAGCGAAGCGCCGGCAATCGCCATCATCGTGCTCGCGGTCACCACCGCCATCACCGCCGCCTGGGCGCTCTCATCCTTCAGGAATCTGCGCATCGACGAAATTCCGAATCGTTTCATGAGACAAATTCCTCCACTCGCTCAGTAACGCCGTTGCTGACAATTCGTGTCTGCCCGGCGAGCTGGCATGCGGTACTGCGAGTCAGTACACGATGCGAACCTCGACCCTCACGGTCTCGTTCGGCGTCACCTTCACCATCCCGGCTTGCCAGGAAAGCGAACTTTCGGTGCTGGGGCTATCACTTGCGCCCGCGCCGCTGGGGAAGTAAGCGCTTGGAGCATGAGGATGTTTCTATGTACGCCTCTGGCCAATCTCGCCGTAGTCCGACTTCACGGCGCCCCTCCCAGAGGCTGGGGATATCACTCTATGATCGGGAATCCACGGTAACCATGCCATTGCACTTTTGTGCTAGACAATTACGTTACCTGCGTAACGACGACGTCGACGTTGGCTGGTGAATCCATCAGCCTCGGGGCAGCAAAAAGGGCACAGGCTTAGCGCCCGTGCCCCTCGTTAACTTCCTGCCGATCTCTTTGCTTCTTTTGAAACTCTCAATACCTACGGGGTGCCGTTGGGGATCATTCGCGGTGAAGTGAGACCGGCCACAATCTCCTCGAAGTCAACCTGCAATGAGTTTCCAGAGTTTGCAGTGATCAGTGCCGGGCATCCATTCGTATTGTCAGAATAAAATGTGTTCGCGGTAGAAGCCATTGCGGCGATCGCGTTACAGGGCGACCGCGGGTTGGGGCCACCCGGCCACGCCTCTGCGCCATTTGTTGCACTCGATGAGACGGTGTATGTTTTATCCGTCGTACACCCTGAAGATTCTGTGCCGAACCCAATTGTATAAACAATCGTTCCCGCGGCTGTAGCAGCCTGCGCCGCCTGGACCGCCTGCCCGCATTCGCCCAGCGCAGATGGATATGCGGGATTGTTATAGCCCGTCGGGTTCGTCGCCGAGGTACCAGTCCCGTTCAGGCAATTACCGTTGGTCTTCACGTTGGTGCAACCCGGGTTATTCTCAGCCACAATTTGGGCCGAGTTGCTGCAAGCTCCGGCTGCAGTGTTGGCATTGGTCCCACCGCATGCCGTTGCGTCGCCGTCACTCAGAATAATCATCACGTTTTTCGAACCGGCGTACGCAGAGCCCATCGACGCTTCAAGGTTCGCCTGCGCCGTTTCAAGCGCCGACTGCGCCGAATAAATCACCTGTGCGTAGTAGGTTCCCTGCCCGCCCGGCGCCGAAAGACCCCCACAGCCGTTCTCGCCGACCGCCTCGGCAAGTGACGACGATGCTAGGAGGGTTGTCGAAGCGTCGCTCTGTTTATAAAGGTCATTGAACGGAATGATCTCGTACGCGCCCGCATCCGTGCCGCTCGCCTCCATGTTCAGATTTTGGGTTGTCCCCGGGGTCACGTTGACAAAGTTATACGGCACACTATCTGAGGAGCGCAGGGTAGAGCAATAGTCCTGACTATAGTTGTTTGCGCTGTATTTCGTGCTGACCGCGGGGAAAACGAATAAGGCAACGTCGTCCACGTATGGCGTGCTTGTGCTGCAGTTTGAGCCCCCCGAGCAGGGCGCCATGTTTAACAGCATCGTCTTGAAACCCGAAACCGCGCAGGTGATCTGCGACGTCGTGCAATTGGGATCGTGACTTACGGTTTGAGCCATCGAGGCCGTGGTGTCCATAATGATCGCGAGATTATACGGAACGTTGAATCCGCCTCTCATCGCCGCGCTCGCGGTGGCCCAAAGGTTCATCTTCGGAATACCGATCAACCCTCCAAACCACAACGGAACCTGTGCCGTCTGCGTGACCTTGATGGCGTTGATGCCAGCGGTGCTGCCTGGGGGTACCTCGCACACTACGTTGAATGGCGACCCCTGCATGGTGGACGAACAATAGAAGGAGGTCGTCGTAACCTGGTCATTCTGCAGAAAGGTGCTGGCGTTTAATCCTCCCGACGCGGAGCTGTACTGTTGGACTACGCCGCCCACTGCCGCCGTATAAGCCGCGCCCGAAGTGGTCTCGAGGATGGCCGTGGACATGGTCTGTGCCCCCGCAAGCGCCGCTGAATTCGTCGACGCAACCAGCAGCCGGTAGGCGTAATAAATGTGGCCGACATCGACCGAAGCCCCCGCCAGGGCCAACATGGACGTGATGGTGAGTGCCACCACCACTGCTGTCTGGCCCAATTCTTCTCTGATCAATTTGCGCAATAACGGAATTCGGAACCGTTTCATCGGACAGACCTCTCTTCTCGCTCAACTCGTGTTCTTTCCAACTGCGTCAATGCGCCCCGCGCGCTTCTGATGAAATACTGCGACCCGTCAGCGCGCATGCGAGCCTTCGCCACGACGGCTTCATTCTGTCTCACCTACGCTCCCCGGACTAAAGGAAACAACCGACCGTTGACCGGCTGAAAAGTTGAAGTAGCGCCGCCGGGGAAATAGGCGCTTCGAGCATGAGCCTTACTATGTTTCGGCCCCCCGCCGATTTCGCCGTTTGATTCTGCTGACTCGGCGGCGTTTATTTGAGGGACCCCAGGGAACTATGCATATGATCTTACGCCATAACTGATTAAATCCATCGCACTTTTGGGCCACAAAACGCGGCCCAATAGTCATCATCGACCCTCGTAACCTTTGGCCGACAACCCTGTTCCGGTCGTAACCATGCTCTGCATTCACCGCGCCCGCATACCCGCCTGCGGGTACCCCGGCTCCGTTGGGGTGGCGTGGATTTACGCATCAGCCGTGATCGTGCCCCTCGGCGGCAGCAAAAAGGGCACGAGCCTTGTGCCCGTGCCCTTCTTAATCTTCCCTTCGTCTGGTTGTGCTTGGCCCAAGCCCCCCCCGACTATGTGCCGTTGGGGATTAACCTCGGCGACGTGAGACCAGCCACGATCTCCTCGAAGTCAACCTGCAGTGAGTTGCCCGAGTTTGTCGAGATGAGTGCCGGGCATCCGCCCGTGTTGTCAGAATAAAAGTCGGCTGGAGCAGAAGCCATCGCAGCAATCGCGTTGCAGGGCGACAGGGGGTTGGGGCCACCCGGCCACGCCTCTGCGCCATTAGTCGAACCTGACGATACAGTGTACTTTTGGTCCGTTGCGCACCCCGAAGACTCCGATCCGAAACCAATCGTATAGACAATCGTTCCCCTCGACGTAGCCCACTGCGCCGCCTGAACCGCTTGTCCGCACTCGCCCAACGCCGACGGATATGCGGGATTGTTGTAGCCCGATGGGTTTGTGGTTTTCGTACCTGTCCCATTCAGGCAACTGCCGTTCTTGCTGACATTGGTGCAACCTGAGTTATTCTCTGCCACGATATCGGCCGAGCTGCTGCAAGCTCCGCCTGTGGTATAGGCATTCGTCCCACCGCATGCCGTTGCGTCACCGTCACTCAGGATAATCATGACGTTTTTTGAGCCGCTATATGCAGAACCCATCGACACTTCAAGGTTCGCCTGCGCCGTTTCAAGCGCCGACTGCGCTGCATAGATCACCTGTGCATAGTAAGTTCCCTGCCCGCCCGGCGCCGAAAGGCCCGCGCACCCGGAGCCGCTGGCGCCTACCGCCTCGGCCAGAGCCGACGACGATGCGAGGGTTTTTGTGTTGTCACTCGCTTTATAGAGGTCGTTGAAGGGAATGAGCTCGTACACGCCCGCATCCGTTCCGGTCGCCTCCATGTTGAGATTCTGGCTTGTCCCCGGGGTTACATTAACAAAGTTGTACGGCACGCTGGCTGATGAGCCCAAATTAGAGCAATAGTCCTGGTGATAATTGTTCGTGCTGTATGTCGTCTTGATCGCGGGGAACACGAATAGGGCCACGTCGTCTACGTAGGGCGTGCTTGCACTGCAGGTTGAGCCTCCCGAGCAGGGTGACATGTTTTCAAGCATCGTCGCGAAACCCGAAACCGCGCAGACAATCTGCGACGTGGTGCAATTAGGATTGTTCTTTACGGTTGAGGCCATCGAAGCCGTGGTGTCCATAATGATCGCGAGGTTGTATGGGATGTTGAATCCGCCCCTCATCGCCGCGCTCGCGTTGGCCGAAAGGTGCATCGTTGGCAAACCGACCAGCCCGCCAAACCAAAGGTTCACGTCCGCCGTCTGCGTCACCTTGATGGCGTTGATACCCGCGCTACTGCCGGTGCTGCCTGGAGGATCCAGGCAGACCACATTGAATGGCGCCGCCGACATGGTGGACGAACAATAGAGGGTCGCCGTCTTAATCTGATCATTCTGTAGGAATCTGCTGGCGTTCAGCCCGCCAGACGCGGAGCTGTACTGATTCACTACGCCGTTCACGGCCGCGGTGTAAGCGGCGCCCGTGGTGGTATCAAGGAGGGCCGTAGACATGGTCTGTGCCCCCGCCAGTGTCGCCTCATTCGTCGATGCAACCAGCCAGCAGCCGGTAGGCGTAATAAATATGACCGACATCAACCGAGGCGCCGGCCAGGGCCAACATTGTTGTGATGGTGAGTGCCACCACCACTGCTGTCTGGCCCAACTCTTCCCTGAGGAACTTGTAAAATAAACCACTTCCGGACATTCTCATTGCGAAAGTCCCATCCGATCATTGCAAAGTACCTCCTTTTCGTTGTTACTCTGCGAGCACAATCTCTGACGGCGTCAGATTGCTCGAGGGGGAAGATCGGAATACCGGCATCCACAAGTAGAAACTTGCGAACAACCTACTCTTGGGCATTCTCGTTGCGAATGTCCTTTCCTATAGTTCTAAAAATGCCTCCTTTTCGGGTTCGTGGTTATTCAGCTATCGCTGCCTCTGTCGACGTTAAACTGCTTGACGGGCTGAACTTGAATATCGGCATCCAGGAGTAGGTGTAACTCACCGTAAGCACGACAGGTTCATTCGCTGCCTCCAGCGCGTAAGCTGCCCCGCAGCTAAATCCGCTCCCCGCCGTTGGGCCGTATTGGTGCGCGGTGCCGTGGGTCCTGAGGTTGGGGTGGGGAATCTCAGCCTTGAACTATCTAGTAGTAGTATTTCAATTGGGTCGTGCTAGACGGGGAACCAGCGGTGCCCTGTACCCGAGATCCGCTTAGCGGGGTTGAATCCCGGCTCGAGGTTTTGTTTTTCAATACTGCAAGGTTAAGTGGTGTTGAAGGTTGGGTCTTCGCGGCGGAGGGCTATGAATCCCGTCAGGTCCGGAAGGAAGCAGCGGTAAATAGTAAGCTCCGGGTGACGCAGGGATGCCTGGCCGGAGCTGGCTGGCAGGTGTAAGCTGAAGGGCACTATCGACAGACGGTGCACGGCCCACTCAATTTATTTCGCGCTATATCAGTGCTGCATAAAAAGAAAGTACCACCAGGCAACATCCAATCCCAGCTACAAAGCGCGCACACAAAGGCTAAAAAAAGGCTGGGAAACAATTTCCTCGTTGACGAAAATATCAGGGATATTATCTTAGAGGCAGCCGAACCTATCTGCTACGGATACGGCCTTAAAGTTGGCCCGGGTACCAGGTATCCTGACCGAAAAGCTGGCCCAAAGGGCGGCCAGGGTGGAGCAATACGTAACTGAACGAAGCGCGGAGGATGATGCTCGACGCGCGCGCCATTTACTCCCTGATCGGCGATCACATGGACCGGCGCATCAACGCGGGTTTTCACTTGTGGGGCCTGCTGACGCTTTTCCTGTGGATGAAGAGATGGAGGGTGGAGGTGGTTCCGCCGCTGGAAGCGCTTCACACGGCGCCGGCCCGACTGCTCGCTATCCGGTGACTTCCCGGCTGCGGGAAAACCAGTTTAGCCACGGATAACACGGATAAACACGGATAAGACAAGAACAAGAAAGCAAAGAACTTTTTGTCTTAAGAGTTTTTCTTATCCGTGTTCATCCGTGTTCATCCGTGGCCATGATGTTTCGATTTTCCACATTGCCCAAT
>CAWJDG010000067.1:0-95593 GCA_963841365.1 uncultured Acidobacteriaceae bacterium
CGGCAAATGTCCCTATCGATAGCGCCAGGTTCCCGAGTCGGCCGCTAGCGCGAAATCGGACGAAGCAGAGGAATGCGTACAAATCGAGGGCGGCGGGAAGGCTCTCGGCAAACGGGCCTACGATCAAGGAGGTTGCTTGCGCGTGAAGAGGCTGCGCGACAAAGAGTACACCCGCAAACCATGCCCTCAGCGGTTCTTCAGGAGCAAATGCCTTGGCGATCAGGTACACCAGGACAGTGACGATGGCATGCAGAAAAATCTGGCAGATGTGGTAGCCCCACTGGCGGAGGCCCCAGATGCGATAGACGGCAACATAGAACAGGCCGTAAACGGGACGGAACTCCTGGCGCGAATCGCCCCACACGAATCGCCCCAGATCCATGTGCAGGAGCTGCAGAAATTGCCCTGCAGAAAAATGGTAAAAGGCATCCACGAAGGCAAAATCGTCCACCAGAAAGTAGGTCTTCAGGGTCGGCAGGCAAACGACAAAGGTGAAGAGGATAATTGATCCGATTGCGGCAATGGGTCGCAGATTCTTGTTCGATTCCGTTCTGAGACCGGAATGATGTTTGCCTTCTAAATGCTCCAGATAACAAAACGACCCGACTGCCAGAAGAGCGATGAGGAAAGCCCATCCTTGCTTTCTCTGAAGCATGATCCCGGTTGCCGCCACGCAGAACCCGCCAAGAGACGCGAAGAAAAGTACCTTGCTCCAAGAACGTTGTCCCTGAATTTGACCTGCGGGATTCTGCTCAATCTCCCCGTTCTTGTTCATGCCTCACTTCTCGACCTTTCGGATCGGTGCTTCCCCAGCATCGTAGGAAGAACGGTTGATGACACGATGTCCGGCGGGCATCTCGATCTCCTGGTCTTGAAAGATCATAACCCAATCACACTGGCGATCTTCTCAAGGGCGAAATGGAAGGGAACCACGGAAACAGAGTAATAGAGACCGCTAGGAAGATCAGTAAAAGATAGTAATTCGGGGAAGAAAAGGCTGCTCCGCTACGGTCCAGCACCTTTTCTCCCCCGAAGTGTCTTGGGCGGGAGAGCTTGAGCCGTCTGCAGGCGGGTTGCGTTTCCGACTCTCTTGCGTGAGGGCGCGCATTAAGTTCACCTCGCGGATCTGCGCCGGCCGAACGATTTGCTTCGGCGCTCAGTGCTCATGTCACCTCGGAATCACTTTCTTCGGCACAAATTCGACTAAGCTTTTTGCGGGACCCGTGTAACGTGCTCCCGATCCAATCTCGACGAGCAGAATTGAAGCTGAGAAACTCAGCAAAGGGCCTATGGCGCTAAAGACTGGCCGGACGGCGTTGCCAAGAGCATCATCATAAGCCCCCATCGCAAGCGCTGCGAGCGCCGCGGCCGTTGATGCCACAACCCATGTTTTCGGCAGACGACCCAGCCGCCAGATGCCTAATGGCAGCAGCCATCCGAATACAAAGAGAAATTCCCGGGCCATGATGCATCGGAAGAAGCCGGAAAGGTAGAGATAACCGGTGCCACCTTGAGCCCACCGGGAAGCGGCAAACATCAAGGGCGTGTAAGGGTGCGAGCCCTGCGACATCAGTAGTGTCAGTGTAATGAACCCGACTGCCACCATCGCACACACCCACGCTAATCGAGAGAGCCTGAGCGTCTCACGCCGGAAGTTCGTCAGCCACCAGGCAACCGCAAACACCGCCGAAAGGGGAACAAAAGTCTCCTTCGCCAGAGGCCCCTATTACGCCCCAAAGAGGCAAAAGCCACCAGCGTTCTGTGAGCAATGTCCATGCCAGCACGATCATCATGCAGTTGACGGCCGAGTCCACGTAACCAGAAAGATTAAAATTCGCTACCGCGAAGTTCGCCAGATAGAGAAACCCGCTTAATAGTGCGATGGCATAATCTGCGATAAACCGGCGGCTGATGCTGACAAGCAGGTAGGCGGTGGTTGCGACAAAGAAAGAGTTAACGGCTAAGAGCGCAAAGGATATAGGGTTCCAGGTGTGTAGATGGCCCTTGGCCAGCCAATAGATCGGTTTGGCCAAGTCCGGAACGAGCACACGGTGTGACTCGTCGCCAGCCAAATCACTTCCGGTTACGAGCGAATAGTATCCGATGGAATCAAAGAGCCCCGGCACGGACCGTGGGTCGTAGCGATTGAGAGTTGGATAGCCCAGGCCCATGCAAATGAGGAAGAAAAGCGTCCACACCATTGCCTGTTGTCCAAGCCGAAGTATCACAAATCTTTCCTTCCGTTCTCCCAGCCTGCGTCGACAGCCTAAACTGTTCGAAATTCTAAATCGTCCAGCTCAATTAAGAGCCTGATCCGTGCAAGCAGAGCCGAATCGCCCGAATTGCGACACGAGACCGCTTGATCTTCCGCCGATTACAGCTCCTACTGAGCAACGACTGTGTGATAGATCTGAGCAATTCAGTTGGTGATTGGCCGACCAACAGTGCAACGGAAGATGCTATTACCAAAGTAACAACATCGGTAATACACATATATTGAGCGTGTTCAAATGAAGCAACTTATTGGAAAAAATGTACTCTCGCAGGCGGTCAATGTGGTACGTTAATTGGTGCTGTTGAGAACTCTTGACGCTTCGCCGCCAGTGCGGAACCGGCGAGGCAAGAGTTTGTTTTTTGTGCTCAAGGACTGTTCTTTTCTATTTGATTTCGCTAGCCAATCTGCGGAGGATAAACAAATGCAAGCTCCTGTTTTGAAATCTGTTGCCCGGGTTTTAGCCCTGGTTTTTTCAGTATCTCTGCCCGTGGCAGTGGCGGCTCAGGCCGCGTCGCCTGCGAAGGGATCGCCAAGTGATTCGCCGTCGAGGTTCGATATCTTCGTCGGGTACAGCTATCTTGCTCCTAAGGGAACAGTTCAGGTTCCACAGGCAAACGGCTCCCTCACGCCTTATTCCTACGATGCCGTGAACGTTGGCGGGCTATTCAGCGGCGCGTATTTCTTCAACAAATTCGTTGGTGTTCAGGGGGAGTTTGCTGAACACGAGTGGGGTGGTTCATCGACGAATGGAAGCAATGTTGGAACCCACGGGAACGACGATGGATTTACAACATACTCGGGGGGCATGATTTTCCGCTTCCCGTCAGACAATATCACTCCGTTTGCTCATGCACTGATCGGTGCAGCACGCATTGACGGACCGGACCACAACGGCTTCAAGTGGGGTCCTGACCTTACGGTGGGCGGCGGACTGGACTATGAGACGCCGTGGCTCAATCATCGTCTGGCGATTCGCGTGTTCCAGGCGGACTACGAGTACATGCACGCCGACTTTGGTCCCCAAGCTTATCCTCCCGGTGGACGCGCCAATATCGATGCGGCGCGGCTGAGCGCGGGCGTGGTCATCCATGTCGGTTCTATTGCGCCTCCACCGCCGGTGACGTTGGCTTGCTCGGCGAGTCCGGAGTCGGTCTTCCCCGGTGAACCGATAACCGTGACCGCGACGGCAGGTGGATTGAATCCCAAAGACAACGTGATTTATAGCTGGTCGGGCACAGGCGTGACGGGCAGCGACACCACAGCCAAGGTAGATACGAGTGCGCTGGCGCCGGGTGAGTACACGGTGACGGCCAATGTGAAGGAAGGCAAGAAGGGTAAGGAAGGATTGAAGCCGTGGGAGTCGGCGACGTGCTCAGCCGGGGTTACGGTGAAGGCATTCGAGCCGCCAACAATCAGCTGCTCGGCCAGCCCCACCACTATCAAGCCAGGCGACACGGCGACCATCACCTCGGTGGGCGTGAGCCCGCAGAATCGTCCGCTGACTTACAGCTACTCAGCCTCAGCGGGCACCATTACGGGCAGCGGAACAACCGCGGATACTCCTCGGCGGGTGCGCCGACAGGGGCAGTGGGGATCACATGTAACGTCTCGGACGATAAGGGGCACACAGTGAGTTCCTCGACCAACCTGACCATTGAAGCGCCACCACCGCCGCCGCAACCGCACGCGCAGGCGCTCTGCTCCATCAGCTTCGCCAATGACACCAAGCGGCCGACGCGCGTGGACAATGAAGCTAAGGCCTGCCTGGACCAAGTGGCTCTGGATCTGAAGCAGCAGGCTGACGCCAAGGCAGTGGTTGTGGGCGAGTCAAACGACAAGGAGAAAGCAACAACCGCCAAGGAAGAGAAGTACGCCGAACATCACAAGCGCGCCAAGGTCGAACACTTCGCTGAACAGCGCGCCGTGAACGCCAAGGACTATCTGGTAACGGAGCAGGGCATCGACGCTTCTCGCATCAGCGTTGACACGAGTGTCACGGACGGCCAGACAGTGGAAGACTATCTGGTACCGGCGGGCGCGAACTTCGGCGCCGACGTGACCGGAACCACCGCGGTGGATGAGACGGCGGTGAAGCCGGAAGTGCGCAAGCCTCTGCCGGAGAGGCATCCGGCAAGGAAGACGGCGAAGTAGGCAACGCGGCCGGTGGTGAAGCAACTGTTTCGCGAGCTCTTCCTTCTTAAGGAAGGGCTCGTGGAATGTGAAATATAACAACTTCTTCCGCAGTGCTTGAGAGAGGCTGACCGGTTCATATACCGGTCGGCCTCTTTGTTTTTTGGCACGCGGATTAGCTATTTGGCAGGTTTTCAACTGGCTTGGATGCCATGCTCATCTGCACTTTCCGTGCCTGGTTCAGCCCCTTGAATCGCATTCTTGTGCAATTCGTATTCGCTTACCAACGAGTCACGGATCTTCGCATCGCAGACCCCAGTGGTGAAACAAACATGCGCTGTATTTGTTTCCACATTGCGACGGCTCCGTCCGCCGGTCGGATTTGCGGAATACTCGCTCGGAATCTGTGAGGAGAGCCTGGCGCGTTAAAATGTTCGACATGCAAATCAAAAAGGCCGTAATCACCGCGGCAGGGAGAGACCAACGTAACCTGCCGATGCAGACGCTCTTTGACCAGCAGGGCACGCAGCGTTCAGTGCTGAGCCTGGTGGTAAAAGAGGCGGTGCTGGCAGGCGTCGGCGACATCTGTATCGTCGTTTGGCCCGGCGACGAAGAGCTTTACTCCCGGTTGATCGCGGATACCGGTGCACGAATTACGTTTGTGCAGCAGATGGAGCCACGCGGGTATGCGCATGCCGTATGCTGCGCCCGGGAGTTTGTAAAGAACGAAGCGTTTCTCCATTTCGTTGGCGATCATATTTACGTTGGAGAAGAATCGAGCGGCTGCGCAAAACGGCTTGTGGAAGCAGCAGCGACTGAAGGCTGCGCCATTTCAGCCGTGCAGGTGACACGAGAGAACCTCCTTCCGTTTTACGGTACCGTCGGCGGCCAGCCGGTTGCGGGCAAGCCGGGGTTTTATCGCGTCGATACGGTTTTGGAAAAGCCAACGCCGACGGAAGCTGAGCAGCGCCTGATTGTTCCCGGTCTGAGGAGTGGCCAGTACCTTTGTTTTTACGGGATGCACGTCCTCACACCAGCGATTTTCGAGATTCTCAGCAACATGCTGGCCGATGCGCCAACGGGCCGCACGAGTCTATCCGTAGCGCTTGCTTTGCTGGCTCAGCGCGAGCAATATCTGGCCATGATCCAGAAAGGTCAGCGCTTCGACGTGGGCGTCAAGTATGGCCTATTTGCGGCTCAGCTCGCCCTGGCTCTGAACGGACAAGATCGCGACGACGTGCTGACACAGTTGCTCAACGTTCTGGCCATTCGCGAGATGCACTCCGCGAAGGAGGCCTAAGCGTGAGTGGGCTTTGGACGATCATCGCCGCGAAAGATCCTGAAATCCGGAACCGCTCCCTCGACGCATTCTGTCGGAACGCTAGTCGAGATGAGCTACTCGCTGAAGTAACGGAACTCGAGAGGCTCAGGCACTCCAGCGAGAACCTCTACGAGCGGGTTCGGGCTCTTTTCTTTCTTTATGCAATTCACCGTTTTCATTTGCCCGTGAAGCGAGGAATTGAGCATGCAAGAACGCTGATTCCTTTTAGCGGCTACGAGAAGCTATTAACACGGCGGTACGAGGAATCCATCGGGATTTTTCTTGCTGCCCAAAGCGCCGACGGGGTAAGCGATGGCCTTTCGAGTGCGCTCGCCTCGGCTTACCGCGGGCTCGCATTCCAGACACTGGCTGATCAGGTTCGGCGAAGTGTTCGATCGGTTCGAGGCAACCAATGGATGTTCCGAGCAGGGCACCCGGCTGACTATGCGCTGCGCATGCGCACCGAACTGCTGCTGCGCGGTCCCGGAGAACCATTCCCCATCCTTCGCGAATCCACGCCCGTCCGAATGGACCTCAGCCACAGTGGCTGGAGCGACATTTTCTTCCTGGGCATGGATCTGCCCGAATTGGCACGAGTGCTCAACGTCTCTATCGATCTGGCAATCCATGAAGAGGGCGCACAGACTCCGAAACCGCCTGTAGAGACCTATTTCCGGGTCATCGATCGCCCGGTCATCCGCTTGGCAAGCGTGGATCTGGATGCGACTGCGGAAATCTGCGACCTGCAGGAGCTTTTTGATTTTGGCCGCGACTATCTTGGTCTGCTGAAGGCGGCAGTGATCGCCTCCGGAATCGTGCCGCCAGGACTTGAAGGTTCAGGCCAGCCGCTCGCCGCGGTTCTTGGGCAGTTGATGCAGCGCGATGGGCTGGGCATCGAAATCGTCAGCCACGTAAGCAACATCCCCAAGGGTTCGCGCCTCGCTGTTTCCACCACACTGCTCGCATCGCTGATCGCAGTTTGCATGCGCGCCACGGGTCAGGCGTCGTCGCTTACGGCATGCCTGACCGAAACGGATCGCCGCCTGGTGGCGGCTCGCGCCATTCTCGGCGAGTGGCTTGGAGGGTCAGGGGGCGGATGGCAGGACTCAGGCGGCGTGTGGCCGGGGATCAAGCTCATTGAGGGAGTTCTTGCCACCGAGGGCGACCCGGAGTTTGGCATCAGCCGAGGCAGACTGCTCCCAAATCACCGAATTCTCACGGAATCGGAGGTGAGCAGGCTTACACGCGAGCGGCTTCAGGCCAGCCTCGTTCTCGTGCATGGCGGAATGGCGCAGGACGTTGGTCCGATCCTGGAGATGGTGACGGAGAGATACCTGCTTCGTTCGGGCGCTGAGTGGGCTGCTCGACAAAGTGCGTGCAGAATTCTGGATGAAATCATCGAGGATCTGCGAAAGGGAGACGTGCGTGCGATTGGCGGCGCAACGCAGCGGAACTTCGAAGGTCCAATCCAGACCATCATTCCCTGGGCCAGCAATCTCTATACGGAATCCCTAATCCGAGAAGTGGAGTCGGCCTTTGGAGATGCCTTCTGGGGTTTCTGGATGCTGGGGGGCATGTCCGGGGGGGGGATGGGCTTTATCTTCGAACCGGCGCGCAAAGCAGAGGCACAGAAACGTCTTGGCGACATGATGCGGGAGATCAGTGGCAGACTCGCCGGTGGCGTGGCCTTCGCTATGCAGCCCGTTGTATACGACTTCGGCATCAATGAACGCGGGACATTTGCAGAGCTCGAGACCGGCAATAATGCCATTCTGCCCGATGGCTACTACAACATTGTGCTTCCTGCCATGTTGCGACGGAACCAGCGGTCGCTTTCCGCATCCGAACGATCTGATCTCGAGCGATTTAGTTTCCTCTGTCATGACGGGCCACGCGCACTAGATCGCACCCGGAGCCTTCTCGATCGCCTTTTACCTCATTCCAATCAAAGCGATGAGCATACCGAATCACTGGATTCATTGCTCGCCCAGAACGGCTTTGATTCGATTCAGCATGAACGAATCCAGGCGGAGTTGCGCGCCGGGCATATTGGACTCGCGCAGAACCGCATTCCCGCGTCCGTTCAAATTGAAGATGTTGTTCCAGAGAACCTCTTCGACGCAAGGCGGGATGCGGACGAGCCGTTCCGGTCCCTGGGAATGGATGCGCTCGCCTCAGGAGCCGTCGCGGTGGTCACGTTGAGCGGAGGGGCCGGCAGCCGCTGGACGAGAGGCGCGGGCGTGGTAAAGGCGCTGAGTCCGTTTTGCCGCCTTGCTGGAACACATCGCACGTTCATCGAAGTGCATCTGGCAAAGAGCCGGCGCGCCAGCCGCCTTTTTGGTTGTACAGTGCCACATGTCATCACGACGAGCTATCTGACGCACAAGCCCATCGATGAACTTCTGCGTCGTGAAGGAGCCTACAGATACACGGGGCCACTCCATCTATCATCTGGGCAGAGCGTCGGTTTGCGCCTGATTCCGACGGTGCGGGACCTTCGATTTGCCTGGGAAGAAACGCCGCAACAAATGCTTGATTCGCAGGCCCAAAAAGTGCGCGAGAGCGTGCACGCGGCGTTGATCGCCTGGGCACAGCAATCAGGGGAGGGAAGCAACTACACCGACAATCTTCCACTGCAATGCCTGCATCCAGTTGGGCACTGGTACGAGGTACCGAACCTCCTTCGCAACGGGGTTCTGCGAGGCATGCTAGAGGCTAATCCAAATCTGCGATACTTGATGGTCCACAATGTCGACACGGTGGGCGCGGACCTCGATCCGGTGATTCTGGGCTGGCATATCGCGCGCAAGGCAACCATGACAGCGGAAGTCGTAACACGCCGCATCGAAGATCGCGGCGGCGGCCTTGCTTGCGTAGACGGGCGCATGCGTCTGGTCGAGGGCTTGGCGCTTCCCTCTGAAGAGACCGAGTTCAAGCTTTCTTTCTACAACTCCAATACGTTCTGGATTGACATTGATGCGCTGCTTCAGGTGTTCGGTTTGAGCAGGGCCGATTTGGGAAATCAGGGCAAACTTGCCGCTGCCGTTCGCGCGATGGCCGCCCGCATGCCGACTTACATCACACTGAAGGATGTCAAGAAACGCTGGGGTAAGGGGCAGGAAGACATTTATCCCGTGGCGCAGTTCGAAAAGCTTTGGGGCGACATGACGGCTCTACCCCAAATGACCTGCGAATATGTCGTTGTGTCGCGGATGCGGGGTCAGCAGCTAAAGGAGCCTGCGCAGCTTGATGCATGGTTGCGCGATGGCTCAGTGGAATACGTGACCGGCCTTTGTGAGTTTGGACCGGAGTAGAATCTCCGAGGCCAGGTTCTGGGTGCCGTCCGGGTCAGCACCGACCCCGGAAATCCTCGCGCTTACCGGGGCAAATCGCGCCCCCGCAGTGCTCTTTTGCCCAAGAAAATCGGTTTTCCTTGTTGCCATGACCTGATTCTGCGTCTACACTGTTCAGCAGCCAGCGCATGGGCCATCTCGAGCAGGATTGTCTCTTTGCGGGACGACCGACGTAATGCGCGGCCCATGCGGGGCCTCTATGACATTCACGTGCCAGCCGATTTTTTATGCGCATGCGCCCTCCCGGGACCGGGCATCCGATATCTCCTCATCTTCTCGCGCAGGGTGGGCGCGGCCTTATGGCTGGGGACGACGACAATCCCTTCCCGGCCACATTTTTGATCGAGATCGGGAATCCTCGCAGGAACAGAACGCATGACGAAGAATTCCGCAATTTCGAAGCAAAGACACGGTGCGGTTCCCGCGTATAGCAACGTCAACCTGCCTTCGACGCGGCGCGTCAAAGATCTGCTGTCCCTGATGACCCTCGAGGAAAAAGCCGCCCAGATGCAATGCATCTGGCAGAAGAAGGCGGAGACGCTCGTAAATGTTGAAGGCAACTTCGACGAGAAGAAAGCCAGGAAGGCATTCCGCGACCGCAACGGGCTCGGTCAGGTGGGAAGGCCCAGCGACGCCGGCAAAGGCAAAAATGCTCGACAGATGGCGGAGTTGACCAATGCCATCCAGAAGTTCTTCCTCGAGAATAGCCGCCTCGGTATTCCGGTGATGTTCCACGAAGAATGCCTGCACGGTCACGCCGCGGTGGACGGGACAAGTTTTCCGCAACCGATCGCGATGGGTGCCACGTTCAATCCCGAACTCGTCGAGCAGATCTTCGCCATAACGGCCGCCGAAGCTCGCCTGCGCGGAACGCACCAGGCGCTTACGCCAGTCGTTGACGTTGCGCGCGAGCCGCGATGGGGACGCGTGGAAGAGACCTATGGTGAAGATCCATTCCTCGTTTCACGACTTGGGATTGCAGCAGTGCGTGGATTTCAAGGGGACGCGACCTTCCGCGACAAACGACACGTAATAGCCACGCTAAAGCATTTTGTTGGGCACGGGCAGCCGGAATCGGGCATGAACTGCGCTCCGGCAAACGTCTCCCTGCGGGTTCTTCGCGAGACGTTTCTCTACCCCTTCCGTGAAGTGTTGCGCGAAGCGAGCGCGATCAGCTTGATGGCATCTTACAACGAGATTGACGGGATCCCTTCGCACGCCAACAAATGGCTGCTCCGCGATGTGCTGCGCAAGGAGTGGGGATTCAAGGGGTTCGTCGTCTCAGACTACTTCGCCATCTGGGAGCTCGGTTACCGGCCTGACACTCACGGCCATTTTGTTGCCAAAGACAAGAAGGAGTCTTGCGCCCTCGCAGTAAAGGCCGGCATCAACATCGAGTTGCCCGATCCGGATTGCTATCTGCATCTGGTGGAGCTGGTGCAGAAGGGAGCGTTGAAGGAGGCCGAACTTGATGAGTTGATCGCGCCCATGCTCTTCTGGAAATTTAAGATGGGACTGTTCGATGATCCGTATGTCGATCCCAACGAAGCAGAACGCGCGGTTGGTTGCGCAGAGCATCGCAAGGCGGCTTTGACAGCGGCGCGTGAAGCCATTACGCTCCTCAAGAACGATAACAACTTAGCTCCGCTCGATCTCAAGAAGATCAAATCCATTGCGGTCATCGGGCCCAACGCGCATCGAGGCCTTCTTGGCGGCTACAGCGGCACGCCCAAACACAATGTCACCGTGCTCGATGGGATAAAGGAGAAAGCCGGCAAGAAGGTCAAGGTCCTCTACAGCGAAGGCTGCAAGATCACTGTTAATGGGAGTTGGAATCAGGACGGGATTGTTCCCAGCAATCCCGAAGAAGATCGCCGGCAGATTGCCGAAGCTGTTGAAGTCGCCAAACAAGCCGACGTCATCGTGCTGGCCATCGGCGGCAACGAGCAGACCTCGCGTGAAGCGTGGTCGCTCCAGCATATGGGCGACCGGACCAGCCTCGATCTCATCGGCCGTCAAGATGAGCTGGTGATGGCGATGGTGGCTCTGGGCAAGCCGGTGATCGCTTTCCTATTCAACGGTAGGCCGCTCTCGATCAATTCTCTCAGCCAGGCTGTGCCCGTAATTTTCGAGTGCTGGTACCTGGGGCAGGAAACGGGTCGCGCGGTAGCCGATGTGCTTTTCGGCGACTATAACCCCGGCGGCAAGTTGCCCATCACCATACCCCGTTCTGCTGGCCATTTACCTGCGTTCTATAACTACAAGCCGTCGGCGCGACGTGGCTATCTCTTTGACGATGTCTCACCGCTCTATGCGTTCGGCTTCGGGCTCGGTTACACACGTTTTTCCATTACCAACCCACGTCTCACGAATAAGAAGATCCGGCGTGGTGGCTCTACTCGTGTTCTGGTCGACGTGACCAACACCGGCCGCCGCGCGGGGACCGAAGTAGTTCAACTCTACATTCGCGACATGGTCAGTTCTGTAACACGACCGGTTAAAGAATTGAAGGGCTTCAAAAAGGTGCGGCTGAAACCCGGCGAAAGCATAAAGGTTGCATTCGACATCACACCCTCTCTGCTCTCGTTCTACGACGTCAACATGAGGTATGTTGTCGAGCCCGGCGATTTTAAACTGATGATCGGCAGCTCTTCGCGCGACGCGGATCTTACAAAGCTGACCCTGCATGTGACGAAGTAGGCGCGGCAGAACGTCCGCGAAGCTTGAGGCAGCCATGATCGAGAAACTTGCCTTCGCAGAGAAATCCGGCTATGCGCTGGGCGACATGGCGGCCAATTTCATATTTCAGGCAATGCTGGCCCTGCAGCTTGACTTCTACACCCATACGTTTGGTCTCACGGCGGCGCAAGCAGGAACGCTCTTCCTGGTTGTCGGCCTGGGTGTGGCTTGTCTGAATCCGGTCATGGGCGTCATCGCCGATCGCACCAGCACGAAATGGGGCAAGTTTCGGCCTTGGTTGCTGTGGACAGCACTGCCCTTCGGCGTCATCGGCGTTCTTACCTTTACGACACCCGGATTCAGCTCGGCCGGTAAGATCATCTATGCGTGGACGACGTACGTCCTGCTCCGTGTGATCTATACCGTCAACAACGTGCCATATGCGTCGCTCACGGCGGTCATGACCGCAGATCCCGACGAGCGAACCAGCATCTCATCGTATCGTCAAATCGCGGCTAACTCCGCAGGGTTTATTGTCGCCAGCCTGGCCATCCCGATGGTCAGGTTCTTCGGGCACGGCAATGATGCACTCGGGTACCAACTCACCATGGGCCTGCTGTCGGTCCTGAGCGTCATCTTCTTCATCATCGCTTTCCTCGCCACAAAGGAGCGCGTTCAGCCTGACCCCCAACAAAAGACCTCTCTCAGTCAGGACCTTTCGGACCTTTTCAAGAATCGTCCATGGGTTGTCCTCTTCCTGGCCACGCTGTTTTATTTCACCGCGATCCTCGTTCGCGGCAACGTGATGCTGCCCTATTTCAGATATGTCGCTGGCAACGTAGACCTTTTCGCCTGGTTCAATGGATTCGGCCTCGCGTCGCTGCTTGTGGGCGTTGCCTGCTCCACGTCTGTCTCTGTCCGGGTAGGCAAGCGACGGCTTTTTATCGCCAGCATGCTTTTGGCAGGCGTCTTTAGCACAGTGCTATTGATTCTTCCGCCAAGTTCGACTGTGGCGATCATTGCAGTGGAAGTGCTTCGCCAGTTCTGCTTCGGACTTTCGGGACCGATTCTGTGGGCAATGATGGGAGACGTGGCCGACTACGGCGAATGGAAGACGGGCCGCCGCGCCAGCGGAACGGTCACATCCGCCGTCGTATTCGCGCTCTGGGCCGGTATCGCTCTCGGCGGAGCGATCGCCGGTTGGCTCTTCTCTCTGTATGGTTTCGTCTCAGAGGCCCAGGAACAGACGGCGCACGCTCAGATGGGAATCCGCTTGACCGCGAGCGTCTACGCCGGACTCGCTTTCTTTGCCACTGCCGCGTGTCTTTTCTTTTATCCCATTACGCGCGAGGTGAACCAGAAGATTGCCAATGAGTTGGCTGAACGACGCAAGGGGTTTGGTTCGCAATCGACCTCATAATAGGTCTGACGCGGTTTCGGAAAACGACTGCCTCAAGGAGGAACCATGCGCGGGAAGTCGCTGACGAAGGCGCGATCGGCAACGTTGGCAGTTTTGCTGGCATTTGGCTTAACCTCCGCGGCCCAGTCACCCGCTACTCTCAAAGATGCCTACAAGGATGATTTTGTGGTTGGCGCGGCCATCAATGCGGCCCAGATTGCAGAGCAGGATGCGCGCGGCGACCAAATTATCACGATGCAATTTGATTCGATTTCACCCGAGAACGCGCTCAAGTGGGCGATGATCCATCCACGACCAAGCCAGTATGAGTTTGACCTGACCGACAAATATGTTGCATTCGGCCAGCAGCACCACATGTTTATCGTCGGTCACAACCTGATTTGGCATAACCAGGTTCCGTCATGGGTCTTTCACGATGACAAAGGCAATCTACTAGACCGCGACACCCTGCTTGCGCGCATGCACGACCACATTCTTACCGTGGTGGGTCGGTATAAGGGAAGAATTCAGAGCTGGGACGTTGTGAACGAAGCGCTGAATGAAGATGGCACTCTGCGTCAGTCTCTGTGGCTCAAGATCATTGGCGAAGACTACATTGCTAAAGCCTTCGAATATGCGCATGAGGCCGACCCGCAGGCGCAACTAACTTACAACGACTACAACCTGGAGAACGAAGCGAAACGCAAGGGGGCGATCGCGCTCATCAAGAAGCTAAGGGCGGAAGGGGTCCCGGTTGCCTGCGTCGGGCTTCAGAACCACGACAGCTTGAAAAAGCCGACAGCCAAGCAGGAGGATACAACAATCAATGCATTTGCGGCACTAGGACTGAAAGTTGCGATCTCTGAATTGGATATCGACGTTCTGCCCTCGGCCCGAGATCAGCTCAACGCCGACGTCGCCCGCAACGTCCAGCAGAATGCGGCGCTGAACCCGTACGCGAACGGGCTTCCAGATTCCATTCAGCGAAAGCTCGCCAAACGCTACGCCGATCTGTTTCGCGTTTTCCTCAAGCATCGCGATTCCATCGAGCGAGTCACGCTCTGGGGAGTCACCGATGGCGATTCATGGCTGAACGGCTGGCCCGTGCGTGGGCGCACCAGCTACCCGTTGCTCTTCGATCGCGGCGGCCAGCCGAAACCGGCCTTTGATGCTGTCATTCATATCGCGCTCGAAGCCTCGCATCCCTGATGGTCGCCGATCATCACCGGAGACAAGTGACGCCTACCGACCCGGAGACGCGGACCCCGACACCAAGGCGCCGGTCCGAAGAAACCGACAATTTGTCGAAAGAAAAATGTCTTATTCAAGTGCTTTGTTTGGTGGGTGTTACGCTGGTTAGTTTAAAGGAATTGTTTTGATCTGAAACGGACTGAAGGAATGGCACGGGTTCGAATTTTTGAGATGCGAGTCGCCCGCAACCCTACTATTTCAGTCAACGATGTATTTTCTTGGAGGGGATACGATGCAGGTTCGAATGCATATAACCAGACTGCTTGGTTTGGGAGCGTTGATGCTGGGGCTCGGTACATCCATTTACGCCGACTCTCTGACCGTCGATACTGTGCAGGGCACGGTGCACGGCAAGACAATCAACGACGGGAAGGTTAGGGCCTTTCTCGGACTGCCATACGCCGCACCGCCAGTTGGCGAACTGCGCTGGAAGGCGCCGGCGCCTCCGAGTGGATGGAACGGCGTGCGCGACGCAGCGCAATTTGCCCACCGTTGCGAGCAATGGCAAATCTGGACCGATTATCTCTTCCTCGATTCCGGACCGAGCGAGGATTGTCTTTATCTGAGCGTGTATGCTGCCTGCAAACGCGAAATCTTCAAGCAAGCTGCCGGTCATGGTGTGGATTCACGGTGGCGCGTATACGGCCGGCGCAGGCTCTGAGCCGCGCTATACAAACTCCGCGCTTGTAGCCAGGGGCGTAGTCCTGGTGACGATCAACTACAGGCTGGGAGTCTTCGGCTTTCTGGCCACGAAAGATCTGGCGGAAGAGGGTGGGGGCCGCGCCGGAAATTACGGCTTGATGGACATGGTGGCAGCGCTCCGATGGGTGAGGCAGAACATCGCCCGGTTCGGTGGCGATGCGGGCAACGTAACGATTTTCGGCGAGAGCGCCGGTTCGTTTGCGGTGAGCACACTGATGGCTGCACCGGATGCGCGCGGACTCTTCGAGAAGGCGATCGGCGAAAGCGGTGCGCCCTTCAGCAACGTGCTCGCATTGCCGTCGCTCACCGAGCGAGCCTCGCGCGATCAGGAATGGGCCGAATCGCTGGGAGTGAAGAATCTGGCCGAACTGCGGGAACTGCCTACCGGCAAGGTGATCGAGGCCGCATCGAAAAAGCCGGTAGGTTGGTTTTCGCCGGTCGTCGATGGACGATCCGTACCCGAAAATGTTCCGGCGATTTACGCCGAGGGCAAACAAGCGCACGTCCCGACCATCATTGGCTGGAATCACGACGAGAGAGCCGGCACACTCTCAAAGGATATGACCGCGGAGAAGTGGAAGGCCTTTGCCAACGAGCATTATGGAAAGCGGGCGGAGGATTTCCTGGCCGCGTTTCCGGGCAACAGCGACGCGGAAGCCGTGCAGTCAGCCGACGCCTACACCACGGAAGCATATATCGCTCTTGGTGCGTGGAAGTGGGTAGAGGCACAGTTTCAGACGGGTGGAGCGCCGGTTTACCGCTACGAATTCGATCTGCCAGCGACACCCAGTGAGACCCATCCGGAAGGGAAATACGCCTTCCACTCGGATGAGCTCGAATACGTTTTCGGAACATTGGACGTCCGGCACGGCGCCACCTGGCGTTCTGAGGATCGCACGCTGAGCGAAGAGATAGTGAGCTACTGGACCAATTTTGCCCGCATCGGCGACCCGAACGGCAAAGGGCTTCCGCACTGGCCGCGCTATGACTTGGAGAAGCAACTAATCCATCTGGACAGCACCATCACCGCGGGGCCCGATACGAAGCGCGCGCAATATGAGTTTTTGCTCAAGTGAACGCAGCCACGCCGCTCATAACGAAAGCCGGATTGCGACTTCTGTTCTGGATGCTTTGACTCACTTGCGGTGCACATTCTTAAGGAGCCTTTGAACACGAGGCATGCGCGGGCGGGGAAGTGTAATACGCGGAAAGCGTCAGCCGACCGAAGAGCCGGCGTGGGCTCGGTCCTGCTCGTTAATTCGGGTCGGCTACGAGCAAGGAAAGCATCTACCGGTAAGTCGCTCGGGTCCTGAAAAAAGCTGCAAGCCGGCAGGGGGAATGAACCTTCACGAGGCAGCAATCTTAAAGCCCCATACCCAGGGACAGGGCCGGTGTGATTTGTCCTGGAGCTCGTCGGGTAATCGGATGGTTGTGCCCGACGCTACATCCCAGGACCACGTGAGAGCGGTCTTAAAGCCGAGCATGGTAACGGTGCTCGAGGGCTCGGGGCGAACCGTGCGGAGATTGAGAGAATTTCCTGGCCAGTCAAGCGCAAAGGCATAGGTGCTGCTTCGATCTTTTGAGACTGTATAGCGAATCAGATCGCCCTCGCGCCATAGATCCCCGGGGCGCGGACGAGTGGCATAAATTCCTTCTCCGTTCACACGTAGCCAATCTCCTGTCTGCTGGAGTTGCCGAGCCGCTTCAGGGGCGAAGCGACCCGATCCGTCGGGACCTATGCCAACCATGAAGTTGCCGCCTTTTGCCACCGCGTCTACGAGGTTGTGGACGATCCAGTCCCCACCCTTATATTTGGCTGGATCAGGGTCATAAGAAAACGAGGATCCTAGAGGATAGATGACAAACCAGGGGACGCTGCCGTTTTCTTTTCCGCCTGGGACGAAGCGCTCAGGGGTGTAGTAATCGCCATAGTTGCCTATACCGCGTGCCCGCAGCATCACGTCGGGCTGCAGTGCGCGAATCTGCAGAATGGTTTTGCGCAATTCGGGCCAGACCGCGGGACCGAGCCACTGGTCGAGACAGAGCATGTCAATGCGCCCATAGCGGGTGAGCAATTCGGTCAGTTGAGCCCGATGCCGAAGCATCATGCGGGAGACTTCGGTGGGGCTGGGATCGGGAGCGACCGTAAAAATGTCGCCTTGCCGTAGGCGTGCCTGAACGGCGCGGTCGGTGATGGAGGTATCAGTCTGCAAGGGATGAAACGCATACGGTCGGAAGTCCGTGTCGTACCAGTCGGGGTGAGAGAAATACAAGTCGATGGCCATCTCCCGTTTCTGCGCGGCCACACAAAGCTCGGCGACCACGTCGCGCCGGAATGGCGTCTCCATGATGCAATAGGCCAGATCGCACGGGACAATTCTTGGTCCGCCCTGCGCTTGCCAATCGACGCGCGATCGCACGCGCGTCTTCGTGTCAAACATGGAGAACCCCTCGTGGTGCTTTGTGGTGAAGGAAAACATCTTCGCGCCGCCCGCTTGAAAGAGGTCAAGCCATGCCTCGGCATCGAACCCCGTGGGATTCCAAGTTTTATACAGCTCGTTGTAAGCAGTGCGTTCCACGAATGACTTAGCCAGAAAAGGCCACGACTCGTTGGGCAGGCCCTGGATGGAGTAAATTCCCCAATGGACACGGACCCCGAATTTCATGTCGCGAAAACGTTCATATGCGGCATCCGATCCCCAGCGATACTCCGCAACGGGGACCTCCTCAACATAGCTGCGCGTCCGTTGGTAATGCACGTCTGATGGTGGCAGTTGATGCGGAGGCAAGCCGGTTTGCGGCCGCACAGGGCGTGCCGGCGCAATGGAAACAGCAGCCGCGGAGAAGAGAAAGTCGCGTCGATTCATCTTGACAAATTAGATAAACAAGTTATCTAATTGCGCCACATGGTACCACTGCGCTGCTTCCCCTGGCAACGAGAAATTTGCCGCGAAGGGGATCATCGACATCTGTGCTCGACATGGCCGCACGGACGCGGGGTCGGCCAAAGAAGCCATGATCAGCCGGCGTGATAAGGCGGGATGGGCAGAGTTCACGAATCGTTGAATTTCGGGCGCCTCAAGGGCGCGCAAGATCGCAGAAACAAGCGGCATGTGGGAGGAAAGCTAGATTCGCCCCATTCCTTCACTTCTCATTTCTTTACGTACTCCCCAAAACGGCCTGATATGTCACATGGTCTCATGCAGATGGGTTGCCTCAAAGAAAGTCACACTGTTTTGGATTTGCGAGTTCACATGATTGCCTTTGCTTACCGCAACAAATTCTTGACATGCGTTTGAAGACGCATGTAAAGTGTGCACTCAACCGAGGATTTCCTACTGATATGTTTACCTTGGGTCCAGGGATTAACCCGGGCGAGGAATGAACCCACGAAGAGGACCTTCTCGCATACCGCCTGTTCCCGCTGAATGCAGAGAGAGACTTCGAGACGAATCGACAGCTTGATGAAGAGATCGCGAATGGGCGTTTCAGGAGGCAGGTTCGAAATGAAGACGGAGAGGCCAAGATTGGGGAGATGGATTGGCTGGATATGCGCACTTGTTGTTTTCGGCTGGCTGACATCTAGTCTCTCAGGTGCGCAATCAACCACGGGATCCATTTACGGCACAGTTGCAGATTCGACGGGCGCCGTGATTCCTGGGGCGACTGTCACGGTCGTCGAGACCGGGACGAACGAAACTCATTCGACGACCAGCGATGGATCGGGCAACTACGTTTTTCCGTCCCTGACGCCTGGGACCTATAGGGTAATCGCTAAGGTCAAAGGCTACGAGACTGAGACGCAAACGGGTATCGAGTTGGATGCGAACCAAAACGTGCACGCGATTTTCAGCCTGAAGGTCGGTTCGGTGACAGAGAATGTGACCGTGGCGGCGACGACTACTCTGGTGGACACGCGCGAGTCGCAACTCGGCTTAACCATCGATCAGGCACGCCTGGAGGAGTTGCCCCTGAATGGGAGAAATGCGTACGATCTAGTGCAGTTGTCACCTGGCGTCACAAACTACTCTCCAGCCCAGAACTCGCAGTACGTTGGCGACCCTGTCGGTGCCACATTCAGCACGAACGGCTTGCGTGCTTACGAGAACTCCTTCTATCTGGATGGCGCCAATAACACCAGTTATTACCGTCCGGGTGGCAATTATGCTCCCAACCCTGATGCTTTGATGGAGTACCGCATCCTGACGACCAGTTTCGACGCAGAATTTGGAACCATGCCCGGGGCAGTAGTTAATATGGTTACGCGTTCCGGCACGAATGCCTTCCACGGTACGCTGTATGACTATGTGAGAAATAACATATTCAACGCGAGGACCGAGTTTGTCACGAGTGCTGCCGCTCATCTGAGATATAACCAATTCGGCGGCACGGTTGGCGGACCGGTCTTTCGCAACAAACTCTTTTTCTTCTTCGCCTACCAGGGATTGCGTATCGCCCAGTTTCAAGTATCGAACGCCGGCAGCGCAGTTCTGCCTACGGGCCCGGCCGGCAGCAGTGCTGGACAAACGGTCGGAGCCAGCCCTGGCGGAGAAAGAGCGGGCGACTTCTCAAAGGACAAGACGATTCCAAAGTGCGGTGCGAGTACTTATCCTTGCCCCGGCAGCCCCGGGAATCCTTCTACAACGCCTGGCGTCATTCCGACAGCCTATCTCGATCCTGTCGTGCAGAACATCATGAAGTCGATTCCCATACCGCCAACGTTTAATGGGGCTTCGGGCGGAAATTCGGCCCAACAGATCGCCGGCGCGCCGACCTCTGCAGACCAGTACCTGGGGCGGGGCGATTACCAGATGACCAACAAGCACAAGCTCTCCTATATGTATTTTCACGAGTATGGCACGAACGCCAGTCCAAATTCGGGCGGCGATACCGTCTTCGGCTACTCAGGCGACCTTCTAGTGGGCGATCAGACTAACGACGTCGGGACAGACACCTGGACGATTTCGCCGGATATGTTAAACAGTTTTCGCGCCTACTATTCCGGCAATCACTATCATGCGGGTGACCTTTTCGCCGGGCAGAATACTTTTTCGCAGTTGGGCGTCACCATTCCGTGCGCGGGATCTCCGTGTACCCAACCCAATGTGAGAATAGCCGGCTATATCGCTTCTCTGGGAAACAGCGGAAGCGCGCCAAATCTGTTTGGACTGACGACACTTGGCGCCGCAGAGACGCTGATCTGGACGCGGGGAAATCACTCGCTCAAGTTCGGTGCGGCGCTAGCACGAAACAAGTATGCGTCCAACGGAGTAGGTCAGAGGGCCGGAATTTACACGATCGCCAACAGCTCCTGGGCAACCGGTAATCAATTGGCGGACTGGATGCTCGGTAAGTCGACGACTTTCAATCAAAACAATTCTTATCCTGTCAATCTCCATCAAATGGATCCTTCTGCCTTTGCGCAGGATGATTGGAGGGCGACGCATCAGCTCACCCTCAACCTTGGCGTGCGCTGGGAACTGTTCAGACCGTTCTACGGAGAAAACAACACAGGAACATTTGTGCCCAGTGTGCAGTCGACCGTGATCCCGACGGCCCCGATCGGTGTGCTTTTCAGTGGCGATTCCGGAGTGCCTGACGGTGTTCTGCAAGAATCCTGGGCCAAGTTTGCCCCGCGGCTCGGGTTTGCGTATGACGTATTCGGCAACGGCAGAACATCTGTCCGCGGGTCATGGGGTATTTTCTACTCCCAGATCCCGGCGTCGTTTTACTCAAGCCTGCTTTCCCCGCTTTACAGCGACAGCGTTGCACTCACTGACACAAGTACTTTTGCCAATCCATATGGCACATCTACCGATCCTTTCCCATATACGCCGAATCTGAAGAATCCGACATTTGCGGCGGGCCTGGCGTTTGCCGGCTTTCCACCGTCCAACAAAGCGATTCCTTACGTTTTCGAACAGAATCTGACGGTCGAGCACCAGTTCGCTACCAACTGGAGCGCGAGCGTCTCCTATGTGGGCAATTCAGGTCGCAAGTTTTATTCCACACGCGATGAGAATGCGCCCGTTTACTCGCCTTCATGTACCTCCTCCGGCGCGACGGCTTGCAATTCGTCTGCATCGTACTTGGCACGGCGTCCATATAAGCCCGGCGGATCCTATGTATTCAATGCCATTGACGAGTATTATCCCGGAATCGGCTCATCATATAACTCGCTTCAGGCCTTGCTGACCAGGCGGTTCGCGCATGACTTTTCGGTCAGTGCCAACTATGTGTGGTCGAAAGACATGGCCGACGGTGTAGATCCAACGCCCAACCCCGTGACCACCTTTTCGGCCTCGGATGAATACAACTTCAAAGCTGATTATGGCAAAGCCTCATACGACATGCCGCAACATTTTGTGGCGTCGTATCTCTGGGTATCGCCTACCGTCCATCTTTGGGGTTACGTTGGCAGCGAAGCTTTGAGCGGGTGGCGCATCAGCGGCATTACTACCATCAGCACCGGAACAGCATTCAATATGGTTTCGGGGACGGACACAAACTACGACAATTATGGCAATGACCGGCCGAACCAGGTTGCCGATTGGCACATGTCTGGAGGGCGATCCAGAGCACAGAAGGTCGTCGAGTACTTCAACATTGCAGCCTTCTCACCGGTTCCCGTGGGCACAGCCACCGGCGAAGGCAATACGCAGATGAACCTGATGATTGGCCCCGGCAAGAAGAACACGGATTTAACAGCGGCAAAAGACCTGATTCTCAAGGGCGAGAATCGAATGCAGTTCCGCGCCGACGCGTTTAACGTCTTCAACAACGTCAACCTGGGCAATCCGACAGCGCAACTGAACAGCGCCAACGATGGTGTGATCAACAGCGCCGCGGCAGGGCGCATCCTGCAGCTCACGTTGAAGTACACGTTCTAACCGCCCCCACGGAATAGTTCCGTCGAAAGCGCAAGATGTGCCGATGGCGCTCCTGCGCAATAAATGGTGTGCAAATGAAAGTCCGATTACAAAGAATCCTTGCGGCTTTTGTACTTCTCTGCTGCACGCAGTTATTAGTGACCCAGCAGCCACCCGATAACGCCAGTCCAGAGATTATTGCCGTCCGCCAGAAAATCGCGAATGGCACTCCGCTAACGCCCGAAGAGACTCAGGCCATACAGCAGTTTCGCGCGGAACGCGCCAAAGCCGTCCGCGATGCATACCTGAAGGATCACACGCCGCAGTCATCCACGGGCCTGATTGCGCTGCCTGACCTGGGCACTGGAATGTACAAAGGTGAGCAAGGCGGGCTCTATCCCGGCGGATCGAACACCGTCCCGACGAAGCATCTGAGGGCAGGAGTCAAACTGGCGCGCGCGATTCGACCGCTCGATGCAAGTGACCATCCCGCCGCAGATGGCAAGATTGTTCTGCTGGCGATCGGCTTCTCCAATCCGTTTATGGAATTCCCCGTGTTTGCTAAAGCGGCAAGCCAGGAAGCGGATCTCAATCCCCACCTCGTGATGGTGAATGGGTGTGTGCCGGGCATGGCATCAAGCACCATCGCCGATCCCAAGGCGCAGTACTGGGTGCAGGTGGCTCGCGCCGTCAAAGATGCCGGAGTAACGCCGGAGCAGGTCCAAACTGTCTGGCTCAAGGAAGTAGTTCCGCTGCCGAAGATGCCCTTTCCTGTAGAGGCAAAACAGTTGCAGGGCGATATGGAGAGCACGCTGCGCCTTCTCCATGATCGATTTCCAAATTTGAAGCTCACCTATCTCGCCACCCGTACCTATGGCGGGTATACCGAGGTGGGCGGCAGCCCGGAGCCCTGGGCCTATGAAACAGGTTTTGGCGTTAAATGGGTGATTGCGAATCAGCTCGCAAACAATCCGGAGATGAACTTCGATCCAAAGAAGGGTGTGGTCGTCGCTCCATGGGTGGAGTGGGGGCCTTATTTCTGGACAGATGGTGCTAAAGGGCGCAAGGATGGCTTTGTCTATCTTCGGGAGGATGTCGGCGGAGACGGTCTGCACCCTTCCGACAAGGGACAGGCGAAGATCGCTACTTTGCTGCTGAATTTCTTCAAGACGGATCCAACCACCAAGCCATGGTTTCTTAAACCTTCGCGCGGGGCGGAATAACATCGGGCTCACTACTTCGCAAGACCACTGGAGTTGAAGAACACTGCTCGGTCGTGGTTGCGATTGATGTCGCTTAGGCAAAATGCTTGCGGATAAATGCGGTGGCGCGCCGAGCTGACTCTGCTGTTTCCTCCGGGCGAGGCGGATGAGAAACACCAAAGTAGAATCCGTGTGGCGCATCGTCCGGAAAGTACGTCTCGACGGTCCTGCCGGCGGCAAGCAGTTTGTCGCGGTAAACCTCCATCACGACCACTGGAGAAGAGGTATCGTTACGCCCGTTGATGATGAGGATCGGGCAGCGGGTTTGCGCGGCTTCAGTCAGAGGGGATTCATAGCCATAACATTCGGGATTTTTCGCAACCACATCCATCGTCGCGCCGTATCGCTTCTCGCCTTCTGTAATTGCATTGGTGATGGCAGAGACTTCGGGAACATGATTGTCGCGTGCCTTGGCCAGTTCAATGAGATCGAAGATAGCCGGAGAACAAAGAACAGCGCAACGAATATTGGCGCGAACTACGACCTCGGAATACACATGAGCGCCGTGGCTGCCACCCATGATGGCGACGCGGCGCCCATCAATGTAAGAGAGATTGCGCACGTCTTCAATGCTGGCTAGCGCGTCGTGCCATTCAAGCACTCCTCCACCGGGGAGCGTAAGGTGGCGGAAATCCGTGGTGAGGACTGCCCATCCTGCCTGCACGAATGCCTGCGTAGGCGGACTGGTGCGCCCCGTGGAATAGGTAGCTTCCAGTGAAGGCGGCCCACCATGTTGGACGAGAACCATGGGATGAGGGCCCGGGCCTCTGGGTGTGCGCATGTAAGCAGGAATGAAAGCTCCATCGCAACCGCGAAACTCGGAGATTCGTCCTATGGAACCATCGGTTAGGATTTCCTCTCCGCTCCCCGCGAGCGGGCGTACCCAGAGCGAATCGTTCTCGGGTGATTTTCTTTTCGATGCCTGGGCATAGCGCGACAATGGTCCAAAGGAGTTTGCGAACCACAGACCCGCAGCTGCGGTAAAGGACCGGCGACTGAAGTATGTTGTCATCTTCCGTACCAACAGAATTCCCAAAGAACGTGGATCTCAGCGCAAAGATCGCTCAGCGTCTTCGAAGCTGCAGAACGATTCAGGCCGGCCTGCCAACGCGCGCAAACGACTTGCGGATAAAGTCCGCCGCATGCGAGATTGCTTCATCGGTTTGGGGATGGAGCGGCTTAGGATTGCCGAAGTAAAACCCGTGCGGCGCATCGTCGGGGAAGTACGTCTCGACAACCTTGCCGGCGGCACGCAGTTTATCGCGATAAACTTCCATAACAGCGACTGGAGAAGAAGTATCGTTGCGGCCATTGATGATAAGGATGGGACATCGAACGTTGGCAACCTCAGTCATGGGCGTCTCGTACCCATAGCAATTAGGATTCTTGGCGACGACTTCCATTTTCGCGCCGTATCGCTGTTCTGCTTCGGCCACCTTGTTCTTTACGGGATCGACGGCAGGCACTCCGGCATCGATGGCACGTGAGAGCTCGACGAAATCGAAGATCGCGGGTGAACACAGAACCGCCGCCTGAATGCTGGCGCGCGAAACGACATGAGACATTACATAGGCGCCGTGGCTCCCGGCGATGACAGCGATGCGGCGGCCGTCGACGAAGGAGAGGTTGCGAGCGTCCTCAGTGGCTGCAATGGCGTCGTGCCATTCGATGGGCGAAAGAGCGGGGAAAGTAATGGCGCCACCAGGCCGGGCCAGGGGAACTGCGGTTTCGCGGAAATCGATGGAAAGTACTGCCCATCCCGCGCCAACAAAGGCCGTGGTAAGCGGGTTTTCGCGGCCCATGCCGTAAGTGCCCTTGGGAGAAACCCCTCCGCCATGGAGAACGACGACAGCAGGAAATGGTCCCTTCCCCTTGGGCCGCCGAAGATAGGCGGCAATGAACGTTCCTTCGCAGCCGCGATACTCCGAAACACGGCCAGTGGAACCGTCAGGGAGGTTCTCCTCCTCGCTGCCCTGCGCCGGGCGCACCCAAAGCCCGTCATCTGCTGAGCTCTTACGGTTGCGATGTGCGGGCGCCGTGGGCTCCGCCTTTTGCGGATCAGTGTATCCACTGGGCTCGGCAATGCCCGAAAGTGCTGCGGTCATGCAAATACCGGCTGCGATGCTGAACGACCGGCGGCTGATCCTGTTTTGGTCAATTGCCTCTTCCATACATTGCTCCTGTAATTCGAGAGATAGCGGGAGATGTGATGCCTCGATGCTGGAACGATCCAATGATATATCACGACGCGCCTACATGCTGACCCTTGCCGCAAATTCTCACTCGTTGTCCGAAAATCTCGCCTTGGAATAAAGGCATACAGCGAATCACGAGGCCTCCTTTAGTGGTTGCAGGTTGATATGTCACTGTACTAAGCTGCGTCCAGAGCAAAGTCTGTACCGCCGGACCTGGAGGCAGGGACGTGGCCGCGAATGATCCTGTACAAAGCGGCGAACACATTCAGTCCCCAGTCTTCGATGGGTGAGGCAAGCGCTTTCCAGTCAAGCCGGGCTTAATTGAAAATGGGGACTTTCATGCGTAGAATTGCAACGTTGTTTCTTTTGGCAGCAGCCTCACTCTTCGCGCAAACCGAAACTCCGATTCTGGCCAGTCTTCGCTCCCCGATCATCCTTAAGGGCGATGACACGGCGGCATTCCGCGATCCTCTTCTCGCTTGGGTGAACCACAAATTTATTCTCTTCTATTCTTATGTCCGAACTGACCCAGACCAGCGCGTCTATTGGTACACGGCGTGGTCCACGTCCACCGATCTGCAGCGTTGGACAGCGCCTCACATCTTCACGCCAAAAAACCAGAATCTGAATTACTCCTCTCCCGGATCTCTCACTCGGATCGGAAAGGATTGGGTGCTGGCGCTGCAGACAATTCCCATGAACGACGTCCGTATGACGGATGAGAAGGTGAAATATCCGGAGGACGCTTCGAGACTCTGGACCATGCGCACGCGCGACTTTATCCATTGGTCGACGCCGGAACTCCTCCGCGTCAAAGGTCCGGAGGTGGCGGACAAAGATATGGGAAAAATGATTGATCCTTTTCTGATTGCAGACAAAGACGTGCCGGGGAAATGGTGGTGTTTCTTCAAGCAGAATGGTCATATCTTTGCCTCGACTTCGACAAACCTGAGAGACTGGACCTTCCGCCCCGCTCCGATCGCGACCGGTGAAAATCCTGAAGTGATCGTTGACCACGGCGATTACCTGATGTTTTACTCCCCGGGGAATGGTACTGGCGTTCTTCGCTCTCATGATGGAGTCACCTGGCACGAGGACCAGCCGTCGATCGTCCTTGGCCAGAAAGAATGGCCGTGGGCGGAGACGCGGATTACCGCCGGTTACGTGGCAGACATGCGCAAGGTTCCAGGGGTTGGCGAATACGTGTTCGTATGCCACTCCATGGGCCCCGGCAAGACCCGCACAAATCACAATGTCCTTGCCGATTGCGATATCATCATCGCCTGGAGCAATGACCTGAAACACTGGAATTGGCCGGGAAAAGCGATGTAAGCACAAGGTCACGCCGATAATTAAACTATCCGCTTGGTCGTCTCGCCGACGCGAACGCGGTTTTCTCTGTTAATGCCGTTGCAAATTTTTATCTACTCTGCGATATTGGGGTGGGTGATGATACTGATATGTCACTGGAAAATAAACATTGGGCGCGGCCCAAATGCTGGTGTCATCTTTTTCGTGTATCTGCCATGATCTATTTGACGTTGGAGTGAGAGCAGAATTGAATATGTCCGTAGCTGGCAGACCCACCGACGCCGCGAAGCGGCTTAGCGCGCTTGAGAGCAGGCGCGGTTCTCTCGCAACTACCGCATACACCGAGATCCGTGACGAGATTCTGCGCGGCACCTTCACCATGGGCGACATTCTGTCCCGCCGCCGCTTGGCCGAGCTGCTCAACATGAGCTTTGTTCCTATCACGGAAGCTTTGCAGCGCTTGGAGGCGGAGGGCCTCGTCGAAAGCAGGCCACGTATAGGTACGCGGGTGCGAATACCGACCGCGGAGGATATTCGTGGAACCTACCTCGTCTGTGAGGCGCTGGAGGTGCAATCGGCCAGGCTCTGCGCAGCGAACATGACTGCAAGCGAAAAGAGACAGCTCCGCAAAAGCGCGGAGCACCTTGACCAGCTTTACCAAGCTGGCCAGTCGGAAGGCGATGCACCGTTTCTGTTTTCCGTACATACGTACCATATGCAATTCCATATGCGGATTGCGGAGATTGCGGGCTGCGCGAAGTTGAGCGAGGCAATCGAAAAAGAGCGTGTGCTGGTTTTCAACTGGCTGTATGGAGGATCGAACCGCCGCACCGTTTCTCAGCCGAACTCCCATTCCAAACTGGCCGCCGCAATCTGTTCCGGGAGCATTCTTAGGGCAGATGAGGCGATGCGTAACCACATTCATCAAGGCTTCGAGAAGGTTAGCGAGCACTTCTTTAATCTCGAGCTCAGCGATGCTTGGCGAACTCACAATGCCGCTTCGTGAGCCATTCATTTCTCAAGGCAGCTCAATCATGAACCGCAGAGACTTTATCAAATTGGCAGGCGCAGCCGGGGCAGCCGCCTCGGCCGCAGATCGGCCTATCGAAGCATTGGGCCGCATTGCGAGCGATAAACCTCGACAGGCGATCGTCATCCTCGGCGAGTCGGTCCGCTACGACATGCTGAACTGCAACGCCAATACGGGGTTGACGACGCCAAATCTCGATCGTCTCGCCGCACAGGGAGTTCGCTTTGAGCGCGCCTATAACTGCCAACCGGTCTGCGCACCCGCGAGGTCGGCGATCTGGACGGGACTCTATCCGCATACAAGCGGGGTTTGGGGCAACAGTATGCCCTTGGGCGATACAACGCACACAATCGGGCAGCGCCTTACCGATCTCGGCGTTCACTGCGCGTTCATTGGCAAATGGCACTTGAGTGGAACCGACTATTTCGACACGGGTCGGCCGGCCGCGGGCTGGGATAAGACTTACTGGTACGACATGCGTACCTACCTTGAGGAGCTGTCGCCAAACGATCGGGTTCGCTCACGAAACCGGAAGACAGCTTACGATCCGACGTGGACGAAGGAATACTGCTATGGCTATCGCTGCACCCAGCGCGCTCTGAACTTTCTTGAGAAGCACGGCAGCGAAGAGTTCCTTCTGGTGATCTCCTACGATGAACCGCACGGGCCTTCTCTTTGCCCCATCGAGTACACGGAGATGTACAAGGACTATACCTTTCCCGCAAACAAGAACCTACAGGACGAATTGCGCAATAAGCCAGAGGAGCAACGCGTTTGGGCAGGACAGCGGCTCAATCACCTGATGCTGCCGGCTCACGATCCACAGTATTTTGGCTCGCATACGTTTATCGACCACGAGATCGGCCGGGTCCTCGATAAGGCCAAGTTGGCCTCTCCCGATGCAATGCTGCTTTATACCGCAGACCACGGCGTTTTCCTCGGCTCGCACCGGCTGACCGATAAAGGCCCCGCGATGTACGACGAGATTACGCATGTCCCCTTCCTGGCGATGTGGCCGGGGCAAATACCGGCCGACACAACTTCATCCGCGCTGGTTTCGCACATCGACCTGAGCGGAACGCTGATGGAGTTCTTCGGTTTCGAAATCCCAAAGACACTTGAGGGCGGCAGCATACTGGCGGCAGCGAAAGATCCCGCCGCGCCCGGGCGCAAGGAAGTGTTTATGGAGTGGGGGCGCTACGAAGTTGACCATGACGGTTTCGGTGCTTACCAGCCCATTCGCTGCATTTGCGATGGCCGGTACAAACTCGCCATCAATCTCATGACCACCGATGAGCTTTACGACCTGCAAAACGACCCTTCGGAGATGCTCAACCTGATCGATTCTCAGGAGCATTCTACGATTCGGAACCACCTGCATGACCGCCTGCTGAATTGGATGAACGTCTCCCGCGACCCGTTTCGCGGCTACTATTGGGGGCGTCGCGCCTGGCGGCCGAATTTTCCTGTCACCTGGGAGAACGCCGGCTTCACGCGCCAGCGCGAGGACGACGGCTACCTGCCTCGGGAACTCGATTACGACACCGGCCTCACGATGACCTCTGCCACACGTCCAAAGCATCCGTGACGGTTTCATCTCGGACTGCAACATGTATCGGCAGGGAGTCGTACCGCTCGAATCGAAGTAGAGGTAAACCTCAAGCAATAGGCACCCGGAGTCTGATCTGAAGGGACAATGAAGCATACTGGCGGCCGGCCGAAGCGATCAGGCGCGGCGCGGTCCCAGGCGGAAACTCGCACTCGGGAGCACGCTGGACAGAGGCAAAATCGCGCTTGACAAATAGGTAAGAAACTTAGATAAATGATTGCATCCACGCGTGCGGGTTTTCGCGGAACGAACAGCTCTTGTGACCCAGGGGTAAGCCTGTGCAACCGTGATCCAGGTGAAGATTCTTTGGGAGACGAACGATTGAGGGCGCAGGTGATCGAGAAGCGGAATCTGCAGAGTGCGATTTTGCGTACCCGGACGGCAAGGGTCTGCCTGCTTGCGGCGGTTTCCACGATGGCCGCCTTTGGCCAGCAAGACGGGTCGGCGGCCTCTGGCACAGGGCAAGCAAATGGTGCGCATGGAACTCCGCATACACCTTTTGTTTTGCCTGCTGGTGTCGCGGCAGAGCGCGATCTTGTTTACACAAGCACCGAAAGTGGGGACGAGAAACTCGATCTCTATCGTCCAGCGTCGGGCATGAAACCGTTTCCGGGAGTCGTTTTCATTCACGGCGGAGCGTGGAGTGCCGGGAGCAAGGCCGATTTTCAACGGCAGGCATCTTATTTGGCCACACAGGGCTATGTATGCATCAGCATCGACTACCGGCTTTCACAGCAGGCGCCTTATCCCGCGGCCCTCTACGACGCAAAAGCGGCTGTTCGTTGGATGCGGGCAAATGCGGCGAAATATGGGATCGATCCTAACCGGATTGCTGCTGCGGGTGGTTCATCAGGCGGCCAGTTGGCGGCGTTGCTGGGCACTACTACATCCGTCAAAACGTTGGAAGGCAACGGCGGCAATCCAGCATTCTCGAGCCGCGTGGAGGCGGTCGTTGCTTTCAATCCGCTCACGGATTTTGTGAGCGCGCTGGAAAAGACGCAAAATCCTGCGGCTGTGAAAAACGCAGTAGTTGCCTACCTGGGCGGTCCGCTGGAGAAAGTGCCAGAAATATATGTGGAGGCCTCTCCCATTGCACATGTGAGCGCGACGTCGGCGCCATTTCTTTTCCTTCATGGCACGGCAGATACTACGCTGCCATTCACGCAATCCGTCGAAATGAGAGATGCGCTGCAGGCCGTTGGTGTAAGGGCGGAGCTTTATAGCGCTGAGGGCGGAAATCATGGATTTTTCAATTTTCCACCGTTCTACGAACCTGCACTCAAGCGGATGAAGGAGTTTCTCGACAGAGTCCTGAAATGATTCCGCAGTTTCGATAAGGGCAACCTCGATGAAGCGACGAATGAAGACAAATCGTGCACTGAAGAAGAAATCATGCGCCGGGCTCGGCTTGTTCTGCTCCGCGAAAGGTTTTCGCGCAATGCGCGGATTCATGATCTGGCTATTGTCGGTAACCGCCGCCCTGGCCCCAGCCGCCGCCCAGGCAGTTTCCTGCGAGATTCTGAAGACCGTGGGCCTTGAGGGCGCCACAATTAATTCGGCAGAAACCGTGGGGCCAGGTGCATTTATTCCACCCGCCGCTGACACAATTGCTCCTGCGGCGCAGAGAGAGCGCGCAGTGCAAGCCTTCAAAGAACTCCCGACCTTCTGCCGCGTCGCGGTAACATTCAAGCCTGCGCCGGACTCCGATATCAAGGTAGAAGTTTGGATGCCGGCCAGCGGCTGGAATGGGAGATTCCTTGGTGTGGGCAATGGTGGATGGGGCGGCGAAATCAACTACAACAGCTTGGCGGGAGCCTTGCGGCAGGGCTTCGCTACTGGCTCAAGCGACATGGGAACCGGCGGCTTTTCTGCTCCCAACCGGTCGACTTGGACCGTGCTCGAATCCGACGACAGACTGAACGATTTCGGATTCCGTTCCACGCATCTGATGACAGTTGCCGCCAAGACCCTGATTCAGGCTTTTTACGAAGCGCCTCCAAAGTTCTCCTACTGGAACGGCTGCTCGACAGGCGGGAAGGAAGGCCTTGCGGAGGCGCAACGTTTTCCCGATGACTACAACGGGATTGTGGAAGGCGATCCCGCTAGCTACTTCACCCACCTGATGTTCAGCCTTCAGTGGTACGGCGCGGCGGCGAAGAGCGATCCCGCCGGACCAATTCCGCCCGGCAAATTTGTGGTCTTGCACCAAGCGGTGCTAAACGCGTGTGATGCCGCGGATGGTGTGGCGGATGGGATCGTAAGCGAACCTGAGAGCTGCCATTTCGATCCTCAGACAATCGCGTGCAAGAAAGAAGACGACCCGGATTGCCTGACGCCTGCGCAGGTAAAGACTGTGACAGCAATCTACGGTGGCGCCAGGAACCCGCGCACCGGCATTCAGATCTTCCCCGGTGAGGTCCCTGGCAGCGAGCTTGGCTGGGCGGGCATGCTACATGTCCCGGGCCCCACGTTGACGAGCCTCTCCTATTTTCAATTTGCATTGCATCGCGACCCGCAGTGGAACCCGCAGACTCTCAATTTCGACGGCGACGTTGGGTCGGCTGATCGCGCCAACGGCGAGATTCTAAACGACGTCGACCCCGGCCTCCGAGCATTTAAGGCACACGGCGGTAAGCTCCTCATGTTCCACGGATGGAGCGATCCGATCATTTCGCCGATGGAGAGCGTCGACTATTTTGAGAGCGTCGTCGATTCGATGGGCGGCATAGGGGAGACCACAGATTTCGTCAGGCTCTTTATGCTTCCGGGCGTGGGGCACTGCCAGGGGGGTCCAGGACCTGACACCTTCGACAAGATCGGCGCGATTGAACGATGGACGGAGCACGGTCGGGCACCGGACGCCATTGTGGCCACACACGCGGGCCCTGATGGACCCCCGATGAGCAGGCCGCTGTGTGCATACCCGGAGGTTGCGGAATGGAATCGAAAAGGAGATATCAACGATGCCGCAAGTTTTAATTGCAGGGTGAGCACACCCGCACCACAGGGAACCGGAAGGCTACATAATCAATGAAGAACTTCTCGCAAAGCGATGCACTGCGAGCCGAGGGAACCCCGCTCGACCATGATCTCCAAGGATATCTCAATGCCTGAATCACAAGTACGCCCTCGACTTCCGCAAACGGTCACTCTGAAGATACTGAAAACGGGTGCCTCGAACCACGCCTTTCGCAAGTTGCTCTACGACTTTTTTACCGTCTCCAGTCGCATGGAAGAGGTGCGAAGCCACATCGGGAGCAGGCTACAGGTTTCGGGACCGCAGTTTACTTTGCTGGTTGCTGTTGCGGAGCTCGAAAACGACAAAGGGGTCAGCGTCGGCCGCGTGGGCGAGTATCTGCATGTTACCGGAACTTACATCACGATTGAGTCCGGCAAACTGCGCAAACTGGGCTACCTGACAAAAGAGACGTCTCGAATCGACCGGCGTGTGACACTGCTGTCTCTCACTCCTAAAAGTGTAAAAGCATTACAGGTGATCGCCCCGGAGCTGCAGAAAATAAACGACACCTTCTTCAACCTTGACTCACGCAGCGAATTCAACCTCCTTTGCAAGATGTTGGATCGCTTAGTCGATAACAGCCAACATGCCGTTGATCTAATCGGAATGCGGCGTCGCCGCTAAACTCTGCCGGCGGCAACCTGTTCTGCCAGGAAGGCCCAGTCACGGCACCGGTGCATCCCGATAAATTCCTGAGAGAAAGAACATAGATCAATGAAGTACAGGTTGAGGTCAACTAACCAGATGACACTGCGGCAGCAGGCCGGTACCCTTGTAACAATTCGTTGAGCTTTCCCCAAAAGTCCAACATTTGAATGTATCTACGAGGTGAGCCGGCGCCATGACGCAGACCCAGCAGCCGCACTACGCGGCAGACGCTTCTATCGATTATTACCGCGGTTATGCCGGACTGCCGCCGTTAGCCGGGATCCTGACGATGCGGGAAGCTGCGACCACGGGATTGACGGTGACAGAGTCTGTCGACCGCCTCAAACGGCTTCATTGGTCGCTCAAGCGGCTGCACTCCATTTGGATCGCGCGCATACCGAGCATGCCGATCTACGAATTGAAGATGGCGTTCAGCTTGCACGCATACTATTGCGCCGAGCATGTGGACAAGATTGCGCACCGCGTTCGCGAGATGCGCCAGCCTCCATACGGCCTTGAAGTTTCTCCCAATCTGATGCTGGATACGCTCTTTGACGAAATTCTGGCGGCGCCTTCGACTGAGGCGCTCCTCTTGGGGCTCTACGAAAAGGCAGTGCCGGCTGTTATTCGTGCGCTGGAGAATCTGCATGCCGACACGAATAAACTCTTCGATCATCCGACCTGTAGGCTCGCCCGGTTTGCCCTTTTGGAGCTACAGGAGGTGCAAAGTTACGGCACAGAAGCTGTAAGTTGCCTGGTCAAGGATAATGACCGCGCGGCTTTACAGGATTGGCTATCGGCGCTGGATCGAATGCTGATCGCCGCCGGCGATCTTGACGGCAAAGCGGCCCGCAGCGGAGAGTCTGTGGAGCGGCGTTTTTCCGCCACTCCGTATTGCTACGATTCGGTTCCCAAACGTGACGAGCGCTTCAAAGATCCCTACAACATGGGCGTGAACGCAGAGGCGATGCTCTTCGATCCCAAAATCGATCCGCAACCGAAAACCATCATGCTCTACTTCAAACGCATGCGCGAGATTGATGTACCGGAGATGATGTCCAGCATCCTCACCGAAGTGACCGGCAAGCCCTGGGCATATTACCTCGACATGACGCGTCAACTGTGGGATGAGGCCCGTCACGCCATGATGGGAGAGTTAGGATTCGTCTCCATGGGCATAGATTGGACCACGATCCCGTTCAACTTCACCTGGTCACTGGGTTTAAACACCATGTTGACGGCGAAGGAGAGGCATGCGGTTTTGTTCACGATCGAACAGGGCCTGATGCCGAAGCAGACCGGCAAGGAGCATGAGTGGGAGGTGGCGATCGCCACGGCGAATCCGCTTACAGCGATGATTCAGGACTACGACTGGGCCGATGAGGTCCTGCACGCCCGGATCGGGCGGGATTGGCTCGTGCCGGCGATTGGTTCTCAAGTAGAGGCCATGGCCTATGGCGACCAAGCTTGGTCAAAAATCCTGGTGGACTGGAATAAGTGGAAGGTCGATGGCTTTACGCAACATCGTAACTGGTGGCCCGACGTCTATCGTGCGGCCTGCAAGCACTGGGGAATCGAGCCCGACCCACAATTGCTCGGTTACAGCACAACGTATGAGAGCACCCGCGCTGATCTGAAGCAGGTAGCTGCAGGCTGAGTTTCTACCAATCTGGCGCGCAACTCGCTATAAGAATGTCGCTCTTGAAGATATGCCCATCGATTAGGAAGTTAGAGCCGTGCGGACCCATATTGAAATTCGCGACGTAACGACAGCGGTGTCACACCTTTGATGTGTTTGAACTGTCGATTGAAGTTTGAATAGTTTCCAAATCCTACACGAAATCCGATTTCGAGCACATTTAAGTCGCTGTTCAAGAGAAGTTGCGTGGCCGCTCCGACTCGAAGCTGATTGACGTAGGTTGTCATGGTTCGTCCCGTGGCGCGCCGAAAAAATCGGCAAAGAGCCGCCTGGCTCATGTGGATCGTTCGAGCCAGTTGCTGGAAATCAACTTCTCTATCAAAATGCCGATGGAGATAGGTGCAGATACAGTCAATTCGTCTCTGGTCGTCAATTCGGCACAGCGGCAGTAATGACTGCGTCGAGATAGCGGCGGCTCGGGATTCCGTAGCCAGTTCCACTAATGACGATAGGAGTAGGATCAAGCGCTCTGCCGGCTTCAGCGACGGCAACTTCCTAATGCGGTTCGCCACACTCCTTCCCGTTTCCGTGTCACCGAAGGCAAGGCCGATCGCGCTTCGCTGAAGCATTTGCGATACCGGCCCCATTTCAGGAAGCTCGAAAAAATGATCGCCAAAGCACTCCTTGCGAAATTGAATCACGACAGCGCGATGCTGCTTTGATTGCGGTGAGTCCGCGGGCCACGAACGATAAGAATGAGGGAGGTTTGGTCCGAGGAGAACCAGGTCTCCGGGCCGATAATCGCAAATGCCGTCACCGACCGCGCGCTGCCCTTGGCTGTCGGTGATCAGGGTGAGTTCAAATTCTGGATGGTAGTGCCAATTAAAAGCGAACTCCGGCTCGCACCGTTCGTAAGCGGTAAAGGAGCCAGTCGCCGGCCGTACTTTTTCAAAACGTGCCAGCATCGGATAAATATTAAAGCTATTGACGCATTATGTGCCAGTTATTCCTGAATTTCGCCAATCTGATACATATTCGACTGCTTCAAACAGGGAAGATAGATGCGCAAGAAAAAGGAAAGACTGTTTCAGACCCATCAACCCAATACATGAATCTGACAACCTGAGCGACGACCCCTCGGGGTATACCGCAATATTGTGGTTATGTTGCGTTGAGTGACCGGGACGAATCCCTCGGTCAAGCGCACGTGCAATTGAGAAGTTCTCCTGCGAGAGAGCGCCCTTGAGGTATGGAACCAAGTCAGGAAAGCGTGCATGCCATGACTGGCCGCGAGCGAATTTTAGCGGTTCTTGCCGGACGGAAGCCCGACCGCCTTCCGTGCATGCCCATCACGATGATGTTCGCGGCAGATATTTTTGGCGCCAAGTACGGACAGTATGTCCGCGATTACCGGATTTTGGTCGACGCGCAGCTTAAGACAGCTACGATGTTTGGTTTTGACTACGTCTCCGCGATTTCCGATCCCACGCGGGAAGCCGCCGACCAAGGGGCAAAGATCCAATGGTATGAAGACGAGCCTCCCGCGGTGATCGAGGCGGAGGCGCTCTTTGCCGACAAATCGGCTCTTGCTGCGGTATTATCCCCAGGCAAAATCACAGGCGGACGAATGGAAGACCGCCTCAGGGCGATCGAATTATTGCGTCGGCGTGCTGGCAAGGACTTATTGGTCGAGGGATGGGTGGAGGGTCCGTGTGCGGAAGCTGCAGATTTGCGCGGGCTCAGTCGCTTGATGACCGACTTTTCCGACGATCCTAGGTTTGTTCGCGATCTGTTCGAGGTTGTACTCGAAGTGGCGATTCACTTTGCCGCCGAGCAAATCAAAGCCGGGGCAGACATCATCGGCGTCGGAGACGCGGCCGCCTCCCTTGTGGGTCCACGCATATACAGCGAATTCGTGTGGCCATGTGAAAAGAAACTGGTGGACTCTATCCACGCCAATGGTGGAATGGTTCGTCTCCATGTATGTGGCAATACACGTCGCATCCTTGAAGCCATGGGTAAACTTGAATGCGACTTGGTAGATATCGACTATCCGGTCGACATGGAGCAAGCGCGCTCGCAAATGGGGCCGCAGCAAACGCTGGCGGGGAACCTCGACCCAGTGAGAGATCTCCGCAACGGCACTCCGGAAGCAATTTCGCAAAAGCTTGAAAAAATATGGCGGAGAACTGATGGCCGTTGGATTGTAGGCGCCGGATGTGAAGTCGTGCGCGACACGCCCCACGAAAACCTGCGTGCGATGGTGAAGTTTGCCCAGACGCACTCGGCCAATGCACTTGTTTGAAGCAACTGCGGTCAGATAAGACATCAAAGCTCGCGCATCGTTCACTAACTCAATTCTCCGCTGGCTTCACTTGCACCAGCAGCATTTTAACCGGAGTCTTTGCGGAGATGCCGTGGGACAGCATTGGGGGCATGAATACGAACGAACCGGCGCGGGCATTAACCGTGTCGTCTCCCAACTGCACTTCGGCCTCCCCCTCAAGAAAATAGAGGATCGCCGGAGTTGGCGCAGAGTGTGCGGATAGCTCCTGGCCGGCGGCAAATCCGAACAGTGTGATGTTGACCTTTTCGTCCTTGTGAAGAACGTCGCTCAGGATCCCTTTTTCCGGCGGCTCTATCTCCCGATGCAGGTCAGTAAAGAATGTGTAGTCCATCTTCGTGTCCCTTCAAGTTTCAGTCGATACAAATCGTTACGGCGCCTTTGGTGCGAAACTGGAGCGACTGAAGGCGCCGTCGACTTTGGATAGCGATCAGCGTGCCAGTACGGCTTCGCGCTCTTCCTTGCGAGTCGTGCGACGCAGAATCCTCGGCGTGGGATTTCTCGATTTCGTAGGAGTGGCCAGTCAACAAGCCCAGCACGAAACCAGGCAAAGGCCGCCGCACCGATGGAAAACACGATGTCACCGGGAACTCGCATCCAGCGCAGCGTCTGCATCGAGCCCGATTGCATGAACTCCGCGGAACGCGCATACCAGGTGCCGTGCTGAATGGATGCCCAGGCTTGCAGCAGCCCAACCGGTAGCAGGCTGAGAAGCGACATGAAGATCAGGCCAACATTGAGAGACCAGAAGGAAAGCTTCAACGCTCTCTGTTTCCACTTGCGGCCAGGATTCAGCGCGCGCAGGCAAAAGAGCGTGAGGCCGAGGCCGAGCATCCCATAGACGCCGAACAATGCGGTATGGCCGTGAAGCGGCGTCAGGTTGAGGCCCTGCACGTAATAGAGCGAGATCGGTGGATTGATGAGGAAACCGAACAGCCCGGCTCCCACCATGTTCCAGAATGCGACGGCCACGAAGAAATAAATCGGCCACTTGTAATTTGCGATCCACGGCGACTTCTTGGTCGGCTGTGCGAGGCGAAGGTTGTCCCACGCTTCATACCCAATCAGCGCGAGCGGCACCACTTCAAATGCGCTGAAGATTGCTCCAAGGCCAATGACCGCCGGCGTGGCACCGGCGAAGTAAAGGTGATGGAAGGTGCCGATGATTCCACCGGAAAGGAAGATGGTCGTCGAGAAGAGCGCGGCCTTGGTCGCGGTGCGAATCTCGATCAGCTTCAGCCGCGTGAAGAGGAATCCGATGACAACCGTCGCGAATACTTCGAAGAAGCCTTCGACCCAGAGGTGCACGACCCACCAGCGCCAGTATTCCGCAGTGACCAGATGGCTGCGTTGGCCGTACATGAGGCCCGCGGCATAGAAGAGCGGAATGGCGATGCTGGAGATGAGAAAGAGCATCAGAAGCGACCGGTCCTCGCTCTTGCGAACGAGCGCCGGCTTGAGAGCCGCAACCATCAGGACAAGCCATAGAACGAGACCGATGAACAGCAGAATCTGCCAGAATCGTCCCAGATCGACATATTCATAACCCTGACTTCCAAACCAGAACCACATATTGCCGAGACGCTGCTGGATGCCAAGCCATTCGCCGGCAAGCGAGCCGCCAACGACAAGAACAAGCGCGCCGAAAAGCACGTTGACGCCGAGCCGTTGATACTTCGGCTCATGCCCGCTGACCGCGGGGCCAACGTATAGTCCGGTCGCCAGCCACGAGGTAGCAATCCAGAAGATGGCGAGTTGCAGATGCCAAGTGCGGGTAACGGCGTAAGGCAGATAGCGGTCAAGAGGAAAGCCGTAGAATCCGTGACCCTCAACGCCGTAGTGCGCAGTCAGAACGCCCATCAGAATCTGCACACCCCAGAGGATCACCACGACAAAGAAGTACTTCGACAGTCGCGCGCTGCGAAGGGGTGGGTTGCAATGCGAGGAAGGGATCTTTCTCCGGATAGGGCCCATGAACAACGGTCCTTCTCCTGCGATGCGTACCACCAGACAAGGCCGCCAATCCCTGCCAGCAGGCCGACGAAGCTAATGATGCTCCACAGCACCGCGCCCGGCGTCGGTTCATTGCCGACCAGCGGCTCATGCGGCCAGTTGTTCGTATAGGTCGTTGTCGAACCGGGACGCTCCGTGCTGGCGGCCCAGGAGGTCCACCAGAAGAATGCCGCGAGCTGTCTTTTGTTTGGCGGCATTGGTCAATGCGCCTTGCGGAATGGCATATTCCGCCCGCCCCGTGGCGAAGACATTCGGTGTAGTATGCGCGACAGTTGCTGAAATGCGGCGGCGCGATCTTCATCGATCGTCACGCGATTGCGCGCGGCATCGTAGGTGTTGGTCCGCATCTCGCGGATGAGCCGAGCTTTGAAGACGGCCTGTTGATCCAGCTCCGAGAGCGGCAAAGTCCGCCGCTCCGGCCTCTGACCGCCCAGCGTGTTAAGCAGAATCTCCGACTCGCGATGCAGCCAGTCGGCGCTCCAATCGGGAGCGACGTAGGCGCCGTGGCCCCAAACGGTCCCAATCTCCTGGCCGCCGATGGACTGCCAGACACCTTGGCCATCGGTGATGGAACTACCCGTAAAGAGAAGCTGCCCGTCAGTCGTGTAGACGTCAGGGAGGGGAGGAGCCTGACTGATCATTTTTCGCCCCACGCCTCCGAAAACGGCGAAAGATCCGATGATGACGATGGCCAGCGCCACCCAATAACGCTTGTAGCTCATGATTTGCCTCAATTCGCACTTAAGAATTCGCTAAAAGTGTTTACTGCTAATTGAGAAGTTAAGGCTGGAAGGAAGAGATTGCAGGGACTTTAGTCACTGGGAGGGTGATAGCTGCGCATTTTTCGCCGGCCAACAAGCAGGACGCAGATTCTCTCAGTGCCACTCAAGTTGCAGCGTTAGTGTCGGTCAACGGATTTCAAGTGACAAAAGTCGCTTCGGGAGCCGGTATGCACATTTATGCTGGCAAAGGTAACGCTGGATCTGGTTTTGTATGTGCGGAGTGAGCGAAATCCCAAACCGCCAAAGGAGACACCGTGTGATCAAGTTTGATGCAGAGCACGCCGCCGTTCATTATCCCCCGGATCGCCGCCACCGCCTCTGGATTCGTCCTTCGATTCTGATCGGAACCGCCGCGGTCATTGCCGCGTTGGTGGCTGCGGCCTGGATCGAGATGGCCGTAGCCGGCCTGCCGCACATTCCACCCGTCCCGCGTGGTGTATCCCAACAACTTTGCGGGCCCGCATGGCTTTCCGCTGTGGGTCCGCTACTGCCACTTCTTCAACTTCCTCTTTGTCACCATGCTCATCCGCAGCGGCCTTTCGATCCTGGCCGATCATCCGCGCCTCTACTTCAACGACCACTGCACACCCGGGCAGCGAGTGGATCCGATTCACGCCCATCAAGGTTCCGCGCGAGCGCCTGTGGACGGCCAAGGACGATGCCCGCTATCTCTCGCCGCTCGTCGGCACGCCCGGCTACCGGCACACCATTGGCATTGCGCGCGTGTGGCACTTCATCAACGTCCACGGCTTTATCCTCTGCGGCGTGTACTTCGTCGCCATGCTCTTCACCACCGAGCAATGGGAGCGCCTGGTGCCCACCTCGCCCACGGTGATCGTGCAGGCGTGGAACACCTGGGTCCACTACGCCACATTCCATCTGCCCGCCGAGCCCAATGGCTTTTACGGCTACAACGCGCTGCAGCAGATCGCCTATTTCACGGTCGTCTTTGTTTTCGGCCCGCTGGCGATCCTCACCGGCATCGCCATGTCGCCCGCCGTCGTGAATCACTTCACCTGGTATGCGAGCTCTTCGGCGGCAGGCAATCGGCGCGCTCCATCCACTTCCTCACGATGCTCAGTTTCTGGCCTTTCTCGTGGTGCACGTCACGCTGGTGGTGATGACCGGCTTCGTTCGCAACATGAACCACATCGTGCTGGGCACCAACGATCTGGGCCGCCTGGGCATGATGCTGGGCTTCGTTGGCATCGGCGTCGTGGTACTTTGCTGGATTGTCGCGCACTATCTCTCGTGGAATCAGCCGCGCATGCTGCAGCATGTGCACAAGGTCGTCACCTACCCATGCAGCTGCTCACCCTGAATCGCCTCACTCCGCAGCGACGTATTCCGAGCAGGACATCTCGCCCTACTTCTGGCCCAACGGCAAGATGCCCGTACGCGACGATTGGAAGCGCATGGCCGAGGAGGATTCCGGGACTACAAGCTGAAGGTGGGCGGCCTGGTGGAAAACCCGGTCGAGCTTTCTCTGGCGGAATTGCGCAGCTTGGCGAAGCCGAGCACATCACCATGCATCACTGCATCCAGGGCTGGACCGGCATCGCCAAATGGGGTGGCATACCCATGAAGAATCTGGTCGAACTCGTCCGGCCCAGGCCTAAAGCGCAAACCGTGGCCTTCTTCTCCTTTGGCGACTCGCTCTACGGAGGGCCTACTACGACACGCAGAGCCTTGAAAACGTACTCAAGCCGCAATGCCTGCTGGCCACCGAGATGAACGGCAAGCCGCTGCCCGAGGTCTACGGCGCTCCGCTGCGGCTGCGCGTTGAAAACCAGCTCGGCTACAAGATGGTCAAGTGGATCGAGCGAATCGAATTCGTCGAATCGGAAAAGATGCTCGGCAACGGAGAGGGAGGCAAGAATGAAGACGATGAGTACTTCGATCTGCTGCCGAATATCTGATGATCTTCCATGAATAATCAGACGCGCGATCGTGAAGGACAACGGAGCTCGAGCATGTAGCTGTGTTGCTCACTCATATGCGTCTGGAATGGCTCTTGCAGCACTTTCCACCACGGCTGGTGTGGGCAGTTTACGTATGCGTGAACGGCTTCATCACCATTGGACTGCTCGCGTTGCTGGCTCTTCTTACGGGCAGCCCGTTTGTCTTTCCGTCGCTTGGCCCGACTGCATATCTTTTTTTTTTTCCCCCCTGGCGGAGGTCTCAAGCCCGCGTAATACCATTCTGGGGCACGCGATTGGGCTCATCTGCGGATATGCCGCCTTTGCGCTGGCCGTGGCTTCGAGCCCGCCTTTCGGTATGCATCCCGGGGTCCATGGCCACAGGGTACTGGCCGCGGCGCTCTCGCTGTCGGCTACGGGTGCGCTCATGGCGCTGTTCCGGGTAAGCCATCCGCCCGCAGGGGCCACGACCCTCATTGTTTCGCTCGGCATCATCTCCCAACCCAGAGAACTTATCATCATTGAAGTCGCGGTGATCCTGCTTACGGCACAAGCCTTCGCAATCAATCGGCTTGCTGGCATGCCCTATCCGGTTTGGAGAAGCAACAAGCCCACCGGACCCGTTCCCGTAGTGGGGAGTGGAACTCTGGAGCATGACGAATAGCTGAAGGTTAAGGTGCTCTCCGGAGCGGTCGATTGTTTTCTGTCCTAGGCTCTCGTTATGCCAGGGAACCTTGGGTCGAACTGTTCACCGCAAATGCGGAGCGGCCCAGCAGAAAAGTCAGGGCGATGTTGACGGCGAACACCAGCACGCCGCTCAATTCCAGCACTCCTGAAACAGGCAGCGTCTTCCATGCCATGGTCAGGATGCCTTCGTAAGCGAGCGGTTCCGACAGTACGCGCAGTATGCAGCCTGCCTGCAGGAGCACGAGACTCAGAAACATCAGGCGCTTGCTGAAGATGGCATAAATGCCGGCGAAATGCGGCAGAATGCGTGGCCCGATGCTAAAGACCATGGTCGCTGCAAAGCCAACCGTGAGCGCGTGCCGCGAGGCTCCCCAGATGCCGCCGTGATGATCCGCGAATCCTGCCCAAATACTCATCAGGCCGGCAATTACCAGCCATGCATACGCGAGCCGGATAAAAGCTGGAAAGCTCGGATGGATCCCCTGGATTTTGGCCGATCCATGAGGACGCTCAGTGAGATGCAGCGCGAACACAATCGCAATCGCACTGGCGGCCAACAGAATTGTCGCCGGCCGCGCCCATCCCGACACGCCGCACAACACGCCGGCCAGATCGAGGATCAGCGCAACGCGAAACATGCGCGAGTCCGGCTTGGAAATCGCCAGGAAAGTGGGCAGCCAGCGCGCGGAGAATCCCCAGACAACAAGCACGAGGAATCCCCAGCCGATAAGCACGAGAAATCTCTGATCGAGTGCGTGCGGGAATGCGCCGGTTGGACTGTCAATCGCGAGCCTCAAGCATTCAACGAGATCGAAGATGACTAATGCAAGCAATCCCACAGTGCTCAGAAGGACAGACACCATCCAAAGCTCCATCCGCGGCTTCGCCTGTTTGCCCTGTGTCGGTTCTGGCAGTTTGTGGTGCGAGGCCGCCGCAATGAAGAAGAAAATTGCGATCAGTTCAAAGCTCGCCGACAAGACGAAGAGCGAACGCCAGTGCCAGCCATAGATATTGGCAACCCAACGCATGGCCACGCCAGAGGTCCAAAGTACAAAGCACGCCAGGGGGATTCGCAGCACTGATCGCCCTCGAGCGGGCTGCGAATAGAAACCGATGCCAAGTACGAAGCTGCCGATCCAGCCAAACACCTGCGCGTGGCCGTGGCCTTGGATCCACGCGGCGGGCAAGCCGCCCAGACCATGATGCGTGCTGATGGCCAGTAGATTTGAAAAGCCCAACAAGGTGCCCGGTAGTGCCATGAAGAAGAGCCCGGCAAAGATCCAGGCACGCAGCATCAGGCTCTTTTGCCGCTCGCGAATCGCCGTTTCCTGCACCACCCTGGCGGCAATCGGATCGAGACTCGCATTGGCTTGTGACATTCTGCTCATTTCGGTCCCCTGCGATTCAATTCTGATTCCAGCTCAACAGCGCGTGGAAAAAGCAGATCGTTTTCCAAATGCACATGCTGCCGGAGATCCGCTGCGAAGTCCCTGAGGCCGGTATAAAGAGCCACAAATGTGGCGCAGGCCCATACGGGCGGCTGAAATCCATGCGTCAGGTTACGCATTTCGCCAAGGTTTCCTTCGGCCATTGCGTGCTCCATAATCATCATCGACACCGGCTGCGCGACAGTCTTGAAGCACGCACGCGGCGGTGCGCAAGAGGTGGCGGATTCCTGATCCATCTCCGTAATGAATGGAAAGAGAACCTGCTCCTCCTTTTGTAGATGGGCGAACATATCGGCGCGCAGCTCACCGAGAAGCACCTCGATCTTCTCCAATTCCGGTGCCCGCTTACCATGCTTGTCAGCGACTTTGCGCGCGATCTCAAAGAGTCTGGGCAATTCGCGGCGGACGTACTGATGGTGAGTGCGCACGATGTGCTGAATCAGCCGGCTTAGAGAGTAGCCGCCAACATCTACCAAGACGGCGCACTGTTCGTTTGCTGCGTCAGCGAGCTTTTCCAGCACCTGGTCGACTGACAGTTGCAGTCCCGCGCAGGCTTGCTCGAGCGATTTGTTGGCATGAGAACAGAGATCGATTTCGAATCGCTGCAAAACGGTTGCAGCCGATGCGTTCGTGGCAACGATCTCGCGGATTGACTGGGTTAAGGTGGCCATAAGCATTCTCCACCACCCACGGTAGAGAATACAGAGGTCGCTCGCAGTAACTTATGTCACTCGGAGGATACAGATCGCTGCTAAACGACCGGAAACGATGCTAAGAAGCAGATTCGAGAAGCGCGTTTAACCCCTTCATGTCCTTTACGACAATCTGCCGTGCATCGACATCTAATAGGCCTTCAGCTTGCAGCCGCATGAGGTTTCGAGAGATCAGCTCGCGCACGGTTCCAAGCTGATTAGCCAGCTCCTGATGTGTCGCAGGCAATTGAAATTCGATGCCGCGGTCCGTCTTGGTACCCCCTGTCTGCGCAAGCTTGACCAAAACGGAGATGAGCCGTTGACGAATCGTGGTGAACGAAAGCTCTTCGATGATTCCCACCAAGCGGCGCAGCCTGGCGCCCACCACCGAAAGCACTTTGAGCGCAACCTCGGGATGTTCCAGGCAGTAGGCGTTGAAGTCACGACGCGAGATGAAAGCGATCTCGGCATCCTCAATGGCCACCGCAGATGCTGGATAGGGTCCGCCATCGAACACCGGCAATTCGGCAACCGACTCGCCGGGCCCGTTGAGTGCAAGCACCTGCTCGCGCCCATTCACCGATGTCTTGAAGATTCGAACCTTTCCCTGGACGATGATGTGCAGGCCGCTGCACGGTTCGCCTTCTGAAAACAATAACTCATTTACATTGAATAGCTTACGGACTGTTCTTGAAGCCAGCATGCGCAGCTCTGCCGGCGAGAGGCCCGAGAACAGCGCAGTCTTTTCGAGGACAGAAGCGAGATCGGCGCGCGGAATTGTCACCCCGGAATTCTAGCAGTAGAGACTTTGGTCACTGCGGGGTGCGCCCCCTTCGCCGTCTCATAGACTCATGAATCCGCTCATCAACACTGTCGAGTTTAGCGAGCGCCCGTTCATCGCGATCTGGGAAGTAACCCAGGCCTGCGATCTGGCTTGCGTCCATTGCCGCGCTTCAGCTCAGCCTAATCGTCATCCGATGGAACTCAGCTCGGCGGAAGGTAAAAATCTGATCGACGAGATCGCAGCAATGCAGGTGCCCGTTTTTGTTCTTACTGGTGGGGATCCAATCAAGCGGCCTGATCTGTTTGAGCTGATCGAACACGCTCGTTCGGTGGGCGTGCGGGTCTCTCTCACGCCGAGCGCAACCCCGTTATTGACCCGGGAGATCGTTGTACGTCTCAAAGAGGCCGGGCTCGCCAGGCTGGCGGTCAGCATGGATGGAGCCGGCGCCGAGACCCATGATGTATTTCGAGGCATGAGCGGCTCCTTCGCGCGCACTCTCGACGCCGTTCGCTGGGCCAACGAGATCGGCTTGCCGGTGCAGATCAATACCACCTTCAGCCGCCGCAACATTGGCGAAATCGATGCCATTGTCGCTCTGATGGAGACCCTGAAGATCATGCTCTGGAGCGTCTTCTTCCTCGTACCCACAGGCCGTGGCAAGGTCAACGATCTGCTGAGCGCCGACGAGTTTGAGCAGGTATTTGCGAAACTCTACCAACTCTCGCACACTGCTTCCTTCGACATCAAAACCACTGAAGCGCAGCACTACCGCCGCTACCTGCTGCAGCAGCGGGCTGCCCAGCGCCGTATAGGAATAGCAAGCGAAGCGCCGGAGAAAATGGCCGACGCAATCGGTCGTGCGCCGCGCGGACTCAACGACGGCAAGGGATTCGTCTTTATCTCGCACACCGGCGAGGTCTTTCCCAGCGGCTTTCTGCCACTTACCGCGGGCAACATCCGGTGGCAGCCTCTGAGTACCATCTATAGCGAGTCCCCGCTCTTCCTCAACTTGCGAGATACGTCCAAGCTGGAAGGTAAGTGCGGCGCCTGCGAGTTCAAGCAGATTTGCGGTGGGTCGCGTGCCCGGGCTTATGCATTGACGGGAAATCCTCACGGGGAGGAGCCCTGCTGCTCCTACATTCCAAGAGGGTACGCTCCGGTTCCTCTGGATGTGAAGAAAGCATCGAACCTCCACGTGCTACAAGGAGCCTGAACAATGGGAATCCAGATAGGCGCCAAACCCGACAGCGGATTCGACGATCCGATCGGTATGCTCACCGACTGCCACCGAAGAATCGAGCGCTTCCTCGGCATTCTTTGCCTGGTGGCCAAACGAGCTCGCGGCAGAGCGCTGACGGACGAGGAGAGGGAAGCCGTCGATGCATCGCTCAATTATTTTCGTGTTGGCGGCGTGCGCCACACTGCAGATGAGGAGGAGTCTCTCTTTCCGAGGATTCGCACCCAATGCTCGCCCAATGAATCTGCAGAACTCGGCGGCCTGGAGAGTGATCATCAACGCGCGAACGAGCTTCATACCGTGGTCGAAGATTTGTATCGGAAGTGGATAGTGGCCGATGGCCTAAATGTCGTAGAGGAAGAAAAAATCCTCGGCGCGACCGAAGAACTTCGACTTCTGTACGAAGAACACATCAAGATCGAAGAGCGCGTCGTGTTTCCCCACGCGGCAAGAGTGCTCAGCGGCCCGGCCATTGCGGCGATAGGGCGCGAATTCCGCGAACGAAGGGGTTAACGGCACACGTTCTGGCGGTTTTGGGCAGGCAGCGACTGCGGCGTGTACGCCAACCCTTTGCCGCGCGGTGCCGTAGATGTTTTGTGGCCGTACAAGGTTGCGGTTGAAGAGCTGGTCGCACGGTAGCAATCATTTTTGTAGCTCGGCATTAGATACCCCCTCCCGGTTAGACCCCCCCACCCTTTTTTGGCGCAAGTGCTTTGCTTTCAGCGGGTTGTGGGTTTGATCCCTGGCTGTAGCCCGCTGATTCCAGAAGGGTTAGACCGTAAGATCCAGATCTAAAGGACTTACGGGGAATTTTCGGACCGAATGCTACTCTTTCGCCAACATCTGAACTGTCACCAGTTCCGTCCGACAGGGCATGCAGCGGGCGCGAACCTTTGGGTAGAAGCAGATCATATTGTGAGTGTGCGCCAAAGCACGGAAATGAAGTGCAAAACTAAGCAAAGCTTTTGCATTGTGTTTTCAGTCACTTGCGGAGGAAGGGCGCGGCCCTGGGCTTGACTTCTCTAACGACGCCGGCGCGCCGAATGCAAACGCCGGTGCGCCGAATGCAATTGTGCACAATGCGGTGATCGCCGTGGTTGTGCACTAGCGCTTCCTTCGAGAGCCCCGAATGGTTCGGAGCCGGCGCCTCTAATCGAGAGCGCTCCGGACGTAGTTCCGGTCTGCGTCAGATCAGGTGGTTTGCCAGTGCTCCGGCGAGAGTGTAACAGTCGCGCAGCCGTAGGAAAAGTTGAACCAGGCGTGTTCGGTATTGGGTGTGGCGAAGAAACCTTCGAGGTCGAGTGCGGCAGCGACACCTGCGATGAACGAGTGGGAGCCATAGAAAAGGATAAAGAAGCTGTCCCAATCGACTGTGAAAAGGAAAGAATAATCGGGAGCGAGGAGAGTTCCGCGCACGGGGAACGGCATTGCGCCGCTGCGCAGGTCGGCAATGGGAAGAGTCACGACCGGGTCGGATTGAGGGAACTCAGGCACGAAGGTCAGTTCGCTGACCCCGGCTGCGGTGAAGACCTGAAGAATGTCGGAGTGCAGAAGCGGCTCGAAGCGGCCTTCGGTGGGCATCCAGACGGGTGGGGATTCAAGGAAGCCTTGCAACTCGTCACGGGCAGCAGGGTCGGCGAGGTGGTCGGCCAGAGAGCCGATGGATGTGAGAAGCGCCTGATTAACGCGCGCACAGGAGGCGAGATGGGTATGCGCGGCGATCTCAGACCATGTGCACTTCGAACCGTGGGCCAGGATTTGCGCGTCACCCGGGTAGTGTTGCGTGGCGCTCCAGGCGAGCTCCTGAGGAACGCGAATGAACGGATGCAGAACGATGACGACTGATTCGGAGAGCCCGCCATAGGCTTCCACCAGAGGATCGCTGTAGGGCGGATAAGTAAATTGTTCGGATTCCACGAGTCGGATGATAGCAAAAGGCGGTTTGGAAATGATGTGATGAGGGCCGCAACTGCTAGAGAGCAACGGCAGAGCCCATGAGTCTTTTCGTTTTCTACGCTGACTCTCGTTGCTCGGCAGGACGGCCCTGGGGTGGACGGAAATGGACTTGCACCTTTTGGAGGAGCCGGCGAATCCAACATTGCAAAGGTGCGTCGGCGCTCATGGTGGATAAGATGCGGGAGTGGATGAACAACCTTGTTGAACAAGTATCGGCGTGGCCCGAGGTGACGAACCACGAGCACCGGTTTGGTGGCGTCGAGTTCCGGGTGGGCGGGCGCGAGGTCGGGCATGTGCACTGGTTCGGCATTGTGGATATTCCGTTCACGGTAAAGATAAGAGACGTTCTGATCCGGATCCGACGCGCGGAGCGACATCATTTTCTGCCAGATTCGGGCTGGACGACAGTGCGGGTGAGTGAGGATAGGAAGGACAATGCCGTCGAGTTGCTGCGCCTCTCTTACCTGAGGATCCGGATGAAGAACGCGGATGCTGCGTTTGCGAAGCAGGCACGGATGGAGATGGAACGCTGTGGGCTGGAGCAGGAGATTCTGGAGGCGGCCGGAGTAGCTGCGGACAGGGCGGCGGTAGGCGGTTAGTACGAGCAGGGGAGCGGGTTTTCAACAGGATCCGTAGCTCCCGTTTTCGGGGACGTTTGGAACCAGTTACTCACGGCTCACTCGGCGCTTGCCAGCCAATGCCAAAGCATGACAACCTTTTAAAAGGTGCGCGATTTGCGCGAACTAAGGAGTGTGTCAACCCCCATGCCTATCCAAACGACTAAGAATATCTGGCACAACGGCAACCTGATTCCGTGGGAGCAGGCCACGATTCACGTGATGAGCCACGTGGTGCATTACGGCTCGAGCGTGTTCGAAGGGATTCGCTGCTACGGGCAACCGCAAGGGTCGGCAGTCTTTCGCCTGCCGGAACACATGCAACGGCTTCTGGACTCAGCCAAGATTTACCGCATGGAGATTCCGTTCAGCCTTGAGGAGTTGTGCGCGGGCGTGGTGGACACGATTGAAGCGAACGGCGTGGCGCCATGCTATATCCGGCCGATTGTGATCCGCGGCTATGGAGAGATTGGCGTGAATCCCAAGGGTTCGCCGATCGAGGTATACATTGCGAATTTTCCATGGGGCAAGTACATCAGCGGGCACGGCGGCGCGGATGTATGCATCTCGAGCTGGAACCGGCTGGCTCCGAACACGATGCCGGCGCTGGCCAAGGCGGGAGCGAATTACATGAGCTCGCAACTGATCCGCATGGAGGCCGAAGCGAATGGCTACCAGGAAGGAATCGCGCTGGACGTCAACGGGCTGGTGAGCGAGGGATCGGGCGAGAACATCTTTATTGTGCGCAGCGGAGTGCTGTACACGCCGCCGCTGGCCAACTCTGCGCTCTCGGGCATTACGCGCGACAGCGTGCTGACGATCGCGCGGCACCTCGGGCTGCCGGTGACCGAGCAGGCCATTCCGCGGGAGCTGCTGTACATTGCCGATGAGGTGTTCTTTACGGGGACGGCGGCGGAAGTTTCGCCGATCCGCTCGATCGACCGCATCGTAATTAGCGACGGAAAGCCAGGCGAGATCACGAAGAGGATTGCAGACGAGTTCTTTGGCATCGCCAACGGACTGAAGCCAGACCGCTTTGGCTGGCTGACACCGGTAAAGGTGGACGCGGACGCAGAGGTGACGGCGTAAGAGCAGCGAACAGCAGACAGCGAACAGCGAAACCGACAGTTCGTGATTGAAGGCCCTTTGGCTTGCGCCGGAGGGCCTTCGTATTTTTGGGTGGCCAAACTCCTTTTGCGCTGGGGATGGTGGGCTGGCGCCCGCTGCGGCTAGGGGCTGGGTCCGGTGCTACGCATGGGTGCGGCCAGGTGGGCGGGTATCATGAACGGAGACCCGCAAGAGTTGGCGATGGCCATTGTGGAGCGGGGAACGAGCGAGAAGCGAAGGAAGGAATCCGCGCATGAAGCCCGATATGAGAGTTTCGTTGGCGGGAATTGAGCTGGTGAATCCGGTGATCGCCGCCAGCGGCACCTTTGGCTACGGCATCGAATTTGAAGAGATCGTGTCGCTGGAGCGGCTGGGCGGAATTGTGACCAAGGGCATTTCGCTGGAGCCGATGGCGGGGCACGCTTCGCCGCGCATTGTGCAGACGGCGGCGGGAATGCTGAATGCGATCGGGCTGCAGAATATTGGCGTGGGAGAATTCATCGCGCGGAAGTTGCCGCCTATGCAGCGTTACCCGAACTGCAAAGTGATTGTGAACGTGTTCGGACATACGGCGAGCGACTATCTCGGAGTAATCGACCAGCTAAACGACGCCGAGGGGATTGCGGCGTACGAATTGAACGTGTCGTGCCCGAACGTGCAAGCCGGTGGAATGGCCTTCGGCTCGGATCCATATTCACTGGAAGACCTCGTCGAGCCGGGTGAAGAAGGTTGCGATTCAGCCGCTGATTGTGAAGCTTTCACCGAATGTGACCAACATCGGCCTGATGGCGCGGATCTGCGCCGAAGCGGGAGCCGATGCGGTGAGCCTGGTGAATACGTTTCTGGCGATGTCAATTGATGCGGTGGAGCGGCGGCCGCGGTTGAGCAATGTGACCGGTGGGTTGTCAGGGCCTGCCATCAAGCCGATTGCGCTGCGCATGGTGTACGAGGCGGCGCAAACGGCGAAGATTCCCATTCTCGGCATGGGCGGGATTGTGACCCCACAGGACGCAGTTGAATTTATGCTGGCGGGCGCGACGGCGGTGCAGGTGGGCACTGCAAGCTACGCCGATCCACGGGCGACAGAGCGGCTGGCGCACGGGCTGGAGTCGTGGTGCAAGAGCCACGATGTGGCAAGAGTAGCCAGCTTGACCGGGGCGATGGAGAAGCAGGCGAAAACGGACTAGGGAACAGGGAACAGGACTCTCTTCGGTGCGCGAGATTCTAAGCGCACACGGCTTGATGTTTTCAATTGCTTAAAACGTAAAGGTTGACTGGAAGACGATGGTGCGATTGCCGGGCGTAGGGTTGCCGAACTGTCCGCCGGCGAGTGATTGCGTTTGATTGAACAAAGGCGAGAGTAGAACGCCGTTGGGTGTGCCCAGGTTGACCATATTGAACAGGTTGTTGGCGCCTGCAACCAGCGTGAGATTGTAGCGACGCGGAGCCGCGGCATCGAGACGAATGGCCGCGCCGCCAGCGCTTAAACCGCGCCCGCCAACACCGCCACCGCCGCCCGGCGTAAAAGTCTGCCCCTCACCCGCCTTTTCGATTCTTGGGCCGATGCCGAAAACCTTACTGATGCGCAGATGATAAACGGCGTTGGCCGGCCCCAGCCCGCTGCCATAGGGGACGATAGATTCGTTTTTGCCGACGGGATCGGTGTCGAGGCAGCCATATTGCGTTGAGATGACTCCCGCAGCGCCGCACGTTCCGTAAGCGGGGCGCGCGTTGTATTGATTGTTGCCAGTGAGGTCGTCGCCGATGGTGAGGTTATAGGGCGTTCCCGATTGCGCAGCAAACAAGGAAGCGATGACGATTCCATGAGGCGCGGTGTAGCTCTCGATGAACATGGCGCGATTCCGGATGCCGAAGGTAGCGCGGCCATAGTCGAAGCCGGGATCCTGCGCGATGGATGGAAATGAGTTGACGCCCTGAGTGTCGCTGTTGGCCTGGTTCAATGTGTAGTTGCCGCTCAAGGTGAGGTGTTTGAGCTGGACACTGCTGGAGAAGATGAGCTGATTCTGACGGTAGAAGCCGCCGGATTGGAACTGGTAGTTGTAAAGCGCGGGCGTGGAACCGGTGACGGTGTAATCGGCTGCGTCAAAGGTGGGCGCAGTGACGTTGTTGGAAAGATACTGGTGGACGCCCTGCGTGTAGAGATAGGTGACATTACCCATGATGTGCTTTGCAATCTGGCGATCGACCCCGATGCCGCCCTGCATGTCGAGCGCCGCGTGGAAGTGGGAATCGACGGTGTGGTAAGAGGGCACGGGAGAGCCGAGCGAAGTGAGAACGGATGGCGGCTCGGGGGCGTTGGGGTCATAGAAGCCAGGATTGGTGATGACATAGCTTTTCTGATTGATGAGGTTGTCGTGGATGGTCTGCATGACGTAGGGCGCGGCGCCACCACCGTTGAAGGCGTTGGGTACGGTGAAGCGGTTGTAGAACCATCCATAGCCGGCGCGAATGACAGTTTTCGCGGGAGCTTTGCCGGTGTGGCCGGGACTCCATGCGAAAGAGATCGCGCGGCGCGAGGTCGGCATGATCGTGGATGCGGTTCTGGCCTTCGTAGCGAAGACCAAGCCCCATCATGAGATTCGGCTTCCAGCGCCAGTCGTCCTGCAGGAAGAGCGAGCCATCGAAGAGGATGGCACGCGCCAGAGGATTGTTGATCACGGTGGCCGAGTATTGCGTGGGCGTGCCTGCCAGATAGTCGGCAACATTCGAGAAGAAGTAGGTGCCGTTGGAGCCCGCAGTGGTCGAGTTCGCATCGCGATAGGCGCGAAGGCGCGCGCCGAAGCGGAGGCCGTGGCGGCCGGCGGTTGCCGTCCAGTAGTCCTGCAGCACGAATTGGTCTTCGTGATTCTGCGTGGTTCCCGCGCCGCTGCCGCCGGTGGTGAATGCACCCTGAACGGTGACCGAGGGGATCAGCGACGCCGGTGTCTCGTTGCTGCTGGTGCGGCTCCAAACAAAGCGAAGCTCATTGAGGAGCCGGGTACTGACGATCATCGTGTCGCCCATTTGCAGCTCGTTGAAGGTGGTGGTACCGCTTGTGGCCTGCTCAGGAAGGCTGAGTGTGCCCACTCCGCTGCCGGCCTGCGTGAGCCGATAAAACGCTTCGCGGACCGTGATCATGTTGTTCTTGCCGAGTTCGAAGTCGACACGCGGGCCAATGGAGAAATAGGTGCTTGGAGTGGGGAATGGCTCGGCGATGTTCTGTGTGGTGTTTTGCGGATTGAGCGCGTTGACGATGGTTTGATTCTGGCGATCGAAGCGGTTCGCGTGAAAGAAATAGCTCGCGGTCTTCGATAGCGGGCCGCTGACATCGGCATAGAGACCGTACTGATAATAGCTGGGCTGCTGCGCGATGAACGGGTTAGATGTGTTGAGGGCCGAGTCGATGCCGTAGGCGTTCACACTGCCATGGAGCTTTTGCGTGCCCGGCTTGGTGATGATCTCAATGCGCCCGTATCCGATGCGGTCAAATTCTGCGGAGAAGGGATTCTGGTTGACGCGTACTTCAAGGATGGAGGATTTGGGCGGAATCTGGCCGCCCTCGAATCCGTCGATGTAGATCTGGCCGCCATTGGGTCCGGCTGCTGGGCCGGCGAGCGCCTGCAACTCATTCTGGAGCTCGTCGGGATCGTCGGAGAGCGCATCGAGCGCGCTGCCTTTAATCACGATGGCGCCGGCGTTCTGATCGGGACTGATGCTGACGCCCTGATCTTCGCTCTCGACCGTGACGTCTTGTTTTTCAACTTCGATGATGAGCGGGAGATTCAGTTCTTTTGACTGGCCGAAGGCCAGGGGAATGTCAGAGAGAGTGAGTACCGCAAAGCCTTTCGCGGTGACGGTGACGCTGTAAGAGCCGGGAGCGAGAGCGTGGAAGGCATACTGGCCGTCGGCGGAGGATTTTGCCTGGCCGGTTTCGGAACCATTGGTGATCGAAATGACAGCGCCGGGTATGACTGCTCCGCTGGGGTCTTGGACCTGGCCGTGCAAAGCGGCGGTTTGAGCTACCGCCCGCGGGGAGAGAGCCAAAGTAAAAAAAACAAGAAGAGCACAGGGATACGCAGCTTGGGAGTCATGATCTCCTGTTTACCGGGGAAGGTTGCCTTACTTTGTTCGACGAAAGCGTTCACCAAACGAGAGCTTGCCGGAAGCTACGAACCTAAAACGAAGTGCAAGGCGAGCGGTTAACAAACACCTACGCGGAGCAGGTTGAAATGGTTCCGTTGGCCTGCGTTCAAAGGCCGTGCCGCTCGAAGGGGTTCATCAATAACGCTGTTGACGCGATCGTAACAATGGGGACAAAAAACGAGCGAGTTGTAACGCCCGGGCTTCTGCGAGTGACCAAACGCTCTGAAGACACTTATTTCTTTAGACACCGGGAGGTTCAAGAGTGTTCCCAGACACGTCGAGTAAGACCCTCAGGCAGCCCTTATTTTCTTATCCGCAGAAATGCAAAGGAAGAGATGCAAAATCTGAAGGCTTCATGATTGTGTGGACGCGCGGGCGAGTGTTTTCGCTTGCGCGCGATCGGGTTCTCAGTTGGCGGCCGGGAGTCGTTGTCGACTCAGGCGAGCGTCCAAGGCGCGCGATAGGGCCGCGTGAGCAAAGCGCTTGCCTCACCGTCGCCGACGATCTTTTCCTCTCCGACATCCCATTTCAGCTTGCGCCCAACCATCATGGAAATGAGTCCGAGATGGCCGGGAATTGTAGAGTGATGCGCCGTCTCAACCGGTGTGATTGTCGGCTTGCGCGATTTGACGCTGTCGAGAAAATTGCGCCGATGCTCTGCGGACTCATAGAGCTTGACCTTGCGCAGCGATTCGGGAAGGGAATCGGGTTTGATCCAGTCCTGATTGGACGCGTCGAAGCCGCCGCGGTCGACCCACACCCAGCCGTCGCTGCCGATCCACTTCGTGCCCATGACGATGGCTGGATGGCCGCCCGCGATCGTCATGCTGACGTCGCCCGGGTAGCCGGTGACTTCCTTGCGGTATTTGCATTCGATCCGGTAGACGGTCGAAGTGTTCCAAAGAGCGTCTGCCGCGGGAAACTCGCCATGTCCGTCGATCTCAGAGGGGCCGGTCGAGTCGAAGCCCAGTCCCCAGTGGGCGATGTCGCCGTGGTGGCCGATCCAGTCCATCAACTGGCCGCCGCCGGTGTTGTAATTCCAGCGCCAGTTCTTGTGCACGCGCGCTTCGATGTAGGGCTCCATTTTCGAAGGGCCGATCCAGGTTTCAAAGTCCAATTGCCGCGGAGGATCGGTGACAGCCAGGTTCCATGCTGCCGTTCCGGGAATGATCAGGGCAGGGTCGGTGATCTTACCGGGGAGTGCAGCGAGTTTGGCAAGCAGTGCAGGCTCAGTGCCGGCAAAGTCGTGATGGCCGCCGGGCAATCCGACCTCGACATGAGTGACCGTGCCGATGAGGCCGTTGCGCACGATTTCCGCGGCTTTGTGAAAGTTTGGCACCGAGCGCTGCCATGAACCCGTCTGCCAGATGACATTGTTCTGTTCCACGGCTCTGACGATGGCTTGCTGTTCCGCGATAGTGCGGGCCAGCGGCTTTTCGCCATAGATATCTTTCTTGCGATTCGCGGCCGCGATGGCGACCAGCGCATGCCAATGATCGGGAACCGCAATCATCACTGCGTCGATATCGTCGCGCGCCAGCAGTTCGCGATAGTCGTGATAGGCTTTGCAGTCGTTGTTCCCGTATTGCGAATTGACAGTATCGACGGCGGCTTGCAGATGATTCTTGTCCAGATCGCAGGCGGCGACGACCTGGCAGTCGGGCTGCTTCAGAAATGCTTTGGTGTTGTCGGGCCCCATCATGCCCCAGCCGATGACTCCCAGCGTGATGCGGCCGGATGCAGGCGGACGTTCAGCCTGGCCCCAGGCGCTCCCGGGCACGATGGCTGCCGCTCCGGCGGCCTTGAGGAAAGCGCGGCGAGAAAACGGAGAGTAACGCGTGGGATCGAAGCGCAGGGAATCGGACAGAGGGGCCATCAAGATCGTCTCCGGAGTACGTTTCTCTTTATATCAGCCTCGGCTACAGCCGCTTGATGAAGGCCAGCGCCTGGGCGAGTTGCGGGAAGAGCGCTTCGTCGGCCTTGAAGGCGCTGGAGTGAATACAGCGGCGCAGGCCGCGCGCCTTGACGGGATGCTTGAGGTGCAGCATCTCGTGATACAGGAGATACTCGATGGCGTAGCGAGGGCTGGAGGGACGATCGAAGACGCGGCTGACCACGATGGTGTTGTGGGCGGCATCGTAGTGGCCGAGCGAGCGCTTAGCATTGTGCTCGCTCCATGTGAGCTCGGGGCGACCCAGCAACCCCCCGAAGAAGCGCAGGTTGAGCGAGTCAAAGACCTCTTCGAGGTTGAAGTACCGGCCCTCGGGACCGAAATAACGCTTGCTGCCGCGGGCCGTGCGGATGAGCTCGGTTTGCCGCGTGACGGCGGCGCTCATTGAAAAGCGCTTGTAGCGCAGGTTGTGCGCGCCGTTTATGGGCTTGCGGTAGAGCTTGGCGAGAAGGATGTGTGCGATTGCATGGTGGACGGGTTCTGGCGCGCCCTCCAGCAGATCGGAAAGGCTGACATAGATCGCGCCTTCGCGCAGGCGAATCGTGGTGTTAAGCGAAGTGAAGCGCCGGAAGCGCACATGAATGGAAGGCATGGGCGCGCGCGGACGGAGCGCGCGGTACTCTTCCTGAAAGATGAGGACGACGTCGGGGGTCACCGAAGCCAGAATAACAGCGAACAGCGGACAGCGGACGCGTGAGCGTGGCGGGGGTAGCGCTGGTTGAAATGCTCGACGACGCGAATCGGTATCGACGGAGGCGCGCGTTGAAAATGAGCGGTTTTTCTGACCACTGACCCCTGATCACTGACCACTGCTTTAGTGCGGTTCGGCGCGGTCCTGGCCTTTCTCATCGGGATGGGCTTTGAAGTAAGCCTCCTGATCAGCGGAGATCTGCTTGGCCTGATCGACGAGATCGTTGCTGCTTTCGAGGGCCGCCTTAAGGGAAAGCTCGAAGCCGGGCTCGCTGGGCAGGTCGTGCAGAACTCCCTGCCAGCGCGCAACCCCTTCATTGAGCCCCTTGAGCGACTTGCGAAGATCGGCTTTCCGCTCGGAGTACATGTCGAGGTTGTCGCCCAATTCGTCCAGGAGCGCGGAAAAGCTCTGGAGTTCCCCATCGAGGCGTTGGCTGCGAGCGGGGCCTTTGGCTCGCTTGATTAAACCTCGAATGATTTCAGCATGTTCGTCGAGAAACTTAACGTAAAGGTCGACGCGAGCCACGGGATCGATGCCGGCCTCGGCGATCTGATCCTGCTGCTCGGCGGTGAGCGGCTCGGGTTGTTCCTTTTGCGCACCGAGAGGTGCGGTCAGTGGCGATGCGGCTATCAGGCACAGAACAACGGCAGCGAGAGTGCGCAAGACGGCATCCCTCCAGCGATTCTATTCAAGCATAAACAGGGTACAGCGGTCAGCGACTGGCGTTCGCGGCAGTGACGCAAGGGCATCCTGCCCGGCTATTTGCTGAAGACCCGCATCATGGCAGCATTCTCCGCCTGATTCACCTGCGACAGAGTTTGCGCCACGATGGGCCGGTCTTCAATGCTCGTGGAGTGGAGCATTTCTGTGAGCCGGAAAGCGGTGCGGCTGAGCAGGATTTCGGCGTTCTTGAGGCGCTTGTCGTTGTCCGCGAGGGAGAGATGAATCTTCTTTGCTATGCGCTGGATCCGCTGGAGCAGACCGGTTGCTTTCGTCACGTCGCCGGCCTGGTACTGACGGATGCTGAGCTCCGTCATCTGCTGCATGAGTTCGGCATAGAGGAAGCATTGCTCGCGTGGCTGCGCCTGGTCGGCCCTTACTTCAAGGGCATCGATGGTCTGCTGGTCGGGAAGGCTACTGTCTGACGAATAGGCGCGCACCGGCAGTATGGTCGAGCTGAGTGCGAAGACTGCGGCGATTCGAACTATATACCGCATGAGGGACCTCCGCTAATGCGGTGCTGCCCCAAAGTTGTGACTATAGTAGTCGCATTTCGCAGCGAACCGCAAGAACTAAGATGCGGTATTTTGATGCCACGGTAACGGGAGGACCTTGATAGGACCTGGCGGCTCGTAGCGGCGGTGGCGATCGGGGGTGGATTGACGCTACTTTGCGAGGGCTTGCAGGCGTTGGCGGGCCTGCCACTCCTGATTTGGGAATTTCCCGGCTGAAGCGTCGAGAAAGCGACGGTAGTAGGCGACTGCCTGCTGCTTTTCGTGCAGTGAATCATAGGCAGTGGCCCAAAGGAAGAGGGTTGAGGCATTTTCCGGCTCGTACCGTGAGCGCATGGTCAACGCGTGCAGGGTGACGCTGGGGCGAGCGGTGCGCGATGCGGCAAAGGCGAGGCCGCTCCAGCCGTCGGAGCTGGCCGGGTTGATTTGTGTGGCTTTGTCGAAAGCCGCGAATGCCGAGGCGAGCTGCCCCTCATGGACAAGGTTTTGGCCGTGCGCGATAAGCAGGTCAACATCGTTGGGCGTTGCGGCCAGCAGATGGAGGTCAAGCTGATCGGAGCTGGCATAATCGCCGGCATCGGCGAGCACCGCGGCCAACATGCGCGTGATGGCGGGGTCGGCCGGGTGGGCGACGTGGAGGTTTTGCAGCAGCGGCAGAGCCTCAGCTTTATCCTGGTCGGCCAGCACGGTAGCGAGCTCCGCGTTGAGGGTGGGGTCGTCAGGAGCTTTTGCGAGTGCAGCGCGGAGAAGGGGTTCAGCGTCGGCAAACTGTTTGCCAAGGATGAGCAAGTGGGCCAAGCCGACCGTGGCTGGAACGGACGTGGGTTCTTTGGCAAGCACGCGCCGATAGGCTGTCTGGGCAGCGTCGTTCTGGCCTGTCTGTTCGGCCAATTCGGCGGCGAGCAACGTGTCAGAGGTCGTTTCCGGTGTGAGCCGGAGGGCCTCAAGCAGATCGCTGGAAGCGGCGGTGGGATTCGCGCTGCGATCGATGCTGGCCAGCGCGCGCCATGCGCGTGCCTTGAGAGCAGGATCGGCGTCACCGGGGTTGAGGGAGGTGGCTGCAACGAGTTCGGGGCGGGCCTCAGCCGGCTTGTTCTGGCGCGCGAGGAGCAGCCCAAGCGAAAGATGCGCTTCGAACGATTTTGGATCGGCGGCGACCGCGCGGCGGTACAGAGAGGCTGCGTCGTCGAGACGATTTTGCGCGTCGGCCACGTAGCCGGCGTCGAAGAGTGCGCGGGCATCCGCGGGGTGGGCGAGGAGCCATGGGTCGAGTTTCGCCTCGGCGCTCTTCCAGTCGGAAGTAGCGATGGCGGCTTCAGCGGCGGCCACCGGATCTGAGGAGGGCTGGACCGTTGCCGCGGGAGCGTCTGTGGAAATCGGGGCACTGGGAGGGGGCGAAGATTGCTGGGCGAAACAGCAGACAGAGAAAAGGAGCGCGATCGGAAGGGGCGCAAGGGGGGCAGAGCGGAGCAAGGAAAACCTCATGAAATGGGACCGGTTAGCAGCCCCATTCAGTTTAAATGGCGCGAGCGCAGCGCGTGGCTTATCCCACTTGCGTAACAATCCAGAAAGCGCATAGGTAACAATGAGAATCAACTAAAGGACCGTGGTTCGCAGCGAATTAAAAGTGCAACTTTGAGCTGCAGCGTGGCATCCTAATAACAGCTCAAAAGCGTTTGGAGGACGGACGATTTCACGCTTTTGCCGAACGCCAGAACCTCCAGGTGATCCCATGAAATTCATGACCATGCAGCATATCCCCCTTGCTTCTGCATACCTGTGCGCGAACTGTGACTGCATAGGCGACTGCGCGGAACAATGCCCAGCATGCGCATCGCCGTTCCTTCTGGCACTTGCCAATGTTCTGGACCGCGACGTGGAGAGCAATTCGATCCAACTCGCCTACACGAACAGTTCCGCACTGGCGGCATAACTCTTCCGAAATTCAGGCGCCAACGAGGCTCCGGCGCTAATTCAGCCGCTGAGTCTGCGGCTTATTGTGCGCAGCCAACCGCGGCGTGCCTGCTGGACGCCGGTCCCTAAGCGAGATTTACGCAAGAGTGGCGTTGCGTCAGTGCTGCATGATAAAGGGGCGCTTGCGGCGCGATTTATAATGAAGAATGGCTGGTTGCGCCCTGAGCCTCACAGAGGATGCTGTGACGCCGCCGGACCCGAACGCCGGTGCCTTCCCTTTGAACGATGCCATTGTTATCCGCAATGCGCGGACACACAACCTGAAAAACCTCTCGTGCGAGATTCCCCACGGCAAGCTGACGGTGATCAGCGGCGTGTCGGGCTCGGGCAAGAGTTCGCTGGCCTTCGACACCATCTATGCCGAGGGGCAGCGGAGGTATGTGGAGTCGCTTTCGGCCTACGCGCGGCAGTTTCTTGAGCGCATTGAAAAGCCGGATGCGGACGAGATTGACGGGTTGGCGCCTGCGATTGCCATCAAGCAGAAAAACACCACGCGCAATCCGCGATCGACGGTCGCGACGGCGACGGAGATCTACGACTACCTGAGGCTGTTGTATGCGCGTTGCGGGACGGTGCACTGCATTTATTGCGACGGCCTGGTGAAGCGCGATTCCGTCGACGAAGCGGCGGAGGGGGTCCTGGCGCTGGGTGAGGGAACGCGGCTGAACGTGCTGTTTCCCGTGACGAGCGCGGCGCCCATTGCGGAGACCGAACCGAAGACGGCGAAGACTGCGGGTCGAGTCGCAAAGACGGCGGCCAAGACCAAACCGGCTGCGAAGGGCGGCGACTCTCCACACATTGAGTCGCTAAAGGCGCGGCTGGCCGAGTTGCGATCGAGCGGATTCAACCGGCTTTGGCAACAGGGGAAAATCTTTGAATTTTCAACGCCGGAATCGCTGCTGGATCTCGATTTCACGCTGCCGGTGTTTGTGCTTTTGGACCGGATTGTGGTGAGTCCCGAGAACCGGCCGCGGATTGTGGATGCAATAGAGGTTGCGTATCGCGAGGCGGGAGAGGTGATCTTTGAAGCGGCTCCTCGTGATGAGACACCGGAGCGGAGAAGGCTGCGGTTTTCCGGTTCGTACGAGTGCACGAATTGTCATAGGCCGGGGCGCGAGCCGGAGCCGAGGCTGTTCAGTTTCAACAATCCTTTTGGCGCGTGCCCGCGATGCCAGGGCTTCGGCAATACCGTGGACTACGATCTGGGCCTGGTGATTCCTGACCAGAGTCTGAGCTTGCTGGGCGGGGCCATCGATCCATGGAACAGGCCGAAATACCGGCCGTGGTTCAGCGAGTTTCGCAAGCGCGCGGCAGAACTGGGTGTGCCTCTGGATGTTCCGTGGCACGATATGCCTGCAGCGGCACGTGAGACGGTGCTGCGCGGAAAAGACGGATTTGCCGGCGTATACGGATTCTTTGCGCAGATGGAGCGAAAGAAGTACAAGCTGCATGTGCGCGTGATGCTGAGCAAGTATCGCGGCTACGCGGAGTGCCCGGATTGCCGCGGGCAGCGGCTGAGGGCCGAAGCGCGGTCGGTGCGAATTGAAGGCCGGAACGTTTGCCAGGTCACGGCGATGACGATTGCGCAGGCGCAGGAGTTCTTCGACGCGCTTAAGCTGTCGCCCATGCAGGAGGAGATCGCAGGACCGATTTTGACCGAGGTGCGGCAGCGGCTGGGGTTTCTGGTTGCGGTAGGGCTTGAGTATCTTACGCTGGACAGGCTGGCCTCAACCCTAAGTGGCGGCGAGGCGCAGCGCATTCAACTTGCAACCTCGCTGGGCTCCCGGCTGGTGGGATCGCTGTACGTGTTGGATGAGCCGTCGATTGGATTGCACACGCGGGACACTGCGCGGCTGATCCATATTCTCGAGGAACTGCGCGACTTGGGAAACACGATCCTGGTGGTGGAGCACGACGCCGACATTCTTCGCTCTGCCGACCATCTGCTCGATCTGGGACCGGGCGCGGGCGAGTTCGGCGGCAAGCTGCTGGCGGAAGGAGTACTGGCCGAGATTGAGGCGAATCCGGCCTCGCTGACCGGCCGCTATCTGAGCGGAAAAATCTCGATTCCAGTACCCACGCGGCGGCGCGCGCCGGGACGCGAGAAGCTGGTGCTGCGCGGAGCTCGGGCGAACAACCTGCACGGGCTGGACGCGACGATTCCGCTGGGCCTGCTGGTTGCAGTGACAGGGGTCTCCGGGTCGGGCAAATCGACGCTGGTGCACCAGGTGCTATATCGTGCGGTAGCACGCGCGCTGGGGCAAAGCGATGGCAGTGACCCGTCCGGCGTCTTCACTTCGCTCACCGGCGTAGAGCGGCTGAACGACGTGGTGCTCGTTGACCAGACGCCCATTGGGCGCACCCCGCGCTCAAATCCGATTACCTACATCAAGGGATTCGACCTGGTTCGCGAACTGTTTGCCGCTCAGCCCGAGGCCAAAAGGCTTTCGCTCACGCCGGGGCATTTCTCGTTCAACGTGCCGGGCGGACGCTGCAATACCTGCGAGGGCGACGGCACCGTGACAGTGGAGATGCAGTTCCTGGCCGACGTGGAATTACCTTGCGAGGACTGCAACGGCACGCGCTACCAGTCCAAAATTTTGGACGTGCACTACAAGGGCAAGAGCATTCACGACGTGCTGCAGATGACGGTGAAAGAGGCGCTGCGCTTTTTTGCCGGCCAGACCAAGCTGCTTGAAAAGCTGGCGGTGCTGGATGAAATTGGGCTAGGTTATCTGCGGCTGGGGCAATCGGCCACGACGCTTTCAGGCGGCGAGGCGCAGCGTGTAAAGCTAGCCGCCCATCTGGCCGCCGTGCGCGCGGTGAATGCGACGGCGAAACCCTCGCAGGCCAGCCGGGTGCTTTACATTCTCGATGAGCCGACGACAGGGCTGCACTTCGACGATGTATCAAAGCTGCTGACGGCGTTTCGCAAACTGATCGACGGCGGCGGCTCGCTGATCGTGATTGAGCACAACCTTGACGTGATCAAGAGCGCTGATTGGGTGATCGATCTGGGACCGGAGGGCGGCGAAGCGGGCGGGCGCATCGTGGCCGAAGGACCACCCGAAGAGATCGCGAGCAATCTGCATTCGCACACCGGCAAGTGGCTGGCGCGGGTCCTCTAGTGCTGCCGTCTCGCGGCTATGGCTTGACGAGCGTGAAGTTTTCCGACGCAAGTTTTGTTGAGCCGCTCCAGATTTCCAGCGTCCAGTCGCCGGGCACAAGTTCCCAATCGTTGTCGAGGTTGTAGCCATCGAAGCTGTCTTCCACTCCGATGCGGACCTTCTGATCGTACTCATCGCGCGCGAGGGGGCTGGATGCGCCGGGTTTAGTGAGCCCTAGCGGCGGGTAGATGACGACAAAATGGAGCGTCGCCCTCTGGCCAATGGGCGTTCCGACGGCTTGATATTGAAAGCCGAAGTTGACGCCCTTGCGCAGCGGGATGGTGCGCGTCTTTTTGGTCATGCGGACCTTGCTGACTGCTGTAAACGAAATGCCCCCCGCGGCGGGCTTCTGCGAGGCCTGATCGTCAGCAGAGAATATGCCGAAGTTCTTCACATTGATGCTGGTGACTTGTGCGGGTGAAGCCGGCGGCGCAGAGGACGCGGCCGCTTTCGCGGGCGACGCGGCCGGCTCGGCGGGATGGGCATTCCCTTGCGAGGATTGCGCAAAGGCTCCTTGCGTGGCGAGCAAAGCGAGAATGATCGATCCGAAGATTTGCATGTTCTATTCAGACAGCGGCAATTAGCCGCCCGGTTAACGTTTGGTTGTCTTTAACCTTGCGGGGTCGTGCAGACGATCGTGCAGGAAGTCCAGTATAGCCGAGGCAAGCGATGCCTTCCAGCGCAATTTTGGTGGCCGCTCCCGTTGCGGCAGCGCGAAATGGGCGCCGAGAAAGCGCCAACAAGAGCGGCGCCGGGATCAGGGCGTTGCCTCGGGCTGAGGCGCGCGCCGCGAGAAGCACCAGCTGTTGCCATGCAGCCAGCAGGTAGCAACTTTTTCGTGGGGATCGCATCGCAGTGAGCGCACGCTGGCGCCGGCATCGCACTTGAGCGCTCTGGCAAGGTCGCTGTTCACAGCCGGGTCGCGCGCTCCCTCAAAATCAATGAAGAAGACCGAGCCGTGAAGCGTGGCCGCAAACTGATCCGCGCCTTTGCGGGTGAGATGTGCCATGGATCCGGGGCCTCGCGTGGAGGTGAGGGGAAAGAGCAGTTTGCCATCGGGCTTGACAGCCGCAAGCCAGCTTGCGAGTGGATGCGTAGCACCGGCGCTGACGACGATGACGTCGGCGGGATCGAAGGGTCCGCGTGAGCCATCGGCGTGAATTACGGTCACCTGCGGCCACGGCTCGAGTGCGATGCGTGCGCGAGATGCAAGGCCATCGTCAATTTCGATGGCGATTACTTTGCCGCCGGGACCGGTGAGTTCAGCAAGGATTGCAGTGTAATAACCGGTGCCGCAGCCGAGATGCAGCACATGATCGCCGGGACGCACGCCGAGGAGATCCAGATGAATGGCCCAGAGGCTGGGTTGGCCATTGTTCAGCCGCTTGGCCTCATCGAGCACAATGAGCGCGTCACCATAGAGGCGCCGTGGATCGGCATCCTCGGTGAACCAGTGTGTGCCGGCGCTTTGGATGATCCAGGGCCCGGGTCCAACAAAGCGCTCGCGCGGTACGGTGGCGAAGGCGGTAAGGATGGCAGGCGAAGAGATGCCGTTGATACGGCACAACTCTTCCGCATAGAAGTGCCGCACGGATTCGATCGAGTCGGCTATGGAAGGATGCATCGAGCTGACCAACGGCGTTGCCGGATCCATTCCGACGAACGGCGCCGCCTTACGCAGGGATTATAGGCTTGCGAGAGCGCAGGTGAGATGGAAGCGAAGCATAGTTCCGAAGAACCGAGCGTTAACGTTAATGTGATGATTTGCCAGCAAGCCTGCGGATTCGATAGAAAGGTGAAAGCCTTTTCAGTAGGATCATCCGACGCGCTTGAAATGTCCGGGGGCCGGATGCCATAGCGTCTTGCTGGAGGTCACGTTTCGGGAGGAAGAAACCACCTTGAGCATCTCCGTTCCGCCGACCGGGCAAGGAAATGAGTCATCGCTTAACTTTGAAGATATTGAAGCACAGTTGATTCCCGTAGGACGGTTGCTGCCGTTCCTCGTGGTCACTGTGCTCTTCTTTCTTTGGGCGATTCCCAACAACCTGAACGACATTCTCATCCGGCAGTTCATGAAGTCGTTCAACATCAGCCGGTCCAGCGCAGCAGCAATCCAGACTTGGTTTTACCTCGCCTACTGCCTGCTGGCCTGGCCTGCGGCACAACTCATGCGGCGATTTGGTTATAAGGCCGGTATTGTCACCGGGCTCTGTCTGCTGGGCAGCGGATGTCTGCTCTTCTATCCGGCAGCGCAGGCGGGACTTTACGCGTTCTTCCTTGTCGCGCAGTTTGTGATTGCCAGCGGGCTGTCGTTTCTTGAGACAGGATCGAATTCCTTCATCGCGCAATTGGGGCCAGCGGGATCGAGTGAGCGGCGGCTGAATCTGTCGCAGGCGTTCAATCCGCTGGGGTCGATCAGCGCAGGGCTGATCGGGACAGTATTTATCTTCTCGGGAGTACAGCTGAGCGACGCTCAAGTTGCTGCGATGCAGGCGGCTGGAACCTATCAGACATACCTGCACTCCGAAACGCTGCGCGTCGTCACGCCGTACGTCGTTCTGGGATGTGTGGCGTTTTTTTGGGCGCTTTTGATTCTCTTGACCAAGTTTCCCGTGCTGGGCGGAGAGGAGCCTGTAGAGGAGACCGCGGCCCCGGCGCAACATGTGCGCCTCATGCAGCCCCATTTTGTTTTTGCGGTCGTGGCGCAGTTTCTTTATGTGGGCGCGCAGGTCGGTACGTGGAGCTACTTCATTCCCTATGTGGAGTCGGCGACGGGTGTAGGGGACAAAGCGGCTGGTTACATGTTGACCGGCACGCTGGCGGCGTTTGCGGTGGGGCGGTTCAGCTCTGCGTGGCTGATGAGGCACTTCCACGCGCGGCTGATGCTGGTGGTCTATTCCGCTATCAATGTTGCTTTGTGTACGGTTGCCGTGGTGCACCCAAGCTGGCTTGGTGTGGGCTGCCTGCTCACTACCAGCCTGTTTATGTCGATCATGTTCCCGACCATCTTTGCGCTCGGACTCAAAGGCATGGGCGAGAGGACCAAAACCGCCGGCTCGTTTCTGGTGATGGCGATTTTGGGCGGCGGCGCGCTGACCAAGGTGATGGGGATTCTTCCACTGCAAGCAGCGTACCTGGTCCCGGTTGTCTGCTATGTCGGGATTGGTCTCTACGCGTGGCTGGCCGCGGAGGCCAAGCCGGGCGAGGCCATTGGGTAGCGAGGCGACAAGTGAGCGGGCCAGCGCAGCGGGGTCAAATCGCGGGCCGAAATTGGAGTCGGCGCAGTCGCTTAGGTTGCCCTTCTCTATTCGGCGACCACTGGATTAACGAGAGAACCCAAGCCTTCCAACGTGACAGTGACTGTGTCGCCGGCGCGAAGCCAGCGCTGTGGCGTGCGGCCCATGCCCACCCCTCCGGGTGTGCCGGTCGAGACGACGTCGCCAGGTAGCAGGGGCGTGATCGACGAGATGTACTCGATAAGATCCGGAGTCCTGAAGACCAGCTCACGCGTGTTGGAGTTCTGCAGAACTTCGCCATTGATGCTGAGGCTGATGGCGAGTTCATGCGGGTCGGCGACCTGTCCGGAGGGCACGATCGCGGGGCCCATCGGACAGTAGGTAGGAAAGCTCTTGGCCAGCGACCACTGCGTAGTGGCTCGCTGCACGTCGCGCGCGCTCACATCGTTGACGATGGTGTAGCCATATACATGATCGCGCCATGCGGATGCAGGAATGCGGTAGCCTCCCTTGCCGATAACAAAAGCCAGCTCGGCCTCATAGTCAGGTTCGGTCGAATTCTTAGGCAGCACGATCGCCTCGCCGGGGCCGATGATTGCGGTCGGCATCTTGAAAAAAACGACGGGAGCGGCGGGCAGAGCCATCTTGGATTCGGCTGCGTGGTCACGGTAGTTGAGCCCAATAGCGAAGATGCGAGGGGGGTTGGCAAGCGGCGCGTGCAGGCGGACGTCGCTCAGCTTGTGACTGCGATAAGCGCCGGGATCATCGATCCAGGTAACGCCTGCGGCGACGGCTGCGAGAGTGTCGGAATAACCGGCAGACGTGAGATCAACAACCAAGGCGGCTTCTTCAACCAGCGCGCCGGGAAGAATCCTTCCCCCAGCAACGGAAAACGACACGAGCTTCATCAATCACCTCCGATGTAGTTTTTTGATCGGCGCATCGCGCCGGAGTTATGCGGCTGTCCAGCCGCCATCGATGGTAAGCAACGAGCCGCTGACGAAGGCAGCTTCGTCCGACGCAAGATAGCGAATGGCGGACGCCACTTCGTCAGGGCGTCCCAGGCGTCCGACGGGCTGGCGCGCGCGGAGCTCAGCGCGCATCTCTTCCTTGTTGTGCTTGTGAAATTTTTCGAGGTAACCCTCGACGAACGGTGTTTGCACAGTGCCGGGACAGACGGCGTTGACGCGCAGTGTCTTTGGGTATTCAACAGCAAGCTGGCGTGTCATGGCAATGATGGCGCCCTTGCTCGTGCAGTAGGCAAAGCGCTGCTTGATGCCGACGAGCCCCGAGACAGATGCGACGTTGACGATGGAGCCGACGGATTCGTGGTGCTCACTTGCCGCAAGCAAAAGCGGAAGGAAAGCGCGCGTCACGAGGTACACCGAGCGAACGTTTGCATTCATAAGCCGGTCAAAGTCTTCGGACTCGGTAGTTTCAATCGAGCCGACGTGGCCGATGCCTGCATTGTTGACGAGAATATCGAGGCGGTCGAGTTGAGCTAGGGCCGAGGCGATGGAGTGTGCGTTGGTGACATCGAGGTGTAGCGCCCGGGCGGAGCCGACAGAAGCAGCGAGAGCTTCAGCGGCAGCCTGGTTGATGTCGGCAATCCAGACAACTGCACCGGCGCGGGAGAACTCCTTGACGGTGGCTTCGCCAATGCCGCTGGCGCCCCCGGTGACAAGGGCGTGGCGGCCATCGAGGCGGAAAGGGTTGGGTGCGGAGGACGTTGGCGGATCAGTCATGATGACGTTTGTGCGGTGAAGGTTTGGGCAAGGTTCGAGCGAAGAGGCGGCTTAAGCTGGCAAGTTCGATATCAATGGGACCCGGTATCGAAATTCTTTGGCTTGAGCCGCCGGCTGGCGCACGGCCGTCGCCGAGTTGACAACTCTTCAGTATGGACCCGTTGTGAGATGGGCCGCATTAACTTTTTCGCGCGGCGGCCAAGACTTGCAAATACGCACGGGCGGTTTCAGTGATGGTTTCGGGATGTCCGGCATCAACGGCGGCGAGATTGACGAGGTCGCTGCCCACGCCGAGTGCGCGGGCTCCAGCTTTGATAAAGCTCTCTGCGGTTTGCAGCGTGACACCGCCGGTGGGAATGATCTTGAGCTGTGGAAAGGGCGCCAGCAGGGACTTGAGGTAGCTTGCGCCTCCGACGGCGGAGCAGGGAAAGATCTTGACGTAATCGGCGCCAGCATTCCACGCCGTAATGGCCTCTGTGGGCGTGAGAGCGCCGGGGCACGAGATCTTTTTATTCGTTTTGGTTGTGTTTATCACCTCAGGATGCAGGCTGGGGCTGACGACAAACTCAGCGCCTGCGTCGATGGTGGCCTGGGCCTGATCGGCGGTGGTCACGGTGCCGGAGCCGAGCAGGAGCTGCGACCCATACTCCCTTTTGAGTTCCTTAAGCAGGTCGATGGCGCCGGGGACAGTCATGGTGACTTCAACGATGGTGACGCCGCCGGCGATCATGGCGTCAACGACTGCGCGACCTTGGGCGACGCTTTTGGCGCGCAAAACGGGGATAAGCCCGACGCGCTCGATGATTTGCTGAGTGGCTTCTTGCATTGTTCCCCCTGTCAATAATGTCGAACCAGTGAATAGCCCTATCGTCGTTGGGCGACGCCCTCCGATCAGCCAAGACCGAGTTGGCAGCTAGAGGCTAGAAGCTAGCAGCTACCAGCTATTCCTATCGCGCAATGCGCGCCGAGCCCCCCTTGATTGCCCGTTCGACTTCGGCTAGCGTGGCCATGCTGGTGTCGCCGGGAGTGGTCATGGCGAGCGCGCCGTGAGCCACGCCGCACCTCACAGCCCATTCGATTCCTTTGCCGGCGAGCATGCCATAGATGAGGCCGGAGGCGAAACTGTCGCCACCGCCCACGCGGTCGAGGATATCGATTTCGCGCTGTGGTACGTGAACGATTTTGTCTTCATAAAGTGCGATAGCGCCCCATGCGTTGCGGCTGGCGGTTTGCGCGGTACGCAGCGTGCTGGCGACAAGTTTCAGGTTGGGATACGCCGCCGCAACTTCGCGCAGCATCTCTTCATAGCCGGCAATGGGCAACTCGGCAAAATCCTCGCCCACGCCCTTGATGGCGATGCCCAGCATGGCGCTGAAATCCTCTTCATTGCCCAGCAGCACGTCCACCTTGCGCACGATTTCGCGGTTCACCTCCTGCGCTTTGGCCTTGCCGCCGATCGACTTCCAGAGTGAATCACGGTAATTCAGGTCGTAGGAAATGGGTGTCGCATATCTGCGCGCGGCGTCCATGGCTTCGACGGCAACTTGGGCGGTGGACTCGGAGAGCGCCGCGAAGATGCCGCCGGTATGGAGCCAGCGGGCGCCGGCCGATGGGCCAAAGATCGTCTCCCAGTCGAAATCGCCTGTCTTGGTCTGGCTGATGGCGGTATGGCCGCGATCGGAGCAGCCGACGGCGGCACGCACGCCGTAGCCGCGCTCGGTGAAGTTGAGGCCGTTGCGAACGGTGCGGCCCACGCCGTCATAAGGAACCCAGCGGATAAGCGAGGAGTCGACGCCGCCCTGGATAATGAAGTCCTCAACGAGGCGGCCTACAGGATTTTCGGCCAGCGCGGTAGCGACCGCGGTGCGAAGGCCGAAGCAACGGCGCAGGCCCCGGGCCACGTTGTACTCGCCGCCGCCCTCCCACGCCTGAAACTGCCGGGCGGTGTGGATACGGCCCTCGCCGGGATCGAGCCGAAGCATCACTTCACCCAGGCTTAGGCAGTCCCAGCGGCGGTTTAAATCGGGTATCGAGAGCGTGTTCATGGTCAATGAATAATTTAGCGCACCGGGGCCGCGGCGGTCTGTGAGGCAGCCCGACGCCGGACCGCCCCGCGAGAAATCATTTACGCTAAGTGTGACCAATTTCTTGACAGCTGGGCTGTCGTGTGTGGCAGCGGCGAACGGCTGTATATGGCTGCCGACGGCCGGCGGGAGGGTGGATTGAAGGGGCAGGAGCTGTTCGATTTAAGCGGGCGGGTTGCGGTAGTGGTTGGCGGAACGACCGGCCTCGGGCGCGAGATTGGGCTGGGATTTGCCAAGGCTGGAGCGGATGTTGTGGCCAGCTCGCGCCGCCAGCAGCAAGTAGACGCCATTGCGGCGGAGATTGAGGCGCTCGGCCGGCGCTCGTTGCGCGTTGTGAGCGATGTCATGAATCGGCCTTCGCTGCAGCGCCTGCACGACGCAGTGATTGAGAAATTCGGCAAGGTGGACATCCTGGTGAACGCGGCCGGCCTGACCAAGAAGATTCCCACGCTTGATGTTGAGGAGGCCGAATGGTCGCAGATTATCGAGACCAATTTGACGGGAACACTGCGCGCCTGCCAGATCTTTGGCCGCGGCATGGCGAAGGCTGGTTATGGACGCATCATCAATATTGCGTCGGTAACTGCGTTCCGCGGCTTCTATCGTGTGGCACCTTACGCGGCTGCCAAGAGCGCGGTGGCCTCATTGACTAAAACGCTGGCCGTTGAACTGGCGGAGATGGGCGTGAATGTGAACGCGATTGCGCCGGGTGTGTTTCCCACCGAGATGAGTTTGCCGCTGGTGCGGGGTACGCCGCGCGGTGAAGAGATCCTGATGCGCACGCCGATGCATCGCTTTGGCAAGCCGCACGAAGTTGTGGGCCCGGCCATTTTTCTGGCGTCGGAGGCGGCAGCATTTGTAACCGGTGAAGTAATTGTGGTGGATGGCGGCTATCTAGCAAGCGGCGTCAATTGCTGAGGGCGCAGACGCGCGGTCGCGTCTGAAGCATCGTGGCATCCCAGGTCTCAAAATCGAGCCCCGGGGCACCCCGGCGTGAGCGAAGGGAGGGAAGACAATGGCAGAGGCGCGCAAGCTGCGTATGGGCATGGTGGGCGGAGGGCCGGGTGCGTTCATCGGCCCGGTGCACCGCCTAGCTGCTGAGCTGGATGGCAGGATCGAACTGGTGGCTGGCGCGTTTTCGCAGTCGGCGGAGCGCTCGCGCGATGCGGGTGCGAGCTTCCACATCGATCCAGCGCGCGCATACGCGGATTACCGCCAGATGATTGCGTCCGAGCGCAAGCGTGTGGATGGAATCGACTTTGTCGCAATCGTGACTCCAAACCATCTGCACCTGCCGGTGGCGCTGGCCGCGCTTGAAGCGGACATTCCGGTGATGAGCGACAAGCCTGCGACGGCAACGTACGAAGAGGTGCTGAAGCTCGAGGCCGCGGTGACGAAGTCCGGGCTGCCCTACGGATTGACGCACACCTACGCGGGCTACCAGATGGTGCGCGAGGCGCGGGCGATGTGCGCGGCGGGCAAGCTGGGCATGATTCGCAAAGTGGCAGTTGAATACTTTCAAGGATGGCTGAGCGGGCCGCTTGAAAGCACCGGGCACAAGCAGGCGGAGTGGCGGACCGACCCTGCGCGCAGCGGCGCGGGCGGGGCCATCGGCGACATCGGCACGCATGCGTTTCACCTGCTCGAATACATCAGCGGATTGCAGGTGACGGCGATGAATGCCTCGCTTCGTACCGTGGTGCCGGGCCGCAAGCTCGACGACGATTGCAACGCTTTTTTGCGAATGAGCAACGGCGCGGCCGGAACGCTGGCCTGCTCGCAGGTGGCGGCAGGCGAGATGAACGAGATGCATTTGCGCATTTATGGCGAGCACGGTTCGCTTGCGTGGCGGCAGCAGGATCCGAACCGCCTGATTGTGAAATGGCTCGACAAACCGGAGGAGATTCATCACGCCGCAGCGGGCTATCTTGGGCATGATGCACTAGCTGTGGCGCGCGTGCCGGCAGGGCATCCCGAAGGATATTTGGAAGCGTTCGCGGTTCTCTACCGCGAGTTCGCCGATGCGCTCGTAAGGTGGCAGCCGGGAAACAAGAATCCGCTGCCGTCAACGCTGCCCGGCATCGAAGCCGGCGTGCGGGGGATGCGGTTTATCGAGCGAGCCATCGAGAGCAATCGCAAAGAAGGCTGGGTGGAATTTTAGACAAATCGAAGTCTCTCGCCGGCATGCACCCGCCTGCTATACTTCCCTGCGTTCTTGAGAAACAAAATTCTCTGCGAGACAATCATGCGACTGCGGTTGGCTGTCTTAGTTCTGATGGGATGTGTGTGCGGCACCGGGGTCGCGCAGCAAATGAGGCATCCTGGCGTGCTGGTGAGTCGCGAGCAGTTGAATTTCGTCAGGCAGCAGGTAAAGGCGAAGAAGCAGCCGATCTACGGCGAATTTCAAAAGGCCGTCGCCAGCCCATATGCCGCGCTCGACTACAAACTGCTTGGCCCACCGCCGAGCGGCATCATTGACTGCGGCCCGTATTCCCGCCCCGATCATGGGTGCCATGCGGAGGATACCGATGCGAGCGCGGCGTATCTGCAGGCGGTGCTGTGGTGGATCACACGCGATCATCGCTATGCCGCGAACTCCATTCACATCATGAACACCTACGCCCGTCAGTTGAAAGGGCACACTGGCAGCAACACTCCGTTGCAGGCCGCGTGGAGCGCGGAGATGTTTCCTCGCGCCGCGGAGATCATCCGCTACAGTAACGCCGGTTGGAAAAGCGCTGATGTTGACGCCTTCAGCAATTTGCTCACGAAAGTGATTCTCCCTCATATCTACAACGGCGCTCCAAGAACCAACGGGAACTGGGAGCTAAGTATGATAGAGGGCATGACGGGCATTGCGGTCTTCACCAACGACCGCCCGCTTCTGGACCACGCTGAAGAGATGTGGCAGAAGCGTGTGTCCACGTACTTCTATAACGCAAAGCTCGATGGCGACCATCCCCGCGCGCCTGATCCCGCAGTTCACCAGGGGTGGTATGGGCAGACAGCGTTCAATGAAAGCACCAGTGGCATTGCAGCGGAGACTTGCCGCGACCTGGGGCATACCGGCTACGCAATCTCGGCAACTATGGGGGCCGCGGAAACCGCCCATATCCAAGGAGACAAGCTTTTTGAAAGCCAGCAGGAGCGCCTCATCCAAGTGATGGAGTTTCATGCCCATTTGCTGTTGAGGAAGGAACCGGTCCCGAAGGATGTGTGCGGCGGTAAGGTTCGGTACGGCGCGGGTTACACGTTTGGCATTGGCTACAACGAGTACCACAATCGACTTGGGCAATCGCTGCCGCAGACGCGCGAATGGCTCGACCATGTGCTCACGGTTCCCGTTCCGGTCGATATTCATACGACGGTCTTCGAACTTCTGACGCACGGCGCGGACGCGAACGGGAAGGGGACCGATCTGGTTCCGGCCCCTTAGCACGGTAAGGCACAGGAGAGCATCATGAAGACGATCAAAGGCCCGGCAATTTTCCTGGCACAGTTTGCTGGCGATCAGGCGCCTTACAACACTCTCGAGGGCATGGCGGGGTGGGCGGCAGGGCACGGCTATGTTGGCATTCAGATTCCGAGCTGGGATCGCAGGCTGTTCGATCTTGAATGTGCCGCCGAGAGCCAGGCATATTGCGACGAAGTGAAGGGCATTGCTGCAAGTGCTGGACTGGCGGTCACGGAACTCTCGACGCATTTGCAGGGCCAGTTGGTGGCGAGCCACGCAGCCTTCGACACTCTGCTGGATGCTTTCGCCCCGGCGCATCTTGCGGGCGACGCGAAGGCCAAATCGTCATGGGCCGTGCAGCAGTTGAATTCGGCGGCGAAGGCGAGCCGCAACCTGGGCCTGAAAGCGCATGCAACATTTTCTGGTGCTCTAGCCTGGCCGTTCTTCTATCCGTGGCCGCAGAGGCCGGCGGGACTGATCAACGAAGCATTTGCAGAATTGGCGCGCCGCTGGCTGCCGATCCTGAATGCTTTTGGCGAGGCTGGAGTGGACGTGTGCTTCGAGCTGCATCCCGGCGAGGACCTGCACGACGGCGCAACCTTCGAGCGATTTCTCGCTGCGGTGGGCAATCACGCGCGCGCGAATATTCTCTACGATCCAAGCCACATGGTTTTGCAGCAATTGGATTACCTGGCCTTCCTCGATCTCTATCACGAACGCGTGCGCGCATTTCATGTGAAGGATGCGGAGTTCAGGCCGAACGGGCGGTCGGGCGTTTATGGCGGCTATCAGGATTGGATCGACAGGCCGGGCCGGTTCCGCTCGCTTGGCGACGGGCAGATCGATTTCCGGCAGGTCTTCAGCAAGATAGCACAGTACGACTATCCGGGATGGGCCGTGGTGGAGTGGGAGTGCTGCATCAAGCATCCCGAAGTGGGCGCGGCGGAGGGCGCGAAGTTTGTACGCGACCACATCATTCGCGTGACCGACCGGGCCTTCGATGACTTTGCAAGTGGCGACGCGGACGCGAATCGCAATCGCAAGATATTGGGCTTTTAGGGTTGGCCGGCCGAATCAGTCGTCGAGTTCCGTAGTGCCGCCGATAGGCGATGGCGTTTTTCCCGGTGCGACAATGCCGTATTTCAAATCGAGGAACTGTTGCAACGCGTCGGGAAGAAGCGCCGCCAGCTCCTGCCACGTGAGTACCTTCAGCCGGACGCGTATCTCCGCGCTTCGGACCGCGGCTATGATTTGAAACCATTCCTCGCGCAGGTCGGGACGGCGCTCGTCGTGAATCACACAGAAGCTGCAGTTTGCCGCGTGCGCCGCCAGTACGCTGCGAATGAGCTGATAGCTCGCGTAGCCGGGCTCGCCGGGCGCCCGAAAGCTCGTGTCGATGGTGGCGAATGAATTGGGATCGCCGATGACGCTCTCCAACTCCTGCGATGCGTTCTCAGCAAACTCACTGGCCTGCATCCTACGGGCGGTGGGAATTTCAACGCGAGGCAGCAAATCGCGATCAAACACGGCATCGAAGTCGCGATAGGCCTCAACAATCGCCGTGGCGCGCGTCTGGAAGCCCACTTCAGTCAGTTTCGCTTCGACGAGCAGTGAGCCGAAGCGCATATCCACTTCTGTGCGGTCGAATCGGCCATTGGCTAGCGGAACGCGAGCCTTCCAGCCGAAAACTGGGGCTGCGCCTTCTCCGACGCCGAGCGCATTGCAAATCGCGGCAGATTCCGCAACGTCCGGCGTGCAGAAGATGTTCATCAGCAGCGCGTCAGAGCTCATGCATGAGTCGAGTTCGCGCCAGCGCCGCACGGGGTCGAGTTGCGGCTTCGGCAGCGAGCGCGCAGCCTGCGCGTGGACCTTATCAAAGCGCCGCATCCAGTCGGGGTTTGCAGCGATAGCAGGATAGGCGGGATCGAAGAAGTTGCCGTGGAGGCCTTCCGACGGCGCATAAACGATTACCGGGTCGCCACCGTAGCTTTCCACGTGCGAGCGCCCTCGTGCGTAGGCGCGATTGCGCACGGCGAGCTCTTGCCGGAGCTGCGCCGCATACCAACCTGCAGTCATGGCTTTAAATAGGCACAGGCGCGTCGGCCACGCCAGCCACGCCGAAAACGCGCCGGTAGCGCTCGGTTTCAATGGGGTCGCCCATGGCCTTCGAGTAGTTGTCAGAGAGTTTCACGGCGGGCCTTCCGTCGATTTCAGTCAGCTTGCAAACCAGGCCCACGGGGTTGAATCCGTCGTTGCCCTGGGGATTGCAATTGCGGAAGTCGTTCGTTAGAAGAGTGCCCCAGCCGGCGCTGAAGCGAATGCGGCGCTCGGGGATCCACCGTGTTGCATCGCGAAAATCACTGGCCGATCGAAAATCGTCGGGCGCAGCGCCATTGAGCAAAGTGCCGGCGAAATAGGCGTGAAGGCCAAGAATCTGTTCCACGTCGAGCGCGTCGCTGGCGATGAGCCGCTTGTAGCGCGGGTCGCGCTCATGGCGCTCGAGCCATGCAATATATTCGTCGCCTGCAACGTAAGCGTCCTTGCTGTCGATGCGTTGGCCGGTCCAGTTCGCCACCCATGCGGGCGCGCCACGCAGAAACTGTGTGGTGCCAAAAGTGTCTGGCAGCAGAATGAGCAATTCGCCCTGATAACTCTGCTGCCATAACTCGAGCAGCCTGTACTGCGCGGTGCGCAGTTCGTCGTCGTTGCCGGCGAGGGCGGCCATCGCCATGGGCAGTTCATGGCCGTTTGTGCCGATGGCCTCAAGATCGTGCTTGTACGCAAGGTACGCATTGGAGGTGCCGGTGAATCCGTCGCCCAGCGTGTCGCGCATGGCGTTGACTACGTATTCATGCCACAGGAAGCTGTGCCTGCGGCGCGTGCCGAAATCGCTGATGCTGAGATCGGGAACGCCGCGCAGACGCTCCATCTTTTCCCAGAGCCGCGTTTTGGCGCGCGCGTAAAGAATGTCGAGTTCGAGTTCGCTTAGGGACTTCAGCGCAGCACGGGTCTTCAATTCGCCAATCGTTGCGAGCGCGTAGATCTCCCACATCGACGTTCCCGACCATAGCCCCTCGAAACGCAGCTCGATCTGGCCATCCTTGACAGATAGCTCGTAGTCGGAGAGCCGGAAGCTATGCTCCAGCCAATCGAGGAACGCTGGCTCGAAGATGCCACGGCGGCCATAGAACGAGTTACCGGCCAGCCAAACCAGCTCCGACTTGCGAAAGCGAAGTTCAAGTGTTGCATTCAGTTGTTCCCGCAACTCCTCCACGTTAATGACTTCGCCCAAGTGGAACGAAGACGTCCGATTGATGAGGGTAAACGTGGCGCGCGTGCGGGGAAAGTTCTTCCAGATGAACTGGAGCATCAGGAGTTTGTAGAAATCGGTGTCGAGCAGAGAGCGCGTAATGGGATCCATCTCCCAGTTGTGATCGTGGGCGCGCCTGGCGAGATCAATAATCACGATTACCCTACTTTACCCGAGATGCACTGGCTGGATGCGAAGAAGCATATTTTCGAAATTGCATCGATGCGTCCGGACACCCAATCTCCAGAACGGGTTCGGCGTCGTCCGCAAAAAATGTGTCATCGGGTTGCGCCCGAGTGACGTATTAGTTATAGTCGTCTGCGGCCATCGCGTATCACATTGATAAATAATAACGTAAGGAAGGACGAGGAACTGTAGTGGCCGGGTTCCGGACTTGACAGAGTGGGGAAGCGAGGTCGAGCATGCGGCTGAGGTTTTTTGCGGTTGATGCAAGGTATCGAACGCTTACGGCGCGGGCACTGGAAGGCGGTCGACTCCACGGATTCTGATCAGGGAATAAGGATTGCAACTTGGCTTAGGTTGGTGCGGCTGGTCTCGACGGACAGGAAGCACGCCCGATCTCCATCGACTCCATTACGGAATTCAAACAAATTGCCGTTCACGAACGGGGCCTCACGGGCCAGAGGAGAAGAAATGTTCACACCACGTCGTATGAGCGCGGTATTGGGGCCGGTTTTTCTGTTGTTGGTGGTTGCGAGCGCACGGCTTCATTCGCAAGTTGACACAGGTTCCATTGTTGGAACTGTCGAAGATTCCTCGGGAGCGGCCGTGCCAGGCGCAACCCTGACTGTAACCGAAGTGTCTACGGACCGGAAGTTGACGCAGCAGTCGGGCGCTGACGGCAGTTACGTTTTCAGTCCGCTTAAAATTGGCATTTATAAACTCATTACGGCCAGGTCCGGTTATGAAACATCGGTACAGGAGCACATCGAGGTTACAGTGCAGGGACACCTTGAGATTAATCCGGTGCTGCAGGTGGGTCAGGTAACGCAACAAATCGAAGTCACTTCGGCAGGGCCCATCCTTGAGACCCAAAGTTCATCGCTGCAGCAACTGGTCAATCAGCGGGTGATTAACGATCTGCCCTTGAACGGCCGCAACGCTGCTTTTTTAGCGCAGTTGTCGGCTGGGGTCACGATTGCGCAGAACGACAGCCGCGGTCTTCAGGCGTCGGGATCGTTTACTGCGAACGGATCGCGACGGACACAAAACGACTATCTGCTCGACGGCATGGATGACAATGTGGCGATCGCCGATCTGGTCAATCAGTCACAGTTTGTCGTGCTACCGCCGCCTGACGCATTGCGTGAATTTACAGTGCAAACCAGCGATTACTCGGCAGAGTTCGGCCATGCGGCGGGGGCTGTGCTGAATGTGACCACCAAGTCGGGCACAAATGCATTTCACGGCGACTTATGGGAGTTTCTGCGGAATGATTTTTTTGACGCCAAGGACTATTTCGTACTGAGCTCACAGCGTAAACCGGAGTTTCGTCAGAATCAGTTTGGCGGCACCATTGGCGGCCCGATCACCATTCCTCACCTCTACAACGGCCATGACAAAACGTTCTTCTTTTTCGACTACCAGGGGACGCGCATCGTAAAAGGAAAGACCTTCACGCAAACCGTTCCCACAGCCGCGGAGGCGGCGAGCGGATTCACCAACCTGCAAGATCTAATCTCTCTACAAACCGGAACCAGAACCGATTCTCTGGGGCGGGTATTTCCGAGCGGAACGGTTTTTGATCCCGCCACCAGCCGTCCCGTCACGTTGGGTGTTGTAGACCCGGTGACAGGGCTGCCACCAACCGCGACCGGCTTCGTTCGTGATCCTTTTTACAAAGGCACCATCGGAAATATGATCAACTTCACCGGAGCCTCGGCTGAGGCGCTGATGAATCAATTGCCCTCATCGCGGTTGAATGCGGGAGCGGTGGCCATGCTGAAGCTTTTGCCAAGCCCCACCAAGCCCACCGCGCTGACGAATAACTACACAGCCAGCCCAAATTCGACCACAGGCATCAACGGTTTCGACGTGCGCTTCGACCAGGTTTTCAGCGACAAGGATTCGGCTTTTGCGCGGTACAGCTACGTGTATAACAATCAATTTCAGCCCGCGCCATTTCCGGGCGTTGCCGATGGTGGCGCATCGCGTCCCGGGACCGGCTGGACCGAATCGCAGAACGAAGCCGTCAGCGAAACGCACATCTTCAATCCACGGCTTGTCCTTGAGGTGCGGGCGGGTTACAGCCGCGTGGCCGATTTGCGCGAACAGTTCGACGCGAACGTCCTGGGGATTCCCGCACAGTACGGAATTCAGGGAATACCGCAGATTCCGACCAATGGCGGACTTCCGACGCTTAACTTCAATCAGATTTCAGCGATGGGCTCGTCGGGTACGAACCCAAGCAGTAAAGCCAGCGACATTTTCCAGATTTCCGGCAACCTATCTATCGACCGGGGCCGCAACCAGATTCGCCTGGGCAGCGAATACCAGTACATTGCCGCTCCTACGCTGACACCCACCACGTCGCGCGGCAGTCTTACCAACAACGGCGTCTATACTTCGGTGGTGAATTCGACTGACGGCTCAACGGACCGGGCGCAATTCGTGCTTAATCCCGAGGCAACCACCGTGCCCAATGGGATCAATAACGTGGGCGGAGCGAATTCCCTGAGCGCTTCGAATTTCCCACCGGCGTTTCGACTTGTTCGTCCCGTGCTGGGCGAATATTTTCAGGACAATTGGCGCGTGGTCAACAACCTTACCCTTAATCTCGGCGTGCGATGGGACTTCATCGGAACTCCCGAGGAGGCCAACGGCCGCTTTGCCAATGTAGTTCCGGCGCAAACCGGGCTCATCTCGCAATCGATGTTTTACATTCCGCAATCGCAGGTTGCCAACGTTCCTACCGCATTTCAAACGCTGCTGGCAAAAGACAACATCGCATACGTGCCCGTCAACAGCAACAAGCTCGTGATCGCGCAGAAAACGAACCTTGCGCCGCGTCTTGGATTCTCGTACCAGGCTGGACCGAAGCTGGTTGTGCGCGGCGGGTTTGGCATGTTCTTCCAGGGCAATGAAAATCACGGGCTCAGTGTAAGCAATTATGTCAACTTTCCGTTCCAGATCACTTCGTCTTACACGAACGCCAACGCGGTTACGCCGCTCACTTCAGACAATTCAGTGGGAACATTGCAGAATGGATTGCTGAACGTTCCCTTGACGGCTGCGGCTGCAGTGGCATCGGCGAATGCCAGCCTGACGCTGCTGGGCGAACCGCGCAATGCGAAGACCTCCTATGCCGAGGCGTACAACCTGCAGGTGCAATACGAATTGGCGCCGAATACTGTGCTTTCAGTGGGCTATGCGGGAACAGGCTCCAGGCACATTCAGGTTGGCGGCATTAACGTAGACACCGTGAATACCATCCTTCCACCTTCGGCGAACATAAAGACGAATTCCTTCTTTCCGGACTTCGCGACCGGCGGAACGTTTATTGCGCGCGCCGGCGCAACGGACTACAACGGTTTGCAAGTGAACGCAGAGCATCGCTTTTCTCACGGCTTCAGCGCGCTTGGCAACTTTACCTGGTCAAAGTGCATGGGCGACACGCGGGACCTGCTGGACAACGGCGTCGGCGGTTATCGTGCGCCGTACGTGGCCGGAATGGGGATCGGCGCCGATTACGCCCCATGCGACATTCAGGTAAAGCGCATTGTGCACGTGAGCGGAACCTATCAATTCCCCTTCGGGAAAAACCAGCATTGGTTGACCAGCGGCCCCGCCTCGTGGATCGTAGGTGGATGGTCGACAAACTGGATCCTGACTACGCAGGACGGTCAACCGTTCAACGTTGCCTGCACGACCACGAATGCGGCCGGACTTGGCTGCAATGCGTTGAAGGTCGCGGGGCAAAATCCTTATGCCGGCAGTCACAACGCGGCGCAATTTCTGAACCCGGCTGCCTTTGCAAACCCGCCGGCGGCCACCGCGACATCTGCCACGCCAGCGAACCTGGGCGGACCCCCAGCACAGGTCACAGGACCGCCCTATCACGATTTGAATATGTCTCTTTTCCGCCAGTTCCCGGCGTTTGCCGAGACAAACTTCGAATTCCGCGCCGAGGTCTTCAACCTGACCAATACGCCCAACTTCGGACAGCCAGGCAGTCTTAACTTCACAACGCCGAACACTTTCGCTGCGATCAGCGCCACTCGAGACAACCCCAATGACCCGCGTGAGATTCAGTTGAGCCTTAAGTACTATTTTTGAGACCGAACGATCGGCGCGGAAAAATACGAGGAGTCATCCATTGAAGTTCGATAGACGAGATTTTCTGCTGGGCACGGCCGCTACAGGCGTGGCGGCCGCCCTGCCGGGTTCATCTGCTGCCCAGACGAGCACTGCTTCGGCGAAGGAGCAGCCCAACATTGTCATCTACCATTCAGATCAGTTTCGCTGGGACTTTGTGGGCGCAAACGGGCTGAACAGCTCCTCGCACACGCCGAATCTAGATATCCTGGCCGCGGGCGGAACGAATTTCACGCATGCGGTGACCAATCAACCGGTTTGCGCGCCATCGCGCTCGGTGCTGATCACCGGCCGTTACGCCACTGAGACGAGCGTGTGGCATAACGGGCTGGGGCTCAACGAGGATTTGCCGACCATTGCTTCCGAACTGCGCAGGGCGGGATACACCGCAAATTACATCGGCAAATGGCACATGGCTCCGGGAACGGAGGCTGAAGGTGGTGGTCGCGGGCCGGTGAAGCCGGAGCACCGCGGCGGGTTCCTCGATCTTTGGGAGGCGGCCAATGCGCTGGAGTTCGCGACGCATCCTTACGAGGGAACGATCTGGGATCGCGACGGAAATCCGATCACCTTCAAGGATGAGTACCGCGTGGATTTCATCACCGATCGCGTAGAGAAGTTTTTGCGGCAAAAGCAGGAGAAGCCATTTCTGCTGATGATTTCGCAACTGGAGCCGCACCAGCAGAACGATCTGCATCGCATGGTTGGACCGAAGGGGTCGGCAGAACGATTTATTAATTCGTTCGTACCCGCCGACCTGCGCGTGTTTCCCGGCGACTGGCACGAACAGCTTCCGGATTATTACGGCTGCTGCGAGGCGATCGATGCTTCGGTCGGCCGCGTGCGGAAGATTCTTGAAGAAGAGGGGATCGCGGATAACACCATCTTTCTGTTCATGAGCGACCACGGCTGCCACTTTATGACTCGAAACACCGAGTACAAGCGCAGCACGCATAACAGCAGCTTGCGGGTTCCGCTGATTTTCTCTGGGCCCGGCTTTGAAAGCGCGCGGCAGTTGCAGGAAGTTGTTGGAATCATTGATCTGGCGCCGACGCTGCTGGACGCCGCGGGCGTGGCCTTGCCCGAGACCATGAAGGGGCGAAGCATCATGCCCTTGTTGCACGATGCGGGCGCGCGCGAGAAATGGCCGAATAAGGAACTGGTTCAGATCAGCGAGTCCATGACGGGCCGGGCCATCCGGACAAAGGATTGGACATATTGCGTTGCAGACCCAACGGGCGCGACCGACAAGCCCTCGAGCACAAATTATCACGAGTACCAGCTCTACGATCAACGCAACGATCCGCACGAGTTGGTGAACCTGGCCGGGCGCAAGGAGTACCGCCAGATTGCCGACGGCCTTCGCGATCAGCTTAAAGAGTTGATGGCGCAAGCCGGCGAAGACCAGCCGGAGATTGTTCCGGCGAAGCTGTACCCGTAGGGCCGCCGAGGGATCGCTGGCGTCCTTCCCGATGCCGCTGGGCTTGAAGAGAACCGCGGCACTGCTCGAGGGAAAAAGCAGCTCGCAATATTACATCTACCGTGGAGTATTGGTCGGCGTGGGGTTCACGGGGTTGAACTGCGTCGCCAGCTCCGGTGTGGATTGCACATCGGCGGCCGGCGGATCGACGGCCTTCGCGACCTCGACGCCGAATACATAACTTGGCCCGAACATATTGCTGGTGAAGATCACGAGCTTCTTATCCGGCGAAAAGCGCACGTTGGGCTCTTCACGATAGTTGTGGTGCGACATGTTGACAAGGTGCTCGGAGTGGAAGACGCCGGGCTGCCAGAAGCTGGGATCGTTGAGCGCGCCTTCGCCGACCTTCTGCATCTCAGGATGCAACAACTCAATCCACTCGCCGTTTTTTGAGCGCGCAACCTGGCCGGGGTCGCCGCCATCGTCGCAGAAGAGATCGAGATCGCGGGTCAGGTTGAAGTGAATGCCCCATTCGTCGCGTTGCAGATGGAATGCGGTGTGCTGGCCGGTTTTGAGATTGTAGCCGGCGAGGAAGAAGTCTTCACCTTTGGGAAATTGCCAGTCGTACCAGATGGTTTCACCGTCGAGTCCCCAGAACTCGTGGCCGAAAATCTCGTTGACCATGGTGCGTTTGTGGATCATGGTATTGTGCGTGCCGTCGGTGTGGATCATCCAGATGCGGTCGACCTTCTGCCATGGCCCTTCATGGCAATACATCAGCAGCTCGGGATCGGTGGGCGAAAACAGGAGGTGGTTGACCCAGTCGGTAGAGTGGAGGAGCTCCTTGATGTCGCCGGGCTTTTCTCCGTTGGGGCCTGGCTCGAGGCGAATGGTGAAGAGCACCAGTGGATAGTGAGCCGCGAGGCGCCGCTCCATCATCTGGCCCTTGTCGAGCGGCTGGTAGTGGGGGCCCTGTTCGGGGCTGGCCACGCGATTGTCGCCTCCGCCCGTCGCGGGTTGCGGGCGCGCCAGCATGTTTTGGCCGTAGTCGCGCGCGCTTTCATCCACGAGGTATGTGCCCGCGGCGAGAGTTTCGTCGGCGTTGATGCTCACGATCATGCGGTGCGCGGGAAGATCGACGAGCTTGCGGATTTGCCCACTATAGACATCGGCCTTATACACGCAAGTGACATTGGTGGTTGGATCGGTCTGCGTATAGAAGACGCTGTTGGTCTTGAATCCAGCGACAAGCGCATGAACGCCATAGCGGAAAAATCCCCCAGGACCCGGTGGTGCGTTGGCAGGACGAGGCGGGTTGGGAACGATGAGGCGCGTCTTCATCGTCTCCATGTCCATCGCGTGGATGCCGTCGGGCGCGGTGTAGATCATGGTCTTCTGGTCCGGCGTGTAGGCGTTCACATTGAAATAGAAGCCGCCGGAGTTGGGTTCGTCACTCAGCCGCCAGACGCGATGGCCGGTGTCCTTGTCGACCCACGTTTTTGGCGGATTTGGCTTTGCGTCATCCGCGGCGTGAGCGGCAACGGGCAACAAGGCAAGGGCGGCGACGGCGGCGAGGACGAGTTGCGACATGTGGATGAACTCCTTGGACAGGGAAGTGCGCAGCGTGCGGGTTTTTTGGATTGGCATTTCACCCGGAGCAGGCTCGCCAGAATTTTATACACCTCAGTCGTTACAGTTGAAAACAATTTCTCAACTGAATTTCAGAGGGCTCCTAAATGTGGGATGCAACTCAGTAGCTCAGTTCCAACACATTCACCGAATACGGCGCGAAGCTCTGCGTAAACTTCGGCCCTGTGACCGGAGCGGTATGCGCAACCGGAACAACGGCATTGGGATGCGTAATGTCGTTGGTCGCATTGGGCGTTTTGCCGCTCATGATGGTCAGCGTGGCTTGCGGCGCAAGCTTTTTCACGCCCGTCAACGAGATGGCGAGTGGCTCGGATGTCGACATGGCGTTGACGATTTTGATGAAAAGCTTGCGTCGCGCCTCATCGCGCGTGACGGAGGCATAGACCCGTGGAGGCTCGTTCGCCAGCGTGCAATCGACAACCTCGGTTCCGAGATGAGTCGAGAACATTACCTGCGTCCAGTAGCTCGGCGAACCGTAGCTGGCGAGCGCGTTGTAGCCGATCAGGTCGGTAGCCCACTGCATTCCGCCGGGATTCACATTGACGAAGAGCGGCGCATAGCTCGCCATGACGACCAGGTCACTGTTGCGCTCGAGGCCCGTCAGCCATGCGGCATCGGCCAGCGCTGCCTCAAGATTCGGCGTAGGATCGCCTTCCCGGGTAGCCCACTCGCCCACAAAGATTTTTGGCCCGTTGCGGCTCGCGGCATCGTAGTGATACGCCTCAGAGAACGACTGCTGGGCCGACATGTAGAAATGCTCGTCAAGCACATCGGGCGTTACGCTCTTCACGGGCGTCGTCGCGATGATCTGCAAATCAGGGTAGCGCTGCTTGATGGCGTGATAAAACTGCGCGAAACGTCCGTCGTAGGAGTGCGATCGGTCAAACTGATCCTCGTTGCCGACTTCGATGTAGTGCAGCGGGAAGGGGGCCGGATGGCCGTCTTTGGCGCGCTCAGCGCCCCACTTCGTGTCCGTTCCGCCGGAAACGTACTCGATTTCATCGAGCGCGTCCTGCACGTAGGGCTCGAGCGTCGGGCCAGGATCGACGTGATCCTGCGCGAGCGAGTAGCCGGCGTAGACAGCAAGGACCGGCTCCATCTTCAGGTCCTGGCACCACTCCAGGAACTCGAGCAACCCCATGCCGTCAGACGAGCGATAGCGCCACGGGCTCTGGTGCGTCGGTCGATCGGCCCATGGGCCGATGGTCTTCTTCCAATCGAAGCGGTCGGCAACATGGTCGCCCTCAAGATAATTGCCGCCGGGCAGGCGCAGGAAGTGCGGGTGCATGGCAGCCAGCAGATTCATGATGTCGATGCGGTTGCCATCGACGCGATTGTGGTAGGTGGGTGGGAAGAGCGAGATCAGGTTGAACCATACGGTGGCGGGCTTCGCCAATGTGAGGATGAGGTGATTGTTGGACGAAGCCGGAACATCGCCGATGTGGAGGGTGTAGGTGTAGCGCTTCCAGTCGCCGGTAAGCCCCGTGACGGTGGCCGTTGCCGCTACCACGCCGGTCTGATCGTTCTGCAGAGTCACGGTGATGGGCAGGTCAGGGTTGTCGGTCTTCGCGTAGAACGAGCCGCTGTAAACGCTGTGCGGACGCACAGGGATGCCCCAGTAGCCGTCGTTTTCGACTCCGGCCGGATTATCCTTGTCGGCCTTCGTCACCGTGACGCGGAGGCTTCGAGACAGTACTTCGCTTGGCCCGGTGGTTTCGTCGGAAGAGACATTGACTAGCGAGTTGCCGCGGGCCACCATAGGCCAATGCGTGAGCGAGCCAAAGCCGCGGCCTATCGTCCGATCACGCACAAGCTCGCCGTAGATGCCTCCGTCGTAGGAGTAGTTAATCTCTTCGGTCATGAGGCCATAAAGCATGGGGCTGACCTTTGCCGTTGGATGATCGACCTGAATGGTGAGCGAAGGCGTCTGCGCGGCGAGGCTGCAAGACGACACGAGGGCGGCAAGAAATACGGCAACTGCTGCTGACTTTTTCATGACCTCGCCATCCTAATGCCGGGCGCTGCGTTTGACAATCTTGGAAATGCTTCCTGGAGCCGCAAGCCGGTAGCTAAAGGTCGGAAAGCGATCGCGGTGAGCCGGCATCTTCAAGAATCAAGCTACGAGCTACAAGCTACCGGCTACCAGATTCTTCTCTCAGTTCCCGCTCTTCTCGATCGCCGCAGCAATCGCGTCGCGCACCGCATCGGGCAGCGCGGGCATGGCGCCCGATTGCGAAGCCATCCAGCCGCCCCAGCGGTTGCCCGCCTCGTTGAGCGTGGCCAGGTCGGCGCCACGCAGCAGGTAGTGCGTCAATGCCGCTGTAAACGCATCCCCGGCGCCGATGGCGTCGGCAACCTTGACGGGAAATCCGGGATGCTCGTCCCACTCGTCGCGCGTGACCAGCAGGCTGCCGCGGCTGCCGCGTGTGATGGCCACCAGTTGCAACGTGGGTAACGCCAGGAGCAGTCGACTCAGCGGCTCGGCGCAGGAATTCTGCACTCGGGAGCGGCCCATTCGGTCGCGGATTCTTCATCCAGTTCCAGATCGAGCAGCTCCAGCACAAGCGGCGCCTCGGCCTCGTTCATCTTCACCACCGTGGCAAGTTCCAGAGACTCCTGGATCACTTCGGCGGAGTAGAACGGCGCGCGCAGATTCACGTCGAAGACGCGAATGCAGGATGCGGAGGTCTCGGCGACCAGTGTTTGGATGGTCTGCCGCGACTGCCGGTTGCGCTGCGCCAGCGAACCGAAGCAGATGGCGTCGGCCCGCTCGGCCAACTGGACCCATCGTCGGAGAGCTCGCAAGAAATCCCATGCCGCGGGCTCATGAATGGTAAAGTGCGGCTCACCCGCCGACAAAGCTGACCGTGACGCGGCCGGTCTCGTGCGCGGGGTCGACCTCAAGGGCTCGTCTCGACCGGCATCGGGTCGAGGCGGCCGACGGCCTCGCGGCCCAGATCGTCGCGGCCGATGCGGCTCAGAATCGCGGCATGATTGCCCAGCCGGCCAGCCATCACGGCGAAGTTGGCCGGCGCGCCGCCGAGCCTTGGGCCTTCCGGCAACATGTCCCACAGCAGTTCGCCGATTCCCAGGATCAGATGCGGTTCGTTCATCTCCGTGCCCCCGAGAAACAGTGGTCAGTGAACAGCGGTCATTGATCAAAAGTCAGATGCGGCTTGTGGTTGTCCACGCTGCGATGGTTCTCTATCCCTACTCCCTGCCTTTGGCGCCCACCGGTAAATTGAGCAATCCTCCCACAGCGTAGCCGCATATTCAGCGCCGGGTTGACGCTTGAGAATTGTGCGGTCGGCTACGGCGTCGGCTTGCGACCGCCTGATCGGGCCATGAAAGAGCCGTGTGAACCCAGGCTCGCGCCGCAACACGCTTCTCCTGTTCGTTGTTGACGTACAGAATATCGAGTTGGCCCGGGCGGTTGGCAAGGGTCTGGCTCCAGGTGCGCAGCAGGCGCCGCAGTACCGGAGCTGCCAAATGGGTTGAAAAGGAACGCTACGCACGGACCCGCAGGAAGACGGAATTCCGACAGCATCGCGGCAGTGCATCCGCATGGGCACGCGCGTGCGCCCAGCCGCGCGCCACAAAGCCATGTTCCTGCGGCCGATGCGCGCCAGCGTGGGATGCATCTCCACTCCGACGACGGCGCGAAAAGGGTACGCCGAGGCCAGCAGCATGGCGCGGCCCATGCCTGCGCCTAGATCGACAAATGTATAAGCATCGATCGGCGCCACAGGGCGGCATCGCCGCCAGCGCACGATGATGCCTTGAAATACCGATGGCGCGACGGCGTAATAAGCCGTCACGTGCCGGTCGTGCCGGTGGCCGGCGGTGAGGTGACGCCCCGCAACCAGGCCGCTGGTCCGCACTCCAAACTCCAGGTCAAAGGGATGCCGGATGAGCCCATCTTTCACCGCCAGCCCAGGCAGGAGGCGCGGCTTGGCCCTCCTTATTCCGGCCTTGCCTGGCGCGCCAGCGTTCACGATTGAACGTTAGCACAATATGAACCGCAAAATACTGCGAACGGGCGGTGAATTCGCCGTGGTTCCGCTCGACACAAAGAGACCAGACTTCCGACGCACTTATTAGCGGCAAGGGGATCAATTTATCGAGCGGATTTTTTCTTGACTCCGCCTCCGCGCATCTGCAAGACTGCGTGGGCGCATTTTGGACGCAATTCTGTTGCCTCACCGGGACGCCTGTTCTGCTCCCTTGCACTACCGTCGTGCGGGCTTTGGGCGGGGCTTGGCGTACGCCGGTGTGGCCGGCGCGGGCCCCCTGACAATAATTTGCAGTTCACCAAGGAGGAGTCATGAAGAAATACCTGGCGGAACTTGTGGGCACCTTCATTCTGGTGCTTTTTGGTTGTGGAACGGCAGTGGTCGCCGGCGACAAAGTCGGCATTCTGGGCATTGCCTTCGCCTTTGGGCTGGGCCTGATTGCCGCCGCATACGGGATCGGTCCCATCTCCGGCTGCCACATTAACCCGGCAGTGAGCCTGGGCGTCTGCGTCGCTGGTCGGATGTCGGTCAAGGACATGATCGGCTATTGGGTGGGGCAGTTCCTTGGCGCAATCCTCGCGGCCTGGGTGCTATTGGTGATCGCGGTGGGAGGGGCGGGATATAGCCTTGCTGCAAACGGACTGGGGCAGGATGGCTGGGGGCCCGGCTATCAAGGCGGGTACAACACCGAATCGGCCATTTTGTTCGAGTTTTTTGCAACCTTGATCTTCGTTATCGTGATCCTGGGTTCGACACAAAAGAGCGCTCCTGCGGGATTCGCCGGGCTGGCCATCGGCATTACGCTGGTAGTGATTCACATCTTCGGAATCCACATTACGGGCGTGAGCGTGAATCCGGCGCGGAGCCTGGGACCGGCGCTGTTTGCCGGCGGCCAGGCGCTCAAACAGCTTTGGCTATTTCTCGTGTTTCCCAGCGTGGGTGGCATTGTTGCCGGGCTGCTTTTCCGAACCAAACTGCTGGAAGCTGAGTAAGGAATCCGGTATCGGCTGATCGCGTCGTTCCGGCAATTGCGATGACCAGTGGAGGAAATCACACCGTCGCAATGAAGCGCAGGCGCACATAGTCGGCGGTCCAGTGTCCATCGTGGGCGCGCAGTACTGGAGCGAGCAGCGCGACAGCCTCGTCGACAACGGTATTGCGCAGATCTTCCGGCAGGGCGTCGAGAGCGCCACGGTAGAAGGTGTTCAGCCATCCTTCCATACCGACCTCGTTCAGCGGAGTGGGGCGAGGGAAGAGAAGGATGCGCTTGACGGCGAAGCCGTGGCGCTCAAGGCGGTGGGCGTAGGCTTCCTGCGTGGGATGTAGTTGTCGCGCTCGCCGCGGCGAGCAAAGCCGTGGTGTGCGAGCACGGCTGCAAAGGCCACGCGGATAGCGGCGATGTTTCCGTGGCCGCCCATTTCGGCCACGAAGCGGCCGCCGGGACGGAGCACTCGCCGCACATGCGAGAGCATGTCGTCCTGGCCCTGAATCCAATGTAGAGCAGCATTGGAGAAGACCGCCTCAAAGGTTTGGTCAGGATAAGGCAGTTTCTCGGCGGAGCCCTTGTCGGCCTTCAGGCCGCGTGCGCGCGCCGCCGAGACCATCTGCGGCGAGGCGTCAATGCCCGTTACGCTTGCGCCCGTGGCAGCGATTCGCTGCGTGAGTTGGCCATCTCCGCAGCCGAGGTCGAGAACGCGCTCGCCGGGTTGCGCAGCGAGCCACTCCAGCGCGCCTTCAGCCAGCGCAGGCACGAAGGCAGCGTTCTTTTCATAGGTCTTCGGGTCCCAGGACTGCGGCAGAACTAACCTCCAACTTAATTGGACAATCCATCAACATGCGGCAAAAAGATCGCGTTCCGGCTCGTGTCAATCATCGTGGGGAACAAGAACCATTCGCGCGGCCAGGCCGAACGCGTCAGAGCGATTGTACGGGCAGCAGGGTGAGATCGTCGACGAGTCCGACCTCTTTTTGCACGAAGGGCTCCCCGTAGCGAACGCCGGCGAGCAGGCCGTAATGGCGCGCTTCGGCGAATGTGCGCTCGCGGATTTCCTCCTCAGGAACAAACAGCCCACTACCGGCGGATTGGTTGGCGTATTGCGAGCGGTAAGCCATCAGCGCCTGGTGGCGCTGCTCGATGAAAGGCGTAATGTCGACGACAAAGCTCGGACGCACGTCGGCGTAGAGGCTGGCGTAGACAATCTTGAAGGGGCGATGCGGCTCCGAGCCCGTTTCTACTTTTGCGAGTCCGGAGAGAAAGCAGGCTTCATAGCCGAGCGTTGCCACAATGGCGTGGTCGGGGTGGCGCGCCTGCCAATAAGGAAGGATGACAACGCGAGGGCGCAAAAGGCGCAGAATGCGTACGATTGCCATGCGATTCTCGATCGTGTTCGCGATTGCGCCGTCAGGCAAATTGAGCGCCTGCCGCCAACGCGCTCCCAGGATGCGGGAGGCATCATCGGCCTCGCGAGCGCGCTCGTCGGCTGTGCCGCGCGTTCCTGCTTCGCCCTGCGTAAGATCGAGGATTGCGGTGCGCAGACCGCGCGCCGCCATGCGCAGAAGCGTTCCGCCGCAGGTCTGTTCCACGTCGTCACGGTGAGCGGCGATGGCCAGGACATCGGCCGCCAGCGTGTCGGAAACCTGAGCGGCGGCCATGGGATTAATACACGGTGTTGTCGGCGTCGGTGGTCGCGTCCATGTAGGCCACGTCATAGGCCGTACCGGTCACCGTCACGTATTGGTTGTCGATCGACGAACCGTTCGCGGTCGAGTAGATGTACACCTGACCACCCTCCGCCGCATAAATCTTACGCAGACCCTCAACGGCGGCGATTCCAGTCGCGTCGCCAATGTACGGCTCCAGCAGGACCACCTTGTTTGTGGAAGTGTTGTACATGGTCAGGCAGCCGTAGCCGCTGGCCGGGTTGGTCGCGTAGCGAACTCCCGTTGTGCATCCTGTCATGCCGATCCAGAGGGTGTTGTCGTCAGCTTGGATAATACGGCTTGTGGCGCCGGGTTGGCCGTCGCTGATGGCTACCGGACTGCCTGCAGTGTTGTTGCTGAGATTGACCACGGTCAGGTTGCCGGCAAAAAGCGTTTGCCCCTGGACGACCTGCGGCTGCTGGCCGATGACGTACATGGTTGAGGAATCCAGCAGAGCATTACTGGCGCCGCCCGGTATGGGGATGTTCACCATGGGTTTGGCGCTCGAATTTGGGCAGGGTGCGTTTGCGGCAAGATTGCATGGAAGCAGACCAGACTGCTGTCCCTGAAGAAAGATCATCGGAGCTACCGGAACCAGGGAGATCGATGCCGTGGACCCTCCACACTCCGGGCCGCAACTCAGGACATAGGCGGTGCTGCCATCACTCGAGAAGAGAGCCTTGACGGGACGGTCGAAGACCAGCGGAGCGCCATAGTAATTGCCGGTTGCGTCGACGTGATCTGGGCTTTGCATCTGGAAAAGGCACCAGGTAGGTGCGTTCTGCGGCTCGCAATCGACTGCCGCCTTGGGCCACGTAGTGGGGCCACCGGAGTAGCTGAGAGATTGCGCGGCCGAAAGCTGACGGGGGTAGTAGCCGTAATTGGAGTTCTGAACGAAGGCCATCGCCACTGACCCGCCTGGGTTCACGCTTACGCGGTATACGCCGGGGAGACTCAAACTCGTCGAAGGAGTGCCAGTTCCGCTCTGATTCACAATCGTGAATTGATGAGCGGCCTGGCTGGCGGCGAAGACGTAGGACCTGTTGCGGGTGATGAAGATGCTCGACGAGAGACCATTGAGCCCGCTGACCGTCCCCGTCGTCTTTTCGTTGGCATAGTCGGCGAGTGTCAAGCTGCCGTCGCCAGCTCCATAGATGGCGCCGAGCTGCTCCTCGGGCATGTTCTGGATGGTGATGGGCAATGAACCGCCAAAGCCAGCGAGGGAGAACGACCCGGGGCTGCCGTTATAGGCGCTGCGCTCGTCATAGTAGGCATCGACGATTTCCGCCGACCCCTTTGCCAGAATTCCGGGGTTCTGGATAGCGATAAGGACGCGGTTCTTGAGCCCACTGGGAGGCAAACCACGGCCGGCAAAGTAGTATTCTGTGCCGCAACCCGCCAGCGCAACGGCGGCGGCCAAAGCCGCACTGGCAAAGATCCAAAGACTTCTCTTCTTCAAAATCCCAACCCTCGATCGGTAGCGCGGAACGAACCGCTGCGTAAACGAATGAATGACGATACAGGAGCACTGGAAGGCCCGAAAACGCTGAGACTAGAATCGGTTTCCATCCAGGCTATGACTCCCGAAGTATAGCAAAGCGACCCCATGCTACGGAGCGACGGACGGACGGTGAGAGCGGCGCCATGGCGGTGGGTCAGCTCCCACTTCCCACCTGCCTGCCTCGGCCGGTTGCGCTCTGCGACTAGCGTCGGACGGCGGCTGCAGGCGCGGTGCCTCCGGTGGATACAACCCTGCCGGCAATGCGGTAGCATGGCAACAGAATGAGCCAGTTTACCGAGATGTTTGCCGACCGCCCCATGCTCGCCGACGGCGCCATGGGTACGGTGCTTTACGCGCGCGGCATCTTCATCGACCGCTGCTATGAGGAGTTGAACCTCTCGGATCCCAACCTGATTCTGTCGGTCCACGAAGAGTACCTGCAGGCGGGCGCCGAGATTCTTGAAACCAACACTTTCGGTGCCAACCGCTTTCGATTGACGCGGCATGGGTTGAGCGGAAAGGTGGAAGAGATCAACGCTGCCGGCGTAAAACTGGCGCGCCAGGCCGTGGAACATCTGAAGGAACGGCAAGCAGGAGAAGCGTGGGTGGCCGGCTCGGTGGGGCCGTTGGGAGTACGGTTGGAACCGCTTGGCAAAACCGGCTTGGACGAAGCGCGCGCGGCTTTTGCCGAGCAGATCGCCGTGCTGGCCCGTGGCGGACCCGGAATCGGCGTTGACCTGCTGATTGTCGAAACCATGCCGGCGCTGAACGAAGCGCGGGAGGCGCTGGAGGCCGCAAAATCTGTGGCTCCGCATCTGCCCGTGCTCGTGATGGTCACGGTGGACGATGAGAGCGAATGCCTTGACGGGGCCTCGCCCGCGCAGGCGGCGGCGCTGCTCACCGAGTGGGGAGCGGCTGCGGTTGGCGTGAACTGTTCTACCGGGCCGGCCACGGTACTGACTGCGATTGAGGCCATGCGCGCAGCGACCACGCTGCCCTTGGCGGCCATGCCCAATGCGGGCCTGCCGCGGGCTGTGGAAGGCCGCAATGTCTACCTCTGTTCGCCCGAGTACATGGCCAGCTTCGCGCGCAAGGCCATCACTGCGGGAGTGCAGTTTGTGGGCGGCTGCTGCGGCACCACGCCTAATCACATCCGCGCCATGCGTTCGGCCATTCGCGCCATGGACGAACAGGTTCACGTGGCGGGGACAGGCGCAGCGCCCGCGATCAGCGCCGAGACGCCTCCTGCACCATTGGCGCAGCGCTCTCGCCTTGGCGCGCTCATCGCGGAGAGCACATTCGTCACGCTGGTTGAAATCGTTCCGCCGCGTGGCATCGATTGCTCGAAAGAGATTGAAGGCGCCCAACTGCTGGCGCAACTCGGCGTCCACGGAATCAATGTCTACGATGCGCCGCAAGCCTCTGCTCGCATGAGCGGGGAAAGTGTTTGCATCCAGATTCAGCAGAACACTGGGATGGAAACAATTCTTCATTACCATTGTCGTGACCGCAACCTGCTTTCCATCCAGTCGGATTTGCTGGGAGCCTCGTCGATTGGCCTGCACAACATCCTTTGCGTAACCGGCGAACCGGCCAAGCAGGGAAATTATCCTGATGCTTCGCAGGTATTTGACGTAGATTCCATCGGTTTGGTGAACATCGTGCAGCCGGCTGAATCGCGGCCTCGACATCGGATCGAACTCCATCGGCGCGAGCACGAACTTTACCATCGGCGTGGCCGCCAATCCCGGCGTGCCCGATATCGAAAACGAGCTGCGGCGGTTTGCCTACAAGGTGGAGGCAGGAGCCGAATACGCAATAACGCAGGCGGTCTTCGACCTGCAGCCTGCTGGAGGAGTTTCTCGGGCGCATCAAGGACCACCGCATTCCATTATTGCCGGCATCTGGCCGCTTACCAGCCTGCGTAATGCCGAGTATATGAAGAACGATCTGCGCACTGCCATGCCGGAGGAGATCATGCTGCGCATGGCGCAGGCCGATACGCCGCGAGGCCGCGCGGGCTGAGGGGATCAAGATTGCCCAGGAGATGCTGGAGGCGGTTCGTCCCTACGTGCAGGGCGTGCAGGTAAGCGCGCCGTTCGGCGATTACGAGGCTGCAGCCGAGGTGATCGTCGGGGTGCTGCCCAAGGCACCTTTAGCCATCTAACACTTTTGTTTGAGTGCAAATTTTGCAAGCTTGTGGAATCTTGGGAGTATCCCTGTCCTGTTTTCACTCGATCCTGGAGCGGCCAATTCAGCCGAGAAGGTGCTTGCGGATGGCAGATGGACTCATCCTTGACGGACCCACCGAAGATCTCGATGTCTTCGAGTGCCCCAACTGCAAGCAGACGATCGATATATCCGCAAACGTATGCCGATTCTGCGGCGCCAAGATTAACCACGAGGCGGCGCAGAAGGCAGCCCACCTTCTTGCCGCGTCGACCAGGCATGCAGTGACGCCAGCGTTCTTCGATACATGGCAGTAACTGCGTTTTGTTTGCCGGTGGGAATTGTGATCGGGCTCTTGCGTAATCCTCGCTTCATTCAGCACGTTGGATTTCAAAACGTCGTTCTGGGTTTTTGCGTGCTCGTCCTCATCCTATCGTCGCCATTTCCCATCATGTCTCTGCGCTGGTGGAGTAAATATGCCCATCTCGGGGGTGACGACGACGAGTTTCAGACTGACCGCAAAACAGTGCGGGCCGCGGG
>CAWJDG010000068.1:0-5833 GCA_963841365.1 uncultured Acidobacteriaceae bacterium
TCATGTGGGCAGTATCTTGAAGCAGTAGGCGTGCCGGCAGGGCGGATCTTGTGGGACCCAAATCCTCAGTCCATCGGGATCTCTCGTCCACCTGACATCGGTCTTCACCCCCAGCAGTTCCACCTTGCGAATCTTTCGCTGATAGTACGGTGCGGCATCTGCGAGCGATTTCACCAGCACCTGGTTGTCCGGTGGCCAGCCCAAAGCTATGGCGTACAGAGTCTCGCCCTTCGTGGTGAACCGTATGTCCGTGTGATCGAACTTTATTTTCGATAAGTGGTAAGACGGGATCTCTTTGGCTTCAGTCGACGGACCTTCCCCGAAAACGCTCCACGGGCGGGTGCCCTTGATGGCTTCGGAATTTACCTGCTGCCAGTCGGCAAGCTCGCCCAGGAACGCAATCTCATCGCTATCCGGCTCTCCATGTCCAGGCAGGGGGATGCTGAGAAGGAGATTGCCGTTCTTGCTGACGATATCAACCAGGAGAGGAATCATCAGCGAGGCTTTCTGGTAAGTATGATTCTCGAAGCGAGCGCGGTTATAGTGCCAATCCCCAATACATGCTTCCGTTTGCCAGGGCTTTTCCTGAAGCTTATCGGCAAGCGACATTTCGAAGTCGCGGGTGAGGGTGCCCCATACCGGCTCAGGAACTACTTTCAGGTCTACCACCCCTTCCAGGTGACCGCCGTGCGCTTTCACATTCTTGTTGTAGTAATAAGCCATGATTTGCGGGGCCAGATCGGGAATACCCAGCCATACTTTCAAGTTGAGTTTTGGCCCACCGTCATCGAAATCAAATTGTGCTCCGTCATCGAAATTGAGGATGTCGGGACTGTAGTGATCGATCACATCCTGCACGCGCAAAAGAAACTGCTGGACGAACTCCGGGCAGGGAGTGTTTTTCAGGTGGGGCTTGCCGTTGATCAGCTGTGGGTCCATTCCCTGCCACCACTTGCCTTTGCCGTCGGCGATCGTCTGCATGCCGTCGTAGGGAACACCGGCCAACGGTCCTGTGGTGTCGCTGTTGTAACGGACAGGGAGGAACTCGTCCCAGACGCGATGCGGAGTCCCATGGTAGCTGACACCAAATCGCAGGCCATTCGCACGGGCGACCCGGGCCCAGGTCCCAACGATGTCGCGCTTCGGGCCGACATTCACGGCGTTCCAGGGCTGGTGCCTTGAATTCCAGCAATCGAAGTTGTCGTGATGAGTAGCCAGGGAGACGAGGTATTCCGCGCCCGCCTGCTTATAGAGCTTGACCAGCGCAACGGGGTCCCAGCGCTCCGCTTTCCATAAATGACAAATGTCCTTGTATCCGAACTGCGACGGGTGCCCGTATTGCTTGACGTGATATTCATATTGACGCGAACCCTGCATGTACATGTTCCGCGCATACCAGTCGCCCTGTTCGGGGACACACTGGGGGCTCCAGTGCGCCCATATCCCGAACTTCGCATCCCGAAACCAATCCGGGCAGCGATATGCTTTCAAGGACTCCCAAAATGGCAGGAAGGGGCCCTGCGGAACTTCTCCCTGGAAGAACTGCGAATCCCCCGATGCATGCGCCATGCGAGCCAGCGCGCACATGGAGAGTCCACCCATGAAGAACGATCTGCGATTCATGATTGCATTCCTCCGCATCGGATATTCATGGCCGTTCTGCTTTGTCCGATGGGCACGGTCCATATAGAAGTGAAAGCGACGTCTGTCGCGCGACCCATACAAGTGCCGTTCCCGATGGATCTCGCAACCATGAAGTTTCGTACTCCTGCATGAATCTGTGCGTCATCAGGCCATACCGATGAGGGTTGAGGCCGATTCAGTGAATCGGCCTCGCAGTTATTCGGGGAGATCGATCTGGCTGCTAATCCGGAAGTGCCCGGTGACGCCCGGCGCTCCCGTATCAGGCTGGCCGCCGCCAATGCTGATGGTGTAGTCGCCTGCGGCAATGATCGGGGTACCCGCCTCCGTGACCATACCCAGATCGCGATCCTTCAACTGGAAGTGGACCTTCTGGCTCGCGCCCGGTTCCAGATGAATGCGCTCAAATCCGCGCAAAGCGATGAAGGGCGCGCCCTTGAAATCCGGGAATCTGAGATAGAGCTGGACGACCTCATCTCCCGCGACATTGCCGGTGTTGGTCACTGTTACGTCGGCGTCTACTGGTTGTCCGGCAGCCACAGCTTGTCCCGGGATACTCAGGTCGCTGTACTTGAAGGTTGTGTAGCTGAGCCCATAACCGAACCGATAGAGCGGCTTGTCTTTGAAATACCTATAGGTCCGCCGCTCCATCGAGTAATCCTCAAAGTTGGGCAATTGGCTGACGCCGCTGTAGAACGTAACCGGTAGCCTTCCCGCAGGATTGTTGCTGCCGCTCAGCGTCTGGGCGATAGCCGTTCCGCCTTCCTCGCCGGGATACCATGCTTCAAGAACCGCGTTGACATGTTCATTGATCCAGTTGACGGCAAGCGCACTGCCGTTCATCAGCACGACCACTACGGGCTTGCCGGTTGCGGCGACAGCTTCGACCAGATCTTCCTCCGGCCCGGGCAGATCGATGCTGGTGCGGTCTCCACCGAGAAATCCCGGCAGGTTGACCCGCATCTCTTCACCCTCCAATCGGCTGGTGATGCCGACCGCGGCAATCACCACGTCGGCCTTTCTGGCCGCGGCAATGGCTTCAGGCGACGGCGCGTCGCTGTACCGTGCCCAGACGAGTTGGGCTGTAGGCTGGTCTGAGCCCGCAGTTCCGTATTGCACGCTCAACGCCACCTTCTGGCCCTTCTCGAGGTGCACGCGACCGAGCCGCGCATCAACACCGTTCCTGCCGAATACGAATGCGATCTGATCTCCGTTGACCGTTACCATCGCAAAGCCGCTGGCGCGAATTCCGATCAGGTAATCCGCGGAATCCTGCGCGGTCAGGAAGCCCGTCCACTCCACGCCGATAGATTTCTTTCCTGCCGCCTCAGCAGGCAGATTGTTGCTACTCAGGTCGATATTCGGCTCCACCCGGCTCGTGAACGGCTTGGCATTCGTGGTGGAACGGAATGAAATTCCCTCCCGCTCGCTGTAGTCCGCTTTGAGCCCGGGTTTGCCATCGGGAGTGGTGAGCAGGCCGCTCGGCACCGGCGCGCCGTCATTGCGCAGGAATTGTGTTCCCGGAACATAGGTGATGTTTGCGTTGGGAAACTCCGCTTTGAGTCCTTCGAGCAGGGAGACGGTGTGGGCGGGCCTGCCGGCATAGTTGCCGAGCATCACTTCGGTTTGATCCGCCAGCGGGCCCACTACCGCGATGTTCCGGATCCCCGGCTTGAGGGGAAGCGTGCCGTCATTCTTGAGCAGGACCATCGCCTCGCCGGCCAGTTTGCGGGCAAGGGCGCGGTGTGCCGGACTGTTCAGCTCGCTCTCGTCGATGTTTGTGTAGGGATCCGTGCCCGGAGGATCGAACATGCCCAATTTCATGCGCGCTGTAAACAGGCGAACCAGCGCGGTGTCCATCGCACTCTCGGGGAGATAACCCTGCTGCACGGCCTCGGCATAAGGCTTGTAGTCGTAATCGTTGGGGTTGGTGCCGGAGCCGAAACATTCGTTATCCATACCGCGCAAGAGCGAAATGGCGGAGGCCTGAGCTTGCGTCGACCGGTAGTGGTGGCCGGAGAAAATATCCCGAACCGCGCCGCAGTCGGAGACGACATATCCCTGGAATCCCCACTTGCCGCGCAGTTGATCCTGAAGCAGAAACTCATTGGCGCAGGCGGGTTGGCCGTTGATCGCATTGTAGGCGCACATCACCGATCCGGCTTTGCCTTCAACAACGGCGGCGCGGAAAGCAGGCTCATAGGTGTCAAGCTCGTCGTGCCTGCTGACATCCACATCAGCGAAATGCCGCGTCGGCTCCGGGCCGCTGTGCACGGCGAAGTGCTTGGGCGTGGCGATCACGCGGTAGTACCTGGGATCGTCACCCTGCATGCCGGTGACAAAGGCGACGCCCATGCGGCCGATGAGGAACGGATCCTCCCCGTAGGTCTCCTGGCCGCGGCCCCAACGAGGGTCGCGAAAAAGGTTTAGATTTGGGGCCCAGAAGTCGAGACCTCCCATGATGCCGGTATGCCCGGCGCGCACATCTTGCACATGCTTAATGCGACCCTCAATGCCAATATCGGTGGCCATGGCATGAATTCCCGGCACGTCAAAAGTCGCGGCCAAGGCGATCGGCTCAGGAAATTCGGTTACGCCGGAGTCGATCACTCCGTGAAGCGCCTCGCTCCACCAGTTGTAGGCCGGGACCTCAAGGCGGGGAATGGCGCGGGCAACATTTACCAACTGCGAAGCCTTCTCCTCGAGCGTCATGCGCTGCACCAAATCGGCCGCGCGCTGCTCGGGCGGAAGGCTCGGATCGAGGTATGCAGGTTTTTGTTGAGCCTGGATCTCCCATCCGCAGCACATCAGAGTGACGACTGCTAAATACGTTCCCACATGTTTCATAGCTTCCTCGCTGCGGACCGAAATAGGTTCGGTGACTTCAATTCAGAGCCTTGCGCGCCCTCTCTCCAGGGCGCCGGCTCTGCCGTTGATGAGAGCGCCACCAAGTATACGTCGAGCGGCGCGCACTGTGAAAAAATGGCTTGCTTGAACAGAAACCGCCCTTTCCAGCGCTTCACGAGAGAATTTCAGTCTTCCATTCCCGAGCCTTCCAGGAGCTGTTTAACGCCATGCTGTGAAGCGTCATTGCGGCCCCATCGCTACGGGAAACCGATAGATGTTGACGCTGATGGGCGCAATCGTGATCGACTCCGCAGCGTCGCCCCCCACACTCTCTTTCACCTCGACCTGCGGCGGCTGGCCAACATGGTTCACGGCATCCGGATGGCTTGCGGTCAATTGCCAAAGTTTCGAAAGCCCAGCCACATGCGCGCCGGTAACGCTCAGATCGAACTTCTGCTCCAAATCCGTCGCATTCACGACCGAGAGCACCAGGTACTTGCGATCCGGCGAAAGCGCCGCGAACATGTCCAGCGGATAGGTCGGGCTGCCGGAGGTCTTCACCGGCTGGTCCGGGCTGCCTGCGGGATAATTCGGCGCCGGTTGTGGGGAGTTCCCCGTGAGCGCGACCGGAATCGATCCGCCGCCAAAGTGCTCGCCGTACAACTGGTACAGGAGTCCCAGCGCGTTCATTGTCGCCGAGGTGCGGTTGAAGTCAACCAGCGCCACGCCCGTAGTCTGCGCCGCCATCGTCAGGAAGTCGGTGTACCGGAGCATCTCGTTCAGGACCATCCCGTAAGCCAGGTCCTGGCGAAGGGTCATTCCGCCAAACGGGCCTCCGCCGCCGGGTGTGGCGTTGAAGTAGGCGTACTCGTCGATTGACAGCGGAATCTTTTTCTCCACCATCGCCGGGAACCGCTTCTGGTATCCCTGCCACTCTTCGGCCTTCAGGCGTAGGGTGTCGGCCGCATAACGGGACGACTCGAGCACCGACATGTCGACTTTCACATACGCATCCTCATTCGGCTTGTCTGCGCCAAGGGTCTTTGCCTTCTCGAGATCCCAATGATGACCGCCGCTCGCGTACCAGTGCTCGGCGATGATATCGAAGTTGCCCAGCAGTCTCTCAGGAAACTTCCCGTCCAGTCAGCTTCGGTTCCGTACAGGCTTTCGAGGTTCCCCACGTACTTGGCGCGCTGATCGCGCGGCACGTTAGTGTTCTCGAGCATCAACCCCGAGGCAATCAGAACGATCGACGGGTCCACTTTTCGCATCGCCTTCGCGAATTCATTGTGCTTCAGCATGAAGTACTTCGAATCCGTGCGGCCAAGCTGCCAGGACCCCCACG
>CAWJDG010000069.1:0-82139 GCA_963841365.1 uncultured Acidobacteriaceae bacterium
GATGTATTGCTTGATCTCATTCGACGCATCGGTCTTCCTCCCTTGTGATATTGAGTTCCTTGGGAACGTAACGCATGCATTTATTAAGTCAGTGGAGAGGTCGATTCGGATCGTTGCTCCTGTTGTGCGTTGCCTGCCCCATCACCGGGCAGGCGCCGACCGGGAGTATCGCCGGGGAAATCCATGACCCGACCGGTGCTTCAATTGGCGGGGCGCAGCTGGTTCTGCGTGATGTTGCAACTGAAGCACTCCGATCTGCTACTGCATCCTCTATGGGGAGTTACGAGCTCCCGGAGCTATCTCCGGGCGTCTACGACCTCTCGATCGAAGCGAAAGGTTTTCGACGGACAGTAGAACGCCACATCGTAGTCAATGTTGGGTCCGCAGTACATCTCGATGTGTCAATGGCGTTGGGAGACGTATCAGAGACGGTGGAGGTGGATGCCGAACCTCCAATCATCGAGCCCGACAAGGTCTCCATCGGTTCAATTGTGGATCTGCAATCTATCCAAAGTCTTCCGCTGGAGGATCGCCAGTTCCTGAATTTGGCTCTCATCGTACCCGGCACAATTCCGGGCGCGCCGGGAACTCGCGTTGCAGGGTCGTCCGTCGAGACGTTCTCCGTCGTCGGCATGCGCAGTCAATCAAACAACTATACCCTGGATGGGATCAGCAACAACGACCCGCACGTCAATGGTCCGCTGAATCTCTTTCGCATTGCTGATGCGGTGCAGGAGTTCAATGTCGAAACTAGCATTCCAGGAGCAGAGGCCGGGCGCAATAGCGGCGCCCAAGTGAGCATCATTACGAAAAGCGGCGGAAATGCCTATCATGGAACGCTCTTTTACTACGTCCGAAACGACGTATTCGATGCAACTCCATTCTTCCTGAATCGTGCCGGCTTGCCCAAGAACCCGTTGCGTCGGAATCAGTTTGGGGGCACAGCGGGCGGATTTATTCGTCGTGATAAAGCGTTCTGGTTTGCGAGCTTCGAGAGTTACGACCAATCTGTGCAAGACCCTGCTACTGGTCGCGTGCCTACAGATACAGAGCGCGCGGAAGTTACCGACCCCATCTCCCAGACTTTGCTTTCATTCTGGCCTGGAGCGAACACGCCGCAACTGTTACTGGCTACCGGAATGAACTGGGCGGGGACCACTCCAGACAAAGCGAAGGATGAAACGTACCTCTGGCGAGTTGACCAGAACGTTAGCCGCAATCATCGGCTCACTGGCCGCTTTGTCTGGTTGACCGGGAGCACTCTCGCCCGGCAGACCAGCCCCTTCGACGGGTCGATCAATAATTCTCCAGAACAACTTTCGTTGCTTGTTCAGGACACCTACAGCACCGATCGCCTGGTGAATGAAGGGCGCTTTGGGTATTCGCGGAACAAGGCATTCCTGCAGCCGACCGACGCGAATATCAATCCTGCTCTGATTTTCGTAGACAGTAGTGGAAAGACGCTGCCCGGCTACATCGACACCAGGGTCGATCCCCTGAACGGCGGTTTGCCAACGATTACCATTACCGGCTTCACTGGCGGGGGTTTGGGCGTTGGAGGCAGTTATCCTCAAGGGCGCACGACGAATTCCTACGAATTTCTCGATGATCTTTCCCTGATCGGACCGTGCGGGGACAGCCGGCACACTCTGAATCTTGGCGCAGGTGCGCGCACTGAAATTGCGAATCTCTTCCTGAATGCATTCTTTCGAGGTTCCATTTCTTTTCCTAATTGGAACGCGTTCGCAGCTGGCCAACCGGGTAAGGGAAGTTTGGCGACCGGCCCCGATGAAACATTTCGAAGATGGTCCCGCATCCCCATCTACCTGTATGTGCAGGACGAATTCAGGTCGCGCGCTAACCTTACGTTCAACTTCGGTCTTCGGTGGGAATACCCGGGAGCATTGACAGAATTGGGCGATCGGGGCAGCAACTTCGTTCCCGGCGTCGGCCAGATGATCCTTAACAGTAACTCGCGCATAGATGTGGACCCTACCCAACTTGGACGTGCCGCGCTGCTGCAGACTCCGGTGAGTACTTGGCTGCCAAGGAGCGGACAATTCAGCGTCCCGAGGAAGAACTTTGCCCCGTTTATTGGCGTGGCCTACTCGCCAACAATCTGGCCCTGGATGTTTGGCCATAGCAGCACAGTGATTCGCGCAGGCTTTCGAATCAGTTATGACGACATCTTCGATGACGTGCCCGCGCTTATGGGATTGAATTTTCCGCCCGCTCTCTCGACCACGCTTCCCCGTGGCAGCTACACGTGGGCAACCGTGTTGAACCAGAATCTGCGACTGTTCGCCTCCGACCCAACCGTGTTGCCTCAAGGGCAACGGGGCATCCTCACTTTCAGCGCGATTGATACACTTCCTTCGAGCCCCTATTCGATGAATTACGCATTTGAAATCGAGCGACAACTTGGGAAGAATTCGTCACTTGAGGTCTCCTACACGGGCTCCCAAGGTCGAAAACTTGCCGTGACACTCGATCCAAACCAGCCAGCCGTGATGGTGAATGATTCGACCAAACGCGGTGACCAGGCGCCAAATCAGCGGACTTTTCCATATCCGCAGTATTCCAACATCCTTCAGGCAGCGTTCGTCAGCAACTCAAATTTCAATGGACTCGCTCTAGTGGCACATCAGCGAATGAGCCGAGGACTTGATTTCACCGCATCATATGAACTGAGTAAATCCATGGATGATAACTCGGGGTTTTTCCCGTCTGATGGAGACTCGGCGATTTACGCGGATTCGAAGAACCGGACGCTGAATTATGGATTATCTTCTTTCGACATCCGACAGCGTGTGATCGCTTCGTTTGTCTATCAACTTCCGTTGAAGTCGACTGGCGCGGTCGGCCTGAGAGCCGTTCCACTGCGGATACTTGAGGATTGGGCCATTTCTGGCGTGACCACTTTCAGAAGCGGTTTTCCATTCACAGTTCTCGCGAGTTCTGACACAGATTTCACAGGCCTGAACCGATGGACCCCTGCTGGCGGCTTTTCCGACCGGGTAGATATCAAGCCCGGAGTAACTGTCGTGCCACAGAACATGGGCAACCCCGATTATGCTTTTGACCCAGAGGTGTTCAACTTTCCACAAGCCGGAAGACCCGGTAACGTAGGGCGCAACAGCTTAATCGGTCCGCAGATGATCGATCAGGACTTCGCAATCTTGAGAGATCTACCCATTGGGAAGACGCGACAAGCGCAATTTCGCGTCGAGGCATTTAACCTGTTCAACCATACGAATTTCGAGCTGCCCGAAAATCACCTGGATCAAAGTTCGGTGGGCAAAATTGGAGCGTCTTACGACCCTCGTTTGATTCAACTCAGTTTGCGTTTCCAATGGTGAGGCCGTGACTTCTGGATCAGGTCCAACCACTGCCAATCTACGATCTCAACTCGCTGGACTTGCCTCTTACTGCAAATTAGCTAAGCCGCCATTGGGTGATTGGGAGCAAATTAGTAACGGCAAGTCGGCTTATCGTCACTTAGCCGTTTCGGGCGGGTCCACAGCGACTCGCGAGATGGAATCCTCGGTCACACCAAACTCCACCACCACCCAGCAAGAAAGTTCTGCAGCCAAAAGCTCGAGGGTCGGCCAGTCGATTTGCTGACCCGCCTTGTTCGTTGTCAAGCCCTCTGATTGCTCAGCCAGCGCCCCGCAACCAGCCAACCTATTGATTCGGCTAGTGATCCCCAACCCATGATCCCTTGATCTCTTTTTGCAGTTTATTTCCGCCACTTCGCTAGACTTATCTGAAGTAGTGAATAGAGCGTCTCCGAAAGAGCCGTTAGCGTCGGTTGGGCGTGACCGCCGTTCTCGGGTCGCCACCGATTTTCCCCGGCAAATCACTAGCCGTGGAAGCGAATTGCACCATTTATGCTGCAAACGCCCGGAAGAAGCGCCTGTAAGTCCTTTAGATCGGAATCTTACGGTCTAACCCCTCTGGAATCAGCGGGTTGCAGCCAGAGATCAAAGGCACAACTCGTTGAAGGGAAAGCACTTATTCCAAAAAAAGGGGGGGCACCCCTAACCGGGAGGGGGTATACAGCATCCAGCGCAGCAATTTCGGAAACCGTGCACCGGCGTTCACCCAAATCCGAGTCGGAGCGCCCAACGGCAGGTCAGGCCGCTCCCTTGCGGCGCAGTGATCCACGCGGCATTCAAGCGTTCGGCAATGCACAGGCAAACCGCACGCAAGGATCGCGGCATCCACCGCACTTTTCTCTGGATAGCCCACCTCCGGCAGTGATGCAGGTCACAAAATCCGAACCAAACTCGGTGCGAAGATAGCTTCGTCGTACCCAGTCGACGCACGCCCATGAAAGCCCCATCTCTCCAGGAAAGGCAACCAGTGCAGCTCGACTCTTCCGCATTTGTCGCAGATCCGGAGCTCGTCCAGGCACTCCATGAACGCTCAACTTCCGTTCCGTGCGATACAGACCGCCTTCTCTTCCGGCAGGACGACCCGGCCGAGGGCGTTTACATCCTTCACCAAGGCGCCGTAGCGCTAACCATGAATGCGCACAACGGCCGGCAGATTTTCTCCATCGAAGTAGCCCCCGGTTCTCTGCTCGGCCTTCCTGCTCTCGTCAGCGATCAGCCCTACTCTCTCACCGCAATTGCCCGCGCCGGTGCGCAAGTCGGTTTCGTGGGCCGCGCCGATTTCTTTGCCATCATGCAGGCTGAGCCACTACTCTCCCTGAAGATGCTCCAGGTCCTCGCCGCCGAGGTCCGTACCGCCCGCCAGGCGCTCTACTAATTGGCATCGTGCTTGCCTTGGCTGTAGCTCCCTACATCACAGGAATGCCCGGGTTGCCGCGCGCCCTGTCTCATCCGCGCCCAGCGCTGCCGTCTCCACACTTTTCTGCTAGTGCGGCGCCCCAAATCCCGATGTATTTGCACGCACACATCGTTAGCCCGCACCTGCTAAACTCTCTCGTTGTGCCCCTTGCCTTCCTCGCCATCGCGGCCGCCGCGTATCTGCTGGGATCCATTCCATTTGGATACTTGCTGGTCCGTGTTTTCCGGCGCCAGGACATCCGCTCCATTGGCAGCGGGAATATTGGCGCCACCAATGTTATTCGCTCCGGCGCTCATGGACTTGGCGCAGCCACCTTTGTTCTCGATGTCCTCAAGGGCTGCTGCGCGGTTTGGCTCGGCGGACTCATTGCGTCGGCCCTCGCGCCCGATCTCGCACTCCGGAATGCCCAGGCCATCGCTGCTCTCTTCGCTGTACTCGGCCACATGTTCACTTGCTGGCTGCATTTTCGTGGCGGCAAGGGCGTCGCCACCGGCTTCGGCGTGTTTCTCGTCGCCGCGCCCTGGGCCGCCTTGGCCGCCATCGGAGTCTTCCTTCTGGTGGTGGCGATCAGCCGCTACGTTGCCCTCGGATCGATTCTTGGAGCCGCCAGCTTCCCGGTCTTCGCCTTGGTTCTGGTCAGCGGCAGCCGTCCGCCGTTCTTTCTTGCCGCCCAGTTTGCAGTTGCTGCGCTGATTATCGTCAAGCACCACTCGAATATCCGCCGCCTCGTCGAAGGCACAGAAGACAAATTCGGAGCCAGAAAGCTAGCATGAGCCGCATCGTCATCTTAGGTTCCGGCGCATGGGGAACCGCAATAGCCCTCTCTCTCGACCGACGTGGCGGCCACCAGATCACCCTGTGGGCGCATAGCCCCGAGTTCGCCCAACAGATCATCGAGGCTAAGGAAAACACGCAATTTCTTCCCGGCTTTCCCATCCCTTCATCGATTACCGTCACGGGTGATTGCGCCGCAGTCGAGGGCGCTGAGATCGTGGTCTCTGCGATTCCGTCGGAGTTTCTGCGCGCAACGCTTTTGCGCCTTCGCAAACATTTGCGCAATGGGTTGTTCCTGGCCAGCGCGACCAAGGGGCTTGAGGATCGCAGCTACTGCCGCATGACGCAGGTGATCTCGGAATCGCTGGAGGCTGTGGGGCTGCTGCTCTCGATCGGCGCCATCAGCGGCCCCAGCTTCGCGTTGGAAGTCGCGCAGGGCCTGCCCACCGCTGTCACCGTGGCCTTCAGCGACCCTGAAGTCTCCTCGCTCATCCAGTCGGAATTCTCGTCAGAGACCTTGCGCCTGTACACCTCCACCGATGTCATCGGCGTCGAACTCGGCGGTGCACTCAAGAACGTCATCGCCATTGCTGCGGGAATCGCCGTCGGCGTGGGCCTCGGTCACAATTCCACCGCCGCACTTATTACGCGCGGCATTGTCGAAATCACCCGCCTCGCCGTCGCCTGCGGAGCGCGCTCCGAAACCCTCGCGGGGCTTTCTGGCGTAGGTGACCTCGTGCTTACCTGTACCGGCTCGCTCAGCCGCAATCGCACCGTCGGCCAGGCTCTTGGCCAAGGTCTGAAACTCCCGGAGATTCTTGATTCACTTGACGGCAAGGTGGCTGAAGGCGTACTTACCACCCGCGCCGCTCTTGGCCTCGCCCGCAAGCACGGCATTGAGATGCCCATCACCGAGCAGATGGAACTCATCCTCAACAAAGGAAAAGACCCCCGCGAAGCTATCCGCGCCCTCATGCTTCGCCCCGGCAAAGAGGAACATTAGCAAGCGGCACGGAACCAGCGATCACCTTTCTCGGCCGTCGGCCTCTTGATCCCCGTGTCCTGCTTCCTGATTCTTCACCCCCCTGCAATCGCTCCAAGAATCAGCAATGGCTCCTTCCCTGAAGCGACCGCATCCGGCAACGTCTTGTCCATCGGCTCCAGTGACCAATCATCCGCACACGCAAAGAAGCGCAGAAACGCACGCCGTTGCCCGGTACCGTAATCACGAATAGTCCCGCGCAGCGTAGGGTATCGTGCTTCGAGGGAGTCCAAAACGGTTCGCAGCGTGACCGGCACATTCACTTCCAGCAATACGTCACCCCCGACACGCGCCAGATTGCGCAAATGATATGGCAGCGTCACTCGCACATTTGCTGTTCGCGCCTCTCCCCTTCCAGTCAAGCCGCTTTCCACACCTCAATCCCCCTGCTCCCTGGTCCCGGCCTTCTCTTTTCCTTGTCCCCTTGCCCCGTGCCCTATTGCAGCGTCTGCACTTCAACCGAAAGCACCGCCGGCAGGTCGTGAACAATCGGCATCCAGCTATCGCCTCCATCGGCCGATCCGTAGACCTGCCCGCCTGTCGTGCCGAAGTAGACGCCGCAGTCATCCAGCGTATCCACGGCCATGGCATCGCGAAGCACGTTCACGTAGCAGTCTCTCTCCGGCAAACCATTGGCCAGCGGCTCCCACTCGTTGCCGCCCTTGCGGCTGCGGTAAACACGCAGCTTTCCCTCCAGCGGAAAATGTTCTGAATCGCTCTTGATCGGCACCACGTACACCGTCTCTGGATCGTGCGAATGCACGTCGATGGCGAAACCGAAGTCGGTGGGCAGGTTGCCGCTCACCTCGTGCCAACTTTCGCCCGCGTTGTCGCTTCGCATCACGTCCCAGTGTTTCTGCATAAACAGCACATCTGGCCGTGACGGGTTCATGGCCACGTGGTGTACGCAATGGCCGATTTCCGCATTGGGATCTGGCATGAAACCCGACACCAGCCCTTTGTTGATTGGTTTCCACGTCGCGCCGCCGTCGTCGGTGCGGAAAGCCCCTGCCGCTGAGATCGCAATGTAAATTCGCTTGGGATTACTAGGGTCGAGAATGATGGTATGCAGTCCCATGCCACCGGCGCCCGGTTGCCACTTCGGCCCGGTGCCATGGCCACGTAGTCCGGCAAGTTCGTGCCAGTTCTCGCCCCCGTCTGTTGAGCGAAACAGCGCGGCGTCTTCCACTCCGGCATACACTGTGTCCGCGTCCGTCAGCGACGGCTCCACATGCCACACTCGCTTGAACTCCCACGGATGCTGTGTGCCGTCGTACCACTGGTGAGTCGTGAGCGGTTTACCCGTCTCTGCCGAGGAATCGTACACAAACCTGTTCGGCAGAGCCTTGGGAGGGCCTGGAGCGGGCATCGCTTCATTCGGCAATCCGGGCTGATGCCAGGTCTTGCCGCCGTCATCGGAGCGTTGGATCAGTTGCCCGAACCACCCACTTGTCTGCGACACATAAATCCGGTCCGGGTTAACCGGCGAGCCCTTCATGTGGTAGATTTCCCAGCCGGCAAAAAACGGCCCGCTCACCGTCCATTCCTTGCGCTTGCCATCCGCGCTCAAAACGAACGCGCCCTTGTGTGTTCCCACAAGCACTCGCACACCGCTCATGTTGACCTCCTCACTGTCACTGTCCTTCGTTCCTGATTGTCGGCGGCGCTTTGGCCGGGGGGGCCGGGATATTGGGGAATGCCGCTCTGCCATTTTTTCTTGTTTTCCTTGCAAAATGCAACCAAATTTCGCTTCTTCGACGATAAGAAGTTGAATAACACTCAATTGTTATTGAAATCCGAGCGCGGACCGGCGAGAATTGGCTCGGTCCACTGCCAACAATCCGACACGGGGAGCACGAAGACGGCTGCAAATCCGGCCATATGTCCGGATACAACGCTCCTCTCTTCCTTTTACCCAATAAGGCAGGCCAAGAGACGATGACCGCGCGCAATTCGTTGCAACTCAAGCTTTACATTCCAATGGCGGTGGCGTTACTTGCTGTGGGGCCGGCTCGCGCCCAGGTACCAGACCGCATTACTCGCCCCATCGATGCCTCCCAGGTGCATATTCTTGCCCGCCACCACCCCCTGTGGGCGGTGCCTGCCAACGATGCCGGCATCGTCCCAGGCGACCTTACCGTTAAGGACCTCACACTGCTTCTGGCGCGCTCTTCGCAACAGGAAGAGACATTCGAACAACTGATCAATGATCAAAACGACCCTGCCTCGCCCAATTATCACCAGTGGCTCACGCCTGAAGCGATTGGTGAGCGATTCGGCCTTTCTGACAACGACATTGCCGCGATCACCGGCTGGCTCCAGTCCCAGGGCCTTCGCGTGAATTGGATTGCGCCGAGCCGTGTCTTCATTGGATTCTCAGGTGCAGCAGCGGACGTAAACCGGGCCTTCGAAACCGAGCTCCACTATTACCAGGTCCACGGTGAGCAGCGCATATCGGTTGCGTCCGATCCAACGATTCCCGCTATGCTCGCGCCCGCCGTCAGGTCGATTCGCGGACTTTATACGATCAACGATCGACCCTTTCATTTCGCTACGCCCTTGTTCTCGGGCTCGCCCGGACTGACAATCTCCGCGTCGTCTCACTTCCTTGCGCCTGCCGACTTTGCCACCATCTACGATCTCCCGGTCGGCCTCACCGGCGCCGGAACGACGATCGGCATTGTTGCCGAGGCACGGACGAATCCGGCCGACTTCAACAATTTCAAAGGCCTTACCGGTTCAACGTTCGGCAACCCCACTGAAGTGGTTCCGACCGCGTACATGGGCGTCGATCCGGGACCCGCATATACCGCACCGATAAGCTGCAGCACGCAGAGCCAGTGTGATTTGATCGACGACCAGGGAGAGGCGACGCTCGATGTCTTGCGCTCCGGCAGCGTGGCGCCCGGCGCATCCCTCCTGTTGGTGACCTCCAGCGCCGCCAGCGGCGGTATCGCGGACGACGCGGAATATCTCGTTCAAACCTCTCCCGCCCCCGCGCAGGTAATGTCTATCAGCTTTGGCTTGTGCGAGTCGGAGGTCGGAGTTGCGGATGTCGGTTTCTGGGACTCTCTCTTTCAGCAGGCGGCCGCCGAAGGAATTTCCGTTTTTGTATCCTCTGGCGACTCCGGCGCCTCGGGCTGCGATGCCGCCTTTCAAACGCCTCCGGCAAGTCCCACTCCCAATAGTCCGAATTACATTTGCTCGTCGAGTTACGCAACCTGTGTGGGCGGAACGGAGTTCAACGATACGACCAATCCATCCGCGTATTGGAACTCTGTCAACGGCCCAGGCTACTCTTCGGCTCTTGGCTATATTCCCGAAGGGGCATGGAACGAGCCGATTGCTTCGGGTTCCAGTACGCAGGTTGCTGCTTCGGGCGGGGGTGTAAGCGCCTATATCTTCACGCCAACATGGCAAACGGGCGCCGGCGTGCCTGGGACCCGCTCAGGGCGTTATACGCCTGACGTTGCTTTCTCGGCCTCGGGTCACGACGGCTACTTGGGCTGTTTCGCTGCCGGCGGCGGCAGTTGCGTCAGCGGCCCCAGCGGAGCTCCCTTCACTGTTTTCTCGGGCACTTCGGCGGCAGCTCCTGGAATGGCTGGCGTTGCCGCGCTGCTTGGTCAGAAGTCTGGCTCCGCACTCGGCAACCTCAATCCCGCCATCTACAGCATGGCGACCAGCACTCCCGGAGCGTTCCACCAGGTCTCAGTCGCCTCAAGCGGCGTGTCGAACTGCAGCGTGGCTACAGCCAGCATGTGCAACAACAGCATCCCAGGACCCACTGGCCTCACGGGAGGCCAGGCAGGCTACCAGTTAGGTGCAACTGGCGGTTACAGCGAAGTGACAGGACTGGGCTCGCTCGATGTGACCCAGTTCGTAGACAATTTCTCCACTACTACTTCCAAACTCACACCCACAGTCACTTTTAGCGCACCGCCCTCCATCACATCGTCCCAATCGGCATCCGTCATGATCACTGTGACCGGCAGCGGTAGCATAGTCCCGACCGGCTCGGTCACGCTCTCCAGCGGTTCCTATGACTCCGCCTCGACCGTACTCAATATCCCCGGAACCGGGAGCAATAGCGTGTACATCGTGATCCCCAGCAATACGCTTGCGGTTGGAACTGACACGATCACGGCAAGCTATACTTCGAATTCTTCTTCCTACAACAACGCTACGGGATCGACGACGATCACGGTCACCTCTTCAAAGCCCTCGCCCACCATCACCTGGGCTACGCCCGCAGCCATCGTCTATGGCACGCCTTTGAGCGCCACGCAGCTCGACGCCACAGCAAGCGTTCCCGGGACCTTCACTTATTTCCCCGCGGCAGGCACTGTTCTTACAGCCGGCCAGCAAACCCTCTCGGTGAGCTTTACGCCCAGCGACACGACTGATTACAGCAATGCATACGTAACCGTGCTGTTGACAGTCAGCAAGGCTACACCTGTTCTCACATGGGCCACCCCGGCGTCCGTCCCCGCCGGAACCGTGCTCGGCCCGACACAGCTGGACGCCGCCGCCAGTGTGCCCGGCACATTGACTTACAGCCCGGTTTCTGGGACCCTCATGTCCACTCCCGGGAATTTCCCGCTTTCAGTCACGCTCGCACCAACTGACTCCACCGACTACACAACCACCACGGCTACCGTCACACTCGCAGTCACCGCCGTTACAACCGCGCCGGCTGTCATCACGGGCGGAGCCACGACCATCACAGGCAGCACTGTCACACTGAACGGCCAGGCAATCCCCAATGGCACCGACACTCATGCCTGGTTCCTTTACGGAACCAGCAGCACACTAAGCGGGGCCACTCAAACGGCCGCGCAGGACATGGGTGCCGGATACGTAGGAGCGATTTTCAGTGCTGGCGCCACCAGCCTCAGCCCCAATACAACCTATTACTTTCAGGCCATTGCGCAGAATAGCTTCGGCACAACGAATGGAAGCATCCAGAGCTTCACCACCGCTTTGGCGCCTACATTCACTCTGAATGGTGGCAGCTTGACGCTGGCCAGGGGGGCAAGCTCGGGCAACACTGCAATCGTTACCGTTGCGCCTTCGCCCGGCTTTACCGGGACGGTTGCGTTGAGCGCCGCAGTCACCAGCAGTCCGACGGGTGCGCAGAATCTTCCCACCTTCACCTGGATACCTACGAACCAGGTTGTGCTGAGCGGAACGGGCAACGTGTCGGCCACGCTGGTGATTGCGACAACGGCAGCGACGGTGGGCGCTATTGATCCTGCAGCGAATCTGCGTGGCCGCTGGTACTCGACCGGAGCCGCGGCGCTGGCCTGCATCGCTTTCCTCTGGGTTCCTGTGCGCCGCCGCGGCTGGCGCAATCTGCTGGGTATGGTGGCTTTGTGTGTTGTGCTTGCGTTCGGCACAGTTTCCTGCGGCGGCAGCAGTAAGCCGGGAACCAGCGGCACCAGCAACCCCGGAACGACGAGCGGCAGCTATACGATCACCGTGACCGGAACGTCAGGATCGACAACCGCCACCACAACGGTCAGCCTGACCGTGCAATAGTGAGCGCACAATTCAGGTGGACAGGGAAAACCTGACGACGCCGCGCTGATTTTCTTCGATGGGGTTACGGATTCGTCGGATTAGTTTGGGAAATCAGCCGCACCGGCCCAAGCAGCCCCGATGGCAATAACGGCGAGTCGGCCTTGTACGGCATAAAGTCAGCGAACGCGTATTTCTTCATCGACCACAGCTGCTGATCGCCAATCATGCGATTAACCCAGAGATTTGTGACTTCAATGTTCACACGATTGGCACCCGGCACGAGCGCTCCGGTTATGTCGATTTTGAACGGCGTCTTCCACACGACGCCAAGGTCCCTGCCATTGATGCTGACCGCAGCGATGTCTTTCACATCGCCGAGGTCGAGCCAAAGATGCGCATCGGGCTTGAAATCGCTGGCGCGAATGTCGATTGTCTTCGAGTAGGTCGCCTTCCCGGAGAAGTACTTAATGCCGTAATCGGAGTTTTCGCTCCAGGAGTTCAGCCGATCGAAATTCGCAGACTGCGGCGCTCCGCGATTCGGCTGGAACGTAACGATCCAGCCCCGATTTAGCTCCTCGTTGAGCGCAGCCATTGTGGTCGCTGTCGACTCGGGGACCTGCCCTGAAGGTGCGGTCGCCGGCTTCTCGAAGATCACAAACGTCGTTCCGTGCGGATCGAGATGAATCGGCACGGTCGTGCGGCCGTTCACGATCCGAAACGAGGCAGGATCCGTCATGCCTGTCGCAGCATCCCAAAGCTCCGGCGCCCTCCCATCCACACGGAAGGTCGCTTCTACGTTAGTCGCGCGGTTCTCCCGATTATCGACAAAATATAGGTCGCCATCGCTGAGCTTTCGGTGCAGAAACATCAGCGAAGCGTCAGGCTCGGGTTTTGTATATTCAAAATCGCGGTCAACTCCGAGCGCCGCCAGCGCTTCGTTCGCGCTCATCCCCGCATACACCCTTCCCTTCCCAACTTTGCGCTCAAGTCGCGTTGCAACCGTTTTGCCCCAAAGCTGATCGGCGACTCGCTGCAACTCCTTTTCATCGTCCGCCAAACTCGGTGAGTCCGTGGGCCGGTTGCCCACGAGAACCGCACCCTGCGCAACCAGGCTGCGATTTGCCGCAACACCGGCAGCGTCATGCGCTCGCTTCGTCCGCCCAAATAGAGAATCCGATAACTCGTGCCTCCTGGAGTAATCAGCCGGCCATTCTTGACCGACAACTCGTGCAGCACAACGTCGCTGTTCACAAAGTCAAAGCCATAGCCATCCGGCGCATCTTCGATGGACTTCCATCCGAAAACCGCAGTCAACGGACCCTCCTCGCCGTAGAAGTACGCCACGTCGGCATAGAAGTGTCCTTGCTGCAGCAAATAGGAGCAGCGCGCAAGGTAAGTCACCCACGGCTGCGCTACATCGGCCCAGGTGTCGTTGCGATTGAACCAGAGGCCGTAAGGCCCGAGCGTAAGTCCAGGCGCCATATCGGCCACCGGCTGGTGCGCGGACTCGTGAATCTCAAAGCGATTCACGCCCAGCGCAAACTCCAGGTCGGCAACTTTCTTGAGCAGTTGGGCGAGAAACGACCATGCCGGACCGCGCGAAGTCATCGACTCCGCGCCAACAATGTTCTGTCCGTAAATGTGCGCCACCGATGCCGCGCCGCGCAGATCGGCGATATAATCGACGTCCGGCCCCGGGCTGTCCGCCCAGGTCCACATCGCGCCCATGGGAACGTCGGTCTTGCTGCGCATCTCCATATCGTCGCCAAGCGAAGGCCGATGATACTCCAGCGCCTCGCCGTAATACTTCATCCCATGAGTGTGCAGGTCGTCGGCGATCTCGCCGTAGTGATTCTCGGCGAGCAGTTGGCCGATGGTGCGCCGGAAATCCCACAGGAAGCGGTCGGTGTCCGCCGTGCTTTTGATGACGATGCCGGTGAGCGCCGGGAGCCATGGACGTGGATCGTAGCCGCGCCGCTGCTGGAACTCTTCAAGAATGTGATCGGTCCAGTTCTGCGGGCCGACTTCGATGCTGTCGGTGAGCAACCACGAGATGCCGTTCGCGCCCATCATCTCCGGGCCAACGGTATCGGCATACATCTTCAGATAGCCGTCAACGTAGTTCTTCACATACTCGCGATTCAGCTTGTCGACTTCGAGGCCGGTCGCTTCGGCGGGAGCGGGGCCGTTCTCGTGGCCCGTCAGCGAGGACCCGATGCGCAGAACCATCCACAGTGCCGGCGGGCGGCGTCCAGTCGAGCGTTCCATCGGGCTGCATTTTGCCGGTCAGGTCGATCACGTCCGCTTGCGGCACAATGAACTCCGGCGCGACCTTGGGATCGGCGATCGCGTAGAAGTCGCGCGCATTGGCGTAACCCGCGCGCTTTTCAAACTCATTCACGCGCGCGCCGCTCGAGAGCACCAGCTCGGTGATCTTGTGGTCGTGCTCGACGACGCCGGCCGGTTGCGCGGGATAGACGAGGCGGAAGTAGCGCGCGGTCACGACGTCGAACGAGGCCGTGCGCTCCACGATGCTGCTGAAGGGAATGTCGGCGATTTTGCGGAAATTCTGGCCGTCGTCGCTGGCTTCAAGGTACGGCGGAATCGCAGGGCTCTCGTGGTCGAAGACGCTGATGGCCTCGTCGAGGCTGGCCAGCGTGACGGCTTGGATCGGTTGCTGAACTGTCGAATGACCCCCGTATTCGAACTCAGACCCACGATTCGTGGCCCGGCGTGCTGGCAGGCAGATCGAGCGCGACCGTGCTCACATCGCCGTCAGAGAGCGCGGCCACATTCGGCGCTCCGAGGTTCGCTGTTCCGGCGCTCGCCGTCACCTTCGGATCGAGTTCCTGCTGCGTCTTGTCGCCGCCGGGAATCTTGTACGCGATCACCGCAACGTCGGTGTAGAACTCGGGCGGTGTCGTCACCGTGCCGTCGGGCGCGCGGCGGCCTGGAACCTGGAAGTTCTGAAAGGTTCCATCCACCTGCGGCGGATGCGCGAGCTTGCCCGATGAACGGCTTGCCGCCCTCAACGCGCGTGGCCGACCACACCATCTTCTTCATGCCCTGCGACGCGGGCACCCACGGTCCGCCGGTTTCGCTCCATCCCGGCGAGCTGGCGATGGCCACTTCCATGTTCATGCTGCGCGCAGTCGTGACAGCGTCCTGGAATGCCTGCTTCCACTCCGGCGTCATATAGATCAGCCGATGCGGCACCACCTGCGGCGTATTGATGGCGCCCTCGAAGATGGTCACGCCGCCCACGCCCACGCGATGCATCCAATCGAGATCGAGCTTGATGCCTTCCGTGGAGATGTTGCCGTTCATCCAGTGCCACCACACGCGCGGCCGCGCCCGTTGGGCGGATCGAGAAAACTGCGCAACAATGCGTCGCTGCTGCGCAGCCGCGTCAGGTTGTGCAGCGGCGAGAGCCTGCGCCCGCGCCGAAAAACCTGCAGTGCAGACAAGGCAAGACAAAGGCGGCAAGAGATAATCCACTGACTTTTCATGCCAACCCATCCGTGTGGCGGATGTGCTTCAGAACGAGAAACCGCAGTGTCTTCTCACGCCTGTTTTGGCGGGAGCAACGGTCGCACGCGTGGAGCCGACCGAGATGCCACCATCCACGAGCAGAGTCTGGCCAGTCACATAGCGGCTTGCCTCGGAGGCGAGAAAAACGACAGCGCCATCCAGATCGTGCGGCTCACCCGGGACGTTTCGCGGGAATGCGGTCGATCAGATAGTCGACCCACTCCTGGTTCTCATAGAGCGCCTTGTTCTGCTCGGTCTTGAACCAGCCGGGAGCGAGACAATTGACCGTGACGCCGAACTTGCCCCAATCGTCCGCGAGGCTCATCGTCAGTTGGCGCACTCCGCCGCGGCTGGCGCCATAGGGCGCGAGGCCCGCGTAGCCAAACACGCTCGTCACCGAACCGATGTTGACGATGCGGCCGTAGCCTTTCGCGATCATGCCCCGCGCTACGGCCTGCGCAACAAAAAACGTGCCGCGCAGATTAGTCTCGAGAATCTGATTCCAGTCGTCCCACGTCACTTCGAGTGCCGGCTTGCGGATATTGCAGCCCGCATTGTTGACCAGGATATGAATCTGCCCGAAGGCCGCTTCGGCATCGGCGGCCATGCTCCGGATGCTCTCCTCGTCGCGCACATCTAGATCGAGGCGAAGCACACGCCGCGCCCAGCGCCTTGATTTCGGCCTCAAACTCGGCCAGGGTCTCGCGCTTGCGGCTGGTGATCACAAGATCGGCCCCCGCCTTCGCCAGGGCGCGTCGCGAAATATTGTCCCAGCCCGCGGCTCGTGCCGGTGACGATGGCTGCCTGCCCGGTCAGATCGAAAAGCTTTTGGTCGAACAGTTTGTCGCATGCTTGCATTCATGGTGGGCGTTCATCGGCGTCAGAATCACTTTCATCAGATTCGGCTCGCGCGCGTGCAGCCGCTCAAACCAGCGCGGACCTTCTTCGAGCGGAGCGATGGCGGTGATCAGGGGACGCGACCTTGATCTTGCCGCTCGCGATCAGTTCGATCGGCCTGCGGATACTCGCCCGCCGACGCGCACGAACCCTGCAGGCGCATCTGCCGCGTGACCACTTTCTGCAGCGGCAGCGTCACCTCCGGCTGAATGTTGCCGATCAGCGTCACCGTACCGCCTTTTTGCGTGCAGTCGATGGCCGCATTCACCGTCTCGTTTCTGCCCACGGCTTCATATGCGAGATCGACGCCGCGGCCCCCGGTCAGTTCGAGAACTTCAGCAACCAACTCCGCGCCGGAGGCGTGCAGAACCTCATCCGCACCCACTTCTTTGCCAGCTTCAGCCGCGACGCATCCACGTCCGCAATCAACACGCGCGCGCATCCCGCGTGCTCGCGCCGCCTGCAGAGTGAGCAGGCCGATCATGCCCGCGCCGATCACCAGCGCCGTTTCGCCGCCGTGTACTTCCGAAACGCGCACCGCGTGCAGCGCAACGGACGCAGCCTCCAGCATCGCCGCCTCGGCGAAGGAGAGGTTCGCCGGCAAGGTGGTAAAGAATGCGCTGCGGCACTGCGACATACTCGGCAAACGCGCCGTGGCGCCGGTAATCGCCGCAGGAGACGCCGATCACCTGGCGGTTGTCGCAGAGATTAATATGGCCACGCTTGCAGAAAGCGCATGCGCCGCAATAAACAGTCGAGTCGAAGGTCACGCGATCGCCCAGCGCATAGCCTTGACGCCCGCGCCGACCGCGGCCACCGTTCCCGCCGCTTCATGGCCCATCACGATCGGCGGAATGCGCCGTCCCGACGATCCATCGTAGCCATGCACATCGCTGCCGCAGATGCCGCAGGCCTCAACGCGCACCAGCACTTCGCCCGGGCCCGCCATAGGCACCGGCAAATCCGCAATCTCAAGATGGTTGTATTCAGAAAGAAGCAGAGACTTCATCGCGGCTCATGCTCTCGCTAGTTCGGTTACCATGTGGCAAAGTTGCTGTCGCTTACACATCGCAAAGATCCACTGCGGCGCGCAGGCTCGTCAGCGGATCGCGCACCGGAACAAACTCGTGCGCCACATAACCTTTGAAGCCCGCGCCAGCAATCGCCCGCATGACTCCGTCCCATTGTACTTCCTGCGTGTCATCGAGTTCGTGACGGCCGGGCACGCCTCCAGTATGGAAGTGTCCCATCCATTGGAAGTTTGCGCGGATGGTCGCGATCAGATCGCCCTCCATGATCTGCATATGGTAGATGTCGTAGAGCAGTTTTACGTTCGGCGAGTTCACCTCTTCCATCACGCGCACGCCCCACGCCGTGTGGTCGCACATGTAGTCGGGGTGATTCACCTTGCTGTTCAGCAGTTCCATGCAGATGTTTACGCCGTTGTCCTCAGCAATCTTCTTCACGCGGTTCAGGCCCGCGATCGTATTCCGCGCGCCTTCGTCGTCGCTCATCCCGCGGCGCACGCCCGAAAACGTAATCACATTGGGCACGCCGGCTTTGGCCGCCAGCGGAATGTTCGTGCGAAACGCAGCCTCAATCGCCGCATGATTCTCGGGCCGGTTCAGCGCGTCCGGAATTGTGCCTCCACCCGCCTAGCCCATGGTGCAGATCAGCCCATAGCGGCGCGGAACTTCCAAATCCTCCACCGCGAGCAGATCAATGCCCTTCAGACCGATCTTGGCTCCATACGCGCAAAGCTGATCGAGCGGAATGTCCTTATAGCACCACTGGCAGGCTGACTGGTGAATCCGGTTCTTTCGGGCCGGCGCAACGTCCTCGCCGCTCGTCAGGCCCGGCAGCGATGCAAGCGCCGTCGCAGCCAGGCCCGACTTCAATGCGGCGCGTCGGCTCAATCCAATGGAATTCATAACAGTGTTCCCCTTGCTTCGGGATCGTCTTTCGATGCATTCCCACTCTACTCCATTGGAGGTCTACAAAAAGACTCCATCCGACGCGCAGGCACGTTGGCACCCGCTGACCGGAGCGCAAGATCCACAGCCCAATTTGTTGATGGTTGAACTTAGAAGGTGAAGGCAAGCCCGGCGCGCAGGCTGCGCTGGTCCTGAGCAAAGATCAGCAGCGAACCATCGCTCAGGATATACGGACGATATCCCTCGGCAAGCAGATTCCTGATGTCGAGCAGCGCCTCCAGGCCACCCGATCCGTCACGTGTCACGTGAATCGGCTGGCACAGGTGGAGGTTAAAGAATGGCTCTGCCGCATCCTGCGCAAAGGGAGCCACAGCTGTCACGGTGTTGTCAGGTTGCCAACGGTAGCTCGCGCGCCAGTGGGTTCTGGTGCCCTCCAGCGTACCCGAAAGCGAGATAGCATAGGTCTGTGCGCGCCGAGGATGCGCCGCGGCAAGCAGTGCTGCAAGCGGCATCGGCTGCGGCAGAGCCGGCATCACCAACGTACTGCCGCTCGCATAGCTCACGCGAATTTGATTGTCGCCCGCGATGCGCCGCTCGAAACTCGCCTGCATGCCCGTTGAAGAAAATCCCGGCCCGGCGGCGCGAAGCAGATTGCTTGCTCGATCGAACAACACCCCGGTCGGGGCCGGAGAATCGCTCGCGGAATAGCGGTCCAGCGCCTCTATCACTGGATTGTCGACATTGTCGGCATAAAACAAAACGGCCATTCCTGAGTAATCTGTGTTCCGCTCCCAGCCGATCTCCTGGTGAAACCCATGTTCGATCGTCAGTTCGCCGTTTCGTTCCGCCATCGCCGGCATCCACGTGGCCGCCTGGGAATCTTCATGAGATCGGCTCTGGACCATGGTGGCCATGCGGTAGCTCACCGTCGAGGAGCCACCATGCCACGCAACGTCTGCGTAGGGCAGCATGGCGGTCACTGTGCTGGCGGTCGGTCCTGCTAAGCGGCCCAATACGGCGGTCGAGCCCACTTCGGCTTCGATCGCTTCTCCAAAGTGCATCGTTTCTGAGCTGTGAATCGCAGCTTCCGCGAGGCCTTCATCCCCTGCCGCTTCTATTTCCGGCTCAATGGAGACGGCCGCAACCGACTGCACTGACCCGGCAAATCCCAGATCCTGGCGGAAGCCCAGCATCGACTCCATCCCGCCATCGCGTGTCCGGCGCAAAATCCACTCGCGCCAGTAGCTCGCGGCTGTTGGCGGGTGTATCTTCCACGGCCGCCGAAAAGCGCTCGCCGTTTTCTCCAAAGGTTCCGGCCTGGCCCGTCGCCATGAGCCGCGCTTTCAGTTTCGGCGTAGCGCCTGAGCCGTCGGTAACCACTACCAGCGGCCCATCTTCAAGCCAGCGCAGCAAGCGGCCGGTTGGCCGCGGAGCGCAGCGTCCATGCCCAGTCGTCCTTTTGTGAGTTGCCGCCGCGCGGCTGTGCCGGCAGCCACTGAATCACTTCGTAGAGCGTGTTGAGCGTGAGGTTAACGACGGTGCCCGCCGCGGACCCTCACGTTCTCGCGCAGCGAGGGCAGGAATGAGGGCCCCATGGCTTTCAGGACGTAACGCCCCGGCGTCAGCGAGGAGATGAGAAATCGGCCTTCGCCGTCGGTGTAGACGCTCGGCGACGACGCTCAGGTCCGGGCCTCAGCAACTGGACTTCCGCGCCGATCTGCGGCACGCCCGCCGAATCCCGCACCAATCCCGACACCGATGCTGTCGCCGCTCCAAAGGCGGAGCAGCTCCAAGAGCGATCAGCACGGCGAAACCGGCGAAATAGGTGCTGCGCTTCATCTGCACAGATCTGAGCTCCGCCGCGTCTCTGGCGATCTTCCCTCCGAAATCGATCCGCGCAGCCTCCCCGGATTCTTGGGTCCGGTTGGCCCTTGCGCGGGGTTTCTACTATTCCACGACAAAAGGCGCCGATTGCGCAATCTCTTGTTTCGAAATTGCGTCATTTACTTTCACCGTCACCTTGTACTTGCCCGGCGCTCAGACCGGCGAATCGGCAGGGTCTTCTCCACCGTCAATTGGTCGCTATGCGCCCCTAAATCCTTTGATTCCAATTGCTTTTTGCAGAATCACCGTTCCCGTGGAATCGGTGATCTGGTAGGTAACCGTCGCCGAATTACTTTTGGTGGCCTCGTCAATGCCAAGGTTATAAAACTGCATCCAGAAGTTCAGATCCTGGTTGCGCTTGAAGCTGACCGGCGTGGCCGGGTTCTCCGACACCCGCGGCCGAACAAACATATTGCTGATGATGAAACTTGCCGCTGCCAATCTGCTGCGAAGGAACAGTGTTCATCTCATCGGCCAGGATCAGCGACGAAGCCCCCAGCTTTTCGTCCTGAAACTCCGGAACATTGAGCGCTGCGGCCGTAAATTCCAATGTGATCCGGGTTGTTCACGTCCTTGATGGCGATATCCAGGCGGTAGAGTCCCGGCTGCAGAGGCAGCGCCTTCCAATAAAGCGGATTTGCGATCGAGCGACTTCTCCAGCAACTCGGAGGGCTGATTGACCTCCACCGTGTCCTCGAAGGTCTGCACCGTCTTGTGCATGATGGTGGTCACCTTGCCCAGAATGTTCACCACGCCCTTCGAAACGCCATCCTTGGTCACAAATGTGATGTCGCGGTTGCGGATCTGGAGGGTGATCGGCACCAGGTCCATGCTGTCGGTCACCTTCACGTAATCGGTGCGCACATCGAAGGGAAACAGCGGACCGCTTAGCAGCTTGTGCGTCGAGTTGAACGCGTCGAGGTCGTTTTCAAGGTCCTTGAACTTCACCGGCGGAGGCGCGAAAAATCTTGGCCGCCAGCTCGATGCGGTCGAATTCCTTGCCCTGGTCCTGGCTACCCATCGGGCCGTTGCCCAGGCTTTCAATGCCGTTGCCCTTGAACCGGTCGGTCTTGTCTTGGTGGTTCATCTCTTCGTATTGGGTAAGGCCGGCGCCGGGAACATGCTGCAGGGCGTCCTTTTCGCTGCGATCAATGGTGAAGTGATAGTCGCCGCACTGGCAGGTATCCACGAACTCAAGATCGACGTTCTCGCCGATGCCCTCGAGATAGCGATAGTGCCACACCTCAAATGGGAACGTCGAAGTCTCGCCGCCACCCTCTTCCATCGGCCGCTCGTACATGCCGCCCGAGGGATGCGAGTCAATGCTGTCCGGAGGGCCCAACATAATATAGATGTGCCCGCGGTCGGTCTTCCATCCCGGTTTGCCGGCCGCAAAGTGGTCGTTCGCGTACTGGATACGCCGGTAGTGCTCTTCGCGAAACTCGTTCTCGGGGGAATCGGGATTCGGGTTGCGGCGCTGCCAGAAGTTCTCAATAAAGGCTTCGCGCTCTTCATCGTTGCTCAGGCTCATGAAGGCTTTGCGCTCGTCGTCGGTAATGATGTAAGGCACTTCCTCGTTCAGCCAGATCTTGTAAGGGCCCTTCAACTCCTGCCGGAGATCCTTCTGCTGCCTTGTACAGCTCTTTATCGGAGAGCTGGCGCTTCAAGGGGGTTCGCTTCCTGATCCTGGCTCGGCTTGCCGGCTGAGCCTGTTGCGGGGATGCGGGGCTTGCGTCGGCTTTCTGTTGAGCCAGAAGACCGGATGCGGGAAAGGAGATAAGGCCGCAACCGAGAGCAGTGTAAAGAAAACGGCGGCTATTGAACATCATTGCCTTGGATACTCCTGCGATCCCCTAATTTTACGGCTCCATGAAGAGCCGGGCAAGGTGCCCCACGCAGTTGTTCACCCGTTGGACGCTAAGGAATCGCCAACGTAACCTGTTTTGTCGCCAAACGCTCTGAAAATTCGTAATTACGGGAACATCGCGACCGGGCAATTCCTGTCCAAAAGCCAGCTGTTTTGGCTGCTCAGGCGCGAAATGTTCCGCCAGGAACGGAACCGCCAGTCGCGCCTTCGCGTACACTGGATTGTAGCGACCTGAAAGAACAAGAACCTCCAATGAAGAAGAAGATAATCCTCATTTCTCTTGCCGTCTTGGTGGCCGCGGCGCTTGTAGCCTTCATGGTCCACCGCCAGCAGGCTGGCTACACCAAAGTCCTCACCGCGAAAGTCGTTCGCGAAGATCTCTCCACCGTCATCAGCGGCACAGGCCAGATCAAGCCCACAAACTACGTAAACGTGGGCGCAACGGCCATGGGCCGGGTCACCCACCTTAACGTCAAGGAGGGCGACAAAGTAACCAAGGGAGAGGTGGTGGCCACCATTGAGAACGTGCAGCAGGAAGCGACTGTGAACGGCCAGGAAGCCGCCATCGCAGCCGCCAAGACCGATATTCAATCCGACGTTGCCGCGGAAAAGACTGCCCAGGCCAACGTCGAGCACGCTCAAGCCGACCTGGAACAGAAACAGCTCGATTGGGCTCGCGCCCAGGCGCTCTACAAAGACGGCATCATGGCCAAACAGGACTACGATGCCAAGAAAGCCGCCTACGACCTCGATGTTGCCTCTTTGTCTCAGGCCGCTGCCCAGCTCAACCAGGCCAAAGCCAACACCGAGTCGGCCCGCGGCCACATGCAGACCCAGGTCGCCACCCTGCGCGCTAACCAGGATCTGCTTAACCGTACCATCGCCGTTGCGCCATTTGACGGCATCGTTACCAACGAGCCGGTCCGTGAAGGTGAGACCGTCGTCGAAGGCATCCAGAATACCGAGGGATCCACCTTGATGACTCTCGCTGACATGAGTGTCATCACTGCCGAGGTAAAGGTGGATGAGACCGATATCGTGAATGTCCAGCTTGGCCAGCCCGCCGAAGTCACTGTGGATGCGCTTCCTAATAAGGTCTTTAAAGGTCACGTCACACTCGTCGGCGATCAGGCGCTGCTGCGCTCAACCGGTGTCGCGACCTCGCAGTCCACTACCGGAACCGAAGAGGCCAAAGACTTCAAGGTCGTTGTGACCCTTGACACTCCCTCCGGCGAGCTCCGCCCCGGCCTCTCCTGCACCGCCAAGATCACCACCGCCCACAAGGCCAATGTGCTTGCCCTCCCCATCCAGGCTCTCACCATGCACGATCCGGCGACCGACGTTCAAAAAAGCAAGGACGGCGTTCAGGCGGCTTCGGTCAATTCGGCTACCCCGAAATCCAACCCTGTGCAGGGCGTCTTCTTCGTCGATAAGGACCCCCACGGTAGGCTGCGAGCCAAATTCATTCCTGTCACCACTGGCATCACCGGCGCCACCGACATTGAAGTACTTTCCGGCCTTGGCGCAGGGCAGGAGGTCGTCGCTGGACCATACAAGACCTTGCGCGACCTCAAGGGAGGAGCGTTGCTCAAGCGGGACACGTCCCCGCCAATTTCGTTGTCAACAGGCGGGTCTTAATGACCGCAGCTCCGATCCGTTTCGTGGCGCGCCCCGCGCATCCGGGCAGCCGACGGCGTTGGATCAATCACGCAAGAGGGTAGGTTTCAGATGGCTCTGAACGGCATCGGTATTGAGGAACTTCCACAAAGCGCGGTCGTACCCACTGAAGACGTGATCGTTGTCGAGGATCTGTGGCGCACCTACGACATGGGCTCGGAGCAGCAGGTACAAGCGTTGCGCGGCGTCTCGTTGCGCATTCGTCACAACGAGTATGTGGCCATCATGGGACCATCTGGTTCCGGCAAGTCGACGTTGATGAATCTGATCGGCTGCCTCGATACTCCTTCCCAGGGACGCTACTGGCTCAACGGCCAGCTCGTAAGCGACCTCGACGACGACCAACTGGCGCGCATTCGCAACAAAGAGATAGGCTTCGTCTTCCAGACGTTCAATCTCCTTGCCCGGGCCACCTCACTGCACAACGTGGAACTGCCCCTCATTTACAACGGCACACCTGCCGCCGAGCGCATCGCGCGCGCTAAGCAGACTCTCACTGAAGTGGGGTTGGAATCGCGCATGACTCACAAGCCCAGCGAGTTGTCCGGAGGCCAACGCCAGCGCGTAGCCATCGCCCGAGCCCTCGTCAATAACCCTTCCATTATCCTCGCCGACGAACCAACCGGAAACCTCGACTCCAAGACTGGCCTTGAAATCATGGCGCTGTTTGACCAGCTCCACGCTCGCGGCAACACCGTCGTGCTCGTCACTCATGAGGCAGACATCGCCCAGTTCGCTCATCGCGTCGTCCACATTCGCGACGGCCAGATCTTCTCTGACGAACCGTCGCAGCGTAATCGCTAACTTTCGAGTCGCGAAGAAATCTCAACTCTCGTCGTAACAAAAATTTTTCCACATCGCCAACCATTCTTCCTCGAAGATTCATCAAATCACCTTGACATCGTCGAAGTTTGGGGTCACCATTTCCACAGAATATTCGGGAACGGATGCAACCGGTCGCGGCGATCGCGAGACCAACGACGCGGTCCAGCGTGATCTTTCCTCTTTCCCTCAACCCTCGATCGACGCCGTGTTGTGCCATGGAGCCACCGGATCAGTGATTCTTCAGTGGTGCGGGGCCATTCATCAGGGGCGCACTCGCCGGTCGAGTTTGCAACCGCTGGTTTTCGATGCGCACTGGCCTTCCAGTTGCTCATCCGGTTGTTAGCTTTTAACGCTTTGGCTCACGTTAAGTGACGTCAGGTCCGACGGACCGTGGTTCGGTGTCGCGTGTCTCTCGCACACTAACGCCTTCTCTCGTTTGCGAATCGAGAAACAGCGCCCCACGAAGGCCTTCGCTGTGCAAGGCTTTCAACTGGCTGGGAGTCCGGATGAAAGCTAGCTACCGGAGCCCGGGAAGTCTCAAACCTTCGAGAATCGCGCCGGCGCGATGTGGTTTTGTCTCTACCGGGCGCACGAGATCGATCTGAACAAATGTTGGGATAAACGGAGGAGATCGATGGTCGTCATTTCACAATGCATCGGACACCGGATAACCGGGCTCTACGTTGGCGCCGACAATGTGCGTCGCTACTTCCCCAAACGCATCGCGGAGATTGAGTTGCAACTCGATCACCTGCGCATTGAGTGCGGGCTCGCTCCCGATTTCTGGCAGGGCCAGCCTGAGATTCGCGATCCCAGGCTGTGCCTCTGGTTGGAGTCGAAGCAGCTTAACGGGAAGGGCCTGCGCGCTCCAGTACCCCTGTCCATGATCCCCGCTGGAGACAATTCGTTCATCCTGGGCCGAGTCGCCCTGAGCTCTCCCGCTAAAACGCTGCGGCAGTCCCCATCCTCGGCTTCGCATCGCGGCGTACTCGCGCAGATGCCCGTGGGCGCATCGGCGGCCTGATGACCGATTTGCGCCATCGCGGGGTGGGAAGCGACCTTCCGCGACACCGGCGTCGCACCCGAATTGCAAGTCTCGAAAGGAGCTCGTCATGAAAACCCGAATGGCGGCGAATGAGTTGGAATTGCGCGCTCTCGAAGCGTTGACGGCGCTCCTTGGGCAAGTTTCCGTATTCAAACTGACCGAGGTCAAGCGCGAGTCGCCTACCCGGGGTCGCGCCTTCGAAATCCTGGCTAACGTCGATGTCTTCGGTCACAGCCACACGCTGGCTTGCAAGGTGTTGGCATATGGCGAACCGGGCCATCTTCGCACCGCGCTCCGCACTATGCGCGAGCACGCCGCTCGCCTCGAGGGCAATGCAACCCCTGTCCTCATCGCGCCCTGTCTTCCCCCCGAAGCACAGGAATTGTGCAACGAGGCTCAAGCCGGATTCCTCGACTTGGAAGGCAATGCACGTTTGGCATTGGGAGAAACCTTTATCGGCATGCGCTCGATGCCGTCCCGCATTGCTGAGCGTCCTTCCGCATCATCACCGGACATTCCAATTAGTATCATCGGACCGAATCCGTTGCGGAGGGTCCCGACACACGACGCGAAAATTGCGCTTATCGCCTGACGCCCGGCACGGACCCGGCGTACCACAGTATCCGGCTTGCAGCAGGCCCTATAAACCGTAAGCAGGCGCCACCCGTCTTGACAAACACAGCACGGCCGGATCAACATTTTCGCAACTTGAAGTTTCCACTGGTGACTTAGAAATCCGCGCTCGGATTTCAGCCGCTTCCACGCGGTTTCGCCCCTTTGCCGGGCCCCAGAGATCTCTCCTTCGGGCAAGCCGCGCAACAGGGGTGATTTATGCTGGTGCGAACGCAATCTGATGGGCGTACAGTAACCGGGCTTTACATTGGCGCTCGAAACGTGCGGCGCCATTTCCCCAAGAAATCAAAAACCGTCGAACTGCAATTCGACCATCTATGCATTGATTGCGCGCTGATACCCGGTTTTTGGCGTGCGCAACCCGAGATTTGCGATCAACGGCTCTGTGATTGGCTCACGTTGAGATTGTTCCACGGCCGCTCGTGTAGCACACCAATTCCTCTCGCGATGATTCCGGCCGGAAACAACGCATTCCGTCTGCAACCTTTCCGCACGCTGACACCACGATCGAGCGGCCTATCGAAAATCGGCTTGGGCGCCGCTCCGGTGCAGAAACTCGACTCGAAAACCGATTGCCGCGCCACCGTGTGCAGAGTGCGACAGTTCATCAGTTGTTCGGTAAACGATGGGCTTCAGGACCCGCCACGTTGATGATCCGATGCTTTGAAGGCTTGCCACCCTGAGCCGCGGCCTTAAATCCTCGCTCAGATTTCCAGAATCACCGGCATAATCATCGGACGCCGTCCCGTAGTCTTCTGGATCAGCCGCTTCAACTCCACGCGCACCCGCTCGTTCACCATACCGTAGTCCGACTTCTGTTCCGCGCTCAGACTGTCCAGCGTTTTCAACACCGTCTCGCGTGCCTGGTCCGTGATATCCGCGCCGCCAAACCCACGCATCAGCACTTCCGGCTCGCGCTCCACTTTGCCGGTCTTCTTGTTTATGGCCAGCACTGCCAGCACCACGCCATCCTCTGACAGTATTCGCCGGTCGCGAATCACCAGATCCTCTACCACGTCAATCGACGAGCCGGAGTCGATCAAGATCCTTCCTGCGGTCACTTTATCCAATTTGCGCGCGTCGTCCTTATCCAGTTCCAGGACGTCGCCGTCTTCAATCACAATGGCATGGTCCACTGCGCCCGTCTCCATGGCCAGTTGCGCGTGCCGCCGTAAAAAGCGATAGTCGCCGTGTATCGGAATGAAGAACTTCGGCCGCACCAAGTTGATCAACAGCCGCATCTCCTCCTGGCTGCCGTGGCCGCTTACGTGGATCAATCCATGCTGCCCATCGTCGTAGATCACGTTCGCTTCGCGCCTGCTCAGGTGATCGATCACTCTGAAGATTCCCTTCTCGTTCCCGGGAATGATCCTCGAGCTCAGCACCACCGTGTCGCCCGGCTCAATTCGCGCATGTTTGTGGTTGTCTACCGCTGCACGGCTCAGCGCGCTCAGCGGTTCGCCCTGCGTTCCGCTGATTAGCACCATCATCTGCTCGGGCGAGTAGTCCCGAATCTGCCCCGGATTGACCACCAGCCCCGGCGGAATCTCGATGTAGCCCAAATCCTGCGCAATCTCCGTGCTCTCCACCATCGAGCGGCCCACCACGGCCACCTTGCGCCCATGCTTGCGCGCCAGTTCCATCGCAATGCGAATGCGGTAAATCGACGACGAGAAGCAGCTGAAGAACAGCTTCTTTTTCGACTGCGTAAACACTTCGTCCAGCCGGGGAATCACGGCGCGCTCGCTGGGCGTGTACCCGGGCCGCTCCACGTTGGTCGAGTCTTGCAACAGCGCCAGCACGCCCCGCTTTCCGTACTCGGCAAAGGTGTGCAAATCAAATGCCTTATCGTCCAGTGGCGCCAGATCGATCTTGAAATCCCCGGTGTGAATAATGATGCCGACCGGTGTCTCGATCGCCAGCGCTACGCAATCCACCAGCGAGTGCGTCACCCGAATCGGCTCGATCGTAAACGGACCGATAGTGAACTTCCCCTTCGGCTCGATCTCAATCAGCTCGATCTCATCCAAAAGCTGGTGCTCTTCTAGCTTGTCCTCCACATAGGCCAGCGTAAACTCGGTGGCGTACACGGGAACTTTCAGCTCGTTCAGGATCCACGGTAGTCCACCGATATGATCCTCATGGCCATGCGTCAGCACGATGGCGCGAACATGCCGCTTGTTCTCAATCAGGTAGGTGATATCGGGCACTACGATGTCCACGCCGAGAAGCTCGGTCTCGGGGAACATTAGGCCCGCGTCAATCACAATAATGTCGTCTTCCCAGCGCACGGCCAGGCAATTCATTCCGAATTCGCCCAGCCCGCCCAGAGGAATAATCTGCAGCTTTTTTGTTTGCATCGGTCATCTTTGATGCTATCACCGCGGCCCTGCGCGGATGCGCTGTGCTCACGGCCCCGACCCGCATCGAATCCTCGATGCAATACAATCTTGCCGCTGTCCCTACGGCCCTCTGCGGTCTTTGGGTTCCCACGACCAGCTTGGTTCGGCCCCATTAGGGGGTCTGGGCGACGCACCGGGCGGCGTACTGATGTTGCCTTCGCGCTCCTTGAGTTGCGAATAGGCTTCGACAACCTGAGCTGGAAACGTCGGAATCAGCGCCTCCAGTTCACCCAAAAGTTCGGCTACCAGTTCTGGATGCATCTGCGCCACATCGTAGCTTTCTGAGGGATCGAGTGCGACGTTGTAGAGTTCCGGACGGGCTAGCCAGGCGCTTTGCTTCGATTGCGTTGATCTGTCATTGAGGTACACCTCTCCCCCAATGCCTTGCGCAACACGCAACTTCCACTCCTGCTTGCGAATGCAATGCACGTCGAGCCCCCGTTCGCCCATGGGGCTGAAGTACAGTCTGGGCTTGGGCTCCGGCGCTTTTCCATCCCCCGCCAGGACCCGCGAAAAATCGCTGCCATCGAGCGGCTTCTGCGGTAGCTCCAGGCCGCACAGCGCCGATAAAGTCGGCAGGATATCGAGATTCGAAAGCCAGTCGTCCACTACTCTTCCGTGCGCAATGGTTCCCGCCCACTTGGCGAGGAACGGCACTCGGAACCCGCCCTCGAACGTCGACGCCTTCCGACCACGTAGCGCGCCGGGATTGCCCTGGTACCAGGGACCGTGGTCGCTAGTGAAACAGATCAGCGTGTCGGAACTTAGTCCCTTTTTTTCGATTGCCTTGATGATTTCGCCAGCGCTCCAGTCGATCTCCGCGACCGCATCGCCGAAATCCCAGAATTTCGTCTTTCCCTGAAAGCTCTTTGAAGCTCGCGCCGGATCGTGAGGATAAGAAAATCCGAGATAGAGAAAAAACGGCTTCTCGCTTTGCTGCTCGATGTACTTGACCGCTTCCTTTGTATATTGCTGTGTGAGCTCGGTCCGGTCTGCATCCGGCTCCAGTATCTCTGTATCTCGCATCAGCGGCAGCGGCTTCATGTCCACACTGTAGGGAACGCCATAGAACGAATCGAAGCCCCGGTTTGTCGGCAAATACTCCGGCGCGTCGCCCAGGTGCCATTTTCCCATCGCCATGGTGTTGTAGCCTTTGGCGTGGAAAAGGTTCGAGAGCAGCGTTTCATCCAGTGAAGTTCCCGAGACGGAATGTGGGCCAAATGCGCCAGTCGTATTGCTGCGAAGTCCGTAACGCCCCGTCAGCAGGCCAGCCCGCGAAGCCGAGCAAATGGGGTGCGAGGCGTTGAAGTGGGTGCAGCGCAATCCCTCCGCAGCCATTGTGTCCAGGTTCGGCGTGGGAAGATGCGAGCCATAGCAGCCGAGATCCCCGTAGCCCAGGTCGTCGCAAATCATGAACACGACGTTGGGTGGACGCTTTCGCTCACGTGGATGAGACTTGGCTTCCGAGGTTTTTCTGTCCGCCGACGGCAGCGCAAGCGCAGGCATGGTACTGGCAGCCGCAACTCCTGTGGTCATTAGTGCAATAAAGTCCCGTCGATCCATCGGTTTTCTCTCACCCCCTGAGATCTCGCAATCGCCATACCAAACTCACTGGCGCCTATGCGCCAGGCGCGGTCGCTTCGCTCGTACCCACCATCCTTACGGTCACAATCTCGTGCGGATGAATCGTCACCTGAAACGCGTGGGGCCCAGCCAGCGGTAAAGCGCCTTTGTCCCTCTCCACGGCGTCTGTCTGCACTACGCGGCTCAACGCGAGCATTGGCGCTCGCACCGTGATCTTCCGCGCCGCGCCCCCAAGATCAAGGAGGCGAAGAATCGTGCCATCTCCATCTTCTGCCGATTTCCAATCTTCCACTAGGACAGCGGGATCGTCCACGTCGAGGAAACTCCCCTGCTTTCCATCCCACGGCCGAGGCGTGTCCAGCGCCTTGTCCTGCGTCGTCACCTCGTCCAGTTCGAACGGCGTTGCATCTTCCCAACCCATCCGGCTTAGCGCAGCCGCGTCAGTCGATGGAGCGCTGGTGATCAAATACCGAAAGCGCACATGCCCGCCTTGCTCGGCGTCGTAGTTTGTGCTCCAGTAGTTATTCATCGCGAAAGAGTAAATCGTTCCCGCTCGAGCGCCGAAGTGGTCGGGCCATGCGCCGCGATAAATGTCGCCCAGCGTCGCCAAAGCCGTATCCAGCGGTAAAACGGTTGCCGAGATTCCGTCCTGCTGCACAGAAACCCAATGCTGCACGTTGAACCAGTCGTGTCCCGCGCCCGGATACATATTTCGGGCCGGGTCTACGACGCCCGTCTGAATTTCGTATTGAAATTGCGGATGATCCATCGCGAATGGAAACGCAAAGTAGACTGCCTCGCGGCTCGTCACCGCCCTCTTGTCGATCTCCTCAATAAACTCGATCTTCTTTTCATTTTCGAAAAGGCGGATTTCAGTTGTGATCTCCGGTGTATTCGTATCAGTGGACTCGATTCGCGCAACCGCGCCATACGGCGTTCGCGTAACTGAAAGCAAATGTCCATCGTGCGCTCCGTCGATCTGCAGCTTTGGCTCGAGTTTCACCGTGCGATATTGCAGCAGCGTGTTCGGTCTCCGGTCGCCGCCGGAGACGTAGAGATATTGCGCGAATCTGTGAGGTGATTCTTGGTTCACGAGTTCGCGTCGCAATTCTTTGTCATAAATACTTCGCACTGCGCCGCTCGCCGGGTCGAGCTCCACGCGATAATAGCGACTCTCCAGCATCGTTGCCTGGGTGACCTCGGGCGCCGGCGACGCCTGCTTCGACGGCCGCAGAACGAATACCTTGTAGCCGAATGCCAGAACGTCGGTAGCCATGAATCGAACCCGATCTAGGCGTGCGCTTTTGTGAACTACCTCAAATGGAATCGGTGCACTTGTGGCGGGATCAACAATCTCGCGGCCTTTTTGCAAATCAAAGCTTACGAGCCCGCTCCTCTTCCAATTGAGCGTGTTAAATACAATCAGGCTGCCCCGGCCTGCGGAAATCGAATTCGCTATGCCTGCCATGCTGTTGCGTGCGACAAAATCAGCAATCTGTCGCGCATTGACCGCATACATCTCCTTCACCTTCGACTGCCGCGCTGTCTCCTCGCTGGTTGGATCGGAGACACTGTCATGCGAGTTCCAGGTGTGCTCATCCATCAGCACGATATTCGTCCACATCCGGTCCAGTGCGGACTTGTCAGGCGTCAGGCGCGGATTCACCAGCGCCGAGAGCGTCGCCAGTTTTTCTGCAGAAGGCGCGCGACTCTCGTTCCGCCGCTCCATCGCCGCTGCGCGCGCATTGGACGCAATTCCATCCTCCCAATACGGTCCGCCGTCCCCACTTACCGTCGGCAAATTATCTCCAAACTGCTGGGCGATGTTTTTCATCGCAGCGGCGAAGCCGGAATACTCCAATTTTGGATACGCGAATTTCTGGTTCCAATCACTTGCTAGTTCTGCTTGCCGCGGGAACAGGTCGGTGTTCTCCTGCTGTGTGCCGAAAAGAATGACGGAATCCGCGCGATAACCGGGATGCTCATAACTCTTCAGAAAGATCGGGACTGTCTGCCGCCCGGCATTCACCTCAGGTGGCACGCCGAAGAGAATTCCGCCCTCCCAGTAGTGTCGCGCATACCAGAACAAAACCTTGCCCCCGTCTGGCCCCTCCCACCAGAACGGCGAGTTTTCATTCAGCCGCCCCTGCAGCAGAACCGGAGCGCGCGTTTCATGTCCATTCGGACCGGCAACAAAATATGGAATCCCCGCAGACGCCAGAATGGAAGCATACGACCACGAATACGATGGCACATCGGCGATGCTCGCGTAGTTGAACGGAGTCCCGTGTAGGCGGCTGAACTGCGCGCTCGCGTAGAGCGACCGAATGAGCGCCTCTGCGGTAGGGAAACCAGTAAGCAGGTCCGCATATTGCGCCGGAATGAATAGCTTATCGCCCTTCATCGCCGCAATCGCTCGCTGCTGATCTGCTGCCGAGCGCGTCTTCATAAATTCATCAAGATCCCACGAGCCGTCAACGCTGAAGCAGAATCCCGGATAACGCTCCGCCAGATCCATTCCTTCGTCCATGGCTTGTGTCTGAATCGCCGCAACCTTTGGCTGGTAATCGGAGTAGCCGACGTCGAGATGAATGTTGGGAACCAGCAAAAGCGTCCACTTCTTTCCGGGGTCAATCAGCTGCTCGAAGTTGAGCTTTTTCCCGCCGATCATCCACTCCAGATGTGCACTCGTCCCCGCGGCAAACTCAGGAATTGAAAAATCGATCCTTTGTTCACCAAAATCCTCGTCTTCGGCGAGCTTCGCGTCATACTGGTGTCCGCCAAGTGTGAGCTGCAAGCTCCTATCTGGTCCGCGCCGCTCGCCCCTCCGCACGTACACCTCCACGACTTCCTTCAAGCTCCCCGGCTGGCCCTGATAGAAGACAGTGGGAACAATCGCGGCGGCAGGCGAGCCTGCAAGTTCCGATGCTTGCGCCTGATCCAGCTCAACAGCGTCGTAGGTCAGGTCCGCTCCCTGAACGGCCTGATCCTTTTCCTCAATCACCTGAAACGCAATCTTGTTTTCGCCGGCGTGAAGATAACTGCCGGGAAATGTGAACGCCACGTCCGCCGGCGCATGGACCGATTGGAACGTATCATCCGAGTCGCCCATATGCGCATAAAGGGGCGATTCCAGGTAGAACATTCCGCATCTTTCGTCAATGCAGATGCGCAGTGCGGGAACGCTGCGGCTCTCGATCAAAACCGCGATATGCATCCGGTATGCCCCTGCGGGCTTACTCGAGATCGAGAACCGGATCGCGCGCGGCGCTGCAGCTACGGCTTCACTACCCGCGGAGACAGCGCCCAGCACCGTTGCCGGTTGGCTCCCGTACCACTCCGCCGTGGGTTCCGCACTGTTCGCATCCGCCTCGACTACCGCACCGGGTGTGCCTTGCGCAAACTCGTTCGATGCTCCGTCGAATACGCCCAACTGAAACACCTTCATGGCGCTGTCCGCCGGTTGCGCCACAGCGTACGCGCAGAGCACAAACAAGGCCAATACGGAAGCAATTCTTACTGAGGTTTTCATCGTAAGTTCAAGAAGCCGCTGATTCAACCTGCTCCACTCCGTTGCACTGCGATAGCTCGATTGATGGGGTGACTTTTACGCGCGTTCCATTAGCGGGTTGTCGCCTCGTTCCACACTTCGATGTAAACGAGTTGCGCTCTGCGAATTCTAATCTACGTGACTGTGCGAGCTGGTGAGCGAGAAGTTGAAGAGCGTGGCGTGATGAATCAAGTGCAGGCGCTTCCACCGAAACGCCTGCATAAGACGTGCTTGCGCAGAAAATCCTTTTGCTGTCCCACGGCGCTGACACATTCTTAAAATGTGATCTTCAGCGATCCTTGCCCTTCACGCGCTTCCTTCTCACCGCTGACCACGCCAAACGATGCTGAAGTGGGCGTAAATCCCATTCCGGGTCCGTTCGGGTTCGAGTGGTTGAAAACATTGAAAAATTCCGCGCGGAACTGCATATGTACTCGCTCCGTGAATGCGAACGTCTTGTAAAGGGCCATGTTGTAGACTTCCGTACCGGGGTTCCTGATCGTCCCATTGCCTACTGTTCCGAAATAACCCTTGGCGGGTTGGACGAAGGAATTGTCGGGCGACGCGCCGCCTGGTCCGGCGAACCAGTATCCAGATCGCCACTGTTTCGGATAGGAAATGGAAGCAACCTGATTGGGTCGCGACGCTAGGCCGTTATTCGAAGTGCTTAACGACAACGAGCCTGTGCCGCCGCTTTGTATAGTAGTCATATCAGAGAGCTGCCATCCCCCCAACGCCTCTCGCATCAGAATCCCCGAATGCTCCAGCCGCGGGAAATAGTAAATAGCGCTCGCGGTAAACACCAGAGGTATATCGTTGCCGGCATTTCCGTAAGCTGCCTCTATATTGCGAGAGTTTTGGAATCCTCCGTAGTTATCCAAACCGTGCGCCCAGGTGAACGCCGAAGTCAGATATAGATTCTTTGTCGTGCGATGCTGCAAACTGGCCTCAAGCGCATTCCAATTGGCCAAGCCGATATTCGCAAAGTATGTGATGTTTCCATACCCCTGGTAAGGCGCATAGTACGCGTTCACGTACGATGATGTATTGAGATTTGGGTTGAAGTCGTACGCCACGCCACTCACGGTTGTGGGCGGAGCCTGGTTGATATTGGTTGAGCTGCTTCCAGCTCCTTGCATGCTCCCTGCGCCGGCAATCGACGCGATCCAGCTCGCTCCAAATTGTTGCTGCAGGCTCAGGCTGTAAGTTTGGATGTGACTCGCTCTGTAGTTCTGCAAGTCCTCGCCCGCCTCTGCAGGCACAGTTGCCGGTGTGGCGCTGCCGGCAGGATTGTCGAAATTGGATGCGCCCAGGTTGACAGCCAGAAGAGTCGGATATCCGACGCACCCTCCCTCAGCGCAGCCTTCTCCTGCAGTTGCATAATAAGTGAGCCCATAACCGCCGCGGAGCGATGACTTGCCGTTGCCATACAGATCCCACGCAAATCCAAATACGGGCCCCCAATAATTCTTCTTCGCGTCCGAAAGATTCTGTGGAACACCACCCTGGCCGTTGAGGATGAGTCCATTCGTCGCGTTGTAAGCTGAGCTAGCCGATGTGATCACGCCGGCGGCGGTTATGGCGGGTACTTGGCTCGAGCTGAACAGCGCCGGATTGAAATCAACCATGTAGCCCGTCTGCTCACTTGGCCACGGCATATAGGAGTAACGCAGGCCGCCTGAGACGGTCAGGCGCCGCGTGGCTTTCCACGTGTCCTCAACGTACGGCGAGGCAATCTTGTAGTGTGCGTAAGTCCGCACGCCGTTGTTGCCCTGCGAGAATGTGGCCGCCTTGCCTAGTAAAAAGTCAGGCATAGCGTTGCCTGTGAACGTGCCGGTGAAGGTCCAGAACCCCTGCGGGGTATTCGGCCACGACCAATGCCGCTCCGTGCCCCAGAACATGGTGCCGCCCGCCTGCAGAAAATGTTTCCCGTGCGACCAGCTCCAGTCGTCTGTGATCGTGTCGTGAAGTTCTGTGGCGCGAGGAACAATGTAGGACGACCCGGTTGCAAACTTTGACCAGCTCTGAGACAGGGATACGCTCGGCAGGTAATTCATCAACGCAGCACCGGTGTACGGTAGCGTCTGGTTATAGCCGGGAACTTGATTGATCAAGTGGATGCCGCCAAAATCGTGGTTCCCGTCGAAGAGACCGATCGAGGCGCTCGTCTGGTTCGTCATGGTCGATGAAAGAATCTGCGTCAACCGGGTTTGAAATGCTTGGTCATCCGTTTCGAAGAGATCCCAGTTCGTCGACCAGGGAGCACCGAAACGCGCGGCGTTGGCACCAATAAAGGTCTGTTCCTCCACCATGTATTCGCCGGTGAGCCGAAGCTTGGGCGTGATAATTTGGTCCACCTTGCCTAATAGATCCACTTGGTTCGTGTCATTTGGGTTGGTATTGAGGTAATCAGTGGCCGAACTCGTCGCACTGTAGGTGCCGCCCGTGAGGTCGTTCGGGAGCGGCGCCACAGCGTTCAACAGCGCGAGAGTGGTTTGGTCCACCCGATTCGCAGGAATGATCCAGTTCCCGCTCGCATCTTGCTGAAAGCAGGAAGAATCATTTGTCTTCGAGCTGCAGTGCCCGGCAGGCAAGTTGGGGTCTGTAAGAAACGCGATGCCATAGGGACCACCAATACCCGCAACAGGTGATGCACTCGTCCCTGGAAATAAGAGCTCGTTACCCGGCGTCCCTTGGCCGCGCATAGTCGCCAGCGGATCCTGGCCCGTGGCCTGCGTGCCGGCTTTCTGTCTCACCCATTGCTGATTGAAATAGAAAAATGTCCTCTTCTTGCCGGCCTCGTAAATCTTCGGGATGTAAAGCGGCCCGCCCAGGTTATATCCAAAGATGTCCCAGTTCATCGCCGTCGGCGACTTGCTGAAATATTGCGTCGCGTTCAAGTCCGTGTTGCGCAGAAATTCCCACGCTCCTCCGTGGTATGATTCGCTTCCGCTCTTGGTCTCTACCACTACCGTGCTGGCGCCCATCAATGTGTACTGGGCGCTGTAGTTGTTCTGCATCGCCTTTACTTCAGTAATCTCGTCCGGATTGGGCGTCACGATGTTTTCGTCGTGCACGACATTGGAAGAGATCCAGAGCCCGTCCAGATAGTAGATGGCTCCCGTCTCGCCCGATCCGCCCGGATTCGTCAAAGTACCGCCATTGATGACGAGTGTATTGGTTGTGCTGTATCCGCCAGTGCCCATCGTTGCCACCGGCGAGCTGTTGATGACCCCTGGCATAAGCGAGCCAAGTTGCTCAAAGTTGCGGCCATTCAGCGGGAGCTCTTGCGCTTCCTCGCCTGAAACCGTGCTCGAAATCTCCGCGGTCACAGTTTGCACCTGCGCCTCAGTCCCGCTCACTGTCACTGTCGTCGCAACGCTGCTCGGCTTTAACGTGGCGCGGACGGTGTACGTGGCCATGGGCTCAATGTAGATGTTCGTTTCGCGATACGTAGCGAATCCGGCCATCGACACCGCGACGTCATAATGACCTGACTCCAGCCCGACCTGAAAGAAGTTGCCCGCGGAGTTTGAGACGGTCCGGGTGACGCTTCCGTTCTCGATCTCCGTGATGCTCACCTTCGCGCCTGGCACAATTGCACCGGATTGATCCAGAACCGTGCCGCTGATCGATCCAGTGGTCGTTAGCTGGGCCCTGCACGCCGGATTGGCCAGCAACAGCCCGAACAGCAATGAGCAGACGACCTTAAGACTTGTCAAAGCAGCGCTTTTGCCGGCAATGCGCATTGATTTCGTGTGACTTACCTTCATGTGATGCCTCCATTAGTAGTCATAACGCGGTGTTGAATTGCGCGGCTCCTCCTCCTCTTCATAGGAAGGCCCCTTCGGAAATGACACGCCTTCGCGGTCCGACTCCGTACTACCCGACGGAATCGCTTCGTAGCGCATTCTGTTCCGATCCTGTAAAACTCGGGCGGAACAGCTTACGTAATGCCGCCCAAGCTTCAACCGCACGAAATCATAGTGAACGTGATTGGCTTCGTGAAGTTCCGGCCACGTGACTCCAACCACCTGACCGGTTAAGCGACGTAACGAATTGATATATAAGATATTGTTTGCGCGTTACCAAAACGTTAAATGGCCGCGCTGGAGCATTCTTCGCTCAGCATGATGAGGATCATTGATTGTAATACTTCGTGGCGTGCTTGGATCGGGAACGAATTCTCCTGCAAACGGCGCGATTGTCACGCTCCGCCACTCCACAAGTGAATGCGCTTGAAATGGATCGCTTGACCATCGAAATTCGAGTGCCCCGGTGGGGTCAGCCTATGGCACGGTCGGTTCTATCAAAAATGACCTTCATTGAAAGTCCGCCGCAGCGAAGTTCCTCGAAATTGATTTTAGCGCCAAATGCAGATGAGTCGACCGCCGGAATTTAGTTTGTTGCACGAACGGCCAGCAACTCCGTTTCCAGAGGCACGTCGTTCGCGATCTTGACCCTCAGCAGCGCTTCAAACGGCCTCATGCCTGTACCGCTCGAAATCTTCAGCTTTCCAAGAATCTCTTGAACAGTCTTGTCGTCACAAACGTATTCGACAGCCGCCTCGGTGCCCACAGTCGAGGCGCCGGCAAGAATGAGTGTCCATCGCGATGGGTCGAGCCCCCGCATCAATGCAATGACCGCATAATCGTCGGTCATGGGTCGTCCCCTTGGAGTGGGAAGGTACACGCCGCTGCTGCCCGCCTTGGGATGTACATCGACCACCACTTGTTCGCCACGATTGGGGCCCGTAGCCAACTTCTTGAAGATGAACTCACGGGTATTGGGAATCTCCGCCAGAGTAAGATTCTCGGTCGGGGATCCAACAAAAATCAGGTTATTGTCGCGTGCATCATCAAGCGTAAATAAGCCGCTCCGCTTGACATGAAACGCTCGCGCGAATTCTTGCTGGAAGAGCCGGTCCAGCGCCAGCACTCCCATCACCTCCCCAATTCCCGTGTAATGCTGCTGCAGTTGATCGGAGGAGTCCCGGGCGGGATCGAAATAGCGCATGCCATTCAGAGCAGTCCCAACGAAATCGGCGTTGCTGAATACGACAAACGGTTCCTGCGGTCCCGACACAAATGGACTCCAAAAGATTTGAGTCGCCGGAAGCGCTTGATGAACGCTGCTGGGTTTGCTTGAGATATTGGCCCGCGTGGGGCCGAAGACAAGAATCAGTGCGTTGGTTGTTGTCAACAGCCCTACCAGAATTGCCAATACAACCACTACGCGGCGAAGATTCGCTGGTTTCTCGGGCGATCGATGCCCGGCAACAGAATCTTCTGTAGCGGGCCCAAACATCGGTTCTGTTACTGCCCCAATCGCTGACTCTGTGATTGACTCTGCCTGCGGTTCCGTAATTGGCTCTGTGTCCGGAGTCCTTCGATGAAACGTAACGATGTACCGGCCTTTCGGTACACTCACCAGAATCGCGTCGTGCGCGCCGGTCGAATCATAGTATTGTTCCAGTTTCGATCGTAGTCGGCCCATTTGCACGCGAACACACGAATCAGCCTGCGGATCGAAATCGGCCGCGCGATCCAAAACTTCCGTCGCAATCTGATATTCCTTTAGATGTTCTGCAGGGGCGGATAACGTGTGCTGCGCGATATATCGCAACAACCGGCATAGCGCTTCAGATCCAAGGAAGACACTGCTGGAAACCAGCCGGTCAATCTCTGCGAGGCACTCCTGTGGATCAAGCCCATCATTGGCCGATTCAGTGCCATTTAACGTATGGGTAACGTCCAGCTGATCTGATTGTGAAATCAATGGGATACCCGGCGAGGAATCACCGTGAACGCACTTGAGTTCCCTCGAATTCCATGGCGCGATTGTAGCACAGCAAAAAGTTAATCCCAGCGGTGCCAGCCACTCCCCATGCCGCCACCGTGCAAGGCGACAGAGTCTGCTTCAACCCAAACCAAGACATTCCCAGTCAGGCACGCTTCAACTGCAATCGGCGCTTCACCACCGGCCTCTTGGGTTCACAAAACTATATGCTGTGTAGTTGATTTCGCTCCATGCCTCGGCATGCATCGGCGCGCCGGGAAACAGCGGTCGATTGACCGGAGTGAACTCGATCCGCACCCGGATGCTCCTCCTGCCGCGCGTCAGATCTTGCCCTACAAGAAACTCATCGTCGCGAAACCGGCGATTTGAAGTCTCGATTGTATGCTCTGCTGGTCCGAGTTCCGAGCGCGGATGCGAGTACACGCATGAATTGGACCCAGCCAGATACCAGATACCCGCAAATTTCCATTCCGACCCGCGATCGGCGGCAATATAAACCTTTGCTCGCTGGTCAGGAAACGAGTAGTCAAGCTTCCGTCGGATCATGACGCCGAGATTGTCCGCCCGAATCCGCAAACGGAATTCTGACGTCGTCGTAGTCGTACGGCCCGTGTCTTTGGTCTCGGGAATCACTTCTTTGCCGTTAATCGTGTCCACCCCCCATTCGTATCGCGAGGAAATCGTGTACGGTGCGGAAGCTTGCGGCGATTGGTAGCCATGTGCGCGTTCATCCCCAGGATCCCCAATCTGCAACCGATCCGTCTCCACCATCGACGGCGACGGCAGGCCATACCAATAGGCGATGGTCTCGTAGTGTTCGCTTGATTCGTCTGTCCCGCCGTGTTCCATGCGGATTACTGCATTCTTCCCAAAGGGCATCAGATCTGCGAGAAGAAACCGGTATGCCGACTCGATCTTGTCTTCGTCGTTGAAAATGGCTGGCGCCTCACCTGGATCGCAATTCTGCCGCTCCGGCGAATTCCTTGTGCAGTCGATGGGCGCTCCCACAGGATGCCCGACAAACGGAAGGCTCGTGTACATTCCGCGCGCCCAGTAGTCGCCACCCCCGCCCCACTCCTCGGTTCCCGTGCCTTGCGCTTGCGGAGTCTGGCTGTCGTCAAAAAAGAATCTCGGATCGCCCTCAAGCGTGCTGAGCCGTGCATCATGCGAAAAAATGAACGAAGTCCCAACAAAGCTGCCTGACCAATCTTCGGCGCCTTCAGTTCCGCGCGTATCGAGCAGCGTCATGTCCTGCCCCGGCACGGGATGCGAAATGTCCTCATACGTCGCATGGAAGTAGGCAAGCCGATTCGGGGGCTCGTCCTCCGGCACAGTGCGCAGCGCCCATTGCACTCCATCCACCGGCGTGCCTGCGCCCTCAAGCTCAATGCTCGCCGATTTGAAGAACGGCATGGGGAAGTAACAGGCCAACACGATCCGGTCTTTTGTAAAGCGGATGCTCACCGGGAATGCTTTGACCAGGTATTCGCGGTCATCACGATTGAAAAGCGTGCCGGCGCCGTAAAACAAAGCGATGGGAACATCGATCGATGGTTGTTTCCGGTCGTCCCAGGTCACGCGCAAGCGCGCCCTCTCGAAAGCCGTCGCTTCCGATCGAGGAATGGAAAACCTGAGAACACGAATGACCTCTTTCCCGCGCAGCCTGACCACCTGCGCAGACCCGCGAGCGGGAATATCGACTGTGCCGCTCAACTCTTTCACGCCGGATTTTGGCGCAATATCGGTGCCAGACTCTTCGATCAGATCCAGCACATCCTCGGGCAATCGGCTTTCATCCCACGAGCGAATCGGCTCAGAAAGTGAAGTCCCTGGGACGAACTTGTCGAAAATATAGTAGCCGGAGCCATAATGCGTCCGCCCGTAAGCCATTTGAAAACTATGCTCGAAGGGAATCGGCGTCCAGATCAGATCGGAGCCTTTCGTGATCATCCACGCTGGGTTTAATTCAGTCGGGAACGCAGCCGCGGGTGAAATTTTAGATGCCGGGTCCGGGTGCAGCGGATCAGCAGTGGTCGTCTCCTCAACTACATGGTCTTTTCCGTCGACGACATAATGCCAGGGGCTGCCATGCCAATGGTTATAGCGGCTGAAAACCAAGATGCCCGGCCCTTCCACGTCAAGCGTCACGTTGAAATCGTCGCCTAGCTGATACAGAAAGTGAGACGCATCGGCGTTCTCGTTGCCTCCACTCCGATCGTATGTACTGCGCATATAAGCGCGCATTCCGATGCGCTGCTCGGGCCAGCGATCCCACTGCCGGTAAGCATCCAAGCCGATCGGAATCGCCTGCTCTTGCGCCGCGCAAGGCGCCGGCTGCGCCAACACAACCAAAAGGCATAACCTCACCGCGCACAGCATCATTCGAGTTCGCGCACCAAATGGTATTTGCACCTCTCCATTATGCGGGCGCCAGTTCCGGACCCGGTGCTATTGCCCAACAAAATAGCCCTAGTTCGCGTGCTTCAGTCCACGCTAGGCAAAGCCCTTACTCGACCGCAAGCGAACCTCGAGGACATCAATCGGTGGCCTATATTTATCCATCAGGTATTGAGTTTCTTTCCGAATTGGGTCATGCTTGGAACATCGCGTGATCTTCCCTTTGGAGCGCCCGCAACTGGCTTGCGCCAAATACGCACTATCAACAAATTTCACAGTGCTTTCTGATCTCGGATGAACCACAATTGGTTCGCTGGTTCGGTAGGAGTTTTCATCAGCCTTGGCGGCTCGCCCGTGCGAGTCCGCATATGACTAACTGAACGATTCACGCGAGCCGCCGCTGATGCCCCTCTCAGGCGCGCGGACTCGCAGAGGAGAAACGCATGACAGGGATCCTGAATAAGGAACAGGAAAGCGAGCTATTGTATCGGGGTTTCACGCGCCGCAGCTTCTTCCGGCTCGCGGCCATGGTTGCGGGAGCCTCCTCTATGCCCTTCTACGACGAGCCGGCGATGGCGCAACTCTCCAAGATCACCGACGCACCCCCAGGCGCCGTAATGATAAACGCCAATGAAAACCCCTTGGGCCCTTGCCCTGAAGCAATGGAGGCAGTGCACAACATTGTTGCCCAGGGCGGACGCTATCTCTACAGCGAGACGGATAAACTGCAGGGCGCATTGGCCGCGCAGGAAGGCCTCGATCTCGACTCCGTGCGCATCTTTGTTGGGTCCAGTCCCGCTTTGCATCAATCCGTGCTGGCCTTTACTTCGCCCACACGGCCGCTGGTCACTGGCGATCCGGGCTACGAGGCTGTCGAGCGAGCCGCAAATTTCATCGGCTCGCCGGTCATCAAGGTTCCTCTCACCTCAACATATGCTCACGATGTAAAAGCCATGGCCGCCGCCAGCAAGACCGCCGGCCTTTTTTACATCTGTAACCCCAACAATCCCACTGGGACGCTGACCCCAAAATCCGAAATCGAATGGCTTGTAGCCAACAAGCCTGAGGGCTCGGTGATCATGATCGACGAAGCCTACACGCACATCGCCGGAGCGCCCTTCAACTCCGATCTGGTGGCTCAAGGCAAGGAGGTCGTCATATTGCGGACATTCTCGAAGATCTATGGCATGGCAGGCCTTCGTGCCGGCGCGGCACTCGCGCGCCCTGACCTGATGAATAAACTCAGTGGCTGGGGCGCCACCATGATGCCCATTACCGGAATGGTTGCAGCCACGGCCAGCTTGGATGTCAAGGATCTGGTCCCGTCGCGCCGCGCAATCATCGGCCAGGTCCGCGCGGATACATTCAACTTCCTTGAAAAGAACAATTACAAGTACGTGCCTTCGGTGTCCAACTGCTTCATGGTCGATACCGGCAGGCCGGCCATGGAAGTCGTTATGGCCATGCGCAAGGAGAACGTCTTCATCGGGCGCGTTTGGCCCGCTTGGCCCAACTATGCTCGTGTTACGGTGGGAACTGCTGACGAAATGAAGAAGTTCCAGGTCGCGTACAAGAAGGTGATGTGCGCGTAACCTTTTTGCTCAATCGGCGATGACATGAGGAGCACAGTTCGGTAGTGAGTGATTCAGTCCTCGAGGCAGTCGGCAGATCGCACCGAGCTGCATCCTCTGGGGCCTCTGGGTGCGGAAGCAAGCGCCTTGTCATAGTCAGGGTTAGCGGTTGGCATGGCCGCGTTGACAGTCGCACGCCAGCTCTCAAGCTTGCGGCGCAAATCTTCGGCTTTGGGCGCGAAGCTTGAGGCAAAGTCGTATTGCTCGCCGGGATCGAGAGCAAGGTTGTAAAGCTCGACGTGAGAGTCCTCAAAGAATTCGATCAGTTTCCAGTCGCCCTCTCGGATGGCGCCGGACGGCGTGCCGCCCTGGTCACTGTAATGCGGATAGTGCCAGTAAAGCGTGTCACGTGTTGGTGCGTTTTCTCCCTTGAAAAGACCGCCGATGTCGATGCCATCGCAGGGCTGAGGCGCTGCACCGGCGCGAGCCAAATGCGCGAGTGTGGGTAGAAAGTCTGCGCCAATGGCTGGAACATCGCAGAGGCTGCCTGGACGCGTGACCCCGGGCCAACGCACGATCAGCGGTTCGCGGATCCCGCCTTCGTACAAAAAACCCTTTCCCGCGCGCAGGCCGCCGTTATTTGCGATGCGATGCAGATTTCGGCCTTGGAACCCGACGCCACCGTTGTCTGAAGTGAGGATGATGACCGTGTTCGCTGCAACTCCGGCGCGCTGCAGAGTAGCACGCAAGCTGCCCAGTGCGAGATCGGTGCTCTCGATCATTGCGGCGTAAACCGGGTCGGGCTCATCTTTGCCGCCATTTTTCCTGCGGTACTTTTCGATCATCGCAATCTTGGCTTCCAGCGGAATGTGTACGGAATACTCGGCCATGTAAAGAAAGAATGGCCCTTTTGCGGCAGCTTGCCGCACATACGCGTCCATCTTCTCAGTAAGCACGTCAGTGAGATAGTCATCTTTTGTGTAGCCGCTTAGATTATGGAAATGAAAAGGGCCGAAATAAGAGGGCGGACGCCCATGCAGATCGCCGGCGACGTTGACGTCGAAGCCAAAGTCCTCCGGGAGATAGCCATCGCCGCCGAGGTGCCATTTGCCGATGGACGCGGTCTGATATCCTGAGCGCCGCAATTCCTCGGCGAGCGTGGGCACGCCGGTTTGGAGATGCAGCAAGCTCGCGGCGTCGCGCAGTTTCTTATGTGGATAGACGACGCCCGGAATCCACTGCGTAAGATGAAGGCGCGCGGGCCATTGGCCGGTCAGGATCGACGCGCGGCTGGGTGAACAAACCGGTGCGCTCGCGTAAGCATTCGTGAATCGCATGCCTTCGCGCGCCAGCCGGTCGATGTTGGGCGTTTCGCAAAAGGTGTTGCCATAGCAACCCAGATCGCCGTAGCCGAGATCATCGATGAGAAAGAAGACGATGTTGGGCCGGGCTGGAACAGCGTTCTGTTGCAAAGCAAGCATGTCGAGAGATTTTGGCCATGCGCCGGCAAGAGTTGCGCTCGCCATTGCGCCCAGGAAGTCTCTGCGAGTGGATTGGTCCGACATTGGTCTTCTTCCCAAAATACGGCTCCAAATACCGTCATGGAGTCGTCATCGTTAGCTTTAACACACAAAGTATCATTCCCGCGGCCAAGGGCGCACCATGGGATCAGCAGACATTTTGGCGAATGGCCCGCATCCTCATGCCACGCTGCGGCATGCCTGAATTCAAGATCGATTGGCAGTGTCACCTTACTGCAGGTATTCACGAACCGGAGGTCTCCCTTTGGCTCTTATATAAACTCAAATCATGAGTTAGTATGCTCTCGGTCAAAAGCTAGTCTACTGTTGGAGGCGCTGGATCAATGGTTGCAAGGTTGAAAGATATCGCCCAGGATCTCGGCCTGTCAGTCGTGACCATCTCGAAGGTTCTGCGCAATCATCCGGACATTGGCCAGAAAACGCGTAAACGTGTCCTGAAACGGATGAAGGAGCTGAATTACCAGCCCAACTTTGCCGCGCGCTCACTCATCACCGGCAGAACCTGGACCATCGGCCTCGTTGTGCCGGACTTGCTGCATCCATTCTTTGCGCAAATTGCCAAGGAAATCTCTGTTGAAGTTCGAAAGAAGGGATATAGCCTCTTCATCTCTTCTTCCGATGAGGATCCGGCTTTAGAGCAGGAAGAAATTGCGCAACTGCTGGCGCGCCGCGTAGACGTGATGCTGATCGCCTCGGCGCAGTGGACAGTGGAGAGCTTTCGCCGGATCGAAGAACAGCGGATTCCTTTCGTTTTGCTGGACCGGCGGTTCGCAGGACTCGAATCGAACTTTGTGGGAGTGGATGACACAGCGGTGGGTGTGCTGGCCACGACGCACCTCATCGAACAGGGATGCCGGCGCATTGCTCATGTGCGTGGGCCGGAGATCAGCACAGCCATCGGACGCCTCGAGGGGTACAGGCAGGCGCTGGCCGCGCACCAAATGGCTCCGCTGCCGGGCCATGTCGTTTCGATCGGCCCGTCAGGAGATCATGTAGGCGATAAGGCCGGTTACACCGCGACGGTGAAGCTGCTTGCGAGCAAAAGCCGGCCGGATGGAATCTTTTGTTTCAATGATCCAGTGGCGTTGGGAACGATGCGCGCGATTCTCGACGCCGGGCTGCGCGTTCCGGAAGACATTGCCGTGGTTGGCTGCGGGAATCTGTCGTACTCTGATTTTCTCCGCGTGCCGCTTTCCTCAGTCGATCAGAACAGCAAGATGATTGGAAAGACTGCAGCGACAGTTGCCCTGAAACTTGCCCAGGGAAAGGCGCCTGCGCGTTTCAAGAACGCGTTGGTCGCGCCCCATCTTGTGGTGCGTGCTTCAAGTCTCCGCACTTCCCAGCGACTGGAGCCGGATCGCGCGCGCGTCTCCTGATTCCAGACCTTTCCCGCCGCGCACGCAGCTTCCTTGGCAACTGTCAATGCGTTGCTGGACTCCATTACGCGGCAAACGAAAAGCCCGCTGAAATAGCGGGCTTTAGCGTCAAATCTCTGGTAGCGCTACCGGGAATCGAACCCGGGTTTTAAGATTGAGAATCTCACGTCCTAACCCCTAGACGATAGCGCCACTTGGTTGCGGAGAAACAACGGAAGGGTACTTCCCTACTTTAACAAAAACCCGCTTCACTGCCAAAGCCGCGCGAGCGCCGTGCAAGCCGCTCAAATCCCCAGCTTCCGCACTTCGTCGTTGTAGTACTTGCGATATAGAATGTCCCACTCCTGCGAGCCTTCCAGGATAATCTTTCGCTGGTTGGCGATCTTCAGCCGCGCCGCTGTGTCAATCCGAGCCTCTTCAGTGAGCAGAACCTCCAGTTCCTTGCGCGCCTCCTGGCGGATGGTATTGCGATCTTCGAGGAATCCCACCTGATCAATCTCGGCCAGTGTGTCGGCCACCGTGTGGGCCAGCTTGTTTAGCTTGTCGCGGCTGATCCTCATAGCACCGCCTTGTACTTCTTCGCCAGCTCGGTCTTCACCTTCTTGAACATCTCCGCGTACTGTGCCCCGCTCTTGCGCATCTCGTCGGAGTACGCCTCCAGAATCACCCGCACTTCTTCGTTGATGCGGTCCTCCAGCGACAGCTCTTCCAGCAGCGCCATGTTGACACGCTCTTCCGTCACCTTCCGTTCGCTGGTGGTGATCATCTTGGCGTCAATCAGGTGCTTGACCGTACGGCGGGCGAGATACCCAATGTAGTCGCGAGAAAAAATCATGGGTTAATCGTCAGGATACCGCACCGCCCCGCTGCCTGTACACCCCGCAACCGGCACAATCGGCATCGTTTTGCAGGACCCGGCCCACTTAGGTGCCACAACTGGCCGCCTGATCGGCCTGCACGTTAGCCTCTCCTCATCACCGTGTAATACGGCTGATTCGAAAGCGTGGCATTGAACCCCGGTTCCAGCCATGCTGCTCCGCTTTTCGCGCGCAGTTCAAAGGCATACTCCAGCGGATACTCCGTCTGCGTATACTCCGCCGGAATCTCCGCCGTGAAAATATCCTGGTTCGCCTGCATCTCCATCCGCCGCCATCGTTCCGCTTGATTCACATGACGATAGCGCACAGCAATCGACGCCACCGCAGCTTCCACGATCTGTTGGGGAATCGAAATTGAAATCGTCAGTGGTGCCCCAGCCTGAAAAGTCGCTGGAGGCGTGTGCGCGCTCTCAATTGAGGGACGACCTGGCCTCCCAGTTGCGGCATCAATGGCGCTCCTCGTGTTCGGGGTCGACATGGCTCCCGTTTGCGCGCCGCGCACCAGCTCCGCAAGCGCATCGATATCTTTGTCTATGGATGCGAGCCGGTCGCTCCAATGTCCGCGCCGTATCGGCGTGCTTCCATATGTAATGTCCTTGCTGTAGACGGTCGCAGCCTGGGTCGCCATTTCGCCCCACGCCTCTCGGGCGAGCCGGTACTCGTCCACCGCCGACACTCCAGCCTGCGGAACCTCCGATCCCTCAAAAACTGCGAGCAGCACAGCACTCCGCAATTTCGCCGCGAAAAATCGTCCCAGCCCCACCAGGATCAGAACATCCGCCTCCATCCGGCGGAAATCCGGCGACCTGGCCCGCGTCGTCTTCCTGTGCGCCTCGGCTAACGCATCGCTCGCTGCCGCCGCACAGTCTTCCATCCATTGCGCCACCTCAATCGGTGTGTACTTCGCGCTCGAACTTCCCGCCAGAACATCCGTCACGTGTGCTTCGATAGTGCCAAAGGTCTGCGGATCGAGTGGGCTAACCGTCCCAAAACACCTCGGTGTCGGTGTATCGCTATAGGGCGAAGGCTCGCTGCCCACCACGATCGGCATGTTCGTATAAATCTCCGGCCAGAAACTGTGATTCGATGCCGACGGCAGGTGTGCCGAAGTCAGCAGCGGCAAGATCCGGCTCGCATTGGCCACGGCCGTCTCCACAGCCATCGCGCTAGCGCCAAACTCATTGCGCAGCCATCGCCGCCACACCTCCGCATTCGCATCGGGATCGTAGAGTTTCCGGCCCCACACGCGATAGTACAGTTCGAACTTCTGCCAATCATATTTGGGAGTGAGCGTCGCATCGGCGTATGCGCAACGTCCGCCGGGTTTCCCCGAACCCTCGCGCCCCTTGAAAGTCAGCGGCTCCATCAAATCCAGTCCAAGTGCCCCGCAAAAATGTGCGGTCCTTCCATAAGCCGCTGCCATCTCCGGGTCGGCGCTCAGCAAATGCCGCTGCGTTCCCGGCCAGAGCCGGAACCACAATTTGTACTTGCTCCCCGCCTTCAAAAAATCTGCATACCCATACCGAGTAAAGGAGCGCGTGCCTGAGCTCAGGCTGAACGGACCTTCGCCTTCGTGCCCTGCCTTCGGAATCTCCATCGCGCGAATGTCCGCCTGCTGGTAACCCAGGCTCTGGTGCTCCGCGGAATACTTCGCCCCCAGCTTCACCGGCATGCCGGTTGCCACAGCAATGTCGATCATCTTCTCGTCCACGCCCTTTGCGTGCATGTCGATCTCGATCGTGCGCCCACAGCCCATGATCGCCTCAAACAGCGTCTGCCAAAAGTCGTAACTACCCTCGGGAATTCCGCTCTCCCCATGTACCCGCATCGTTAGCCCTTTGATCTCCGGGCACTCCTTCAGGATGATCGCCAGCGCGTCGCGGCAATACGCAGCATGCGTCTCCGGCGTCAGCCCTTCAATGCGGTGATACGCGTCCGGGCTGTCGGTCCACTTGTAAGCATGTGTCCAGATGCCTAACTGGAAATCCAGCCCTCTTGCAGCGGTTTGCGCCGCGATAAAGCGCAACGCGTCGAAGTTCTTTTGCCGTTCCTCCGCGCTCACCATGCGCGGCTCAGCCAGCACCTTTCCATCCGCATCCGCCAGCTGCATCACGCGCACCTCGGATCCCGGAACATCCACCAAATACGGATACGGAAAGTGCAAATAATCGCTTGTCACGCCTTTCGGAAAGTCGTATTCCAGTCCGAATGCAAGGCAAAAGCGGTTGAACCGGCTCGCCGCGAGTAAATCCAGATACCCGAGCCAGAATTCCCTGTCCCAGTACCACGCTTTGTCTTCCGTCTCACTGCAAAAATAGCGACCCACACTGCGCACTTCGTTCGCAGGCTTTTCTTCGAGCGTTTTCGTCAGGTGAAACGCCAGAGCTGGATCTGCGCCAAAGCGAACCCGCTCCGTCAACTCAAGAAGCGCGTACACAAATCCTCTCTCGTCGCTTCCGGAGACGAGAAGCGCCGGCGCATTCCCCCATCTTCCGGGGGTGAAGCGGAGACTTTCGGGAGCGCCAAGCTTCAAACCAGAATGCGGAAAGCCGGCAGCCAGGGACGAGCCCTCACCTGCTACAAACACGCGAATCGCTGCTGCTCGCATTTGCCCTGGGGATTCGACGACCATGCACAACGCGCCCTTTGCTGCCAGCGCGCTACGCAGTTGCTCCGCCGCCCAACGCACCGGCGGCGTTGATGCCACGGGGTCGCGCGCATCGATGACGATCGCGTAACCACGGACTGGTGCAGCCAGTGCTGCTTGCGCAAGGCTCGCCGCCGAAGCTGCTCCCGCCACCTTCAAAAACTCTCTGCGCTTCATCACAAATTCCGTCTCCAAGCCCTTAGTTCAGTCCCTACGTCCCTGTTCCCCGCCTTCTTGTTTCCTTGCTCACTTGCTCCCTCGTTCCCTGCCTTTCTGTTCCCTGCTTCATTCAGCTCCGATGCGGGCAGCTCTTCGTATTAATGCATTCCTCCGCTATCCGCAGCCGCGACACCGGCCGCCCGCCTACCAAATGCTCCAGCACAATCTCTTCAGCATCTTCCGGCCTCACGTTGCCATACCACACGGCATCCGGATAAACCACCACCGTAGGCCCATGCTCGCACTGGTCCAGGCATCCGGACTTATTAATCCGCACCCTCGCGCCCAGCCCGGCCTCCCGGCTCAATTGCTGCAATCGCGTGTGCAGGTCGCTCTTTCCATCGGTGGTGCACGAAGGCCGCGGCGCATCGGCGGGGCGAATGTTGTGGCAAACGAAGACGTGGCGTTCAAAAGCTGGCAAGCTGCGATCCTCCTCTAGTTGGACCCTTCCAGAGTAACGCCTCCGCCAGTCGGCGTAATCTTTCCGGTCATTCCTTGCCGTCGCCTCGGCGTCCGCCCGGCCCGCACGAGCTTTCCAGCCAGCCGCTGCAACCACTCCTCAACCCCAAAAGATTCCCACCGCCCGGCCCACCCCCATCTGCGAAAATGAGTGCTTGACTATGAGCACCGACAATCTCCTCTCGCTGAAAGACGACATGGTGGCCTTTATTGAAGGTCATGGCCTCAGCCGCCTCCCTGGCTACGTCACAGACGACGTCCCCTCCGTCCTCTGGGAGGGCCGCGGCAATCCCGACTCATGGAAAGACTTTGTTGAGATGGCCAAACATGCGGGAGCTCCCTTTGTCACATTCAGCGAAATGACACTGGAGCGCGAGGAACTCGACGCCCTCGTTGAAGAAGCCGGCGAAATGAACTTCCCCGATGAAGAAGTCTCGGAGTTGGTCGAGGCCAAGTGGCTGCGTAAGTACGCGGGCATGCTCGGTTACATTCAGCTCGGCTTCATCTACCAGGGCGTGGTCTTTCTCCACGAGACCACCACAGAATGGTACGAGCGCTATCAGTCGCTGCTTGAAAACATCGAGAGCTTTCACGACATCGTCATCGACGACGCTCAATCGCACGACGACGAAGACGAGTAGGCGCCGGTGGCCGATCTAGCCAGGGCCGCGCTGGCCGGGAATCACAGCAACATCGCGCAGCGGGCTCTGCCACCCCAGCGCTGGCTCTTCGCAGAATCGCATCCCGACCAATCCGAAGTCCTCGCCCGTGAAGCGCGCCTGCCACCAGTTCTGGCCGAGTTGCTCGTCACGCGCGGCATCACCAACGCCGCCCAGGCCTTCGCTTTCCTAAATCCCGAGGCCGCCCACCTCCACGATCCCTTTCTCATGCTCGGCATGTCCACCGCCGTCGACCGCATCGAGCGCGCCATCGCCGCGCGCGAGCCCGTGCTCCTCTACGGCGACTACGACGTGGACGGCACCGTCGCCGTTGTCCTTCTCAAAACTGCAATCGAAATGCTCGGCGGCGTCGCCCGCTTTCACGTTCCCCATCGCTTGCGCGAAGGCTACGGCATGCAATCGAGCGTCCTTGAAACAGCCCACGCCGAAGGCGTCCGCCTTGTCATCACAGTCGACACCGGCATGCGCGCCTTCGCTGAAGCTGAGACCACGCGCCGCCTCGGCCTCGACCTCATCATCACCGACCATCACTTGCCCGATGCGCACGACGCCCTTCCCGATGCGCTCGCCATCCTCAATCCCAACCAGCCCGGCTGCGCGTATCCTGAAAAATCCCTCTGCGGCGCAGCCATCGCCTGCAAACTTGCCCAAGCGCTCCTCGAGCGCCGCGATCCCGCCCGCGCCCGCGAAAAGACTCTCCCCAGCTTTCTCAAAATGGCCGCCATCGCCACCATCGCCGATGCGGTTCCGCTCTGCGGCGAAAATCGCACCATCGCTGCACTCGGTCTGCGCGAGCTGCGCCGTCCCATCGGCGCCGGTCTCCGTGCGCTCTTCGCCGCCGCCGCGCTCGATCCGGCCTCCAAACAACTTACCGGCTTCGATGTCGCCTTCCGCCTCGCACCGCGCATCAACGCCGCCGGCCGCATGGACGTGGCTTCCGACATCATCGAGCTTTTCACCACGCGCGACGCCCACCGCGCCGCAGAGCTCGCCACCAAACTCGAGCGCCTCAACCGCGAGCGCCGCGACGTCGAAGCTGCCGCTCTAGCCACCATCGAAGCCCGTCTCGCAACCGATGCCGAAATCGCCGCCGACCGCCTCCTCGTCATCGACGGCGACGGCTGGCATCGCGGCGTCATCGGCATCCTCGCCTCGCGCGTGGTCGAGCGCACCGCCAAACCCGCCATCGTCATCAGTGTTGAAGACGGAGTGGCCCACGGCTCCGGCCGTTCCGTCGATGGATTCGCTCTGCTCGCAGCCATCGAATCCTGCGCCGATCTCTTCACCCGCTTCGGCGGCCACGCCTTCGCTGTCGGCTTCGCTTTGCCCGCCGCGTCTCTCGCAGAGCTCAAGCGCCGCCTGCGCCTCCACGCGGCCGAGCATCTGGCCGCGCGCCAGCCCGAGCGGCTCCTCCGCATTCATGCCGAGCTGCCCCTCGACCGCATCACGCCCGTTCTCGCCGGATGGCTGCGCAAGCTCGAGCCTCTCGGCCACGGCAATCCCGAGCCCATCTTCCTCGCCCGCAACGCACGCCTGCTCGCTCCGCCGCGAGTCATGAAGGAGCGCCATCTCTGCCTTGAACTGGCGCAGGACTCCGTCCGCTCCTCAACCGCGCCGCCCGCCCCAACGCCCGCCAGCGCCACTCCCGTCGCCTCCATGCGCGCCGTAGGCTGGGGCCTTGCGGAGCGTGCAATGGAACTCCGCCTGGCCCAGGGCAGCGTCGTCGATCTCGCCTACCGCATCCGCGAAAACGACCACCCCGACTACGGCGGCCTCGAAGTTGAAATCATGGGCGTGCAAAAGGCCGAGACCTGAACATCGGATCAAGAAGTACACCGCAAAAGAATGCGAAAACGGTTTACGAACATCGCATCTGCGGAGTATGCTGCTCTGAAACCGGTGCGCAACATATTGCGCCCGGTTCACTTCCCTTCCTCGGAGAGTCCCTAAGCCGCTCGGGCTCTTCGGCGCAGCGTCAATCTAAACCAACAAGGACAGGCGTCCACTCAATGGCGGCCAGCAGAGTGTTTCCCTGGTCGACGTGGGTCGCCTGTTCCGTGCCTCACAGCGGTTCCAGAATTGCTACACCCAGGAATCGCGACTGCGGAGTGGCATTTTCCTCAAGAAATGTCACCGCTCATTGATCTCAAGAATGCGCATGAATTCTGGAATCGCTCCAATGCGTCACCAACTGCTTCCCCGGGAGGAATGATGAATCTGCGGAAAATTCGAAATGCCACCACGGCCGCAATGTGCCTCGCCGGCATCGTCTTCTGCATGCAGACCGCTAGCCTTCACGCTGCGCCGGCCACAAATGCCGGCAAAACTCGCACCTACTACGTCGCCGCCGATGAAGTGGAGTGGGACTATGCACCCTCCGGTCGCGACGAAGCCATGGACATGCCTTTCGACCCTGTCGCCAAAGGCTTCACCGAATCTGGTCCGCATCAAATCGGCCGCATCAATAAGAAGGCCGTCTACCACGAGTACACCGACGCCACTTTCACCGCTCGCAAAACGCGCCCACCCGAAGAACAATACCTCGGCATTCTCGGACCGATCATTCGCGGTGAAGTAGGTGACACCATCAAGATCGTCTTCAAGAACAACGCCACGCATCCCTTTGGCATGCACCCGCATGGAGTCCTCTACGAAAAAGATTCGGAAGGCGCCGACTACAACGATGGCACCAGTGGACCTGACAAAGAAGACGCCTGCGTCGCGCCCGGGGCAACCCACACCTACACTTGGCAGGTTCCCGACCGTGCCGGTCCCGGCCCCAACGATCCAAGCTCTGTCATGTGGCTCTACCACTCGCATTGCGACGAGCTGCGTGACGTCGCCGCCGGGCTCTTCGGAATGATCGTCATCACCCGCCGCGGCATGGCCCTTCCCGATGGCCGCCCCAAAGACGTCGACCATGAGTTTGCCACCATGTTCATCGCCATCAACGAAAACGAAAGCTGGTACCTCGACGACAACATCCGTGAGCACACCACCGATCCTAAGGGCGTGAACAAGGCTGAGTTTGGTCTCCTCACCGCGACCGGGATCGCCGGGACCATCGCCAATACCGGCTTCGTCTTCACCAACGTTAAGTGGACCATCAACGGATACATCTACGGCAACACGCCCATGATGACCATGAAGAAGGGCGATCGCGTGCGCTGGTACGTCGCAACGCTCGGCGACTTCAACAACGCGCACACCCCGCACTGGCATGGCAACACCGTTCTCGTCGCCGGCCAGCGCACTGACGTTGTCTCCGTCGTCTCCGCGCAGATGATCACCGCCGACATGGTCCCCGACGCTCCTGGCATCTGGCTCTACCACTGCCACATCAGCGACCACATGCTCGCCGGCATGATGGCCCGCTATCAAGTCACTGATCGCTAAATCGTCCCCGGCACATACAGCCACGTTCCAACCACAGAAACAAAAGGCCCTCCGCACCGCGGAGGGCCTTTTACATATTCTTCGAACCGGCCGCATCCCAAATCTCTAACAAGGGGATGCCGATTTGCCGCTGACTGGCTGACTTGCTAACTCGCTGCTTCAGCCGACGACTTCAATCCCCATCGATCGCGCCGTTCCCTTGATGCTCTTGATCGCCGATTCAATCGACGCCGCGTTCAAATCCGGCATCTTCTGCGTGGCGATCTCGCGCACCTGCTTCTCGGTCACTTTGCCCTTCTTTTCCTTGTTGGGGGTGCCCGAGCCCTTGTCAATTCCCGCCGCCTTCTTCAGCAGAATCGCCGCCGGAGGCGTCTTCGTCACAAAGCTGAACGTGCGGTCCGCGTACACACTGATGACAACCGGAATAATCAGTCCGGCCATCTCTTTGTTCTGCGTCTTCGCGTTGAATTGCTTGCAGAATTCCATGATATTGACCTGCGCCTGTCCCAGCGCCGGTCCAACCGGAGGCGCCGGCGTCGCTTTTCCGGCCTCAATCTGCAGCTTCACGTAGCCGGTAATCTTCTTCGGAGGTGCCATATTCGTTCCTTCAGAACCAGCTTCTAGCTCCTAGCTTCTAGCCATTAGCTGGTCATTTTCTGTGCAAATTTTGGTATTGCCCTTCTACCGTTCACCTCAAACCGGCGCCCGCTAGGTAGGCCCACCGGCTAGAAGCAGAAGCTAGTAGCTAGAAGCTGCACTACTCAATCTTTTCCACCTTGCCAAACTCCAGTTCCACCGGTGTCGAGCGTCCGAAAATCGTCACCATTACCTTCAGCGTCTCGCGATCTTCGTTGATCTCGTCCACCACGCCATTGAAGTTGGCAAACGGCCCATCGGTAATCCGCACCTGCTCGCCCTTCTCAAACTTGAGCTTCATCCGCGGCTTGTCTTTGACCGTCTCTGAGCGGAAGAGGATCGAACTCACTTCTTCCTCGCTCAGCGCCACAGGCTTGTCGCCCGTGCCTAAAAATCCCGTCACCTTGGGCGTGTCTTTCAGCACGTGCCAAAGCTCATTGTCCAGTTCCATCTCTACAAGCACGTAGCCGGGCAGAAAAACCCGCTCTACCGTCCGCTTCTTGCCGTTGATAATCTCCGTCACCGGCTCCGTGGGAATCATCACTCGCCCCACGCGGTTCTTCAGGCCAAACGCCTGCACGCGGCTCTCGATGGACTCGCGGACTTTGCGTTCGAAGCCCGAATAGGCGTGCAGAATGTACCACCTGAAATTCGGATTCCGCTCCGCAGCTTCTTCCAGCGGCGGTGCTCCTCCCTCCGGCGGCTGCGCCTCTCCTTCGGCTCGCTGCACTTCTACGGTTTGTTCCGTCTCATCTGCCATTCTGCTCTCATTTCTCGGGTTGAGCCCGCTACTGCCCTGCACCGAGCTTGCTCAATATCCCATGCGGCCCCATGATGGCGGCATTGAAAATGTTGTCTACGATGAAGAAGAACAGCCCAAAGAGGAAGGTCGCAACAATCACTACTCCGGTTGTCACCTTCACTTCCTTCCACGAGGGCGCAACTACCTTCCGCATCTCCGCGCGCACATCGCGCAAAAAGGTCGTAAACTCGGTCCACTTGCCCATCGCGCCGCCACCAAACTCAGCCAGAGCGCCCGGCTCCTGCCGCTTTTGCGAACGCTCATCACCCTTTTGGATTGCCGTCTTCGTCGCCATACTTCCAACCCTTCGCGCCCAGCGTTCTGCCGGCCGCATCCCTCAAAAAACCGCTTTCAGCTTTCAGCCCTCAGACCTTTGCTACTAATTCCATCATGCGCGTTCTAACCGCAACAGTCGAATTTGCAGCCATAGGAACTAGAAGCTAACAGCTTAAAGCTGTCTTTCAAATCTGGCAGGGGCGGAGGGATTCGAACCCCCAAGTCCGGTTTTGGAGACCGGCAGTTTAGCCGTTGAGCTTACGCCCCTGTATTCAGGGCTCAGCGTCCAGGTCTTAGTGCTCAGCTTGGTCTTCCTTCCGATTGCCATCGAGGCTTACCCGGTGCTACACCAACTGATCCCTGATCCCTGTTCCCTGTTCCCTGCTTTTCTTACTTCGCTTCCTTATGCACTTGGTGCTTGCGGCAGCGCTTGCAAAACTTCTTCAGTTCCAGCCGGCCAGTAACGGTCTTCTTGTTCTTGGTCGTCGAGTAGTTTCGCTCCTTGCACGTCGTGCATTCCATCGTAATGATTTCCCGCATTTCCAAATCCCTTCATTAGAGATCAGTTTTTCTGTCGTACTTTTCTGACCCTCCGCATTTCAGCTTCGGCCTGTTCTCTGATCTCTGTTCTCTGCTCTCTTTCCCTACTTAATAATTTCCGAGATCGTGCCCGCGCCCACGGTCCGGCCGCCTTCGCGAATCGCGAACCGCAAGCCCTTCTCCATGGCCACCGGCGTAATCAGATCCACGACCAGTTGCACGTTGTCGCCCGGCATCACCATCTCCACACCCTCCGGCAACTCCGCCACTCCCGTCACGTCCGTCGTCCGGAAGTAGAACTGCGGCCGGTAGCCCTTGAAGAACGGCGTGTGTCGGCCGCCCTCTTCCTTACTCAGCACGTACACCTCGCTCTTGAAGTGCGTGTGCGGCGTGATCGACGCCGGCTTGGCCAGCACCATCCCCCGCTCCACATCTTCCTTCGGCGTGCCGCGCAGCAGGATCCCGGCATTGTCCCCGGCCATCCCCTCGTCCAACTGCTTCTTGAACATCTCCACACCCGTGCACACCGTCGTGCGCGTCTCGCGGAAGCCCACAATCTCCACGTTCTCGCCCACCTTCACCTTGCCGCGCTCGATTCTGCCCGTCACCACCGTGCCGCGGCCAGAGATCGAGAAGATATCCTCAATCGGCATCAGGAAGGGCTGATCCACGTCGCGCTTCGGCTGCGGCACGTACTTGTCTACCGCCGCCATCAGCTCGTCGATCTTGGCTTCCCACTTGGCTTCGCCATTCAACGCGCCCAAGGCCGAGCCGCGAATCACCGGCACGTCGTCGCCCGGGAACTGGTACTTCGACAACAGCTCCCTGACTTCCATCTCCACCAGGTCCGTCAGCTCTTCGTCTTCCACCGCGTCGCACTTGTTCAGGAACACCACGATGCAGGGCACGCCTACTTGCCGCGCCAAGAGCACGTGCTCCTTGGTCTGCGGCATCGGCCCATCGGTCGCCGCTACCACCAGGATCGCTCCGTCCATCTGCGCCGCGCCCGTGATCATGTTCTTGATGTAGTCGGCGTGACCCGGGCAGTCCACGTGCGCATAGTGCCGGTTCGCGGTCTCGTACTCCACGTGCGCCGTCGCGATCGTGATCCCGCGCTCCCGCTCTTCCGGCGCGTTGTCGATCGAGTCGAACGAGCGGAACTGGTTCTTCGGGTTGTGCTTCTGCAATACCTTCGTGATCGCCGCCGTCAACGTCGTCTTGCCGTGATCGATGTGCCCGATCGTGCCCACGTTCACGTGCGGCTTCGAACGATCAAACTTTTCCTTCGCCATAAAAGTTCCGAATCCCTTTCATCGCTGCTACTGCTCGTTGCTCCTCGGGGCGCCGGCGGTCCGGCTCCAGCCCCAAAACTAGTGCTCAGTGATCAGTTGTCAGTTTCGTCTTGCTTCTGCCTCAGCGGTACAATCCAGCACATCCCCGGCTGACCACTGATCACTGTCCGCTGACAACTGTCTTTCTCAGTAATATGCGTACTGCCTGAAATACCTTTGCCGCAACTCCAGCGGCACCGCTTCCACCAGCCGCAAAAACCGTTCGCGCGTCAAAGCCTGGTCTGAAACCGGCAGCGCCTTGTAGAGCTCGATCGCTTCCTTACCCAGCAGCCCGCGCTCCAAAATCCCTTCATAATTGCGGACCCGCAGCTTGGCCTTTCTCACGCGATTCAGAAAGACCTCCACATCGCGCGCATCAAACGCCGTGTCAATCAGCGCATGAAGCTTTGCGAATCCCTGCTCATCCCGTACGGCAATCGCTGCCTGCTCAAACATCGTCCTCTATCCTCAATTTCAGCTCTCAGCAACTAGCCACTCGCTTCCATTTTTATCTAAGTCGTGGCCGCCTCATCGCTCGCCCATCCACAGGACCATCTGATCCCCGACCCCTGATCTCTGATCCCTGCATCTCTGGAGCGGGAGACGGGGCTCGAACCCGCGACCAACAGCTTGGAAGGCTGTGACTCTACCACTGAGTTACTCCCGCCCAAATCAGTGATCAGTGGGCAGTGAACAGTTCGTCATCCGGCAACTGTCCACTGTGCCCTGTCCACTGTGCACTCGTACTTCTGGAGCTGATGACCAGGATTGAACTGGTGACCTCTCCCTTACCAAGGGAGTGCTCTACCAACTGAGCTACATCAGCTCGCAAACTCAAGTTCCCAGCGATTAGCCCTTCGCTCTTGACTCTTCACTGCAAATGCAAACCACAAAGGCCCGATTCTGCACTTCCAAAGCTAAAGGCTAATAGCTAACGGCTACAAGCTATCTTTCCCCCTGCGAATCTTCTCCGCATGCCGGGCTAAAACCGTTCTCAACACCAACCCGCCAATCACAATCAGCGGAATCAGTCTCATCTCCACCGGCTTGCCAAAAACGAGCACCGTACCTTCGCCCATCGTCAGCCAAACCAGCACTGCCAAACCTGCGAACATCGCCAGCGCCGCCCAGAACTTCCGGTCTAAATCCGCGCCGGCACTCATCACACTTCCCTGACCACTAACCACTGGTTTCTCGTTCCCTGGTTCCCTCGATCCCTTGTTCCATGCTTTTCTGGTGCACAGGGGAGGATTCGAACCTCCGTAGCTCGCAAGGAGCGGCAGATTTACAGTCTGCTGCCATTAACCGCTCGGCCACCTGTGCCCAAACCGCTTAGTACGGGTGCCCCATCCTAGCGGCGTTTCTTGACGCTAGGGTGGGAAACCAACTTCCATACTGCAACCCCGTCTCACTCACTTCCGCGCACGCCGCAACGTCCGGACATTCTCCCGGACCTTCGGAGCATACAACTCAGTGGAGTTACCGCGGAGTTGAAACCCCGGCGTCTCAAGAAAATCGCCGCCGGTAAGCCTTTGCCGCTTCAGTTTTCCCATTCCGATCTCCGTTTTGTGGAGCTGGCGAAGGGATTTGAACCCCCGACCCTCTGATTACAAATCAGATGCTCTACCAGCTGAGCTACGCCAGCTCATTACCCACCGGAAACCCGTCCGGAAGTCCGAAAAATACACGGACACACTCCCACTTTCCGCGTACACGGCACAGAAATCAAGGTTAGCATAGCCGCGCACCCCGAGCAAACGCGGAAAAACCCGAATCCGCCGCCAGGCCAATGCCAGAACACACTCTGCACATCCGCCGCAGTCGCGCCCGGCGCCCGCCAAGCCTGGCAGAATCGCCATCCACCTCATTCCGTCTCGGCACCTTCTCCGCGCTCGCTCTCCATCTCCAGAACTCCCGCGATCGTTTCGTCTTCACCTCCGATTTGCCTTGACAGAGCCATCTGGAAGATCGACCCTTCTTGCATCTTTCCAACTACTACTACTTTGAGGTCGTACGATGAACCCAAAGAAATTCCTTCCTGCGCTCGCGCTCCTTGTCGCATTCGCAGCCGGCTTGGCATTGCAGCCAGCCGGTGCCCAAAACGCTTCCACGCGCAAACCTCGCGTCGCCGTACTCGACTTCGACTACGCCACCGTGCAAAGCTACTCAGCCGCCATGTTCGGCAGTGACGTCGACGTGGGCAAAGGCATCTCTGATCTGCTCATCACCAACCTGGTCAAGGACGGCACCTTCTCTGTCTTCGAGCGCCAGGCCCTCGACAAGCTCATGACCGAGCAGAATTTTTCCAACTCCAATCGTGCCGATCCCGCTACCGCTGCTCGCCTCGGTAAGCTCGCCGGCGTTGACGTCATCATCATCGGCGCCATCACCGAGTTCGGCAACGAAACCAAGAACCAAAACGTAGGCGGAGGAGGCGGCGGCTGGCATGGCTACGGCCTCGGCGGCATCGGCCACTCCAACTCCAAGGCCAACGTCGCTATCAATGCCCGTGTCGTTAATGTTGATACCGGCGAAATCGTCGCCGTTGCCGAGGGTACAGGCCAGTCAAGCCGCTCCTCTACGTCGCTCCTGGGTGGCGGAGGCAACTGGCATGGCTTTGGCGGTGGCAATGTTGACTTCGGCTCCAGCAACTTCCAGAACACCATCATCGGCGAAGCTACCAAGGCTGCCGTAGACAAGCTCACCGCCGACCTCGTCTCCAACTCCTCCAGGGTCTCCGTGCGGACCATTACCATCGATGGCCTGGTCGCCGCAGTCGACAGTGGCCAGATCGTCCTCAATGTCGGCTCCAATGCCGGCGTCAAAGTGGGCGATCAGCTTCAGGTCCTCCGTGTCACCAGGGAGATCAAAGATCCCTCGACCGGCGAAGTCATTCGCCGCCTAACTTCCACCATCGGCATCATCAGGGCCACCGATGTCGACGCCAAGTCCTCGGTCTGCGTTCCCGTCTCCGGCTCCGGGTTCCAGCAAGGCGACCGCGTAACCTCCGTAACCCAGTAGCCTCTCAGCCCCTCCTGTCCTCCCGCCCGCGGGTGCCCCAGGTCTCGGGGTCCCCGCGGACTGTTCTTTGTCCGCGGGGTGGAGATCTAGATCCTGAGACCCGGGACTGCGCGCGCCTCTGTGTTGCTAACCTCCGCACCCTACCCCAAAAGTGTTGTTGCGAAAAACAGCCATCCGGCTAAGATGATGCAGTCGCTCCCCGTTCCGTCTGCTTTGATCTTCCTCGACGTCATGGAGAAGCCGTATGCGTAAAGGCGTGCTCGCAGTTCTATTTCTGGCAATTTGTCCCTTGCTCACCGCCCAGCAGCAGGCCATGAACAACACCTCCGTCATCAAGCTTGTCAAAGCTGGGCTGGCCGACGACCTCATCGTCTCCACCATCAACGCCACGCCCGGCGCGTACGATACCTCCGCAAACGGTCTCATCGCGCTCAAGCAGGCTGGCGCCACTGACAAGGTGGTTGCGGCCATTGTTCTCAAGCGTGCCGGTGCCGCTCCTGTTCCCTCCGCTCCTGTTCCCTCCGCTCCTGTTCCCTCCGCTCCTCCCGCACCCGCATCCACCGCAGACGCGCCCGCCCTTCCTCCCGCCGTCAACAATGTCGGCTTTTACTACCGCGACGCGGCCGGTTCCTGGCAACCCGTCTCTGCCGAGTTGGTCAACTTTGCGGCAGGCGGCGTCATGAAGCACATGGCCTCTGTCGGCCTCATCAAAGAAGACCTCAACGGACTCATTGCGGGAAATCGCAGCCATCTCCTGCTCAAAACTCCGGCCACTCTGATCGTGCTCCTGCCCCAAGGCCGCTCGCCTGAGGAGTACGAACTTCTCCGTCTCCACGTGAGCGAAAATACTCGCCAGTTCCAATCGGTCGCTGGCGGCGTCGCGCATGCCACTCCCGGAGCTCTCCGCGACGATGTCGAATTCACCAGTAGGAGAATCGCGCCCAACACCTACCAGATACTCCTCAACCCCACCATCGGTGAAGGCGAATACGGCTTTCTCGAACCGCAGGAAGCGTACTCGCCGAAGAACCCTCCCACCAACGCCAAAATCTTCACCTTCGCCATCTTCGAATAGCCCCATCCACAAACCCGCCAGCACGGGGCTTACGCGACCGGCTCTCGTGTCCTGAATCTGAATCTCGCGACAAAATGAGTGCTGTCATTTTGAACGGAGATTGGCCGACTTTCAGGCCAAACGGAGTCGAAAAATCCGCGTTTGAGTCGCCGGACTAGATAACAAACCTCTGACCTCTAACAGGCCACTCTCGAACGCGTCGCCTCACACTGCAAACTTTCGCCACCTTGCGAAAACCGGCGTTTAGGTCCATCATTCCGGTGCTACCCCAAAACAGCTTTCTTTGTTCGGAACAGAATCGGGAGGTCGTGTGCCAAAAGGAGAAAAAGGTGAACAGACTTCTCGCAGTTATTCTTTGTATCTTATTTCCGATCAGCGCCTTCGCAGGCGATAACAGCTACAAGATTGTTTACGACGGCGGATCGCTGCCCGATGCAAAAACCGGAACCGACATGAAGCTGCTTATCGACGCCAGCGATGTTCGGATCATGAGAGGTAGGGATGAAGTCGTGGTCATTCCGGCATCCGCAATCACAGAGATCAGTTATGGCCAGGATGTTCATCGCAGAGTCGGCGCAGCCATTGGAGTCGCCGTCGTCTCCTTCGGCATCGGAGCCTTGCTGGCATTGACCAAGTCAAAGAAGCACTTCGTCGGGCTTACATGGGATAGTAACGGCAAAAAAGGCGGCCTTGCGTTTCAGGCCGACAAAAGCGACTACCGCGGCCTGTTGACAGGTATCGAAGGGATCACCGGAAAGAAAGCAATCGATTCCGACGCGATGACTGTGAAGAACTAACTCCTGCCGTCACGACAGCGTCCTCCGAACAAGCCGCCGGCGTCGCGCTCACGATCCTGCCTGCCCATGAGCACCGGCGGCCCTTCTCGCCATCTAGCCTTCCGCCTGGCCCGCCAACCGTATTTTCCTTGCAGAAACTGTCGTTTGGGTAGATCATTCGGGTGGATCCCCCTAACCGTTTTCCCCGTTCACAACCACAGGAGAAGCTCAAATGCACAGGAGCGTTTTCGCGGTTCTATTCTTGCTATTGTGCCCATTGCTCTTCGCCCAGCAGTCTATGGATAACGACGCTGTCGTTAAGCTGGTGAAAGCGGGCCTGTCAGACGACGTCATCGTGACCACCATCAACGCCTCGCCAGGAACCTACGATACCTCGGCCAATGGTTTGATTGCCCTTAAGACTGCCGGGGCCAGCGACAAAGTCATCGCCGCAATCGTCACGAAGGCATCCGCGCCCGCCGCCTCTTCCACGCCCGCTCCGGCCACAGCGTCCGGACGCCCCGTGGGTATCGATGACGTCGGCGTCTACTTGAGAGACCGCAAAGGCGCGTGGAACATGCTCGAGCCCGAGATCGTCAACTTCAAATCGGGCGGCGTTCTCAAAAGCATCGCGAGCGAGGGCCTCGTCAAAGGAGACACCAACGGCCACATTCAGGGCAAAAACGCCAAAACAGTCATGGCATTTCCCGTGATCCTGGCGGTCTACGTCCCTGAAGGAACCGAAATCACTGAATATCAGCTACTCCGCCTCCACGAAAGTGGCAATGGTCGCGAGTTCCGCTCCGTCACAGGCGGTGTCTTTCATTCCTCAGGCGGCGCCACGCGCGACAACGTCCAATTCCAATCCGTTAAGATCGCCCCTCGCGTCTACCAGATCACCCTTGACCAATCGCTCGGCAAGGGCGAATACGGCTTGCTCCCGCCCGGCTCTTACTCCAGCTCGAACATGGCCAGTGGCGGCAAAATCTACTCAGTAAGCATCCCCGAATAGCATCTATCCGAGCCGGCCAGCACAGTATTGCCAATCACACTGCTTCGGGCGAGGGCAGATTGCCACATGAAGGTCCGTCTCAGTTCACCACGGACCTTTCCTGTCTTGAGTCGGACGAGAACCCAACCTCTGAGCACATCGCTCCTCATCCTCACCCGTCATCCGTCCCTTGCGAAAACAGTCGGCCGGATGCATCATTTCTTTGCAATTCAGAGTCCGCCGCTTTAACGCGGATCGCACGGAGATCCCAAAATGCGCAAGCATGTCTTCGCCTTCTTATTTCTCACCTTTTGCCCGTTCCTCGTCGCGCAGCAAACCGCCCAACAAACTATGGATAAGGACGCTGTCGTCAAGCTCCAGAATGCCGCCGTGTCCGACTCTGTCATCATCGGCATGATCAACGCTTCGCCATGCTTCTTCGACACATCCACCGATGGCGTCATAGCCCTCAAAAACGCCGGCGTCCACGATGCGGTGGCCCTGGCAATCATCAACCGCATGAATGCTCTCGCCCACCCCAGAGCTCCTTACATTGCCGCACCTGCCCCGGCGCCCGCCGATCCCGATGACCCGATGGCCCCACACGACGCCGGCGTCTACCTCATGGCCGGCGCTCCCGATGGAAAACCAAAGATGGTGTTTATCGATCGCGTAGGCGAATCGGCGATGAAGGTCTCCAATTTAATGGGAGCCGCGTTTTCCTTCGGGGCCGCCAAGATGAAATTGAAGGCCCAGATTCCAGGCCCCCACGCGGCGTTACGCACCACCCAGAATCGCCCCGTCTTCTATATGTACTTTCCCGACACCAGCAGCTTCGCAGCCTTCGGCGGCTTCCCGATGGTCTCCAGTCCCAACCAGTTCTCTCTCCAATCGCTCGATGTGCAGACGGATGATCGTGAAACGGTGGTCGCCAGCGTCGGCATTACAGGCGGCAGCATCGGCGCTGACCAGAAGAAGGCCGTCGCTTTCACTACCGATCGCATACGCCCAAGCGTCTACAAGATCACGCCCTCCGCCGACTTGAAGCCGGGAGAATATGCCTTCGTCGCCGCCATCCCCGGCGTCACGCCCGAGACTCCCCCCAACATGGTGGTCTACGACTTCGGCGTCGATCCCAAATGACCCCGGCCCAGCGAGGCAAGCCCATCGAGCGTCACGCCACCCGCTTAGGGATGCTACGCTCAATCCTGGCGGCTCCAGTCCGCCGGAGAGAATGAACCGACGCACGCGCAGAACGCTCCTCATCGTCGCCGCGGTCCTGCTTTTGCTGGCCCTGGCCGTCTTTCTGCGCTCCAAAGCCCCGCCCGAAGCAGCGCGCCTCCTCCCCGAATCCGACGGCATCATCTATATCAACCTCAAGCCCATCCGAACTCTTTTCCATAAGGACCTCAAGCCCCTCGAGCGCGCGCCCGACTATCAGCAATTCGTTGACGCCACCGGCATCGACTGGGAGCGCGACCTCGACCAGGTTGCCATCAGCCTGCATCGCATGCCCGACCCCAACGGCCCCAACGGCCCCGTGGCTTACTCCATGGTTCTGGTCGGCAAAATCACCGGCGAGCGCCTCAACAATTGGCTCAACGCCCACGCTGCCTCGCGCGAAATCTACGCCGGCCACACTGTCTACAACATCCCATCCCAGGGCCGCACTGTACGGATCACACGCATCGGTTATGACATGGTGGCCGTCTCCAACACGCCCACCCCCGAGCAAATTCACTCCATTCTCGACCGCCATCGCACCGCCGCGCTGCCATTCTCCGGCTCCACGCTTCTTGAACACCACTACCACGAAGTACCCTTGCTCTCGCTCGCCTGGGGCGTCGGCCAAATCGGCCTTCCCTTCACCGAGAGCGGCGCCATTCACGTTCTTGGTCTCGAACTGCCTCTCGAGCCCGACTCCACCATCATCGCCAGCGTTGCTCCCGCGCTCCCGGTCCCCGGATCGCACAGTGGCGTCCGCCTCCGCGTTGAAGACATTGCTCGCAAGCGAGTCCGACGCCACCACCGAGTCCGCTGCCCTCGCCACTCTCGTCACCCTCGCCCGCGGCATCTCTCTCCCGCAGGCCGATAACAAGACCAATCAGGCCCTGAAGGAACTCCTCAAAACTGCGGAAGTTACTCAACACGGCGAGCGCATCGTCGTCACCGCCACCTTGCCTGCCAGCTTTCTCGCCACGCTCTAGAACTGGTTGCATAAATAGGTTCGGCCTCAAGACAGGGACTTATATCTGAGGCAGGTTTGTTGTTGAGCTTCTTGTATGAAGAAGCGGCAGGTGTTGTTGAGCGAAGCCCAGTGGGAAATTTTAGCGCCACTGTTTCCTAAACCGAAGCGCCGCAAAGACAGACGCGGCCGCCCGTGGGCCCCCAATCGCGATTGCCTGGAGGGGATTCTCTGGGTTCTGCGCACTGGGGCGCGGTGGCGGGATATGCCCGAGCAGTATCCCGATGGTTCCACCTGTTGGCGGCGTCTGCGCGGCTGGGAAGAACAGGGCATTTGGCTGAAGGCCTGGCAGAAACTGCTGTCCATGCTGGACCAGCGCCGCCTGCTGGACTGGGAAGAAGCCTTCCTGGACGCCACTTTCATCACCGCCAAAAAGGGGGCTCGGCGGTCGGCAAAACCCGTCGCGGGAAAGGTACGAAGTGCATGGTGGTGGTCGACGGCCGCGGCGTACCTGTCGGAGCGCAACTTGCGTCCGCGCAGTTGGCCGAGTGTCGGCTCGCGGAAAGCACGCTGGCTACTGTAAAGGTGCCGCGCAAAGGCCGGGGACGACCGCGCTCTCATCTGAAGCGGGTCATTGCCGATCGCGGCTACGATTCTGACGCGCTGCGGATGCGCTTCCACAAACGGCAAACAGAGTTAATCGTTCCTTACCGAAAGTCCATCCGCAACCGCCGCTTTGAAGACAAACGCAAACTGCGCCGCTACCGCAAACGCTGGAAAATCGAGCGCACCAACGCCTGGTTGCAAAACTTCCGCCGCATCCAAGTGCGCTACGACCGCATCCTCACCGTGTTTCAGGGCTTCTTCCACTGCGCCTGCCTTCTCATCGCCTTGAGGCATTTATGCAACCAGCTCTAGGGTGTATCGACATATACGGATGGGCAGTGTTGCGAGCGAAAATCCGGCCAGACCCCGGGGCCCCCACGGACTGGTCTTGGTCCGTGGGGTGGAGATGAAGCCGAGTCCGAAGGCTGTGGCGGGTCCACCGTCGAGGGCGAGAATGAAGTACGGCCGGATTCGCGCCGCAACCCGAAGGGACGGGGCCATTTTTCCCCAACTCTTCGTCTCTCGTCGCTGGCAGACACCCGGTATGCGTCTCTCCTCATTCCTCGATCTGAGAAAGAATGGCTCCCGTCGCTGCCTACCCGTATATGTCGATACACCCCAATTAGTCTGAAATAATGCATTGAGGGCTCCCCGTTCCCCGCCCTTTGCTCTCGGCCTTAACCCATCCCCTTGAGAGGTTGCATGTCTAATCCGCAGCGATTCCTCACCGCCTCTGCCTTCATCGGCCTTCTTGTCCTCGCATCCACTGCGATCATTGCTCGCGGCTCCTCTGACGCCGCCAAGACCGTCCCCAGCCACCCCGTCCTTACCGGTCAGGCTGCCTTCACTGACGCGGCTCACGAGGCGCCCGGCGTTCGCCGTCACCTCACCGTCGCTGACCTGCCCGAGCCTGCGCCCGACCAGTCCGTCGACAATGGTCCCAGCGTCGTTCCCCGTCCCGCCAACGCATGGCCCATCGCGCCCAAAGGCTTCAAAGTTGACCTTTACACCACTGACCTTGATAATCCCCGCCTCATCCGCTTCGCGCCTAACGGCGACCTTTTCCTCGCTGAAAGCGCCTCCGGCAAAATCAAAATCTTTCGCGGCGTCGATGCCAATGGCAAACCCAAACAAACTTCCGTCTTCGCTACAGGTCTCCATCAGCCCTTCGGCATTGCCTTCTATCCCCTCGGCTCCAACCCGCAGTGGATCTACATCGGCGATACCGACGCCATCGTGCGCTTCCCCTATCACAACGGTGACCTCACAGCCAGCGGCCCCATGCAGCAGCTCGCCGAATTGCCCGGCGGCGGCCGCCTTCGCGGCGGAGGCCACTGGACCCGCGATCTCGCCTTTTCGCTCGACGGCTCAAAGCTCTTTGCCTCGGTCGGCTCGCACTCCAACGTCGACGACGCCGACACGCACCCTGAAGAATTTCATCGCGCCGATGTTCTCGAGTTCACACCCGAGGGCAGATTCCTTGAGATTTACGCGTGGGGAATTCGCAATTGCGTCGGCGAAGCCATCAATCCCACCACCGGCGAGCTCTGGTGCTCCACCAACGAGCGCGACGCCCTCGGCAACAACCTCGTCCCCGACTACATCACCCACGTGCAGGAACACGGCTTCTACGGTTGGCCCTGGTACTACATGGGGGTGAGCGGGGGTCATCAAGACCCGCGCCATGAAGGCAAGCATCCTGAGCTTCGCTCCAAGGTCATCACGCCCGACATTCTCCTCGAGCCTCACTTTGCCTCGCTTGAGATGACCTTCTACGAGGGCTCGCAGTTCCCCGCCGAATTCAAAGGCGATGCCTTCGCCGCCGAACACGGCTCCTGGAACCGCGCCCAGCGCGCCGGTTATGAAGTCATCCGCCTGCCCATGCGCGACGGCCATGCCACCGGCGAGTACGAAGACTTCCTCACCGGCTTCACCGTCGGCAACGGCGATGGCGACGTATGGGGCCGCCCCGTTGGCGTCGCCGTAGCCCCCGACGGCTCACTCTTCGTTACCGACGACGGCTCCCGCTCCATCTGGCACGTCATCTACACCGGCAAATAACCCGCGTTGCCAACCGGGTGCACCTTCGCCGCGTTTACATGTAGCGCCGGACTCCACTCCGGCCGGGTGCCCCACCCTCGCGACGTCCCTGTTTTTGTCGCTAGGGTGGGATCTCACGACCCTCCGCACACCCGAACACCGGACCACTGATCACTGTCCCCGTCCTCAAATATCTCCTCAATCCTCAGCTCAAACAACCGCGCCAGCTTGAACGCCAGCGGCAAACTCGGATCGAACTTCCCCGTCTCAATTGCATTCACGCTCTGCCGCGACACCTCCAGCCGCTGCGCCAAATCGGCCTGCGACCAGTCTCTCTCCGCGCGCAGCACTCGCAGCCGATTCTTCATCTGTACCTCCGCCTCACCACCGGCATCGCGATGCCCACAAACAGCCAGAAGATCGGGTAGATATAAATCAGGTCGAGCCGCGGCGCGCGCGCAAAGTCCTCCATGTAGCCCCAGACTGTGGTCACCGCCAGGGCTCCTCCGATGCCTCCCAGCAGGCATTGCACCAGCAAACTGCGCTGGAACTCGTCCTTCTCTTCTGCGAGGTACTGCCCCACCGCAATCAGCGCCCACAAAATCGGCAGCGCCGGCAGAATCGCCACCAAATACGCCAACGCCCCATGCAGGTGCAGCAGGCGAAACGATCCGGCAGCAACAAAAGCGAACAGTACAACAAGAGCGGCACTGGCAATGCTGCGATTCCTGAAACGTCGCATGGCTTGATTTCCAGCTAAACAGTTCATGATTGGTCTCCTTTATAATATGACAAGCAAACATTACATCATCCGTAAAATCATGTCAAGTATCATTGACACATTTTCTAAACAATTTTTCCTGTATTTCTGCCGTAACTGCCGTGCCAGCCCAACCGCTGCCGTCCCTCGTTCGTAGTACTAAAGTGACCAAAGCACCAGAATTCTCCCAGAAAGCGGTATTGATCGCTGACCGTATTCGGGTTACCCCTCATAAGGGAGAAGGTATCGAGAGAAGCTCGACTGAGTGATATCTTCCCTTCGGTTCAATGAAAAACAACCAATGGCAGCGCGTTCTCATCTCCCGCGCGGCCACCATCGCAATGGTGGCGTGCGGCTTGGCCGTCGGCTATCTACTCGGCCATGCCATCGCGCTGCAACAGGCCACTGACTCCCTCGATCAGTACTTGAAGCTTGCTGAGGCGCAGGACGACGCCTCCTTCGCTGAAGCGCGCAGCACTCTCAGTGTCCTTAATAATTCGCAGTTCCCCTCCTGCTCCGATGCCGAAGTTTCCTATTTCCGCGAAGTCCTCTTCCGCTCGAAACACTTGAAAGATGTCGGGCGCATTTACGCCGGAAAAATCAATTGCTCTGCCGTCGCCGGCCGTCTCGCCCAGGCCATCGGCCCATTCAAGCCGGAGTCGCGTCAATCCGACGGCCTCATCGCCTACAGCGATCTCACCCCCATGCGCGATAACAGCCCACAACGGTCCGCCCTGCAACAGGGCAGCGCCTATGCTGTGTTCACTTCCTACCTGCCTCCCAGCGTGGGCCCCATCCCCCTCGCGCTCTCTCGCTCAACGCAAGAGGCCGCCCTCAAGCCATCGAGCCTTCCCGCAGTTGCAGCGTCGCAAGACAATCCGCTGCCCCTCACTGCCAACGGATCGGGCCGCCTCGGCAACACGCTTTACGCAACCTGGTGTTCCACTCTGCACGTCAACTGCGTCACGGCCTCCACATCTGTTTCCCAGGCACTGCGTCACGGAATCGTTACGCTCTTGACAAGCACTCTCGCAGGAGGCCTCTTAGGCGTCTTGTTCGGAATGGCATTTTCCTTGGCCTACAGCCGCAGCCGCGATCTCTGTCAGCAGCTTCGCCGCGCCGTTGAACACGACGAATTGCAGCTCGTCTATCAGCCCATCGTCGATCTCTCCACCCGGCAAATCGTCGGCGCTGAGGCCCTGGCGCGCTGGAGCGACGAAGACGGCAATCTCGTCGAGCCTGAAGTCTTTGTCGGCATTGCCGAGCAGCTCGGCTTCGTCGGCGGCATCACCAAAGCAGTCCTGCACCGCGCCTTGCACGACTTCTCAAAAACGTTTCATACCCATCCCGCATTTCGTCTCAGCATCAACGTGGCCGGTGCGGACCTTGTCGATCCCAACTTCCTGCCCATGCTCGATGACACCCTGAAGCGCGCTAAAGTCAAGCCCGAAAATCTTGTTATCGAGATCACCGAACGCTCCGCCGCCAACGGCGAAGAGGCGATGGAGACCATCCGCAACCTGCGCCGCATGGGACATAGCATCCACATCGACGACTTTGGCACCGGCAATTCCAACCTCGACAAGCTGCTCTATCTGTTCGCCGATACCATCAAGATCGACAAGGCCTTCACCAAGGTCATCGGCACGGAGTCGGTCGCCGTGGCCATCCTTCCACAGATTCTGGCCATGGCCAAGTCGCTCAATCTTGAAGTGGTGGTCGAGGGCGTCGAAACCTCCTACCAGGCCGACTACTTTGCCCCGTCCGAACAGAAAATCTACGGTCAGGGCTGGCTCTACGGACACCCTGTCACAGCCGATCACTTCCATGCCCTTCTCGGCGAGGAGATGTCGCCGGAGCACGCCACCGAGGACCCCGTCGCCGCCTTCAACGCCAAGCCCGGAGCCTTGTTCCTGGTCGGCTCCAAAGTCGCATAACCACGCCGCTGTCGTTCGCTCGCGTTGAATGCAGTGGGCTGCACACCCTCGCCACTGTCACTCTGACCGACCGGAGTCCGCCGCGGCGGACGGAGGGAGTCGAACAACCCGCTTTTCGGGCTGCCCACTTCCCAGGACATTTGGGTGCCCCACCTTCGCCACGTTTCTGTTTTTGTGGCTAAGGTGGGATCGCTTATCGCCCCACTTCGCTGCTGTCCGCCCGAGCAACCTGCAACCCACCTCAACGCTGTCATCTTGAACGAAGGTCGCCGCGGCAACCGGAGTCGAAAGATCTGCGGTTGCTCTTCGCCTTGTATCAGGGCATGACTTCCAGTCATGCCACAAACGCCCAATCAATTCGCGGGCTTCAGCCCCTGCGCACAATCCAATCCGGAGGGAGCGTGAGCCTTCAGGTTCACGAATAACTTCCCCGTCCTTTTGGAAGAATAAAGAGCGGCGGGTGGCCCGCCCTAACCGAATCTGAAAATCGGGGTGCCCCATTCAAGCTTTGCTTGGGTGGGGTATGGACCAAATCGTGGTTCAAAGATGAGTGCTCCCACCGTCACAGACACCGCCCACCGTCCTCGTCGAATCTCTTCCCATGCCCTCCCACCTACGGCGATACCAGCAGACCCGTGACCTGCACTTCATCACGTTCAGTTGTTATCGCCGCCAGCCCGGACTCGCTACTCCTGCCGCACGAGCAGTCTTCGAGCACGCTCTGGAGCGCACTCGACAGCGATATCGGTTTTGCGTGCGGGGCTACGTCGTTATGCCGGAGCATGTACACCTGCTGTTGAGCGAGCCAGAGGACGGAACGCTGGCCACGGCACTGCAGGCGCTCAAGCAGTCGGTATCGCGCACTCTCGCCCTGCGCAGCCCCAAGCCCTTCTGGCAGGCGCGCTACTATGACTTCAACGTATGGACGGCGAAGAAAGAAACAGAGAAGCTGAAATACCTGCACCGCAATCCCGTCGCGCGCGGACTGGTACCGAGACCGGAAGACTGGCAATGGAGCAGCTTCCGGCACTATGCAACGGGAGTCGAAGGCACCGTCGAAATCGAGTCGGAGTGGACGGCGCGCCGTCGTGAACAGTCGGGGATCGCTCCCAGGTCAGAGTCCATACCCCACCCAAGCGAAGCTTGGATGTGGCACCCTAATCATGGGAGCGAACCGGCAAGCTAGGGTGGGCCACCCGCCGACGTGACGCATGACAATCAGAATACCTACCTCTACGACGCGGAAGGGCGCATCTGCGCGGTAGCTAATACTCCCATTTCGGGCTTCACTACCATGACCGGCTATCTTTATGATGCAGAGGGCAACCGAATAGCCAAGGGCGCGATTCAGAACATGACCAGCTGCGATCCAGGCGGGTGGCCCACCCTAGCCGAATTTGAAAATCGGGGTGCCCCATTCAAGCTTCGCTTGGGTGGGGTATGGATCAGGCCGAGGTTCAAAGATGGGTGTTCCCACCGTCACAGACACTGCCCACCGTCCTCATCGAATCTCTTCCCAAGGCGGTTGGCCCACCCTAGCCAAATCTGAAAATCGGGGTGCCCCATTCAAGCTTCGGTTGGGTGGGGTATCGCGCGGTCAACACGCAATGCCCGCTCACCGCTTCACCACAAAAACCATGTCAACCCCTCACACCTCCGAATGCAAACTCGCACACTCGCTAACTCTCTGATCCGCCACCGGATCTCTGCCCCTTCGCCCTGCAATTTTCTTTGCAGTTAATTTCGCGCTTTAGGCGCACAATCATTCCATAAGCGTTCATCAGGCCATCTTCCAAAGCGGAGACACCCCGCCTCGAAGCCGGTTTCCGCGTGAATTTCGGCGCCGGAACCGGAAAATGGCCCGAAAACGCCTCGTAAGTCCTTTAGATCGGGAACTTACGGTCTAACCATTTTGTTATCATCGGGTTACAGCCAGAGATCAAAGGTACATCTCGTTGAAAAGAAACCCTTTGGCCCCAAAAAGGGGTGGGGGGGGCCTAAGGGGGAGGGGGTATACATCTCGCGTGTCGCGCTTCAGAAACGAACGGAGCCCGGTGTAACCGGCCCGCACCCCCCGCTACCGGCTGATTCCGCTAACTCCGCTTTCTCGCTTCCGCTCGCTCTTCGCTATCTGCTTTTAGGTGTTAGCTGTCCACTGTTAGCTGTCAGCTGTCCGCTGTCTGCTGTTAGCTGTTAGCTGTCCGCTGATCACTGACCACTGTCCGCTGTTAGCTTTCTGCTGTTAGCTGTCCGCTGTCCGCTGTGAACTGCGTCCTGCTCCCTGCTACTCTCAATCCGTGGGCTTCCAAGAATTTCTAGGCAACACGGCGACGGTGACGCATTTGCGCGAGAGCATCCGCTCCGGCCGCTTTCCGCAATCGCTCATCCTGGCTGGCCCGCGCGGCGCGGGAAAATACACGCTCGCGCTCATGCTAGCCCAGGCGGTGAACTGCCTCAAGCACGCCGAAGCCGATGGCTTGCCCGATTTTTGTGGCGTCTGCTCCAATTGCACCCGCATCGCTGCTGCCGCCAACCTCGAAGAGCTCGTAGCCGAGGCCGTTGCTGCTCGCGACGACCTGCGCGATACAGACAAGCGCGAGACGCGCATCCTCATCCAGACGCACCCTGACGTGCTCGTCATCCCGCCTGACCCGCCGCAACTGATGATCAAGCTCGGCCAGGTGCGCCAGGCCATTCACGTCGCCTACTACCGGCCGCCCGCCGAAGCGCAGCGCGCGTTCACAATTTTTACTTCGTCCGCATTCATGCGAGAAGCCGCCAACAGCCTCCTGAAACTTCTCGAGGAACCTCCCGAGCACACCTCGCTCATCCTGCTCACCGAGAATCCGCAGGAACTGCTTCCCACCATTCGTTCCCGCGCCGTGGTACATCGGCTCGGAGCTTTGCCCGCTGCCGATCTCGAATCCCTGCTCGCCGAGCGCCGTCCCGAGCTGAAGCCGGGCGATCGCGCTCTCGCCGCGCGCCTCGCTCAAGGCGCAGTTGGCCGCGCCCTCACCATCGATCTCCCTGCCTACCTCGCGAGCCGTCAGGACGCTCTCGTCATCCTCCGCACGGCGCTGCGCGAGCCTGATTACTCCGCACTGTTCCACGCCACTGAAAGCTACCGCGCCGGAGCCGACGGCCAGGAGAAGACCGTCAACCTCCTCCGCGCTCTAGGCTCCCTCGTCGAAGACCTCCTGCTCCTGGTCGCAGGCACGCCTGCGCTCATCCGCAACCTCGACCTCTCCGCCGACCTCACTCGCCTGGCCGAAGGCCTCACCGTCGACTGGATCGACGGCGCCGCCCGCGCCCTCGTTCAGGTCGAGCAGGGCATGCGCCGCAATCTGCTCCGCTCGCTCTCCCTCGACGCCATGGCCGTCAGCCTAGCCGCCGAACACTGATCACCGTACGCCCCGCACAGTTCACTGTGCATTGGTTGCCGCCCAATGCGGCTGGGCTTGACGCGTGGCCCCGTCCGCAGCAGAATGAAGGTGCAACCTCCATTCGTCCCCAGGCATCTTTTGAATACGAGTATTCCCACGCAACCAAGAGACGCCGGGAAGCCTATAACGTGTTGGCGCAGGATTGCGTAGTGTGTCTCCCAGAACGTGGGACAGAAGACTTCGCACTCCAAGGATAGCGAAGGCAAGTTCTCAGGACTGGCAGCCGGGCTATCCCTGAGGACTGCGTACGCTGTGGTTTTAGTTTTTTGAGGGAGGATCGTTTCCCATGAGCATTCATTCGAGTTTGCCTGAATTGCGCGGTCCCGAAACCGGCCGTTTTCCCACTCACATGCGGAAGAACTTCCCCGCGCCACCTCCCTTCCGCTTTCCCGCCCAGACCACCGACCGCGAAGCTGCAAACCATCATGCTGAACTCTTCTACCTGCAAAAGCAGATTCAGTCGCAGACCCCCATGGTCATTGTGCTCGAAGACGGCGAACGTATCGACGGCTGCATCGAGTGGTATGATCGCAACTCGCTCAAGGTGCGCGGCCGGAATAAGACTCTCGTCTACAAAACCGCAATCAAGTACATGTATAAGCTCGGCGACAACGGCTAATCTGCTTCGTGTTCTTTAGTCTTTAGTCGCTAGTCCCTGCGTCTCTAGTTCCCGCCTTTTGCAGCCGGTCGCGAATGGCCGCGCCAAGCCCTTCGGAGGGCGGAAGCGGACAGAGAATCACTGTACACCTAGCGGCATCGAGCGTGCGAAGACCTGCGTAAAGTTCGTGGGCAAGCGTCTCCGGAGAGCTCCAGTCGCCCCATGGATAAACCTGCGCCGCAACGTCCCGCGGGGCCCTGATTCCTGCCGGCAGCATGATGCCCAGCCGCTCGCCTCGCTCCGCGCGGGCGGCTTCAGCCAGGCACGCCCCCAACTCAGCGTTCTGCGCCTCGATTAGCACCAGCCGCGCCGTTGGCGCATAATGGCGCAGCCCAACACCAGGCGACGGCAGCGCTTCAGCCGGTGTCTCCCTCAACGACGCTTCGCCATGGTAGTGGTCGACCGGTCCAGCGACCTCCCTGATCTGCTCTTCCGTAATCGCACCCGGCCGGTAGATCACCATCGGAAGTTGCGCGGGATCAAGCACCGTCGACTCGACACCGCGCTGTGTCGGGCCAGCGTCAACTACCGCGTCGATGCGCCCATCCAGATCGTGGAGCACGTGCGCGGCCGTCGTGGGACTGATATGCCCAAAGCGGTTGGCGCTGGGCGCTGCAACTGGAACCTTTGCGCGCCGGATCAACTCCAGGGCCACGGGGTGCGATGGCATTCGTACACCAACCAGGGGTCTCCCTGCAGTCACCACATCCGGCACGGCACTCGTCCGCGGCAGCAGCAGCGTAAGCGGTCCCGGCCAGAATGCATCTATCAGGCGGCGCGCTGCGTCTGGAACTCGCTCCACCAAACCCTCAAGCATCGCCAGCGATGCCACATGCACTATCACCGGGTCCCACGTCGGCCTGGACTTCGCCGCGAAGAGCCGTTCCACCGCTGCAAGGTCCAGCGCATTTGCGCCCAGCCCATAAACAGTCTCGGTGGGCAGTGCCACCAGCCCGCCGGCACGAACAATCCCGGCGGCGCGCTCAAGCGTCTCGCCGGCCTGAGCCGTCTCGAGATGCGCTGGGTCCACGATCAGATGCAGGGTTCTCACATGTCCATTCTCGCCTTCAGCGCCCATCGCCCGCCACTGGCTTCTATACTCGCTGTAACCGATGGCAATCGAAACCGAGATCAAATTCCGCGTCGCTGACCTGGCTGATCTTACTGATCGCCTCGAGGCCGCGGGTTTTCGCGTGCAAACTCCGCGCAGCTTTGAAAGCAACGTTCTCTACGACACGCCCGACCGCCGATTGCGCGCGCGTACTGAAATTCTCCGCATCCGCAGCTACGCGGGCCGCTGGACGTTGGCGCACAAGCGGCTGCCGCAGGGAGTTCACGGCGAAGACCGGCATAAACGCCGCGTCGAAGTTGAGACTTCGCTTTCAAACGGCAACGCGCTGGCCGAGGTCTTTCTCTCACTCGGTCTCGTCTCGGCCTTTCGCTATGAGAAGTGGCGCACAGAGTGGTTTTACGGCGAAGGCCACTGCGTGGTCGACGAAACGCCCATCGGCAACTACGCGGAGCTGGAAGGCCCCGCTGAATGGATCGACCGGGCCGCTGTCCGCCTTGGCGTTGCGCAGACAGAGTACCTTACATTGAGCTACGGTCGCCTCTTCGACCTGTGGCGCGAGCAGCACGGCTCCGCCGCTGAAGACCTTACCTTTGCCACCGTATCGGCGCATGCGGATTCAAGTTAGAACAACGAGAATGCGAGCAACTCATCGGAGGTGCCTTGTGACTTCTGCACTCGCGCCAATTGCGCTTCCTGTCAAATGTGACTCGCAAACTTTCGAGGATTGGGTTCGTCATTCGCACCGAAGCGCGAACCAATTTTGAGCTTTGGCTTGCCGTAAAAATCAGGGCGAGCAGCACAAAAGATTTGCGGAATTCGGCCTGGTTGATTCCGAAAGTCACCACTGCCCGATTACTCCCGCCAATTCAGAGCTTTAGCAGTTGTCACCCCCGGTTTTGTGTTGCGCGACCCCTCCGAGTAACATGAACAAGTCCCATCTCAGCAATGATTTGGAATATCATAGACATTTGGGAGAAGTGACAGCTTTATGCCGCAAGTTCGCAGGGAGTCTGCCATCCCGGATGAGGCCACATTAACAGTTGCGCTTCTCGGACCCGACGAAGAGCGCCGCAAGATGTCGCCGGTGCTTTATCGGGACACCACGGGCTGCGGCTCCAGGAGTTTTCGTCCCTGCCCCCAAAACTGGAAGATCTGCCGGAGACGCTGGTCAATACCTAACGTCGTCATCATCGATGTAGATAGCGATCCGGATTATGCGTTCGATCTGGTGGAAGGCCTGTGCGCAAGCGGCCGCACTTACGTGATGGCCTACTCGGCGAAGGCCGATATGAAGGTGGCCGTCCACTTCATGCGCGCCGGCGTGCGCGAGTTTTTCACTCTGCCGCTCGATCCCGCTGAAATCGCCGCCGCTATGAACGCGGCCTCATCCCATCGCACCGCTGCCTCAACGGATGAACAAGCAGGCGGCAAACTGTTCGTCTTCCTGGGCACAAAAGGCGGTTGCGGCGTCACCACGCTGGCGGCGAATTTTGCCCTGGCGCTGGCTCAGGAGTCGGATCGCGAAACTCTCCTCATCGACCTCGGCCTTCCTCTCGGCGACGTGGCGATCAACCTGGGCATGGTGACCGAGTACTCCGTGGCCGGTGCGCTGCAGCATCCCGGCCGGCTGGACGCGAATTTGCTCTCCACTCTGGTGGCCAAGCACAGCTCGGGATTGTCGGTGCTGGCGGCTCCGGGCGAGTTTCCCGAGAAACCGCGCCTCAAGGAGGCCATCGACAAGCTGTTCACGGTCGCGCGCCAGAGCTTCGATTTCGTCGTGGTGGATGCGGGATCGCGAGTCGACCTGATGGGAACGTCGCTGTTCGAGATTCGCCACCGTTTACCTGATCACGCAGGTGGGCATCTCCGAGATGCTCACCGCCAATCGCATGATCACAAAGTTCTTCGCCACGCGCGGGCAGAATCTCCAGATCGTGCTCAACCGCTATAAGCCCAGCGATCTGCTCTTCGACGACAAGCAGATCACCAAGGCCCTCACCCGGCCCGCGCAGTGGAAGATTCCCGACGACTATGCCGCTGCGCGAAGAAAGCGCGAGACCGCGACTCCCATGGTGATGATCGACTCCGCGATTGCGCAGAGCCATCCGCCAGATGGCCAAAACTGCCGCCGGCTTGCTCACTGAAAAGAATGGAAGAAAGGGCTTCTTCCGCTTCCTGCGCTGAGCCCGGGGACCTTCACCGGCGAGATCGACTGCGTGAAGACTGCTCGCCCCTAACCTGATTTCTTCGCGGAATCTAGCTTGCCGCTCCGTGGCACTTCTTGTATTTCTTCCCGCTGCCGCAGGGGCAGGGATCGTTGCGTCCCACCTTTTCGCCGGTCCGGCGCTGCGTGGGCTGGCTTCCGTCTCCGCCGCCTGCGCGGCTGGCCACGGCCAGTTCCCGCTCCTTCTTGCGGTGGAACTCCTTCTCGAGCTGGTCGATGGTGGTGGAAGGCTGGCGCGGTGGGAATCGTAATCTCGCGCGGCGCGCCATCGCCTGCCGAGCGGCTGCGCGGCGCTGGCCACCGGCGGCGCCTTGGGAACGATCCGCTGCGGGCGCGGCGCCGCATCCACCGGCTGTCCGTCGGGCCCCAGAATCTGCATCCGGAAGAGGAACCGCACCGTGTCTTCCTGGAACTTCAGCATCATGGCTTCGAACATTTCGAAGGACTCGCGCTTGTACTCCACCAGCGGATCCCGCTGCGCATAGCCGCGCAGACCGATGCCCTCCTTCAGGTGGTCCATCGAGAGCAGGTGATCCTTCCATAGCCCGTCGATCACGCTCAGCATCACCATGCGCTCGTGGTAGCGCATGGTGGCCGCGCCGAGAATCTTCTCCTTGGCCTCATAGGCTTCCGTCAGCTTGGCAAAGATCTCCTCGCCCAGCTCGTGCCGGGTCATTTTCTCGGGCTTGATGCCCGACGCCGCGAGATTGAATCCGAAGTGGTCGACGAGTTTCTCTCCCAGTCCCTTGAAATCCCACTGATCGGGGCGCACCCGCTCGCCGGCGAACTCATCCAGCAGGCCGCTCAGGATGCCGCCGACGTAATCCTCCAGAATCAGCTCGCGCTGCTCGACGCCTTCCAGCAGTTGCCGGCGCAGGCCGTAGACCGCCTCGCGCTGCTTGTTCATCACGTCGTCGTACTCGAGCAGATGCTTGCGCGCTTCGAAGTTCTGCGCCTCCACGGCCTTCTGCGCGCCCTCGATGCGCTTCGAAATCATCTTCGACTCGATGGGCACGCCCTCTTCCATGCCCAGCCGCTCCAGCAGCGTGCTCACCCACTGCTTGGCGAAGATGCGCATCAGGTCGTCTTCCAGCGAAAGAAAGAAGCGCGACTCGCCGGGATCGCCCTGGCGGCCGGCGCGCCCGCGCAACTGGTTGTCGATGCGCCGCGACTCGTGCCGCTCCGTGCCCAGGATGAACAACCCGCCGGCCGCGATCACTGCTTCGTGCTCTTTCTGCGCCGCCTCGGCGTGGCCCGTTGGTCTCGGCCCAATCCGGCTCGGAGACTTCGAACTCCTGCCCCTGGTAGTAGAAGCGCTGGAAACCCGCCGGCGCCATGGGATTGATGGCGCCCTCGGCCACGCTGATGGCGCGCGCGTTCCCATTGCTCTTCTTCACCAGTTCCTGGCGGGCCATGAACTCCGCGTTGCCGCCCAGCAGAATATCCGTGCCGCGGCCGGCCATGTTGGTGGCGATGGTCACCATCCCCAGGCGCCCCGCCTGCGCCACAATCTCCGCCTCGCGCTCGTGGAACTTCGCGTTCAGCACCACATGCCGCACGCCCTTGCGCTGCAAAATCCCCGACAGCCGCTCCGACTTCTCGATCGACGTGGTGCCCACCAGCACCGGCTGCCCCTTTTCGTGCAGCTCCGCGATGTTGTCGGCCACCGCTTTGTATTTTTCCTTCTCGGTGCGGAAAACGACATCGGAATTTTCGAGCCGCAGCAGCGGCTTGTTGGTGGGGATGACAACGATCTCCAGCTTGTAAATCTTTTCGAACTCGGCCGCTTCGGTCTCGGCCGTGCCGGTCATGCCGCTCAGTTTTTGATAGAGGCGAAAATAATTCTGGAACGTGATGGTGGCCAGCGTCTGGTCTTCCTTGCGGATGTTCACGCCTTCCTTGGCCTCGATGGACTGGTGCAGCCCGTCGCTCCAGCGGCGTCCCGGCATCAGGCGGCCGGTGAAGGTGTCCACGATAATCACCTCGCCGTCCTTCACCACGTAGTCCACATCGCGCTTGTAGAGCGCGTGCGCCTTGATGCGCCGTCTCCACGTAGTGCTTGAGTTCCCAGTTCTCCGCGTCAGCGATGTTGCCGATGCCCAGCGCCTTCTCGATCGTCTCCCAGCCTTCGTCGGTGACGCCGATGGTGCGCTGTTTCTCGTCCACGATGTAGTCGCCGCTCAGGTACTTCTCGCCCTCGCCAAGCCGGATGCCCAACTGTTCCTGGCGATGCGTGTCGCTCAACTCGATCTCTTCGCCCATCTCCAGTTGCGGAATGATGCGGCGCACGCGCTGCGTACTTGTCCGTCGTCTGGTCGGTGGGGCCGGAGATGATCAGCGGCGTCCGCGCTTCGTCGATCAGGATCGAGTCCACCTCGTCGACAATCGCGTAGTAGTGCCCGCGCTGCACGCAATCCTTGATCAACCAAGACGGCGTATCAGTCGTACATCAAGAACGAGATCAGGCCACGCTGGGCCGATATGGCGTTGGGCGCCATCAAACCGATGGCCGTCGAAGATTGGCTAAAGAACTTGGCTCTGGCCCCGAAAACCAAGAGCCACGTTCGCAGCCTGATGCACACGATTTTTCAGTGTGCGGAGCGGTGGGAATTGATTGACAAGAACCCCATCAAGCTGGTTCGGGTCAGGGGTGGCACGAAGCGGCTCAAGACGCCTCGGTTTCTTGCTCCCGATCAGTTCCACTCGCTGCTGCCGTTGATCCGTGAGCCGTACCGGACAATGGTGCTGGTCGCAGGGTGTCTGGGCCTGAGGGTCAGCGAGATTGTTGCACTTCAGTGGCGCGATTTCGATTTTCCCGGACTC
>CAWJDG010000070.1:0-7659 GCA_963841365.1 uncultured Acidobacteriaceae bacterium
AGGATCGCGCTCACTTACATCTTCGGGATCGGCCAGCCGCGCGCCCGCAAGATTCTGGACAAGGCGAACGTCGATGCCTTCAAGAAAATCCAGGATCTGGGCGAGGAAGAGGTCAACCGCATCCGCCAGGTCATCGAGGACGAAGGGGACGTCGAGGGCGACCTCCGCAAGGACGTCTCAATGCACATCAAGCGCCTCATCGACATTCAGAGCTATCGCGGCACACGGCATCGGCGCTCTCTCCCGGTGCGCGGCCAGCGCACCCACACCAACGCCCGCACTCGCAAGGGCCCGCGTAAGGGCACGATTGCCGGCAAGAAGAAAGCGACGGCGAAGACCTAATGGCGAAACCAGAGCAGAAGAGCGAGGCCCCCAAGAAGGGCAAGACCAAGAAGTTCAAGAAGCGCGAGCGCAAGAATGTGCCGTTCGGTATTGCGCACATTCAAGCCTCGTTCAACAACACCATCGTCACCATCACCGACCCCGTGGGCAACACGCTGAGCTGGAAGAGCTCAGGCTCGCTGGGATTTCGCGGATCGCGCAAGGGCACTCCCTTCGCGGCGCAGCAGGCGGCGTCAAATGCAGCAGGCATGGCCCGCGATCACGGTGTGCGCGCAGTCGATGTTCGAGTTGCTGGCCCGGGTTCGGGCCGCGAGTCGGCCATCCGTGCTCTGGCTGCGGCTGGCATTGAGGTAAAGTCCATCCGCGACGTAACGCCGGTGCCGCACAACGGCTGCCGTCCGCCCAAGCGGAGGAGAGTGTAAGAAGCAGCTTCTAGCCGCTAGAAGCTAGAGGCTAGAAGCGAGAAGCTAACATCGGGCCGGGATGACATCCGCCGCGGCGGACGTAAACCGGCCGACATCCGAAGTCAGGAGAAAAAATGGCACGTTATACCGGAGCAGTTTGCCGCCTTTGCCGCCGCGAAGGCACCAAGTTATTTTTGAAGGGTACCAAGTGTACCTCGGACCGTTGCCCGCTGGAGAAACGCAACTTTCCTCCTGGGCAGCACGGCAAAGACCGCAAGGCCAAGATCGTGGGCTACGGCCTGCAATTGCATGAGAAGCAGAAGGCCAAGCGCATGTATTTCGCGCTCGAAGGGCAATTCCGCACATACTACGAGAAGGCCAACCGTGCCCAGGGCGTGACCGGCGAACTGCTTATCCAGCAACTGGAGCGGCGCCTTGACAACGTAGCTTTCCGCCTCGGTTTCGCCATCTCGCGCCGTCAGGCTCGCCAAGTAGTCCGCCACGGGCATGTTACGGTGAACGGTCGCAAGGTCAACATTCCCTCTTACCAGGTGAACGTCGGCGACGGGATCGCGATCCGCGACAGCGCCAAAAAACTTTTGATCGTGGAGCAGGCTGCGCAATTTGCCGCGCAAAATCCCGCACCTGCGTGGCTTGAAGCGAACTTTGAAAACATGTCCGGGCGTGTGCTCCATCTGCCCAAGCGCGCGGACGTCAACCTGCCGATCAACGAACAGTTGATCGTCGAACTGTACTCGAAGTAACAGTGGGGAGCTTTTAGCCAGTAGTCTGCAGCGTCAAAATTCAACGCTGCAAGCTGCAGGCTAACTGCAACCGGCTGCATTTCAATCGAAGGAGAACTTGCGCGGCCGCCGCAAAATGCATCGCGACGTACATGCCGCGCGGGAAAAGAGACCTATATGTTGTGGAGAGGATTTCAGAAACCGAAGCGCCTTGCGGTCGATGCCGAGACGCTTACCGACACATTTGGAAAGTTCAGCGCACAACCATTCGAACGGGGCTTTGGCACGACCATCGGCAACGCCTTGCGGCGCACGCTGCTCAGTTCGATTGAGGGCGCTGCGGTCACGGCGGTTCGCATTGAGGGCGTGCTGCACGAGTTCCAGTCCATCACCGGTGTGGTCGAGGACGCCACCGACATTCTTCTCAACCTCAAGCAGGTTCCATTCAAGCTTGCGGGCGAGGGCCCCAAGGCGCTCTATTTGCGCGCCGATCAGCCTGGAGTGGTCACCAGCGGCATGATCGAAGCCGATAGCGATGTCGAGATTCTGGATAAGAACGTCTATCTCGCCACGCTCTCTGAAGGCGGTAAGCTCGACATGGAGATGCGCCTCAAGCGCGGCCGCGGTTATATCTCGGCCGATAAGAACTTCGACGCGGACCTCGGTCTCGGATTCATTCCAGTGGACTCGGTCCACTCGCCGGTACGCCGCGTGAATTACCTCGTCGATGCTGCTCGCCTGGGCCAAATCACCGACTACGACAAGCTGACGCTGGAAGTGTGGACCAACGGCGCTGTTTTGCCCGCCGATGCGGTCGGCCTGGCGGCCAAGCTGCTCAAGGACCACATGAATATCTTCATCAACTTCGAGGAGGAGATCGAAGCCGAGGCGCGCGGTGAAGAAGGCCGCATCCTGCTGCGCAACGATAACCTCAACCGGAGCGTTGAAGAGCTGGAACTGTCCGTCCGCAGCTACAACTGCCTCAAGAACGCCAACATTCAAACCATCGGCGAGCTTGTGCAGAAGACTGAGGCCGAGATGCTGAAGACCAAAAACTTCGGCCGCAAGAGTCTGAACGAGATCAAGGAAATTCTGGCGCAGATGGGATTGTCGCTCGGCATGAAGATCGACGAGCAGGGCAATGCGGTACCCGGACCCACCAGCATTCCGCCGCAGACAGCGTTGGCCGCAAGTTATGGCCGCTTCGACGAGGAAGACGAACCCCTCGATTCAGTGGATTTGCAGTTGCCCACGGAAACCGAGAATTTCTAAAAGTAGTTTGTCAGTGATCAGTGGCCAGCGATCAGTTTTTTCTGCCTTCCTTCTGACCACTGTTCACTGACCACTGATTCGAAAGAGAGTTTAGTTATGCGCCATCGCAATGCAACTTTCAAGCTCGGACGCAACACCAGCCATCGTCGCGCGCTTTTGCGCAATCTGGTCACGTCCGTCATCGTAGAGGACCGTGTGGAGACCACCGTGGCGAAGGCCAAGGCTGTCCGTCCGCATGTCGAAAAGATGATTACCCTGGGTAAGAAGGGCGATCTGCACTCCCGCCGCCAAGCGCTCAGCTTCCTTCAAACCAGCGAAGCCGTCAAGCGGTTGTTTGATGTCGTGGCCCCGCGCTACGGCGACCGCAACGGTGGCTATCTCAGGATCGTGCGTACCGGTTTCCAACAGGGCGATGGCGCTGAGAAGGCGTTCATCGAGCTGCTTGGCGCCGAAAAACAGCTCGAAGTGAAACGCCAGAAGCGCGCCGACCTTAAGGCCAAGAAGCGCGCCGAGCTCGAAAAGCAGATCGAAGAGCAGAAGAAGGAAGAAGAGAAGGAACCCGAAGGCGGCGAGCAGGCCGCGTAAGCGGCCGGATGTCCCTCCCAATTCACTATTCCGCAGGCAAACTGCGCGGGCCCATCCCTTAGGGATGGGCCCGTGTTTGTTCCCGCTGGCTTAGTACGCCAGCCATTGATTTCCGCGCCTACTTTCGTTCCGGAGCGAACCACGTCACCTGGAAAGTGGCGGTCGTATCGCTCTGCAGCCCAGGCTCATAAATCGGAGCCTTCCACCGCTCGTATTGCACCCATCCGCGTAACTCAAAGTCCTTTCGCACCCGCTTGACCACCTGCACTGCGAAATCGTTCTGCGTGGTGCCGCCGGGAATAAAATTGCTTGATGCCTTTGCATTGCGGTACTGGAACTGCACCTCTTCCTGCGGAGAGAGGTGGTAGGTGAGCCATGCCTGCCCTCCCTTGCCCTGCCGCCCAACCCAGTCGCCTACCAGGAAACCTTTGTTTGTAGGGCCCTGTCTTTGAATGTATTCGTAATAGAGAAACTGACCCTTGTTGATCGGAGCGCCGCTGGCATCGCTGTGACTTGCGGGCTCCGTGTTCGCACCTTCGAGGCGCAAATCCAGGTGCTCCAGGCCAGGGAAACGGGCGAGATAGATGCCGGGATGATAGCCGGCACGGCGGGGCGCGCTGACGGGGCTCAGGTCGTCGTGCACCAGCGAGTCAGCGTACAGCGTTACCCAGTGACTCAAAAACGGAAGACGATAATTAAAATCAAATGTGCCAAAACGCGCGCCGGGATCGTCTGGAGAAGACTTTTGGGCAGGGGAACCAGCCGAGAAACTAAAGAAGCTATGCAGAAATGTGTGGATCGTAATTGGCTCGTGCCCTTTCCCGCCCCAGATGACCTCGCGGTCAAACCCGAACTCCAGATCGCGTGTAGGTTTGAAGTTGATTTTTTCTACGTGCACCCATGGGTCATTGGGATAGGTGTGCCCCTTTAGACTGCCCACGAAAAAGTCATACCGGAACGGTCCGGTGAATTTTGACAATCCCGGAACGCGAAATGGCTCGATCCGGTTGATCTCGAAGTCATAGATGTTTTCGGCGTTGTTGCCCCACATCATCGATGCGCCTTTGTCCGGACCGAGCCAGTGGTCATCTTTGCCGAAGGAGATCTCATGCCCGAGCAAATGATAGGACAGGTTCGCTTCGATGACCCGGACGTCGTTGGTCACCGCAATCGGACCTTCAGGGATAGTGTCTTGCACAGGATTGGAGCTGAAGGGAATCGCGTCAATCGTATTGGAAAGAAATGCCGCCAGCGCGGCAGAATACCCAATCGCCGCGGGCGCGTGTTGCAGCTCACCGCGGAAGTAGAGCGAGAAACGGCCTGCTTCGGCGCGGCCGCTGAAACCACTGTAATTATTGAACCCGCCTTCATATGGCCTTCCATAGTCATCGACGACGGTCTGGCCCAGGTGAAAGCTGTCGCGCAGCGGCGTGCCACTCATAACGCGAAACTGTGTGTAGATACTCTCAAGCTCCGCACGCGAACGAGCGCCGCCCATACTGCGGTCGATATCAGGTTTGAACTCCCGGACCAGCGCAGCATAGATCGAGCGCGCCTCGTCATTGTTGGTGTCGGACTCGATGCGGTCGGCGCTCCGCTCGAGCATGTGTGCGATGCTTATCCGGGTCCAGGGCCGCAGCCCCAGGAACGCAGTGTCAACATAACCAAGGGCATGAAGCCGGTCGAGGGCAGGGTATATCCAATAATCAAGCGGCACATAGACCGACCCTTGGCTATCCATTTCGGCCAAGGATGCATCCAGTTGCACGCCGGTAGAAGCCGGAGGAGGGAGAGCACTTTGCCCGTGGGCGTCGCACCAGGCTGCCATCCAGCACGTGGCGGCAGCTAAAAGCAACACACGATATTTCACCCGCACCTCAGCTTTGAGCAGTTGAAGATTCCGTATCCGGTAGGAAAATTCAGCTCCAAAAGCTTCAGTCTCGACGAACACGCTACCTATGTCAACCCGTTCAACCGGCCGCGGCGCCAAATAACTAGCTTGCTGTGTTTCATCATCGCAGACTACATCGAGAGCGGAACACATTCGACCCGGCGCACACGCATCGCCATTCGCTTCGTCGATTTCTTCCGGCAGCATCACTGCTCGATCGAAGCAGCGCCTGTGTTGCAGACGAAATGAAAGTAGGCTTCGAGCTGCCTTACGGTCTCAATCGCATTCCGTTGCTGAGGAACTGTTCCCTTTGGGGGCCTATTCATGTAGGTAGCCACAACGATCAGAAGAGATGCGTTGAAGCGCGAGAAGGATTGCCTGAAAAATGGCATGTTCTCAAGGCAGGCACCGGCCAAATCGCAAGATTGAGAACCTTGAGTGATGCGTTCGGGTAAAAGATGGCGATAGTCCTTGTGACGATTGGTGAGGAGATGAAGTCGCATGCGCCCCAACTCTCGGACAGGAGTGCATTTGTCCTGTGAAATGGCCGGCTCTCGACAGATCAACGAATAAACCCAACGGAAGCTACGGCCCGTGTCAGGGAACGGAACCCCTAATGCGCAGTGTGTTCTGTGTTTCTTAAAGACAGAGCATTGCGAAAGTCGCTGAGCTTTTGATTCGCATCGGGTCCTGTCTGATTCGTTCGAAACCAGCTTGGACTAAGGCGGTTAAAACACCGAAAAAGAGGCCAGCCAGGGTGGCAAGGATGACGATGAGGCTCCGCCGGGAGATGATTTCTTATCCGGCGGGATTGCTGGGTCGACGACCTGAATGATGGCGCCCTCCTTGGCTTCGTCGAGCTTGGCCAATTCGAACTGGCGGGCGAGGATATCGAAGATGGCTTCGTAATACTTGACGTCGCGCAACCGGCGAACGTATTCCAGGCCGGCCGTGGTCATCTGGCCCTTGGGAACGATGATACTGTCGGGGTTATCGCCGGTGCCGCCCATCTTGGCAAGTTGCGCGCGTAGGCCGGCCAATTCCTGCTCCGCCTCAATGAGCTGCGCATTCTCGCCGGTCGCATAGGTCTGCATGCCCTGAATCTGCACTTCCTTGGCGGCGATCTGGGCGCGCAGCGTAGCGGCCGACTCAATGAGGGCGCGCGCCTGGCTGTCGAGTTGGATCAGGCCGGTCTTCTGCTCCGTCTCCTTCAAGGCTTGCTCAGCGTCGGCCAGATTCTGATTGGCCTGCTTCCAGCTGCTCCTCAAAAAACAGCCGTCTTTGCTGGGCCTCCGTAATTGCGAGTTTCTGTGACAGGTCTCGGAACTGATCCACGTAGCCGTTCGCCAGGTCAGCGGCGCGTTTGGGATCGTGATCCTTCACTGAGATATGGATAGCCCGTCCTTGCCGCTGCCATCCACGTTGGCCCGGTTCTCAAACTTCTTGCGCGCATCGGAGAGATAACTCTTGTGATACTCCTGCATCAGCCCGAAACGGTTCACCATGGCATCTTCGACGGTGCGGCTCTTGAGCATGGCCACGTACATGTCGTTTGGATTCTTCAGTAGACTGCTGCCGCCGCCGGCCATCTGCGCAATGCCGCCCAGGCCGCCGAGTTGTGCCGCCAACTGGGAGCTGAGCGAGGAGTTTTGCTGCGGGGGCAGTATAGTTACGGTTGCCGTGTAGCTTTTAGGCAGGAGCAGCGAGACGATGAGGGCCACGACTGCGAATCCCAACGTGACCCAGATGATGAGACGCTTGCGCTCGGCGAGCACGATCAGCAGATCGAGCAGAGAGATTTCGTCGCCAGTGCGCGCGGCATCGGGCGGGACGGTATCGGGCTCTCTCTGCTCGTGCAAATCGGAAACCGGTGTATCTGTGGCCATGGGTTCCTGCCAACTGCAATGGGGTGCGAACGCATCCGCGTTTTAGCGAAAATGCACAGCGCCCCCCGTTAATGAATGACGTCAAGCGCCGCAGCGCCCAGCGCAAACTGCGAGAACATCTGCGACCAGTTAACGAAGCCCTGCATCGCGGACGGCTTCAAAATCTTTTCCGGGACCATGATCGTGTCGCCAGGGTAGACTTGAAGATTACCAAACGCGTTTCCCCAGGAGTCCCTGATCATATCGCGGCTCACCACTTCGCCGTCAGCGCGGATCACGAATTCGCGATGCTTGTCCGCGAACCTATTGGGACCTCCGGCCTGATGCAGGTACGTCCCTGTCCGCGAGCTGGCTTTGAACAGGAAGGAATTTTGATCGTATACCGCGCCCACCACATTTACGGTGGCGGGAAGATGCGGGACGATGAAACGGTCGCCGTCTTCGAGCGCGATATCGGCAATACTGGCCTCGCCGCTGCTGTCGGGATGAAACGCCAGCACGATTCGCCCCGTGGCGCGGACCTGTCTCAGGGCCGC
>CAWJDG010000071.1:0-37539 GCA_963841365.1 uncultured Acidobacteriaceae bacterium
CGATTCTGGCATAATTCATGAGTTCAAACATATAGGGATCAGTTGTGTCGACATTGGGATAAATCCAATCGGGATGTATGGTTATTAACATTTTAAACTGAACTTGAGTAAACATTTTTTGAATACGCAATGTACGTAAGAGCGATACATATCGTTTCATGACATATGAAGAATTTTCTTTCCATTGATCAAGAAGATACGTACGGATATCAAGGTATACTCCGTCAAAATTATTTTGATCGTCAGTATTTTTTTGATATTCTAAAAAGGCATCCCACAAAACGGTTATTTCACCGCGATAAAGCGCCCAATTGGGTTTGCCCATATAGAGATATAAGAATACTACACAAGCAAGGTCATCGATAAGGGCTTGAAGAAGCTCCAGGGAAAGACTGGCCTTCCACCCGGATCAAATGAATCGGGCAAGGCTGTTGAAGACCTGTTAAATGGATTGTTCAAGAAGAAATAGAGTAGGTTGGTGCAACCGGAGTAAATGCTCTTAGGCCGTCCTGCGGTCCTTAAAGATTCTCGAAGTGCTGCTCCCTGTGCCTGAGGCCCGTACGGGCGGTGGCACGGACGGCAAGCGCCAGGACCGAGGTGATGCCGATGGTGATGAAGATGGCTGTCATGGCTTTTATGCCTTTCTCTCGATAATGACTTCCTGGATGAAACCCTTGAACCGGGGCGTGTGGCAGGCCTCGCAGGTGTAGCGCGCAGGGCGCAGACTGCTGACCGGCGATGGAATGGGCGTGGGATAGTCGGGAATGATTTTGGGCGCGAGCGGCGCGAACGGGTGAAAAGTAACTTCAAGCAGTTGCTTGGTGCCGTTTATCTTGGCGCTGAAGTAGGCTTCGGCGCCGGTGCCGATGTGGCACTGGACGCAAGGCACATGGGAGTGCGGGGAGATCTGGTAGGCCGTGTATTCAGGATTCATCACGTGGCAGGAGGCGCCGCAGAACTGCGGGGAATCCATGTACTCCGCGCCGTGATAGCTGGCCGTGGCGACGACCAGGAAATTGACAATCGTGGCCACCAGCACGATGTCGATGCCGTGGCGGAAGATGCGATCGTTGAGATCGATCCTGGGAAATTCGGCGGGAATCTGCCCGGCTTTTTGCAGCTTCCTGCGGCGCAGGAACACGCCGATGGGGATCAGCACCAGGCCCAGCAGGAAAAGCGCCGGAAGAATCAGGAAGAAGATGATGCCGAGATAAGGATTGTCGCTGAGGTGGCCCGAAAGTTCGGCCAGCCAGTAGCTGATCATGGTGACGCCGGAGGCGGTAGTGATGGCGCCGCCGGCCAGGCTGATCGGGTTGTTGCCGAAAAACAGCGCGGGACGAATCCAGCTCTTCGCGGAATTTTTCAAATGCCGACACGTCGGCTCAGCCTCCATGCATCGGCGGCCCGCCATGGAATGGCGGGCCTGCCCTCAAAGTACTGCGCCGATTTTAATCGCCTACTTAACCGCTGTTTCTGAAGTACGCGGCAACGGCCTTCACTTGCGCGTCGTTGAGTCCGGCGGACGGCTTCAGTCTTGATCCGTTACTGCTGCCGTTCTTCGCCGCTGGCTTCAACTTGCGCTTCCGTTCTTGACGGTGCCTTTCACGGTGGGATCTGGAGACCGGCTTGATGCCCATGCAGCTTAGGCCATTCCTGCGCTGGGAGTGCCGGTGGGGCCGTGGCACATGGCGCACTTGACTTTGTAGGTTGCTGCGCCGTCCTCGGCGAAGCACATGGCGCCGGCCAGCGACACCGCTGCGGCCAGCACAATTGGGGAACGAAGCTCTTGGTCATTCGAAACTCCTTGGTGTTTGCGGGCCAGTACACGCAAACTGCACTTGCCGCGTGGTTAGGTTGTTGGTTCAAGCTCCAGGCCCGCGGTACTCGGCCGTTCATTCTGCAGCGGCAATGGTAACAGGAACCCCGGACACAAACCGGCGCGATCGAGGGCTTCGAGACCGACGACCGCGCCGGTTTGTCTTGCGCTTGCACTTGCACTTGCTCTTACTTCAGAAACCCCGCTCTTACTTACCAAGGGACCGGAAGTAGTCACCGAAGCCTTGATCTCGTGCATCGGAGAGCTTGCCCTTGAAGGCCGGCATCTTCCCCTTGCCGTTGTTGGTGTCGGTAATCATCTGGGCTTCGCTCAGTGCGACTTCACCGAAGGGTCGCTGGCCGGCTTGACGCCCATGGCTTGGCGATTCCCGGATTCGGCGCGCCCTGCGCCCCGTGACAACTTTGGCACTTGGCCTTGTAGGTCGCTTCCCCAGAGGACTGGGCGAAGCCCACCGCGCCGGACAGCAGAATGACCGCCGCCAGCGCTGACTGACATGCGAATGGTCTTGCTCATGATATAACTCCTGCGTTTCTTTCCCGGCCAGTCTGCGCGTGGCAATAGCTGTCGCGTGCCGCTTCTTCCAGGAGGTTTTTTCTTGCACCATATGCCGGATCGACCGCTGCGAAACCCGGCAAACTCTTCAGAGATCGGGGTGAACCCCGCGAGGCTTCGAACCCGGTTCACCCGATTTCAAGCAATCAACCAATACTCCGGTCAGAACTCGTAGTGGAATCCCACCGTGATGTTGTTGGCGTGGAAGTCCCGAGGCGCGGTAGCACCCGGGGTTCCCTCGTTCATACCCGTCGGAACCGACATGCTGGCGCAGGGCACGATGTTTGCTGCTGTTACGATGGCGACGGAGGTCAGGGTGCAGTTTTGCGCTCCCGAAGGGCCACCCTCGCCGTAGCCGAAGTAGTTGTATTCTGCCTTCCAGATCAGTCCCGGATGCATGGTGTAGGCCACATTCAGATACGGAGTTTGATACTTCGACGCGAGCGAACCGTTGACCGCACGGGCATCGGTAAAGAACTGGTTGCCGGCCACCGAGCTGATCCGGTAACCGATGCCGTACTTCACCTTTTCGTCGGAATTGACGATCCACGCCGACCGAACCGTGCTGCGTCGGCGCGGACATAAAGGCACGGCCGTACCATTGGGTCGGAGTGCTATTGGTGGCGCTGGTCACGCAAGTGCTGGGAGCGCCTGCGGAGGTCAGCGACGCGGCGCCCGCAAAATACGGGCTGGTGGTGCCGGTCAAAAAGCCGCTGTCCTGGTTCGTATAGCAGATGTTGGTGGCCGTGTAGACGTCGCTGTAGACGTAGTCGAAGTCGACCGCCAAATGTTCGCTGGGCGACAGCATACCGCTCAAGCCGGCGGTGCGGCTGTAGTCCACGTGATTCAGCGGGCCATACGGCGAAGCCACGCCTGTGTTCTGCGTGTTGTTGTGTCGCTCCATGTCGGTATAGGAAGCGTTGAAGGTCGCCCATTTCGCCGGACGGAACTTGGTGTGTACGCGATAGTGACGCAACTGGCGCGGCGACATGGTGGTGAATGCGTTGTCGTCGTACATTGCCTCAACCGTTCCGTTAATGTCCCAGTTGCTGGTCACGCGATAGGCGGCATTCAGTATTCCGCCCTGCTCGGTGATGGCAAAGATGGTCCGTGCCGTGAGAGGTGACATTCAGGTTCAAGCCGATATTGCGATTGCCATAACGGTAGGTGAAGGCAACGTTGGCCTTGGGCGTCACGGTCCAGCTGGCCGTCAGGTTGTTCACCAACTGCTCGTTGCCGAAGTAGGTGTAGACGATTCCGTAAGTCTCGCCCGTCGCGATGCCGGAGTTGGTCACGCTCGAAGTGAGCGTGCCCGCGTAGTTGATGGTTTCTTGTCCTGCCGCAGTGCCCGTGACCAGCTTGGTATAACCCGACGTATTCACGTTTCCGGGCTGTCCGTTCGCCGACAGCGTCACCTGATCCTCCAGGTCGAAGTTCTTGGCCACTTCCCAGATCACGCCATACTCGGCGTTGTAGACCTCGCGCTTGACGGTGCCAACCGCCGAGTTGTACTCATCGCGGGTGGTACCGTTGAGGCCCCATGCATTGTCGAAGAAGTTGGGCATGTTCATGTTCATGCGGCTGTAGCTGAATTGGCCGTTCATGATCAGGTTCTTGATACTGGTCGACTGGAAGCGCAGGATCTCGCTCGGCATGGTGGTGCGCATCGGATACGTCCGCAGGTAGCTGGTGACCACCGCGCAGGACGGATCGATAATCGGCGCGCCGCCGTTCGACGATGGGCTGAGGAACGTGGTGGCGCTCGCGATGCTGTTGCTATTGCAGGCAGCGGTGCTGTACGGCGCATACAGAGTGGTGGTCGAAGTCGATCCATTGCTCGAAAAATCCCAGTTGCCCAGATAGGCCGGCGTGCCGTCAGCTTCCTGCACCTGGAACCCGTTGGGATCGAGCGTGATGTAGCTGTTCTCCTTGTAGTGGTGGATGCGCTGCTCGTAGGTCACCTGTGTGCCCTTCACCGGCTTCCAGTCGAGCGCCATGCTGTACTCGTCGGTGGAGTGGCGCTGGTACTGCTCCATCAGGGAGTTGTACTTAATCACGCCGCCGGAGCGCACTGGCAGCAGCGACGGACCCTGCATGATGTTCTGCGAGTAGCCCAGGCGGACGCTGAACGTCGACAGCGGATAGAGGGTCAAATCGGTGTCGGTCATACGCCGCACCGAGTTGGTCATCACCGAGGAGTGCTGCGGCTGCTGCCATACCAGGTGGCCGGTCGGCGCCGTCGAGGGGCCGATGGGGAGGCTGAGGCCGCCGGGTATGTTCGGATTGCCCAGCAGATCGTAGTCAAAGTACTGGCGGTCGCGGCGGAAGATGCCGTTGAACTCATAGAGCTTGGCTTTGCTCATCGAGAGCTTGGCAAAATTGTAAGGGTCGCCGCCAAAGCCTGAACCGGTTGCGCGCGCATCATCCACCCACGCGTGCTTGTTGGAGTCGAGCTTGTGCAGTTCGAGGGTCTCGCCGCTGACGCGGGGACCAGACTGCAGGTTAACGAGGGTGTCGTACATTGCGCCGGAGCCGGCCGTGTTGGACATGCGGCCGCTCACGTCCACCGAGTGGTGTGCGGAGTAGCCTTCGGGCGTGGTCATCTTCGAGGACGTCGCCGCCGGCTCCTGGGCCAGGGCGATGCACGCTGCCATCGGCAAAGCGATGGCCAGCCCCGCAACCAAAAGGCTCATGCGGGTCGACTGTGCATGTAGGTAGCGTTTGAAAAAGCCAGTATTCATAAAAGCCTCACTTCGTAACCTCTCGTGTCGTGTCGGAACCTGTTTGCAACTCATCCGCCCTCCTCGCAGCCTTCCGGACCGCTGCGGGGAGGCTGCTAGAAGCCTTTAGCGGAGGAAAGCCGGATCGAGATTCGAGCCATGAATCATCGTGTGGCAGTCGATGCAGGGCGTTACGTCGCTCGACTGGGTCCACGTGAAGCTATGGATCGCGTTCGTCGCCACCATGCTGTGGCACTGGGAGCACAGAACGTTGACAGTCGGCACGTTCAGCAACCGCGCGTTCTGCGAGCCGTGCGGCGTGTGGCAGGCGAGGCAACCCTCACCCTTCACCGCAGCATGCTCATAGACGTACGGTCCGCGCTTCTCCATGTGGCACTTGGTGCAAATCTGCGTTCTGATCAGCAGTGGATCTGAGGTTGTTCGCCCCGAAGGTTCCGTGCGGGTCGTGGCAGTCACTGCAATTCACGGCGCCCTCGTTCACCTTGTGGTGGAAGGGCATGGAGAACTGCGGTTTCACGTCGTTGTGGCACTGGAAGCAAAGTGTGGGCTGCGGCGCCTTCAGCAGCGCCTCTTCCTTGCTGCCGTGAATATCGTGGCAATCGATGCAACTGACTCCTGCCTTGGCGTGCGGCGCGCGCAGGAAGTCAGGGTGCGCGCCCGCGTGACAACTCAGGCACTTGGCGTCGACATCCTTGGCCGAGGCTTTGGCGGGGTCAAAGATCTTGGTCACGTCGCCGCCCCCGGCTACGTGCTCGCTGCCCGCCCCGTGACAGTTCTCGCAGGTCACCCCGCTGCTGCCGTGCATCAGGGCCATCTTGGTGTGAGGGTTGGAAGCAAATCCCTTCGATACCTCTTCGTGGCAAGTCGCGCAGGTATCCGCCCCAACGAACTCAGCGTGTGCGGCCCCTTTGGCAGGCACATCAGGTCCCTTTGCTCCCTGCGGAGGAGCGGCCAATGCCGTGACGCACATCATGCCCGCGCCCAGCAGTAACATCGAAAACACTCGCAGTCCTGGCCGCTTTTCCGGGACTACACCGAACGGCAATCGCGTTACCGGCTTATCTTTATGCATGCAAAATACCGCCTTCGAAGAACTTCCTGGCACAGCTTAAAAACCAACGCCCGCTATGATTCTGCGGTTAAATGTGGCAATTCCTTCCGGTTGTGAGCGTCAGCACGAATGATGGCCCGTTGAAACTGTGTGCGTACGCTTTCCTGTGTGGAGAATCACCACATGCACGAAAGATTAAGGTTTGGGCTCGAGAGGTGGCGGTGATGTTCATCACATAACGTCGAGCACTCGACCCCTCGTCCGAAGTGCCATATACCTGAGTCATTTGCAGGAATGGCCCTCCATACCCGCGTAACCCCTCCGTCACACCGCAATCCGTCACTCCATTAACGTGAGGCCCATCACATCCAAGGCCCCAGCGAATCAAGCAAACTCACAGTGGGTGCCGATCTCCGGGGGTAAACGGTGGGCATCCTGGCCTCAACCGGCGCTCGCGCGAACAAGGATAAGGCTCGGGAAGGTTGAGGCGGCGGGCCCGCGTCGGTATCGGACAGGGAAAGACGATGGCGGAGACACAGGTTTCGATTGATCAGCAGGTGCGACCCCCGCAGGCGGGCCGTTCATCGCCGCTTGGATGTGCTGCCTGCGCCAATCGACGTCCCGGGTGGTTTTGCTCGCTGGGCAGCGCTGTTTTGGCCGATCTGGAACTGGCCACCAGCACCATTTCTCTGCCCGCGCAGGCTGCGCTTTTCACACAGGGCGAAGATGCTCGGTGCCTCTATCTCATTTGCAGCGGCTATCTCAAGCTGACCGCGGGCCGGGCTGAAGATCGCCACATGATCGTTCGCGTAGCCGGACCCGGCTCAATGCTCGGCCTTTATGCGGTGCTCTCGCATGGAGTTTATGAAGTAACCGCGGAATCGCTCACGCCGGCGCAACTGCGGCCAGTCGAGCGCGAGCGGTTCCTCAACTTTCTGCGCAGCCACAAGGAAGCACAGTTGCGCGCAGTGCAGTGCATTTGCCAGGAGTATCGTTTTGCGCTGCAGGACGCGTGCCGCATTGCGTTGGCTGAAACCGTGGCGGCGCGTCTGGCGCGCCTGCTTCTGGAACTCGCGCATCAAATCGGAGAGCACACCGAAAGCGGCGAATTCCGATTTCCGCTGCTGTTGACTCACGAGGAAATGGCGTCGATGACCTGCACCACCCGCGAAACCGTCACCCGTACCCTCGGCCAGTTCCGCAAAGAGGGATGGATCTCGATCGAAGACTCCATCGTTACCATTCACAATTCAGACCGGTTGCAAGGCCTTCTCTAAAGTTGTCAAATTGCTCCGGCTCGAAAGCTGTGGGCAGGCCTTGCGCCTTTTCGCTTCCATTCGGCCCGCTTCCCAAGTCCAAGGAGCTAAAATATCCTGGAGAGCTCTGCTTTGCATTCCGGAGTTCAAATTGAGTATGAGTCGCTTTATTATCTGTCTTCTTGCTGTTTTTTCCCTTTGCTGCGCGGCAGCCGCCCAGAACCCCTCTTCCGATCTGGCGCCCGCCAATGTTCCGGCTACCGTCCCACCCGGCGTCACCTCCGCCGCAACTCCGGATATTGCGCAATTCCAAAAAATCGAGGATAGCTGGTCCGATGCCATCAACCGGCACGATCAGTACAGTCTGGAGTTGGTGCTGGCCCCGCTGTTCGTTGACGTCTCAGCCACCGGCGATGTGACCACCCGCAATCAGCAGGTGGCGCAGGCGCTCAGCACCGAGGACAAGACGCTCTTCCTCACGCAAAAGGTCTTCACGGCGCGCATGCTTGGCGATATTGCGGTGATTAACGGCACCTATATCGTGCACCACAAGGTGAATTCCGCTGAGGTGGATGAAAAAGGCGTCTTTACCCACGTCTTTGAGCGTGTCCATGCCGGCTGGCTGTGCATTAACTCGCAACGGACTGTTCTGCGCCAGGACGCCAGCAAGCAAAAGAAATCGTCCACGACCGAGACCCCATTCCACATCCCGCTCTTCTCACGGGGCGACAAGGGACCGCAATAAGGTCAGGAAATAGGGAAGCTGAATCGATTTGCGCTAAAGGGATCTTCGGTTACGCGCGCTCAAAGCGCGGCCAGCGCCTCGGCTTCATTGGGGAACAGGCGCGCGTACTTGGTGATGCCCACCATGGTAAAGACTTTGGTGAAGTGCGCCGACAGGCCAAAAGAGCACACTGTCTGACCCGCGTGCGATGCCTCGATCAGCAGCTGAATCACGAGCGCGATGCCGCTTGAATTGATGTAATCCACTTGGGTAAAGTCGAGCAGGATCAGCTTTGTCGTTTCCTTGGGCAGCGCCTGGTAGGCGCCCAGGACCGCATCCTTTGAGGTGCTGGCAATGTCGCCTTCGAAACGGAGGACGGCGACAGGAAATCCGGACGGGGAAGTGACCCGGTCAACTCGCGACTTGGTTTCGCTTTGCACTTGTCGATTGCCTCTGCTTTCCTCAGGTTAACAACTTCCAGCTAATCGGATCTTTTGTCGAGCTTGATGACGAGCCGCACGTAGCTGCTTTTGCCATCCGCGCCGGTCACCCACTCCGCCTCGTCGACCAGCGCCTGGATAAGGAACATGCCCATGCCGCGCGGATCTTCTTCGCCGTGCATCTTGCGGTCGATGTCAGGCTTGGCTGGCTGCGTCTTGATTCCCGTGCCATCGTCGATGACCTTTACCTCGAGTGAGTCGGCGCCGGCGTTGAGCACCACTCCCACCGACAGCTTTTCGTTCAGCCGGTTTCCGTGCTCGATGGCGTTGATGCAGGCCTCGGCCACCGCCGTCTTCAAATCCTCGATGCGATCCTCGGGAAAGCCCATCAGTTTGGCCACCGCCGACGCTGTGCTCATGGCCACTTTTTCATATCCCATCCTCGTGGGCAGCCGCACTTCAACGGTGGTGGACTTCGACTCGCTCATCCAGGTAGCTCCCCGCGGCGCAGCGCCAGCGCGGTCATGTCGTCAGCTTGTGGGCCGCCCTCGGCAAATACCGTCGTGGCCGCCCACAATGCATCGAGAATACCATCCGCGTTTTGTGAAGAGCACGTAGAAAATTCATTCAAAAGCCTTTCCGGACCAAACTCCTCATCTCCTTTGAAGACCTCGGTCAGCCCGTCCGTGTAAAAAAGCAACTGGGCTCCGGGCGCAAAGCTGTGCCGTTCACTGGTGTAGCGCATGCCCGGTAAAAGGCCTAACGGCGTTCCCGCAGCTTCAAACTGGTATGCAGGTACACCAGGCTCCACAATGAACCCGGGATTGTGACCCGCGTTCACCACCTCGATCTCGCCCGCCTCGGGATACAGCCGGAGAAAGATGGCCGTCACGTAGCGTCGGCGCGCCTCCTCGCCCTCAGCCCAGTGGTGCTGGTTCATGCGCGTTGCAAGCTCATCGAGCGGCATTCCGGTAGCCGCAATGCCGCGAAACGCCGCGCGGAATCCAGTGGACATGATGGCCGAGGCCAGACCTTTGCCGGCCACATCGGCCACAACCATCAGCAGGCTGCCGTTGGGCTGCTCCACAATGTCGAGATAATCACCGCCCACTTCATAGCAAGTATCGGAGCGGAAGGCGACCGAGTAGCCCGGAATCACAGGCAGCGCCTGCGGTAACAGCGAGCGCTGAATCTGCCGCGCCGCGTCCATGTCTTGCTGCACGCGTGCGAATTCGACATTGCGCTTATGGTTGCGCGCATTTTCAAGTGCCACGGCCGCCTGCAATGCCAGGCCTTCAAGGAAATCGGCCTCTGAGAGCGTCAGCTCGCGTGAGCCTGGAGATGCAACCACTAGGTCTGTCATCTTGTTGCCGTCGCGGTCGGCCAACGGATAGAGGAGCAGTTGCTCGCCGGTGTTTTCCGCGCCATCCCCCGGCATGTCACCGTAAGCGAGACCAGATTCTGGAAAGGCGGCTCCAGCCATCTCCAGTTCGCGCACCACGATGCGCAGCACCGATTCCAGTACCTCTTCTTCGCGGATCGTGCCATGCACCTGGCGCGAAGCCTCAAGCAGCGCCTGCAAGCGCGCCACCTGCTGCTGCAATTCGATGGTCTCGCCGCTCGCCGCAAGCTGAGCGTCCGCTTCCATGACGACCCCCGTGGAATCTCACTCTAGCATGGCGGTGGGAATGTTGTATGCCCGTAGCGAAGCGGCTACGGCAATTGGGATTAGACTTCCCATGGGAGGTAGCTATGGCTGCACAGACACGCATCGTGGCACGCGCCGTTCTACTCGGATTTCTCAGCTGGGTGATCCCGTTCGCGATCTCATTCGTAGTTTTCCCTGTGAAGAAATTGAATGCTCCTATTTTCAGCTCGGTGATGTACCTGGTGGTTCTGGCAACGGCGGGAGTATTGCTCGGCATTCACTTCCGCGGGCGGACTGTTTGCATTCGCGAGGCTACCAGGGTGGGTGCATTGTGGCTAGCGATGAATCTGATACTGGACTACCCGATGTTTGCTTTCGGGCCGATGAAAATGACGCCGCTTGGCTATTACTCGGAGATCGGGTTGGTGTATCTGACGTATCCGATCTTCTCGTTGCTGGCGGCGCGGCTGGCGAAGCCGTAGAAAGCCGGTATGTGAAGACTTGCCGGCGCAGAGCCGAAACGACTGCTTGCCCCGGATCCGTATTTCGGGGCGTGCCCGGAGACAAACGACACTGAAAGGAGTGTTTCTGTGAAGTCTCATCGACGCGAATTCTTGAAAAATGCAACCGTCCTGGGGAGCGGCTTCGCTCTGCTCTCCGATTCTCCCTCGGCACACGCGGAGCAAAACAGCCAGAAACTGGATGCTCCCACTGAACTGGCGCAAAACGGCACATTGAAAACGATTCATTCACTGCGGAGCATTCACGGCAACTTCACCGAAAGGCCCATCCCCGACACGGCGCTGGGGGAGATTCTTCAGGCGTGTGTTCGCGCCGCTAACGCTTCGAACAATCAGAGCTACGCAATTTTGGTTGTAAAAGACCGCAAGAAGATGATGGAGATCTGCGGCTACTCCGGAAGCTGCCTGCTCGTGTTCTGCGCCGATTACAACCGCATCAAGGCAGAAGCGGAAATGATGGGGTACCAGTTTGATCCTGGCAGCATGGAGTTTTTTGTCACAGCGTCGACCAATACAGTGCTTGCTGCGCAGACAGCCGTGATCGCTGCCAAGTCGATGGGAATCGATTCGCTTCTCACGAACGGCATGCACCGCGGTGATATGGGGCGGCTCTGGAAGCTACTCGACCTTCCAGAGAAGCACTGCTTCCCGATCATTGCCCTTGTGCTGGGGTACCCTACTACTGAACCGCGTTTTATGATGGGCCGCCTGACAGAGGCAGGAGTCATTCACCGCGACAGTTACCATCACCTCACCCAAGCGGAAGTCGGAGAGCTGATTCAAAAGTACGACCAGCCTCCGGAACACCTTGCCCTCAGCGAAGGCTGGGGGGCCAAGGGGCACAAGCACTATCTTGACTGGTACTTCACGGAATGGGCGTCAAGAAACGCGGGCGGCGAGTCACAGATCCTGCGCGTCCTGAAGCTTAGCGGATTTGTAGAAGCAGCGAAGGAATGATGATGCCGTTCCCGGGGCTGCAGTTCAAGCGGGGAGTGGCGGCCTACGTGCCAGTTTGAGTGGTAGTGTGGCGTGCGGTTGCCGGTTATTTCCGTGCTGGCGGCGCGGCTCGCGAAGCCGCAGAGGCACTGGTGTCCAGCTTGCGGGGCGCGGCGTCCCGCCTCACGCGGTCCTTACGCGGCGTGTGTTATCGTCGATTTAATCCCGCATAACTGAATGACGGGATTTTCCCTGCACACCACCACCTGCATTATTTTGTTTTCCGTTGCGCGAAACGCTCGCGATGCCGTTTGCACGCTTTCCCTGGCATTGCATGGGGATTAATTTCCTCAATCTCATGCGAGAAGCGAAGGTATCCCGATGACCCCACCCTACGAATCGACTGACGATGCCCCGGTCTTGACGTTGGACGAGATCACCAGTCTCGCCGAGGGGAGCAAACCCGCCGATACGCTGATGAACGTGGTGGCCTTGATCGGCGCGCGCTTCAGGACGGACGTCTGCTCGGCTTACCTTTTGGAGCCTGACCGTTCGAATCTCGTGCTCGCCGCCTCGCTGGGCCTGCACCCGCGATGTATCGGCTCCTTGCGCATGCCCCTGCATGAGGGCCTCTCCGGGCTGGTTGCCGAGCAATTGCTTCCGGTGGCCGTTGACGACGCGCGCAAGCATCCCCGCTACAAATACTTCAAGGAATCGGGCGAAGAGGAGTATCACTCCTTCCTCGGTGTGCCCCTAATCGATCGCGGCGTCCTTCAGGGTGTTCTGGTCGTGCAGACCAAGGAGCCGAGAGTTTTTCGCGACGAAGAAATTCGCATGCTCGTGGAGGCGGCGAACCAGGTTGCTCCCGTGGTGAGTGAGGCGCGCACCCTCGACCGCTTTATCGCCCCGGCACAGGAAAAACTGTGGGAGCTGGCCCGCAATGTGTGGTGGAGCTGGGACCAGGACTGTGTAGGCCTGTTCCGCGACCTGAATCCTGCACGCTGGCGGCAACTCAATCAGAACCCGATCGCGCTGCTGAACGAGATCCCGCTTGGCGAACTTGACCGGCGCGCCACGGACCTGGTGCTCCATAGCCGCATCAACTACGCGTATCGGCGGCAGCAGGAGTATCTGATGGACGACCGCACCTGGGGCGCGGGTCATGCGGGCGTGCTGCGGCCGCGGCCGGTGGCTTATTTTTCCGCCGAATTCGGGCTGCACGAATCCCTCCCGATTTACTCCGGCGGCCTTGGCGTGTTGGCCGGCGATCACATCAAGAGCGCGTCGGACCTTGATATTCCCCTCGTCGGCATCGGCCTGTTCTATGGCCAGGGCTACTTTCTTCAGCGGCTCGACGAAGGCGGATGGCAGCGCGAGGAATATCTCGAGACCGACATCAGTCAACTGCCCATGCAGCCGGCCATCGGCGTCAACGGCGAGCCGGTGGTGGTTGAGATTGCCACCCGCGGCAGTTCAATTCGCGCCAAGGTTTGGCGTGTCAAAGTGGGCCGCTGCGACCTTCTGCTGCTCGACTCGAACGTGGCCGGCAACGCGCCCGAAGATCTTGAAACCACCTCACGCCTTTACGGCGGCGATGCGCGCACGCGCATTCGCCAGGAGCTGCTTCTTGGCGTGGGCGGCTTCCGCGCGCTCAAGGCCATGGGCATCACTCCCGGCGTTCTGCATTTGAACGAAGGCCACAGCGGCTTTGCCGTATTCGAGGCGATTCGCAACCGCATGGAGGAAGAAGGGCTGGATTTTTACTCGGCAGCCCGCCAGATTCCCCGCGAGGTCGTCTTCACGACTCACACGCCCGTGCCCGCCGGACATGACCGCTTCAGCGCCGGCCTGGTTGAAGAACATCTGGGCCCGCTGCGCGATGAGCTTGGCATCTCGCACGAGAACCTCATGGGATTCGGCCGCGAGCATCCCACCGACGCGCAGGAGCCTTTCTGCATGACCGTGCTGGGCCTCAAGCTGGCGCGGCGCGTGAATGCGGTGAGTTCGCTGCACGGCGAAGTATCGCGGGCCATGTGGAGAGGTCTCTATCCCGATCGCCCCGAGGATGCTGTGCCGATCGGCCACGTGACCAACGGCGTGCACGTGCCGTCGTGGCTGGCGCCGCAAATGCGCCGCCTTTACGATCGCCATCTGGGCGTCGGTTGGCATCGCCAAAGCGGCGCAGCAGACACCTGGGCCGCGATCGAGAGCGTTGATGACGGTGAGTTGTGGGAGACGCACCTCAGCCTCAAAGCGCAGCTCTTCAACTTCATTCGCCGCCGCATGCGCGAACAGGCCGAGCGCCGCAGCGAGCCGGCGGAATCCTTGAAGCGGCTCGACAAGGCGCTCTCACCCGACGCCTTGACCATCGGCTTCGCACGTCGCTTCGCCACCTACAAGCGCGCCAATCTTTTGCTCGCCGACATGCAGAGACTGGCCGCCATGGTGAACGACGCCAAGCGCCCCGTGCAGTTCGTCTTTGCCGGTAAGGCGCACCCGCACGACGAGCCGGGCAAGCGCGTGCTGCAACAGATCGCCCAGATGATGCGCAACCCCGACTTCGCCGACAAATTCGTCTTCATTGAGGACTACGACATCAACGTGGGCCGCTATCTTGTGCAGGGCGTCGACGTGTGGCTCAACAATCCGCGCCGCCCACTCGAGGCCTCGGGCACAAGCGGCATGAAGGTGGTTCTCAACGGCGGCCTCAATCTCTCGGTGCTGGATGGATGGTGGGCCGAAGCCTACGACGGGCTCAACGGCTTCGCCATCGGCACCGGCAGAACGCACGCGAATACGCGACGTGCACGACAGCCGCGATGGCGAAGCTCTTTACCGCGTCCTTCTCGACGAAGTGATTCCCCTCTACTACCAGCGCGACCGTGACGGCCTGCCTCGGGGCTGGATCAAGCGCATGAAGCGAACGATCCGCACGCTGGGATGGCGCTTCAACGCCGACCGCATGGTGATGGATTACACGCAGAAGTGCTACATCCCCGCGGCCGGCGGCACATCGAGCGAAGTGCGCGTGCCGTCGTAAGAGGCTCTAAGCGTTTTCAGCTGACGAACCGACCAGTTCCATCTCTTTCAACGACTCCGCATACGGCGCGCGCAATGCGCCCCTCTCCGTGATGATGGCCGTGATGTATTTGGCCGGGGTCACGTCGAAAGCTGGATTGCAGATGCCCACGCCGTTGGGCGTGAGCTGCTTGCCCGCGTGATGCGTCACTTCCTTCGCTGGGCGCTCTTCAATCGGAATCGCATCGCCCGTCGCCGTCGCCAGATCGATCGTGGACCAGGGTGCTGCGACGTAAAACGGAATCCCGTGCTCGCGCGCCAGGATCGCCACATTGTAGGTGCCGATCTTGTTGGCTGCGTCGCCGTTCGCCGCGATGCGGTCCGCGCCTACAACCACGGCCTGAATCTTCCCTTGGCGCATCAGACTCGCCGCCATGTTGTCGCAGATCACCGTCGTGGGAATGCCGTCAGCCATCAGCTCCCATGCCGTCAGCCGCGCACCCTGCAAAAACGGCCGCGTCTCGTCGGCGAAAACATGGATGCGCTTGCCGCGCTCGACCGCCGCGCGAATCACGCCCAGCGCAGTTCCGTAACCGCAGGTGGCCAGAGCGCCGGCATTGCAATGGGTCAGCACGCCACCTTCCTCCGGCAACAGCGCGGCGCCGTGCGCGCCCATCGCTTTGCACGCGGCAATGTCTTCCTCGTACATCGCGTGCGCTTCGGCCAGCAGCCTCTCCTTGATCTGGTCCAACGGTACGTCGGACTCGGCGAGGTTGGCGAAAAGCGCCTTCATCCGATCGATGGCCCAGAACAGATTCACCGCCGTGGGCCGGGTCGCGGCCAGCCGCGCGCAGATACGCTCGAACTCCGGCGCAAACTCTGCCGACGTTTTCGGCTTTGCTGTTTTTCGCGCCCAGCGCCACACCATACGCCGCGGAAACCCCGATGGCCGGCGCGCCGCGTACCACCATGGTGACAATCACTTCGGCCACCTGTTCGTAAGTTGTCGCAAGCACGTAGCTCTCTTCCAGCGGGAGCTTGGTCTGGTCAATAAAGCGGACGCCCTCGGGCGTCCATGTCAGCGTGGGAATCATGCACTTTCAGTGTAAATGCTGCGTCACCCTGAAAAAGCCTTCTCCAAAGGGCTGCTGCATGCAATGGCTGCTCGATGCAATCGTGTAAACATTTTCATTTTCCGCTGGACTTGGGGTCCGGCCCGTGAGTACAGTGGGAGCGATCCTTTTCGATAAATTTCTGTTAGCGGGAAGCGGAGGAAAGACCTTTTATGTCAACACGCTCCACAGCACCAGCGGCAGCCGCGCCCAACTACACGGGCCCTTTCATCACGGTCGCTATTCTCTTCGGAATCTTCGGATTTCTCACCAGCCTGAACAACACGCTGGTAGCCAAGCTCGAGTCCGTCTTCAGTCTCGGCCACGGCGAGGCCATGCTGGCTACTGCCGCCTGGTTCTTCGCTTACCTGGTCTTCTCGGTTCCCAGCGCCAAGGTGATTGAGCTTGTAGGCTACAAGCGCACCATGGTCATCTCGCTGTTCGTGATGGTCGTGGGCGCGCTGCTCTTTCTGCCGGCAGCCAATATGGTCAGCTTTCCCATGACGCTCTTCGCCATCTTCATCCTGGCCTCGGGCGTGTGCGGGTTGCAGACTTCGGCTAACCCATACGTGTCTATTCTGGGCCCTGAGCACAGCGCGCCCGCGCGGCTCACTCTGGCGCAGGCCGTCAACTCCATCGGTTCACTCGCGGCGCCGTGGGTCGCGGCCCGCTTCATTCTCACCAACCCACACTTGTCTTCGAACTCTGCCGCTACCGCCCACATGCTCCAGGGGCCATATATCGCCATCGCCATCGCGCTTTTACTGCTGGGCTTTGCCGTGATGCTGATGCACCTGCCGGCCATCACCATGACGCAGGAGTTCAGGCCCGCAGGCGGCAGCGAACCGGTACTGGAGCGCAACATCTGGACCTATGCGCACACTGTGCTGGGCATGGTGGGTATCTTTGTCTATGTTGGCCTGGAGATCGCTCTTGCCGCCATCACCATCCAATTCAGCCTGGCGCAGGGCATCAACACGGTTGAAACCGCGGGCTTGATGCTGGTTCTCTACTACACAGGAATGATGGTCGGCCGCCTGTTGGGCAGCGCCGTCATGACGTGGGTCAAGGCCCAGACGCTGCTTGTAGTTCTGGGATTGCTCGGTACCGGGCTGCTGCTGGTATCGATGTCTTCGCACGGCTTGTTTGCGGTGTGGACTTTGGTGCTCTGCGGCGTTACCAATTCCATCATGTATCCCACGATCTTCGCGCTGGGCGTGGCCGAACTGGGACCGTTGACGAGCAAAGGCTCGGGCGTGCTCACCATCGGCAACGTGGGCGGAGCGGTGATCCCGCCGCTGTTTGGCGCACTGGCCGACAAAACCAGCATCCAGCACGCATTTATCATTCCCATCATTGCCTATCTCTACGTGGCGTATTACGGAATGTGGGGCTCGAAGCCCAGGCGCAAGGTAGTCTAAGCGACTTCTGCGATTCACTTCCAGAGCCCTCCGGCGCGTCGGAGCGCCTTCTGTTATCTATTTGCATGCCCGGCCCAAACCAGCTGAACTGTCAAGTTAATACTGAGCTTTTGTGCGCAGATGCACGCCCGGGCTGGCTCAGAGTTGGACAGAAATCTGCTCCGTGGCGAGACAGCAATTGCAGCACATCGCAACATGGTTTGAACGAATTCGCGACACTTTGAATCATGGCGGAACAGATGTGCCGCAAAACCGGCTTAAGAAAAATAACTAAAGTTATCCCGGCCCGGTCCGATGAAGGGTGTGGATGCAAACAAGGCCCATCCAAAAATAGCGGCAGCTTTGAATGAAGCAACGAAGCGCCGCTGGAGATGGAGCCAGCAAGGCATCCGAGAAGGAGTTAATTCCCATGGCCCTCGGTGTTTTGAACAACCTGTCAGCAATTTACGCAGAGAACAATCTCAATAAAACCAATGCGAGCCTGCAAACCATACTGCAACAGCTATCATCCGGCTCACGCATTAACTCAGGCGCTGATGACGCCGCGGGTCTCTCACTGGTGAATGGCCTGGCGGCAAACACCGCTGCGCTCACACAATCGACGACCAACGCCACGGAAGGCGTGGGTCTGCTGCAGGTGGCCGACGGTGCTTTCTCGCAGGTGACGAGCCTGCTGGACCGTGCCGTTACGCTGGCGACCGAGGCCTCAAACGGAACGCTGAATACCTCGCAGGAGGCGGCGGCGGACCAGGAGTACCAATCGATTCTTTCTGAGATTAACAACATTGGATCGACGACCACCTACAACCAGGTGCAGGTCTTCACCGGATCGGTCAACGGTGTCGATATCTACACCGGCGATTCGTCCGCGACCGGCTCATCCATCGACAGCATTTACTTTGGCACCATGAGCTCGTCAACTCTCGGCGACTCGGGAGGTTCGGTGCAGCAGGATACCGGCGGCGAGTTCGTCGATTTATCGATCGACGCCACAGGTCCTCCCCTCTCTTTGACCACCGCCGCGAAAACCAGTGATGTAATCGCTACAGGCGCCGGATTCACATTTACCACCAAGAATGCCAACGGCACCACAACGACGCAGAATGTTGTCGGCGCCGCCGGCGGCACTGTCGCCGACCTGATAGCCGCAATCAACGCAGCGAAAATTCCCGGCGTCACTGCTAGCTTTACGACTGCTGGCGCAGTCGACAGTTCGAGCGGCACGGTGACCGCGGGCGACACAGGCATTCAGCTCACAAATACGAATCCCAATGTGATCATCGCCCTGGACGGTACGCTCGCCGATTCGGGCGTTGGTGGAACAGCCACTGCCCAAAACGCCGTGGTGTCGGCGAACAATGCCGCGACTACGACCATTAGCTACAAATTCGGGGCGAATGGCGACGCTTCAGCTAACCTCGCGCAAACCGATCTTCTAAGCGCGACCGATGCGCAAACAGCCTTGGATGCGCTCAACCAGGCAGTCACGTATGTGGCTGGGCAGGACGGCTACATCGGCGCACAAATCAACACTTTGAATTCGATCAGCCAGGTGATGAGCACCCAGGAAGAGAATGTTGTATCCGCGCAGAACGCGGTGCAGGCGACGGATTATGCTTCTGCAACTTCGAACATGTCGAAGTACGAGATTCTGAGTCAGACCGGCATCGCGGCATTGGCACAGGCTAACAGCGTACAGCAGGAAGTGACCAAGCTCCTGCAGTAGGCGCAAGAGTTTTCGCAAGACTGAAGTAACTTCAAGACAACCCAGGGACAGGGCGGCGGCAAGGCGTGAGCTTTGCCGCCCATTTTCTTTTGGTGCATAAACATGGATGGATAGGCGAATGGAAGACCAGAATGCGGGAGGATTAACTGCAACCTTAGGCTGTGATCACTCGTCAGACTGAAAAGAGGCGCGAAAGCTGCTGAAGATGCAGATCGAGGTTGCCGGCGTGCGAAAAATCTCTAATTTAGAGGCAACCCCATCGCACGGACCGTCATCCGGCGCGAAGTGCCAGGCCGAATTTTAAGCAAGTGGTAGGGGATAGCGCAAACCTGGCAAGTCATGGCCGAGAGGTCTTATTGCCAGAAGGCAGCAAGCAGATCGGGAATGCCCGCACGCCGTATTTCGATTAAGACCAGCTAGAAGCTAGAAGCGGTTTGAGAAGTTCCGAACCGCCGTAGAACGAAACTCCACTTTTCTACGGTGAGCTGTGAGATTCAAATTCCTTTTTTGCTGTAAGCGCGCGCGTGCTCGTTTCATGGGCACGTTGACAACGTGCATCGCAGTATTGGCAGCGACGGCGCTGCTCGTCCCAGTGGCATTTGCACAGAGTAGCGCACAGGGAGCAGGTGGTGGGATTCGCGGGCAGGTAGCGGATCCTTCCGGCGCAGTGATTCCCGGCGCGACCGTGGTGGCCCTCACAACGTCGGGCCAGGTGGCCGGCAAAGCCACCGCCGACGGTCTGGGCGCATACACCATTCACGGTTTGGCGCCCGGGACGTACAGCTTGACTGCGACGGCGAATGGCTTCGCCCAGTTCGAGAAGCCGGGAATCACCGTTACGGCGGGCCAGACGCGTACGGTGAATGCGACGCTGGCGATCGAGGTGCAGCAGCAGAACGTCGAGGTTCAAGCCGAGAGCAATACGGTGAACACCAGTCCCGACAGCAACGCCAATGCAGTGGTGATCAAGGGCAGCGATCTGAATTCGCTTTCAGATGACCCGGATGAACTGCAGAACGAACTACAGGCGCTGGCAGGACCTGCAGCGGGCCCCAACGGCGGGCAGATTTACATCGACGGCTTCACCGGTGGGCAACTGCCGCCGAAGTCGTCGATCCGCGAAATTCGCATCAATCAGAATCCTTTTTCGGCAGAGTATGACCGCCTGGGCTATGGCCGCATTGAAATTTTCACAAAGCCGGGCACCGGGCAGATACATGGCGAGCTCGAAGTCAGCGGAAACGACTCGGCGTTCAACTCGCAGAACCCGCTGCTCGTGGGAGAGCAGGAGCCGCCGTACTACTCCTGGAATATGCACGGTTTTGCGAGCGGGCCGATATCAAAGAGCACGTCCTACTTTGTGAGCGCATTCGGCCGCAACCAGCAAAACGAAAACATTGTGGAGGCAATCGATCCCGCAAGTATCACGTCCTCCAACCTGAGCGGAACGTCAATCAACGAAGCCTTTGGCAATCCCACGACACGGCTGGATGTCAGCCCGCGCTTCGATCTTCAGTTAGGCAATGCCAATACCTTGACAGTGCGCGAGACTTACAACCGCTCGCAGAGCACCAACAGCATCGGAGAGAGCGGACTGACTCTGCCCGAAAGGGCAACCAACAGCACCGGCCAGGAGAACGCGCTGCAGCTTTCAGATAGCTGGGTGATGAACAGGAACTTGGTCGACGATATTCGCTTCCAGTACCGGCGCGTGCGCGACAATACGTCCGCGGTTTCCAATCTGCCTGCCTATTCGGTGCAGGGAGAGTTCTCCGATGGCGGCAACCCGGCTCAGTTGCTCACGGACCATGAAAACGACTTTGAGTTGCAGAATTATTTTTCGGGCGTGGAGGGCGCACACTCTCTGAACTTCGGCGCCCGAGTGCGAGCCTACTTTGACGTGAACTCCACAACTGGCGGGAGCAACGGCGTGTACACGTTCTCCAACGCCGCGTCCTTTCTGGGTTGTTATCAGGCACCGCAAGGCTCGCCGCCTCCCGCGTCCTGTGCTCCACAGCAATATACCTACACGAAAATCAACAGTGCGGTGGCCAGGGCGGCACTTTTCGACGCCGCTCTGTTTTATCAGGACGACTGGAAGGTCCGCCCGCATTTCACGTTCAGTTACGGCGTGCGCTGGGAGACGCAGAACCGGATCAGCGACAAAAGCGACTGGGCTCCACGCATCAGCCTCGCCTACGCGCTGGGCAAACGTGGGGATAAACAGCCAAAGACGGTTCTGCGAGCCGGCTATGGGTGGTTCTACCAGCGTTTCACCGTGGCCAATGGATTCGGCGCCAACGTGCCTTACCTGATGAACGCGATCCACGAGAACGGCGTGAACGAGCAGCAGTTCATTCAGACTTCAGGCATCACCTTTAACCAGTACGCCACAACGCCTCTGTCAGCGAGTTCCTCGGGCAGCACCACGGGGGAAAATGCTCCGACCTTCTATACCGTTGCGCCCAATTTCCACGCGGCGAACGATATGGAGGCTGCGATTGGCGTCGATCGTCAAATCACCAAGCTGATCACGGGCAACGTAACCTACGTCTACTCACAGGGGATCCACCAGTTCTTTACGGATAATTTGAGCGCAGCCGCCGAGTTCCCGCTATCGGCCGCGCTCAGCGATACATATCCGACCACGGCTCCTGCCGCGCCATCCACCAACAATCTGCAATACCAGTCGGGCGGATTCTACCGCGAGCACCAGGTCATGGTCACGACGCGGGCCACTTTCAGAAAGTTCAGTCTCTTCGCCAATTACACCTACTCGAATGCCAAAGGTGACACGGATGGCGTAAGCTCGGTGCCCTCGGTGTCGAGCGATCCTGGATTGGATTACGGACGAACAACCTTCGATGTGCCCAGCCGTTTTATGCTCTTCGGGAATTTCACACTGCCGTGGGCGGTGTCGGTGTCGCCGATGGTGGTCGCCAACTCGGGAACGCCGTTCAATATCACGACTGGAAACGACCTGACGGGAAACAATGAATTCGACGCGCGGCCCACGTATGCTGCAAGTTGCTCTGAGCCGAACGCAATGCAAACGCAATGGGGCTGCTTCGACCCGGAGCCCTACGGAGTGGAGAACCCGGAGACCGGCACCCCGATTGAGCCCTACGCGGCCAACGAGAAAATCGCGCCGTTCGGCCTTGGCAACGGCCCCGTGAACGTGAGCCTCAATATGCGGCTCTCCAAGGTGATCGGCATTGGACCGAAGATAGAAAGCAGTGGGCCAGGTGCTGGAGGACATGGCGGACATGGCGGAGGGGGTGGAGGTGGCTTTCATGGCGGGCCCCACGGGCTTTCCGGAGGAGGGCTCAGCGGCAGCCAGGGCGGCATCGGTCCGATGAATGCGGCCGTGTCGCGCAAGTATAGCCTCACATTTTCGGCATGGGGGACGAACCTCTTCAACCACGAGAATTTCGGGGAGCCGAATGGTGCGCTCTCAGCGCCCACTCTGTTCGGAAAATCGCAGACGCTGGCGGGCGGGTTCTTTGCATCGCCCACGGCCGGCAACCGGAATGTATCGCTTCAGATGATGTTTAATTTTTAAGGAAATCGCGCTTCGTACGTCCCTGTGTCCCTAAGTCCCTACGTCTCTATTCCCACGTCTCCGACTTCAAATACTCATCCATCGCTTTCGCGGCTTTTCGCCCCGCGCCCATTGCCAGAATCACCGTCGCTCCGCCGGTTACGATGTCTCCGCCCGCGAACACGCCTCGCTTGCTGGTGCGCATCGTCTCCGCATTGGCCTCAATGTAGTTGTACTTGTTGGTCGCGAGATCGGGTGTAGTGCTCTGGATCAGCGGATTGGCGGTCGTTCCCACGCCGATAATCGCCACGTCGGCCGGCAGCACATACTCTGAGCCTGCAATCGCCACCGGCTTGCGCCGTCCGCTCGCATCCGGCTCGCCCAGCTCCATGCGCACGCAGCGCGCGCCAGTCAGCCAGCCTTTTTCGTCACCAATAAACTCAACTGGATTGGTCAACATGCGAAACTCAATGCCCTCTTCGCGCGCGTGTTTCACTTCCTCGGCGCGCGCCGGCATCTCCGCTTCTGACCGCCGATAAACCAGCGTGGCTGTATTCGCGCCCAGCCGCCGCGCCGTGCGCACCGCATCCATTGCGGTGTTGCCTCCGCCCACAACAATCACGTCGCGATCGCGGCAGTCGTAAATCGGCTGGTCGAATTCAGGGAACTGGTAAGCGCGCATCAGGTTGGTCCGCGTCAAAAACTCGTTGGCCGAATACACGCCGTTCAGGTGTTCGCCGGGCACGCCGAGAAACACTGGCAACCCCGCTCCGGTGGCCACAAAAATCGCGTCATAGCCTTCCACGCGCATCAGCTCATCGAGCGTCACGCTCTTGCCCACCACCACATTGGTCTCAAACTCCACACCCATGCGGCGCAGATTGTCCACCTCTCCCTTCACAATGTCTTTGGGCAGCCGGAACTCCGGAATCCCATAGACCAGCACGCCTCCCAGCTCGTGTAGCGCTTCAAACACGCGCACGCGATGTCCTTTTTGGATCAGATCGCCCGCCGCTGAAAGTCCCGCCGGTCCGCTGCCCACAATGGCAACGCTCTTTCCTGTCGATAGCGCGATCGCCGGCAATCCGAGCTGTCCGCTCAACCGCTCGAAGTCAGCGATAAAGCGCTCCAGGTTGCCGATGGCCACCGGCTGGCCCTTCTTGCCCATTACGCATCCGCCCTCGCACTGGCTCTCCTGTGGGCACACGCGGCCCGTGATCGCGGGCAGCGCGTTGTCTTCACGCATCTTTGCGGCCGCGGCCAGAAATTCTCCGGCATAAATCAGCGCCACAATCTCCTTGATCTTGACGCCCACGGGACAGTCGACCTGGCAGCCGGGTTTTGCGCATGCGATGCAGCGCGTGGCCTCGGCAACGGCGCCGGGAGCCGCCAGCCCCTGATTCACTTCCTCGAAGTTATGCGCTCGCGTCCCCGCATCCAGCTCCGGCATTTTCACGCGCGGAATCTTCAATCGCTCCTTCAGCGGGAGAGGATTTGCAGGAAGCGGCTGCGCGTCAGGCATGGTGCTTCTCCTCCGCAGCGTGGGTGGTCCCAAGCCTTTCGTGCGTCTCGCCCCGTTCGCGCGTTTCAAGCCTTGCGCGCAAGCGCGCCGATTCCTTTTCCCTGGTCGCCAGCGAGGTACGCAGTGTGGCGAGTTCTTCCTGCTTGTGCTCCTCAAATGCTTTCAGCGATTGGCACTCCTGGCCGCGATACATCGCATTGCGCTGCATCAGCACTTCAAAGTTCACCATCGACGCGTCGAATTCCGGTCCATCCACACAGGCAAACTTGCTTTGGTTGCCGAGCAGCACCCGGCAGCCGCCGCACATCCCCGTGCCATCCACCATGATGGAGTTCAAACTCACCATCGTCTTGATGCCGAGAGGCGCGGTAATCTGCGCCACGGCGCGCATCATCGGTACGGGACCGACAGCGAGGACGAAATCGAGCTTGCGCCCCGCGGCGAGCAGTTCGTCAAGCTTTTTCGTCACCAGGCCCTGCTCGCCGTAGCTGCCGTCGTCGGTCAGGATGTAGGCTTCATGGCTCGCCGCGCGCACCTCGTCTTCAAACACCACCATCTCGCGGCTGCGCGCGCCTTCAATAAAGATCACGTGATTGCCCGCGTCTTCCAGCGCTTTCGCTGTTGGCAGCGCCATGGCCGTGCCCACGCTGCCCGCCAGAATCGCGGCCGTGCCGTAGTTTCTGATCTCAGAGGGCCTGCCCAGCGGACCGACCACATCGAGAATTGAGTCGCCCGCCTCAAGGCAGTTCAGCAGCGAAGTGGTCTTGCCCACAGCCTGCACCGCGATGGTAATGGTACCGGCCGCCGGATCGGCGCTCTTGATGGTCAGCGGGATGCGCTCGCCTCTCTCGTGCACGCGCAGAATGACGAACTGCCCCGGCCGCTGCTTGCGCGAGATGCGCGGCGCTTCAATGGTGAATTGCCGGATGTTGAGTCCAGCATTACGGGCTTCGACGATCCTGAACATTTTTGGGGTCCCGTCCTCCGCTTCCCGCCATTCGCGCAGTCCATCCGCGTAATCATGGACCATTGGGCCCAGCGAAAAATGGCCGCCGCTTCGAGCCAAAAGCAGGCGATCGCCCTAATACGCGAATCGATGCGCGGATCGGCACGCTTTGCCTGGCGCGGTTCCCGCCACGCTCCGTGTTCAGCACTGATTATTCAGGAATTAGCGACGATGGTTTGTGACGCAAGTCACGCGCTGGAGGGCGATTGGGCAGGCGGTTCGTCTCACCGCCGCGCCTTCCAAAGCAGATAGAGCCCCCAGGCAGACACCGTGCACATGTCGCCGATGGTGCCGTCTTGCATCATGCGCTCGAAATCGGCGATCGGAACGATGTGAGGAGTAAGATCGTGCTCTTCGGCGTCGGGCGCGACCTGGCCGCTCGTAAGCCCTGTAGCCAGAAACACGTGCATCCTTTGCCGCAACAGGCCGTAAGCGACCCAGAGCGCTCCAAGTTGGGTCATCTCCGCGGCGTCCAGCCCGAGTTCTTCCTTCAGCTCGCCGCGTGCCAGCTCCTCGGGATTGTCAATCTCCTGTTCCCAGCTGCCCTGGGGCAGCTCAAGGGCTCGCTTCTGAATCGTGTAGCGGAATTGCTCCACCAGCCAGATGCGGCCATCCTCAATGGGCAGAATGATGGCGCAATCGTGCTTATCGACCACGCCGTACACGCCCTTGTCACCGTTCGACCGCAGGATCTCGTCCTCGCGCACACTCATCCAGCGGTTGCGGTAGACCTCGCGACTCGAGAGCGTCGTGATCGTGCGGCCGGCGCCTATGCCGGCGCTCCTGTCTTCTGCATGCATTGGATCTCCTTCAGCGTTTCGAGAGAAATGCGAAGTGGGAACGCAGCGTCTGAAGCATTTTACCGGCCGGGCGTCAAAAGCACATCACGCATAAATCCGACTGCAGCTCCTTTCTCAACGCTGTCCTCCTGAGCGACTGGAGTCCGCCGCGGCGGACGGAAGGAGTCGAAAGCCTGCCCTGAGCGTAGTCGAACGGGGATCTGCGGTTGCTTTTCGCCTCGTATCAGGAAACGATCTCGCAGCTTGCGGAAAAACTCGATGTTTTGAACGCGCACGACTTTACTCGCCGCAGTCTCGCCGAAAAACCCTGCGCGGAGGGAGGCGGGGTTTCAACCTCCGCATAGAACGCGCAAATGATCTGGGCCTTCAGGCCTGGGCCTAGCAGTTCACCATCACAGTGGAGCATCCTTGCCGCGCCGGTCTCCATCGCACCAGGAACTCCGTCAGCGACGAAGACTGCATGCGGCCCATGGCTTCAAACTCGCCGTTCTTCTGGCTGTAGAGCAGCGCGCCATGACCGCTCAGCACGGCCAGCGCGGGCACGCCTCGCTTGAGCGGAATTTGATACTTTGCGGCAAGGTCCAGGTTGGCGTCGTACTGGCCTATGTTGATGTGGACCACGACAAAGTTGGCATCGAGCAGCGGCTTGTTCCGCGCATCGTGCATGTAGATGTCCAGCACCTTGCAGTCGCCGCACCAGTTGCCGCCAAAATCCAGCAGAACGCGCCGGTGCTTGGCCGCCGCAGTCTTCAGCGCAGCAGCCAGTTCGGGTCTGGCCTGTGATGGATCGGGATAGATGTCCCCGCCAGCAGATTTGGCCTGGGCGGCAGCAAAAACCAGCAAAGCCGCCATGGCGAGCAGCTTGATTTTTTTCACCGGGGAAGACCTCCACTTCTGCTCCCAGTCTGCCACAATTGGGTCTTCCCGTCGCATTTTCGAGGGCTGATCAGACTGCCGGGGCAGTTTTGTGCAACGATAAGGAATTGAAGAAACGTGCGGGTCAAGTTGGCACGCGTGGAAGAGTGATCGATGGGACATCTGTTCGCGCTTTTACTTCAACCGTGGCACCTGCTTGTGCTGGGCGTGGTTGCGTTTTTCGTGTTCGGGATCATAGGGCTGCTGCCGCCCTCTGGACCGCGGACAGGCCGGCCTTGAGCAGCGCCCCGATGATTCTTGATTTGCGGAACTTCCAGCGCTGGTCCCGGTCCACCGCGTGCAACGCCCGAGACGCCCGCCCCGGGCCGATCAGACTGGCGGGCTGGTTTTGTGCGACAATAGAGAGTTGAGCAGCGCGCAGATCAACGTTCGCGCGTGGAGGAACATCGATGGGCGATCTACTTCAGCCTTGGCACCTGATCGTGCTGGCGGTGGTTGCATTTCTTCTGTTTGGCGCCAAACGGTTGCCGGAGCTGGGTAAGGGATTAGGCGAAGGATTGAAGGGTTTCCGCGAGGGGATCCGCGGCATCACCGATCCCGCTCCCACAGCACCGCCTCCGCAGCAACAGCAAAATGCGGCGCAAACGCCGCCACCGGCGTCCAACGCACCGGTCGAGACGAAACAGGGCTGAGCGCAACGCCGCGCCGCCGTTTCAGCTGCCGGCGCGTGTACCGTGTCTAAGTTGCGCTGCAGCGCACTCGAGCATCCGGAAAATCACACAGGCCTGTGCAACCGCACAGGCTTTCGCGTTTTGTGGCTCGCTGCGCCTTGCTGCGTTTTCAACCGCGCCAAGACCTGCTCCTCGACGTGTCCCGTGCCTCGTTGGCTGTCTTCAGCGTTGTCAAGCTCCGGAGCAGATCACCGCCAGCTTGTACATCCGCTAACTCTCTGATTTGTCAACTGATCCCTGAGCCCTGACTCTTGATCCCTGTGTTGCATATAATTTCGCCCTTTGGGCGCACAATCATTCCATAAGCGTTCGTCCAGGCCATCTTCACGGCGGAGGCACTCCGCCGCGAGGCGGGATTTTCGCGTGAAATTTGGCGTGCGACCCGGAACATTGCCCAAAAACACTCCGTAAGTCCTTTAGATCGGGAACTTACGGTCTAACCCATTTGATATCATCGGGTTACAGCCAGAGATCAAAGGTACAACTCGTTGCTAACAAAGCACTTGGCCGCAAAAAGGGGAGGGGGGGGCCCCTGTGAAGCTGTGAAACTCCGGAGGAAGCGGGCAGAGGAAACCCGATTTGGCTCAAGCAGCCATCGCCGGCTACTTGTAATCCTGTGCGGAGGGATAGTAGCCCGGCTTGGCCGTCACCACCACGTTGGGCCGGTCGACGATGACATTGATGCTCCTGTACTTGCCGTCGTAAATCGACTCGTGGCTCAGATAGCCCAGCGTGTACTGGTTGCGGGCCTCTTCAGTGATCTTGAAGTAGCTCTTCTCAATACTGTTCACGCCGCCCTCTGCGTACATGTCGCCTCCGGTGGCAGCAACGTACTTGTACAGGATGTTGTCGTACATCGTGAAGGGCAGGTGGAAGCGGTCGAGCCACTGCTCGCCTGGGAATTGCGAGTCGCCCACCAGCGTGGCATAGACGGCAATCTTGTTCGTCTGCAGGTAGTGAACGACCTCTTTCCACGAGGCTCTGCTGCCGTACTCCTTGCCGTCAGAAACCACGTAGATGATGCGGCGCCGGTCCTTGGGACGCGAGGACAATTCCTTGGCCGCTTGCAGGATGGCGTCGTTGAGCGTGTGAATCTCTTTGGGGATGGTAATGAAGCTGTCGTTGCCCGTTGATTTGCCAGGCTGCAGGTTGGGATCGACGCAGTTGCCATTCTGGCGAATGCTGCAACCTGCAAGCGGGCCATCGTTGATCGGCACCATCGGGTCTGTGCCCACGTTCTGTGCGAGAGAGAGCACTGCCGGCAAGCGCGGACCTTGCGCACCGGTGAAGCCGGTCCACTCCTTGGCCCCGTTGGTGTAGGTAAAGACCGCAGCTTCGTCATAAGACGTCAGCGAAGCTTGGATCGCGCCCATGGACTGATTTACCTGCGCCATGATGTTCGAAGGCAGGGTTTGATCGATGACAAATCCGACAGAGAGCGGCTCCGGATCGACGCTGAAGACGTTCAGGTTTACGGGATTGTTGTTCTCATAAACCTTGAAGTCCCGCCAGGTAAGGCCTGCCACAAGGTTCCCTTTGGGGTCCTTCACGGTCACCGGAACCTGAACGTAGTTGACTTGAACAACGAACCGCGCTGCGGCGGCGCTGCCTTGCTCCGGTGGCGTTTCCTGGGTCTGTTGCTGTTGCCGGACCATGGGCTCTTCGGCGGGAGGCTTGGGCGGCTGAGCTGGCTCTGGCTGGGCCTGCGGTTGTGGTTGGCTGGGACCAGACGACGAATTGGGGCCGGCAGGCGCTCCGTTCGAGCCGATTCCAGGCGTAATAGGCCCCCCGACATTTTCGAGCGATGGACCCGCCTGTGGCGTCGGAGCGTCAGGAACAGACTGCTGCTGTTGCGCGAGAACCCCGGAACCCAAGATCAATCCCGCGCTCAAAAGCGCTGCCGGCGCAATGGCCTTCCAACCAACGTTCACTGCGATTTCATCCCCCTCGAACCACTCCAGGCGCGCCGCAAAACCTTGCGACCGCCGGCAAACAAACCGCACCTGACAGAGTATCAGACGCACCAGAGTCTCGCAGGTTGCCTGCCAGCGACGCTGGAATCGAGTTATGCTCTCTTAAGGGTTTCCTCGTCTAACCCGCTAGCATGCTTCTCCGGCACCGAATCATCGCACTTATGGTCGGCCTGCCCATCTTCGCAGCGGCAGGATGGGCTCAGCTCGCGCCCTCGCCCGATGCGCCCCCCGTCAGCACCGCGCCCGCTCCACCTCCCGACGAAACCCCGGTGGCCACCTTCAAGCAGACTGTGAACCTGGTCGACCTGTTCTTTACTGTCAAGGATAAAAACGGCAACCTGGTTCCGCATCTGAACAAAGACACGTGCTCGGTGCTGGAAGATAAAGTGCCGCAAACGCTCAAGAACTTTGTGGCCGAGACCAGCCAGCCCCTCACCCTGGGCATTCTGCTCGACACCTCAGGCAGCCAGCAATACGTGCTGCCCTTGGAGCAGCAGGCAGGAAGCCAGTTCCTCGAACAGGTCATCCGCTCAAAAGACGAGGCATTCCTGCTCTCGTTCGACGTGAACGTCGACTTGCTGCAGGACTTCACCAACAGCCCGCGGCTCCTTTCGCACGCCATGGACAAAGCGCAAATCAACACCGCAGGTGGCAATGGCTCAGGCATTCCCGGCCTTGGCGGCGGACCGGTGCCCACCAGTGGCGATCCCAAGGGCACACTGCTTTACGACGCCATCCTGCTGGCTTCCAATGAAAAGCTGAACCAGGAGACGGGCCGCAAGGCGATGATCATTCTGACCGATGGCGAGGACCAGGGCAGCCGCACCAAAATTGGCGAAGCAATTGCCGCGGCGGAACGCAACAACGTCATCATTTACGTGATCCTGATCGCCGACCGGGGATTCTATGGCGGATTTGGTTTAGGGTACGGCGGCTACTCCGCCGCGAAAAGGATCTCTGATGAGACCGGCGGCAGGCTCATCGATGTAGGCAACAACGGTAACAAGCTCCAGGCGGCCTTCCAGCAGATTCAGGACGAGCTACGTACTCAATATGTTGCCAGTTACACCCCGAGCAACACCAAGCAGGATGGCACATTCCGTCACATTGCGGTTGAATGCCACGGAGACGGAGGCGACAACTTGAAGGTGCAGGTGCGCAAAGGCTACTATGCTCCAGCGCCGGGCAGTTAAGGGAGACGTGCTCTGTTTGCGCACGGGCGCACTGTGTTGGATCGAGCACATCTTTGTTGCGCAGGAACGGAAGAGATTACACGACTAAGCCCAGAATTTCAGAGACTGTCGGATGCGCCTTGCGCAGCGATGATCAGCGAGTCGCCGATTCCCGAGGGGTTAAACGGTATTCAATGTTAGTCTTTTGGCTGCCAAGGGCATCGGTAAGTCTCTTGATGTAGCCAATGATGGCTTTGGCACATCAGTTGCCACACGATTTGGCATCATACGGGTTGCCCAATGTGCGAGTGAGCATAAAAAGCTGCCCTCGCAGAGCCAATGCGACCGGAGGCAGAGCCAAAAATGGAGGATATCGGGATGAAAATCGCCACATTCCTCGCGGTGGCAATCGCGATCGTTACGAGTATTCCCCTATTGGCGCAAGAGGCTGGCGCGAGAGCGCAGGAGAATACGAGAACGAGCAGTGGCGGGACGCAAATCAGCGATTCAGCCAACGCCGGCGCTTCTGCAAATGCGAGGCCGGCGAGCGTTAGCGCGGACGATTCCGCGAGCGAGGCGATAAGCGGCACAGCGGCTGCCGGGACGCGAGGGTCGATTGGCTATGGCGACGAGGCTGCTTCGCATGCGTTTGAGATGACGTCAGTGACGGGAGAGCTCGAAGGCAAGCTGGACTCAAAGACGGCGAAGCCTGGCGAACGGGTCGTGGTGAAGACGACAGAAAAAGTGCAGACTGCCGATGGAACCATGATTTCGAAGGGTTCGCACCTGATCGGCCACGTGACTGAAGTTCAGCCTTTCAGCAAGGAGCATGGCGCAGCGCAATTGGGCATCGCGTTTGATCGCGCGGAGCTGAAAAACGGACAAAGCGTTGAGATTTACACGTTGCTCAGAGGCGTAAGCCCGGCTGCAAGCGTCAATGCCGTTAACTCGATGGATAACGATGACATGATGAGTGCGCCCATGGGCGGCGGCGGAAGCATGGGTGCTGGGTCGGCGATGGGCGGTGGACGCGGTGGTGGTGGCGTGTTGGGCGGAACAGGCGGAGCATTGAACAGAGCTGGCGGCTTGGCGGGGGGTACGGTAGACAGGGCGGGCAATACGACGGGCGGGTTGGATAGCCAGGAACCCGCCGCGATCGGTTCGAAAACCGACGCTGGCGCCGTCGAAACCGCCGGTCATGGCGACCCTGGCTTGGACACCGGCGCGCACGCTGCGGCGGCGGCCCGCGCCGTCCCTCGTCCTACCCGCGTTCCAGGTCTCATGCTCGCCGGAAGCAGCTCAGCCTCGGGCTTGTTGTTAGCGTCCAGGAAGAATATTGAGCTCGATAGTGGAACGCAGATGCAATTGGGCATCGTGGCGAAATAGCGGCGAGCACGGCTTCTAGCTCCTAGCCTTCAGCTTTCGATTCATTATTCATCAGAAAAGGTTCGTGGATGCAACGCAGTGATGCCGATAAAGCTGCGGACAAAGCTCTGTCCACTTGAAACTGTGCCGTTTTCAGACAACAAGTTACCGACGTGGAGCAACTCCGTAATCTGGCGGCGAGAGCCGGACTTCGTTAGTATCGGCAGCGACAGAAAATACTTGAGACCGCAAACCCGGCCTCAGATTTTCCCCTCGCCGAGGTGCTCGCGATGGCCACTCAATGCGCCGCCCAGCAAGATTTCGAGATCAGCCCGCGGTTCCGGCAAACAATCGAGGAGCGCATTGCGCGTCTCGAACGGGACGCCGTGGATGACGAAGCCCAATTGGACCGGCTGGACGACATCGACCATATTCGTCGACATATGCGACTGGTTGCTGTTGAGCGCGCCGAGGCTCTCCGCATGAGGCTCTTTCTGGATCGTGCCAGGGCGCGGTTAGCGCCCCCGCTGATCGAAATCTAAAGTGGCGATCCCTTTCTCGGGCCTTCACTGCACGGGAACAGCTTACGGCGACATTTCTGCATCACTTGTGTATTCGCGACAGGATTGCAACCAGAAGCTCTCGGTGTCCGGATAGAAGTGCGGCAGCGACGGCTGGTTAGTAATCATGCGGAAACTGACCCACGAAGATGGAATATAGAGGTTTTCTGCGATCCTGGTAGCATCGAAGCCAATTCTCGCCCCATGCACCACCATCAACTCTCCGTTATGGAACACATCGGCGGTTGCTTCTGCTCCCACCCGAACAATTGCGCCACTTTCCGCATCCACGATCATGGTGCCTGACATGGCGCGAGCTATGCTCTCCTCGGGCGTATGCGGCTTGAACCTGGAGTTACCTCCAAAGTCGATCTGGATGGCGGGCCTATCTTGATAGATGACATGGCGCGAGCTATGCTCTCCTCGGGCGTATGCGGCTTGAACCTGGAGTTACCTTCAAAGTCGATCTGGATGGCAGGCCTATCTTGATAGATGACATGGCGCTCGTTCTTAAAGATCGTTGCGCGGACGATGGAGCCTTCCACTGTCTCCGACCAGCGGTGTTCGTCTGCTGAAATCCACATGCCACCGGCAAGTCCGACAAAGGCCACAACGGGCTTCTTCTGGTCAGCAGCAATCTCTGCCAGCACGCGAGCTTCTTCGGCCCGTTTCTGTTCGGGAGAAAGCGGAACATCATTGACGGCGAGAAGTCGCTGAACTTCGTGCCCGTGGACATAGAACGATTCGTAGAGCCTGGCCGTGTGGGTGATGAACTTGGTGTTCTTAAATACACAAAGGTATCTCTGCCGCTCGATTGCATATTCATCTTCTTTCTTGGAGGCCGCTTGCAGGAGACTTGCAGGATCAGGGAGTGGCGGCGTACTCGGTTGCGGCGCTTGCGACGAGAGCCGAAAGGTCACGGCAAACAAGCAGATAGCTGCGGCACCGCAAAGCGAACGGCGGCCAAGGGTATTCATTTTCTTGATCTCCGCATTTCCGCAGTCGATGATACTCCGATTGCTGCGATGACCATGGACCAGCCCCAGATAGAAAGTGGCAGATCGCCGTAGCCACCCGTTTCCACAATGCGGCGGTTCGCCTGCTGCCCTTAGACTATTGCCAAGTTCGAGACTCGACGATCCGATGCCAGACCTCAAGTATTTCGTAGTGGACGTCTTCACCGACACTCCTCTCAAGGGCAACCCCCTGGCTGTGGTGATGAACACGTGCGGTTTGAACACGGAGAGGATGCAGGCCATTGCGCGCGAATTCAACCTGTCCGAGACGACGTTCGTGGAGCGAAGAGCGGCGGCAATCGAGCAAGCCGAAGGCGTGCGCGTGCGGATCTTCACTCCGCAAGAAGAGCTGCCATTTGCAGGTCATCCGACGCTGGGTACGGCCGGCGTGCTCAAGGCGAACGCCCCCGAGACCATGCGCGGCGACACGGTGACGCTGGCGGAGAATGTCGGGCCTGTGCCAGTGCGCTTCGAGCAGCATGACGGCGACCCCGCGGGGCTCTTCGGCGAAATGACGCAGCGGGATCCGGAGTTTGGCGCTGAACTCGACCGGAGCGAAGTGGCGCCGCTGATGGGATTGGCCGTGGAAGATCTCGATCCCGCGCTGCCGCCGCAGGTGGTTTCCACCGGAACTGCATTTGCGATTGTCGTGTTGCGTTCGGCGGAGGCGCTGGCGCGGCTCAAGGTGAAACAGGAGGAGGCTACGGCGTGGCTGCGCGAGCGCGGGGCGCGGTGGTTTTACGTGATTTCTCCGGGCCCCGTCCAAAACCAGGACCCCACGAAGTGGCGTGCGCGCATGCAGTTTTATGGCGGTGAGGATCCGGCCACGGGTTCGGCGGCAGGCTGCGCTATCAGCTATCTGGTGGCGCGCGGTGCAGTCCCGCCGGCCGTGCGCGTGCACGTGCGCCAGGGCGTGGAGATCGGCCGGCCGAGCGATCTTTTCCTTTCGGCGAAAAACGAATCCGCGAGGGTGAGGGATGTGCGCGTGGCAGGCAGCACCGTTCTTGTGGCAAAAGGACAGCTTTTCCTGCCGTGATGCACATGCTTTCAACAGAAATTCATCTTCGCAAGTGGCAGCGTGTGTTGACGTCTAGCGATTTTCCACTTGTTTCACACGGATTTTCAGCCGGATTTTCGCTTGTCTTTCCCTCTTTTCACAGACCGCCGGGACTCGTACTCTTCCGATTCGTTACGAGACAATTTCACCGGCGCGTTTATCGGGCAACTGTACTGACGCGCCAAAACGCTGAGCGACTTGACCCGCGAAGTAAGGCTGACCTGCAGAGGATCTCGTGCCGGCCGTCATTGCGCGCGTAGCCGCCCGTCTGGTTGCGGGCGCGCGCGACGGCCGAACTCGGAACTGCGATCTAAAGCAAGAGTGTAGGTCGCCTTCTTCCGGTTACCGGGCCAAGACTACGCGACACTTAAACCCGCCTCCGCAGCGGAGGGGGAGTTGTGTTGCCTCTGAAGCGGCCCAAGAAATTGAAGTAAGGAGCAAATCCCCAAACCATGCGTCCAAAGAAAGTGATTCTCTGTGTTGACGACAACGAACAAGAGCTTTCCGTACTCAAGTTCATGCTGGCGACCAACGGCTATCGCGTTCTGTCGGCCTCGAACGGCCAGGAAGCGATTGCCATCTTTGCCATCGGCGCCGCAAATCGACCTGGTGCTGACCGACACCAACATGCCCCAGATGAGCGGAGAGCCAGCTTGTGGAGCGGCTGAAACGGATGGCGGGCCACGTGCCCATGATCCTGCTCGGCGATGCGCAGGCGCATGAACGGCGAGATCCACGCGGCCGATGCGATGCTGGCGAGGAAAAACTGCTCCACGCAAGAGCTGCTGGAGCGCATCAAGGTGATGAGCGCGCGCAAGCGCGGCCCGCGCAAGGGCGCGCAACGAATGCCGCAGGGAACGGAGCTGGCCGCGGCTTCCTGAAAAAGCAGCGCCGACAAAATTGGGAATGAAGAAGGTGCAGGCCGTTGCGTAAGCGGCGGCACATGGGCCACCAGCGCTGTTGCACCGTTAGGGGTCTGCTGCGAAGACGCCCAGGCAGTCGCATGAAAGTGAGCTGCTGGGCCGGCCGCTCACGTTCTCTATATCCTTTACTTCCGGCGCTCTGTTTCTCATTTTCCGCTCCCCCTTGACGATGGTGGCGCCTGTGCGCATACTCGCCATCGGTCCCCAGGCCGGCGGTGATGTTCTGCTGCCGGCGAAAGTAGGCCCTTATGGATCTGATTGTTTTACGTCTTCTTTTTGTGATTCTGCTTGCCGCGGTTTGTTATTTCCTCCGCCCGTTCGGCATCCAGACGGGTTGGGAAGGCGCAGTTGCGGGCGCGGCCGCGGCCGGCGCGGTCATCGTCTTCGAACTGCGCGTGCGGGCGCTCACGCTGCGGCGGCTGATCGGCGCCGTGGCGGGCAGCGTGCTGGGCATCTTCGGCGCGGCGCTGTTTTGCCTGGTGCTGCGCTCCGCGCCGCTCGCCGGAGCCAACTCCGCCGTGCTGCAGATCTTCGTCCTGCTGCTGATGACCTATGTTGGGCCTGCTGGTGGGCGCCAGCAAGGGCGATCTGCTGAACCCGGCGGCGCTGGGCACCGTCTTTTCCGGCGACAAGCCCTCGCGCCGCAGCGCCAAGGTGCTGGACACCAGCGTCATCATCGACGGCCGCATCGCCGACATCGCCGAGGCCGGCTTTATCGACGGCATGATGGTGGTGCCGGAGTTCGTGCTGCGCGAGCTGCAGATGGTGGCCGACTCCACCGACGGCTCCAAGCGCCAGCGCGGCCGCCGCGGCCTGGATATGCTGCAGCGCATGCAGTCCAGCGACAAGATCCAGGTGCAGATCGTGCCCGACGACTTTCCCTCCATCCGCGAGGTGGACCTGAAGCTGCTCGAGCTGGCCAAGAAGTGGGAGGCCAAGGTGGTCACCAACGACTTCAACCTGAACAAGGTGGCCCACCTGCACCACGTCGAAGTGCTGAACATCAACGACCTGGCCAACGCCCTCAAGCCCGTGGTGCTGCCCGGCGAGCACATGAACGTGCTCATCCTGAAGGAAGGCAAGGAGTACAACCAGGGCGTCGGCTACCTGGACGACGGCACCATGGTGGTGGTGGATCACGCGCGCAAGCTGATCGGCCGCTCGGTCGCAGATCTCCGTGACCAGCGTGCTGCAAACCGCCAGCGGCAAGATGATCTTCGGCAAGATGGACGAGAACGGCAAAGCCCGTCGAAGTTTCATGAAGACTACGGGAAGAGTCTTCGCGATTGTAAGCGGCGGCCGGCAGTATGCACCTGCCCCAAGCGGGATTGCCCGCGCCACGGCGATTGTGAACCATGCCGGAACTATCATCTCAACTCTCGTCGGCCAATGCCGCCCTACTGCGAACGAAAGCGAAACTGGTTGCAGCGGCTCTTTGACAGGGCTTGAAGGCTCGGGTTGTTTACTCATTGGGGCAAATATATACTTGACGAATCATGCCCTTAACTGAGACGATCTACCCATTAACCCGAGAAGAGCCAAGCAACGGGCCAGGAGTGTGCCCATGGTCTGGCTCACGGTTTGGGGTGGTGTCCCTACTGGACGTGCTGAGGTACGCGGCGGAAGAGTTCGTTGAGATTACGAAGATACTGACCTCGCTGGAAACGAATCCCAGGTCGCTTCGCGATGAGCGGGTACTGGCAAAATTTCAGCAATGCCTGGAGATGCTCCACGACAGACTTACAAGCTAGAGCTGCCTCTGACTCGGAACCAGATCGCCCGAGTGACGCAAGTTGTCAGTCAGGCGCAGCCGGATTGGGACGTAGTCTCGCGGGAGATTGACCAGCTGACACGGCGCGTCCTCGAAGAACTACATGCAAAGGCCTTCCGATACGTCGATAAGCCCAGCTATGAACTTGGCCTGTGGCTGTCGGTGTATCCCGGCATCCGCCATAATCGAGAGGTTCGCTCGGAGTTGGAGTCGGCAGGCCGCTGCTACGCCTACGACGAGGAC
>CAWJDG010000072.1:0-78994 GCA_963841365.1 uncultured Acidobacteriaceae bacterium
CAGGGCTGTTTGCCTCGTTAAACTCCTCGGCCATGAAAGCCCGGGCGACACTGAAGTTGCTGCGAATGGCGGCCAATACATCGAGAACTCGAGGTATGTCATCCACCAAGGAAATATCGACCGTCTCGACTTCCTTCCAAAAGGGAAATCCACGGTCTGCAATGACCAGAGTATTGGTGTGCCTGGCAAGGCTCAGCAACGAGTTGATTTTCGGGTTCAGGATTCCTGATTTCACCATGCAATGCAATCTCCCGAAGTCATTTTTCACCTCGAGTTCCAACGGCTGAAACCTCATTCAGCCCGATGAACTTGCGCCTTTGCACCAGCCCAAAGAACAACATGCCGGCTCCGGCCGTCGCTGAATATCCCGGCTACAGCGCGATACTTTGACGGCAGCTCAGTCAGTCTGGCAATGAGCGGCAGGAGCACGAAATTCATGGATGTTTGTTCGTGCCCGGCGTCGCATTCAAAGGCACGGCTACCTGTTCGATCACCGCCTTCTTATCCGTGGAAGCCCGAACCACAAGCTGAGGCTGAATGATGATGGTTTTATTGCGCGTATGAGTCTTTGATTCCAGTAACGACAAGGTCAAACGCCCGGCTCGCTCGCCGATCATGTCGGTCTGCTGGTCGATGCTCGATAGAGGGATGCGGAGTTCAGTATCGTAATGGAGGTTCCCGGATCCAATGACTGCGATATCCGCCGGCACTCCTAAGCCTGCATCGAGAATGGCATGAATGGCTCCAATGGCCATCGGATCGTTATAGCAAAATACTCCATCAGGACGAGGATTCAGGGCGAGCAGCTGGCGCATCAATTCCGCTCCGCTTTCCCTGCTTTGGACATCCACGAGCCGCGGCTTCGACACGTAACCCGAAGGGGACTTCAAGTCATGTTTGGCCAGGGCATTTTGATAGCCCTTAAGACGTCCGGCGCCGGGGCTATTGTCAGGACCGCGTAAGTGAGCAATCCTCTTGCACCCTACCTCAATAAGATGTTCCGTAGCCAATATCCCGATCGCCTCGTCGTCGGTGCCAACGTAGTTGGCGTCCAGGCCCGTCAGATTACGGTCGATCAAAACCAACGGCAGTCCTTGCTTTTGCATCCGTTCGAATACCGATGGATCAGTGGATGAGGATGCGATCACCAGAGCATCGAGCCGCCGACCCAGCAGCCGGTTGATCTCATGCTTTTCCAGCTCGGCATCCTCTTCCGAGGTCGAAATGGTAAGGCAGTATCCCTTTTTCAGAAGCGCCCTTGAAAGTGATTTCGCCACCTGGGCAAAGAAAGGATGCAACAGGTCGGGCACCACCAAGCCAACCAGATAGGTCTTTCCGGTGACCAGGCCACGGGCAGCTAGATTTGGAGTGTAGTCAAGCTCCTTTACACGATCCAGAACTCGCTTTCGGGTGGCCTCGCTAATGTCCTCGTGGTTTCGGAGCACCTTTGAAACCGTGACCACGGACACGCCTAGGTCACGCGCAATATCTTTCATCGTCGTGGGCACAGCTCTTTATATCACAACTGCCGTAAAGTATGCGGTAACTTTATCGGTAATATTAACCAAAACTTTCGGTCTGGCGAACGCGTTAGTCTTGCAGGTCGAGCATCATTCAGAGAGCTATTCAGGCAGCACGAAAGAACCTTTCACCTCGAATGTCCCTTGCACCGTTGGCACGCCGGTATTGGGCTGTCCGCCGCCGATCGACACGGAATACTTGCCTTCCGGGATGATCGGTTCGCCCGCTTCAGTCACCATGCTCAAGTCGCGTGGCTTCAGGTCGAAGTGCACAGTTTGCGACTGGCCGGGATCGAGGTGCAGGCGCTCAAAGCCGCGCAGTGCGCGAATCGGCGCGCCCGCGACTGCGGGGAAGCTAAGATAAAGCTGCGCCACCTCGTCTCCCGCACGCGAGCCAGTGTTCGTGACCTTGACTTCAGCGGTCATTGGTTGTCCGACGGCCACAGGACTGGTTGGAATTGAGAGATCGCGGTAGGAAAACGTCGTGTAACTGAGGCCGTAGCCAAAGGGATAGAGCGGCTTGCCCTGAAAGTATCGATACGTGCGGTTCTTCATCGAGTAATCCTCGAAGGGCGGTAGCTGATCGACGCCCGTGTAAAAGGTGATGGGCAGGCGGCCTGCGGGATTGTTTCTTCCCGAGAGGGTCTCTGCGACAGCGGTCCCACCTTCTTCGCCGGGATACCACGCATCGACTATGGCATTGGCGTGCTCCTTGGCCCAGTTGACTGCGAGCGCGCTCCCGTTGGTGAGAATGAGCACAACGGGCTTGCCGGTGGCCACAACCGCTTCGAGCAAATCCTCTTCGGGCCTCGGAAGATCGAGGCTGGTGCGATCGCCGCCCTTGAAGCCGGGCTCGCTCACTTGCATCTCCTCCCCTTCGAGCTCGCTGGTGATGCCGAGAACGGCTATCACCACATCGGCGTTCTTTGCTGCTTCGATCGCCTCAGGTTGCAACCGGAGATCGGACTTCGACCAGACCATCCTGGCTTCGGGCGTACCGTTCTCAGGTGGCGTGTACTCAATATGAAGCGCAGCCGGCTTGCCGGCATCGAGGTGCACTCTGCCAAGCTTGGCTTCGCTGGGGTCGCCCCCATAAGAGGAAGTAACATCAACGCCTTCGAGGCGAATACGGAAGATTCCGTTTGCCTTGAGACCGAGATTGTAATCGCCGGTTTCAGGAGCTGTAAGTGAGCCATCCCAGCTAATGGAGAGCGGGTGCAAGTTGGCAGCTTCGGGAGGTAGCGGCTCGGCTGCTGCATCCACTGTTGGATAAACGCGTAGCGCAACCGGTTTCATGATCTTGAGATGATTTACGTCCGACACGTCGAGCTTGGAGTAACTGACCCTGATTCCCGCCTTTCCACTCACCGTCAGTGCGGAGGCAGGAACAGGATCGGCTTCGTGGCGCAGGTACTGGGATCCAGGCACATATTGAACGTCCGCGCCCGCAAACTCCTTGCGTAGGCCTTCGAGAATGGAAACGGTGTGCGTGGGGGTACCGTTGTAATTGCCGAGCAGGACCTTGGTCTGATCCGCAAGGGGTCCGATGACTGCGATCTTAATGCCACTTGTCTTAATTGGCAGTGTGCCGTCGTTCTTCAGCAGCACTAACGACTCGTCGGCAATTCTGCGTGCGAGATCGCGATTCTCGGCGCTGTTCAGCTGACGATCATCGATCTTGTCATACGGCACAATATCCGGCGGATCGAACATGCCCAGTTTCATACGCGCAGTGAAGAGGCGGATCAGCGCGGTATCGATTTCGCTCTCTTTCAGGTAGCCTCTCTGAACGGCTTCGAGGTAGGACTTGTAGTCGTTCATCCCGTCTGCCTTGAAGCTGATATCCGCGCACACGTTGTCAACGCCGCGCTGAAGACTGATCGTCGATGCCTGGGCCTGCGAGGGTTCGTAATGATGACCCTGATTAATATCGACCACGGCGCCGCAGTCGGAAACGACATATCCTTTGAAGTCCCACTTGCCGCGAAGTTGATCCTGGAGCAGAAACTGGTTCGCGCAGGCGGGCTCGCCGTTGATGCTGTTGAAGGCGCACATAACGGAACCGGCTTTAGCCTCAGTGATGGTCGCCCGGAAAGCAGGCAGGTAGGTGTCGAGCTCATCGTGCTTGCTGACCGTAACGTCTTCGGTGTGACGCAGCGGCTCGGGACCGCTATGCACCGCGAAGTGCTTGGGCGTCGAGATCACGCGATAGTACTTCGGGTCATCGCCCTGCATGCCGGTGACGAACGCGACACCCATTCCCGCTGTGAGGTAAGGGTCTTCCCCGTAAGTCTCCTGTCCGCGGCCCCAACGCGGATCGCGGAAAATGTTGATGTTGGGTGCCCAGAAATCAAGGCCCTGAAAGATATTGCTTGATCCCCCGTTCGCTCTGAGGGCCTGCGCATGAAGGATGCGCCCCTCGGTACCGATGACGATGGCCATCTTTTGAATGGCGTCTGGATCGAATGTGGCGGCCAGGCCGGTAGGCTCGGGGAATTCTGTTGTGCCGTCGCGCATCACGCCGTGCAGCGCCTCGCTCCACCAATCGTAGGCGGGCACACCGAGTCTCGGAATCGCACGCGCTTGATTGACGAGTTGGCTCGCCTTCTCCTCAAGTGTCATGCGGCCCACAAGGTCGGCCGCGCGTTGCTCTGGCGGCAGGCTTGGATCAAGAAACGCTGGTTTCTGCTGGGCGATTCCGCTGCAACTGCAGCACAACACTGCGGCAATTCCCAATTGCATCCTGAAAGATTTCATAGTTCCCTCGCTGAAGTCCGAAGTGAATCTGTTGGTCACGGAGCCCCAGGGCTCGGAGCACGTAGGAAAGCTTCCCAGCCTTATCCGATGAGCGGTTGGCTGAAGATAGACCGCCGTCCCGATGACGGCAATAGCCCCTCGCTTAACCAGCCTTGCCGAGAACGATCGTTATTCGATGTCCAGTGTAAGTCGCCGTACGGTCTGGCGTTGGCTCCGACCCCATCCCGATACCGTGCTGCTCTTTCACCAGTACGATATGAAATGTTTGCTTGCTTGGCATAGCTGGGAAGGCGCCGACACGATCCCCGATCGAGAGCGCATAGCTGCGATGATCCCAATGGAGGCGAATCGTTGCTCTGGCGCCATGCTCGTATGCATAGCCATCCCCGCTGTCTTCGTAAAGCAGGAAGTCGGCATCTTTTCCGCCATAAATGCGAATTTCCAGTGGGTCTTCAGTATCTGCGGTGGACTGCACAACGGGCCCCATGGGAACAATGCTGCCCTCCTTCACCAGGATTGGAATCTGGTCCAATGGGGCATCAGCCACAATCGCCTGTCCGCCTTGATAGGTTTTTCCGGACCAGAAATCTACCCATTCGTTGCCGGCCGGCAAGACCACGCTGCGACTCGTTGCATGCGGCTGCGTCACGGGATTGATCAAGAGCGAATTGCCGAATAGAAATTCATCATCGACATCTCTCAGTGCAAGCTCGCCCGGATAAACAAATGGCAACGCCTGCATAACAGCCTCTCCGCGGCTTGTGACGCCCCAGGCATCGGAGTAGATGTACGGCATGAGACGATAACGAAGCTCATCGTATTGAGTCAGGATCCTCTGCACCTCAGGACCGTAGTTCCACATCTCGGTCTTCGATTGATATCCATGAATTCGGAAAATGGGGCAGAAGGCGCCGAACTGGAACCATCGAATCAGCAGTTCGTGGTACGCTTCCGAGGTATATTGGTCGGCTGGACGGAAGAAACCGCCGATGTCTGTCGTCCAATAGGGAAAGCCGGACATTGCGAAGCTGAGTCCGGCTGGGATTTGCCGCCGCAAGGTATCCCAATTCGCTGAAATATCACCAGACCAGGATATGGAATCATTGCGTTGCTGCCCGGCATATGCCGACCGGGACAAGATCACTACCCGTTTGCTTTCGGTCGTAGCTCTTTGCCCGTCATAGACCGCCGAAGTCTCAAACAGTGGATACGCGTTACGCACAATCTTTCCCGGTCCAACGTAAGTATTGTCGTCCTTGAGGGGATCGCCTTCTGGTTCAGAAGCATCCAGCCACCAGCCATCCAATCCGAGACTGAATAAATTGTGATCAATGTCGGACCAAAAGAGCTTCTGTGCCTTTGGATCAAAGAGATCCGCCCAGTCCTCAGGCTCTCTCGTTTCTCCTGGCTCGCCTGTACTCGCAGCGCTTCTAAGCACTAAATGGGCATCTTTGAACTGGTGATCGACCGCGGTCTCTGCGCCGAACTTCGCCCAAACTGAGATCACCATGTGGAAGTCCTGGCTATGGAGCGCTGACATCAACTCCGCAGGATTCGGATATGCGCTTTCATCGAATCTCATGGCATTCCAGCCGTACTTCCCCCAGTACTGCCAATCCTGAACGAGCACGTCGACGGGAATCTGCCGCTTGCGGAACTCCGCCGCTGTATCGAGAATCTGTTGCTGGCTGGAATAGCGCTCGCGACACTGCCAAAATCCATAGGCCCATCGCGGCAACAGGGGAGCAGGGCCCGTTACCTCACGATAATGAGCGATCACTTGGTTTAGCGCCGGCCCATAGATGAAGTAATAATCGACCATCTCGCCCGCTCGAGAGCGAAAGCCCATCATGTCTGAGGGAGGACGCGCGAACAGCTGCGTGTTACCTCCTGTTGCAGCGGTCACTCTGTAGGTGGTATTCGCTGCCAGATGTATCTTGCCGCCCGCGGACCAGGGAAGCCACATATTCTTCAGATCAATGATCTTTTCATCATTGACACTGAGTTGAAGCTTATCTCTTCCATTGCCACTCAGCAGAAATCCATATTCTCCGTCCGCACCCGTCTGGAATGTCCCTTCTCCGTCCCCGTCCAGTCGAATAGGCACCGTTGCAGGATCAAAGTTCGTCAGCGCCGCATTGTTCCACAACAGGCCATACCCGTTTGTCGAAATGAGAAATGGTATCGCGATATCTGTATTGGCCTGGAGCAGCCGGACTGGGATATCGCGTAGATTCAGGAATCCCTCTTGATGTTGTCCCAATCCGTAAAGGGCTTCATCAGGGGAGAGAAGAAAATCCTGGCCAATCTCATCGGTGTGCATTCCTTCGACATCGACAGGCACTATCGTTCGACCGTCGTGGCCTTGTTCGCTCAACACAGGTCGACCAGCTGCCGTCAAGAACCGCACTGAGCTCGTTGCCCGGTCAATCTCGACTTTGAGTACGTCTGTCGTTATAGAAACAGTCGAAGCATTGGAGGAGCTCGTGAATGGGGCTCCTCCACACGGACGAATCACGTCGGGCACGATAGATTTTGGAAATTCGCCGTTAAGATTCGCTTCAACTCGGATGACCCTGTCAGAGCAGACAGATACTCGAACAGCGCCGGTCGAAGAACGCAATGTCACGCTATTTGCGCTCCGCTCGATCACCTGGGCATTTACGCGAAATGGTCCAATAACTATGCAGGTGCATGCTGCCACTCCGAAAGAAGCAAAAAGCATTCGCAGATTTGAAGACATCAGTTGTCGCTCCTCTAATCGTTGTCAAATGATCTGTAGGAACTTGATGAATCTTGGCTTGAAACTACCTGGTGAACGATGCAATCGCGCCTCGGTACAAATACAGAATGCTCAGGTCGTCTGGATTTCATGGGTCTCATGCAACGGATTATTGCCGACTCGTATCGGTCGGCAGTTGTTCAATCACTGTTTGTGCTTGATCATCCCAGCGCTTGCGTAGCTGCTGCGATATCCGAATCTCCTCTTCAGCGGCGTCCTTGTCCCCGGACTTTTCATACAGGCGGGCCAGTTGATAGTGAATGCTTCCATCCGTGTCGCTTGCCAATCCCAATTTGTATTCCGAAATAGCCTCTGAAATGCGGTTAGTCGCCGCATAGACCTGCCCGAGTAAAACGTGAAGGCGGGGGACCAGATCTGGATCGAGGCTCTTGCAGCGAGTGAGATACGGCTCGGCCTCTTCAAATTTATGTCCCTGCACCAGGATTTCGCCTGCCAGCAAATTCACTTCGGGATCCTCCGGCGCCTCCGCCAGGAGAGAATTGGTGATCTCAAATGCTTCATCTGTCTTCAGTTCGGTGAACAAGACAATGGCTAGGCTGAGGCGTGCTCCGCGTTTCGTCGGATCGATGGCGAGTGCTTTTCGATACTCGGCCTCCGCCTCGCTCCAGCGCCGCTTTTGGCGAAACACGTCTCCCGCGAGCACATGCATCTGAGGAGAGTCGGGATCGATCTCGCCCGCTCGGGTCAGCGTTGCAATTGCCAGTTTTTGATCGGCCTTGGTTTCCCAGTACAACCCCCGCACTAACGTCGCGGGATTTGCTTTTTGGCGCTCAGCGATCTGGGAGGTCGTTAGGAAATCGCCCGCATAAAACGAGCAGGATGCAAGGAGTTGCTGTTGGGCGCTGTTGAGTGTTTCCAGCGCCGGCTTCAGGAGATGATCGCAGGCGCCATATTTCCCTGCCGCATAAAGCATTTCGGCCTCGGTCGGCGACGGCTCTCGCGACGTTTGAGACGATTCGGCCTCATCAGTTCTTGTTGCGGGCGATGTGGCGGAAAGGAACGCCTGTTCAACAGTAGAGCCGAGATCGAGCGCGAGATCTCCGGCACTCTGCTGCTCCCGCGCCAGATCGGCCAACGATTTCGCTTGGTCGGTCGTTAGAGCCTCGCGGAAGAGATACAGGCTCGACTGAAGGAATCCGGAATCGTTCGCGCCGATCGCGGCAAACCCTTTGAGTGCAGCATCTGGATGCCCCTCAGCAGCCTCCGCGACAGCAATGCCAAGGGGCGCTAATCCACAATGGCTCCCGGATTGGGTCTCTGATTCGAATTGTTCACGCGCTTCAGCGATCTTCTTCTCGCGAAGCAGCGTAATGCCGAATTCAGCGTGAGCGCAGGGTGCAGGTGACGGTGCGGCCGTTGCGCTTTCGTAGGCCTTTTCCGCCTCAACAAGCTTGCCCTGCTCGGCATATGTCTCTGCGGCCCGAAGGGCGGCATACGACGAACGACTGTAGTTTGTGGTCATGAGTCGCGCATCGTTGTCAACCTGCTGCAAATAGACCGTCCCGAGGCCGAGCCAAGCCTCTCCGTTGTTCGGGGCTAACCGTATCGCCCTCCAGAAAGCGTCAGCAGCGCGGTCATGACGGTTCAGGCTCGCGTAAGCCTTTCCGAGAGAGAGTTCAGCCAGCGGATCCTTGGAATTCAGCTTGGTGGCAGTCTCCAGGAATGGCACGGCCGCATCTGGTTTCAAGGTTTTGAGGTATTCGATGCCCAGAAACAACTGGGGCACATAAAGAGTTGCGTTCAGGCGTATCGCATGTTTAAAGCTCTCGATGGCGTCGGCAGATCGTCCTGTTTCGTAGTACATGAGCCCCAGATTGGCCCAGAACTCCGGGACTGCGGGTTTGAGCTCAACGGCTTTGCGATAGGACTCCGCAGCTCCACTAAAATCTCCCCTTGACTGTGCCACCGCGGCATCGGCCAGGAGAGATTGAAGGGCTTGATCCTGATCTTGCGCCAGAGCCATTTCGTTCCCATTGAAATTCGTGAATGAAATCGCTGGGCACAGGACCAGAACGAACCACCGTAACATTTCCCGAAAGCCCCTTGCTCTCTTGTAAATCACTGACTTCATTGCATCCAATCACAGATCAGGAACATTCAGTCTCTCTCAGACAGGGCTGTCCCATTGCGAACAGCCCCAACGGCGCAAACCCAGAGCGCATGGTTGACATGCACTCAGAGTAAGCGATAACTTAATTGATATTAGCAAGGTACAGCACGGTACTGTTCGAGAGCGATCTCAAACGAAGTATGGACCTTGTCATCGCCAATTTGTAGGAGTACAGTACCGCGCAGATGGGAAACTTCCGCCGGTGGCCAGATGGAACACGCAGTTGGATTCAACGACACCCGGCAGCAAGGGGCTTCTCCTCACGAAATCCCCGCCTCACAGATTCAAGAGGTGCTTGCAGAAATCCTGATCAGTGTTCCCTTTCGCTCGAGTAAGCAGTCTCAGCAACTTTTGAGATACATTGTTGACCAGACGCTGTCCGGGCATGGCCAGCTCTTGAAGGAAAGAGTGATCGGGGCAGACGTTTTCGGCAGGCGTCCGGACTACGATACGAATTCCGACCCGATCGTCCGGGCACGGGCTGCGGAGCTCAGAAAAAGGCTTGCTCAATTTTACGTCGGACCGGGTGTCAATTGCGCCGTCCGAATCGAAATCAGTCCCGGTTCGTATCACGCTTCATTTTCGGCCTCATCCCTGCCGCTGGCTCCCGCATCAGAGAGCGGGAGCGCCGAAACCGTCCTTCACTGGGCGCCAGAGCCTGAGTCCCTGCAGGTCGTTGCCCCCCTCGCTGCAGCAACCAGTTTAGGCATCAAGCCTCGGCGGAATTGGCCGTTCTGGGTTGTCTCGATATTTTGCGCTCTGGTTTTGGTATCGTTTTTGTTTCTGTTCCTGCCCAAGAGTCCAATCGACCAATTTTGGGAGCCCATATTAACGACAGCGAAACCGGTGTTGATATACACGGGATCAAACCCGGTCTACCTGCCGACCGAGGAACTCCTTGAAAAGTACAAAGCCACCCACAAGCTTGATGAATTGGACGCTCAGGGGCATGAATTTCTGATTCCGCTTACTCCCGATCAAGTATTCGGGCCGGGCGATCTCGCAGCCATTAAAAACACTTATGTGACCCTCGGTGACATCTCAGCAAACGTCGCCGTGGCCACCTTCCTGGCACATTACAAAAGGAGCTTCGATCTTCGCTCTGGAGAGGACGTTGTATTTGGAGATCTTCTCCAATCTCCATCCATATTGATTGGCGCATTTAATAACGGATGGACAATGCAAATGACCGACGATCTCGGATTTGTCCTCGGCCCTGGGTTAACAATCCGAGATCGATCTGACGCAAGTCGTAGCTGGGCGACGCTGTATTCCCCCGACGGCAAAGTCGCGATCGATTATGCTATTGTTGCGCGACTTCCCCACTCGAAAACCGGCGAACCTCTTTTGGCCATCGCCGGAATCACTCAAAGCGGGACTCGTGCGGCTGCCGAGTTTATAACCAATCCGCGAGAGATTAGTGAGTTAATCAAATCTGCGCCAAGGACATGGGCCAGTAAGAACGTAGAATTTGTCCTCCAGGCAAAGGTTGTCAACGACATTCCTACGGCTCCCACTGTAGTAGCGGTTCGCTATTGGTAGCCGCCCGACCAGCCTCGCAGAATCAACTCAAGATCCGGAACGAAAAAGCGTATTGGCACGGCCGCTCATCGGGCAACTGAATCTCGAGCCCCTGCTCTGTTCGCGTCCATCTCAACTCCGATTTCACACCGAGCAGTTCTACTTTTCGGATCTTGCGGGGGTAGTTTGCGGAGTTTTCAGCGAGCGACTTGATCACCAACTTTCCATCAGACGGCCAACCCAAGGCGACCGCATAGAGAATGTCGCCCTTTGTCGTGAATCGTATGTCTGTCGGCTGAAACTTGAGCCTATTCAATTGGTACATGGGCAACTCCTTGGCTGCTTCTGTGGCCGGACCTTCCCCGTAGATGGTCCAGGGACGCGTCCCCTTGATCGCCTCGGAATTCACCTGTTGCCAATCAGCAAGTTCCCCCAAGAATGCGAGCTCGTCGCTGTCGGGTTCCCCATTGCCGGGTAAGGGAATGCTGAGAAGAAGATTGCCATTCTTGCTTACGATGTCTACGAAAAGCGGAATCATCAAAGATGCTTTCTTGTAAGAATGGCTCTCGAAGACCCGGCGATCGTAGTGCCAACTCCCAATGCAAGCCTCCGTTTGCCATGGATTCTCCTGCAGTTTATCCGCCAACGTCATCTCAAAGTCGCGTGTGAGTGTTCCCCAGACGGGTTCGGGGACCTCCTTCAGGTCGAGAACTCCCTCCAGATGGCCTCCATGAGCCCGCATATTCTTGTTGTAGTAATAGGCCATGATCTGCGGCGCCAGGTCTGGGATTCCGAGCCAAACACCTAAATCCGGGGCTCCGGGTCCGCCGCGATCGAAGTTGAACTGCGCCCCATCGTCAAAGGTCAGAATGTCGGGAACATAGCCGTCAATAACATCCTGTACGCGCCGGAGAAACTGCTCAACGAACTCCGGGCACGGGGAGTTCTTTGCATGGGGCTTACCGTTGATCATCTGGGGATCTCTGCCTTGCCACCATTTGCCTTTCCCGTCGACGATCGTCTGCATGCCATCGTAAGACACTCCCGCGAGCGGTCCGGTCGTGTCGCTCTTGTAGCGAACAGGAAGAAACTCATCCCATACTCGGTGCGGGGTACCATGATAGCTCACGCCAAATCGCAATCCATTGGAGCGTGCGGCTCTGGCCCAGGTGCCCACGATATCCTTCTTTGGGCCAATGTTTACGCAGTTCCATGGCTGATGTTTTGAATTCCAACAATCGAAATTATCGTGATGAGTAGCTAAGGCTACGAGGTACTCTGCTCCCGCGCGCTTGTATAACTTGATAAGCGCCTCTGGGTCCCATTTTTCTGCTTTCCAAAGATGGCAAATATCTTTGTATCCGAACTGCGATGGGTGTCCGTAGGTCTTTACATGGTAATCATATTGAGCTGACCCTTGGATATACATGTTTCTCGCGTACCAATCACCCTGCTCCGGTACGCACTGGGGACTCCAATGAGCCCATATTCCGAATTTGGCGTCGCGAAACCACTCGGGGCAACGATAGGACTTCAAAGATTCCCAATACGGAAGGAATGGACCATTGGAAACAGTTCCCTGAAAAAAGGGCGAGCTCCCAAGCGCCTTCGCCATCTGGGACAGCGCGATCGTAGTGATCCCGCTTGCGAGAAACATCCTGCGGTTCATCGATTCTCGACCTCCACAAATTGCATTTGCATCTTTCGATCCACCATAAACCTTCTCCGCCATCCCGTCGCGTGCGCTGCGGCGGACGCTTGTGCTTCGATTTCTATATTGACCAGTGAGCGCAGCAAACAGTGATGACCACGGCGAAGCAAAGCTTTCGCGGTCGCGCCAAAGAGGTTTGATTTGCGGTTTTGTATTCGATGCCGTGAGTTGAGTCGATTTTGATCGTCTGCCTGGTGCTTCGGATCATCTCAAAGTGTTCACCTCTTAAGCGACGCATAATCCCTAGTTTCATCCAGAGTTCCGGGATCGACGGCTTGAGCTCAGTGGCCTTGCGATCCGCTGCGGCCACGAAGCGAAAATCCCCCCGAGCTGAGTCATGCGGGCCTCAGCCCGGAGGGATTAGATCATTTGCTTTGGCGTTTCCCAAAAACGATCGCGCTCAAACTTGAGAATGTGAACGCGATCGTCAGGCAGAGAGAAAGCTGAGTCCTCTGCATAGATGGGCCTTAGTAAGTTATCTTCAGCACCCCCTGCATCTCTCTTGCTCCCTGCGTGGACGAACTCTCACCCATCGTTCCATCGCCGACGCCGGAGTCCGGTATGCCGAAATTGGGGTGATTGAAAGCGTTGAACATCTGGACAGCGAACTGTAGCCTGAACTTCTCCGTGAGATTGAACCACTTTGCAAACGTCAGATCTTCATCCACATATCGCGGGGCCCGCAGATTGGAATAGTAGCGTGGTCCGTTGCCGAAGGTGAATGCGGGCGGCGGTGTAAAGGCCGCCGGATTAAAGAAGCAGTACTTCGTTCCCACGGGAATGAACGGGTTACCGGTCGTGCCTTTGCCGCAGGTGCCTGTCCTGAAAGGCTGCCCGGTCAGGTTTGCATGTTGACTGCCGCCAAAGACGGTTGAGCTGTTCCCGTTGGGGCCGATCGACATCGGGAAACCGCTCTGGACGGTAGTAATTCCATTCACCTGCCAGCCGCCCACGATTGCATCCTCGACCTTGTTCATGCCGCTGCCAAACCTCTTGCCCTGGCCGAACGGCAATTCATACACATAGTTCAAGACCAGGGAGTTAGGAATATCCTCGCCATCGACCGTCCAATCGGCTTTCAGGTCGTAGTAATTGCGGATGCCAGAGCCACCGGTATCGCCGTTGACCGATCCCCATTCCTCCGGTCCTGCCACATCGGACAGGAACTTCGAGTAGGTGTAGGAGGCTGTGAAGACCAGGCCTGCCCCGAAACGATGTTTGAAATTTGCCTGCAAGGCATTGTAGTTGTTGGTTCCAACCGGCTCGTCTGTGGCTGAGACTCCTCCGCAGTACTCCGGATAGGGCTCCAGGGATTGCGCCACAGTCCACGGGCAAGCCATAGCAGTAAGTCCAAGGGACTTCAACGCGACGGCATACGGATTGGTGCCCGCCGAGGCATTCAGCGCCGACCCCATGGAAAGATATTTTGGATTCAGTTGGCCGTAGTTCATGCCGCCGAGGGTAATGCGCGTTCCACGGCCCCCGACGTAGGCGACATCCAGCACGTCGTTGTTCGTGAAAGCATATTGGAACCCAAAGCTGAACTCCTTGGTTCGAGGATCGGGACGGAATGGATTCACCGCGCTGGGGCTCTGTCCGACGCTCGTCAGGCTTCCCAATGCGTTCCCCGTCACTGGCACAAGTCCCGTTTGGAATGCCTGCACAAGGGGCGTCGTCACCGTGATCCCGTCGGGCGAAGAAGTCCATGCCGTTGAGGTCGAGTATCCCGGGTCCGGTCCGGAGCCGCCATACCAGTTTCTCGCATAATACAAACCGAAGCCGCCGCGCATCACCAACTTCGGGAAGATGGCGTACGCAAAGCCAAGGCGGGGCTCCAGGTCGACCAGGTTCTTTTCATAGAGACCGCGGTTCCCCGGATTGTTGTAGACGAGTGCTCCATAAACTGGAATCCCCGTCGCCGCGCTGATCGGGTTGAGGGCGTTGAAATCGAAATACGCCTGTTGGTTATGCCGTGCAGTTGCCGGCATTTGGATTTCATAGCGGAAGCCGAGGTTCAACGTCAACTTCCGGTTGGCTTTCCAGTCATCCTGCACGTACATCCCGTGCAGGTAATTGGTCGTCGCCGCAAACGCGGTGTAGCCAGTGGAGCCACCCGAGCCGATCCCGGAGTTGCCGGCGCCCGCCAGGAAGGATGCAAGCCCGTCTCCGTTTGTTGTTGTCGCCGGGTTCGACGGGTCGGGACCTGCCGTCATGGCAACCGAGAAATTCAATACAGTTGGGGTCAACCTGCCGCCGTCTGTGGTTTGCCAAATGCCCAGGTACCCGACCGAAATGGAATGAGCTTTGTAGCTCTTGTTCAGGTCGGCGTTCAGGCTGGCATTATTCTCGGGGAACGTGGCTTCGCCGGAGTTTTGCGTCGCTCCCAGGGGAGCATAGGATCCCTGGCCACTAAAAGTGTTTCCAAATGAAATTTGTGGAAACTGCGGAGTCCAGGAATCGAGAGTCCCAGGCAGCCCCAGCGAGGAAGGTTTGAACGGATAGCCCTGGACGATGTTCCCCGCGGCAAAGCGAGTGAAGAACAAGTCGGTGGAGAGGACAAGAGTTGGCGTAAAGATGTGAGAATAGCCCAGAACCCCAAACAAGCGGTTGTTCGGGTCATCTACGTAGGGCCCCGCAATATCGTTTCCGTAAAAGGCCCCTGTTTGGACTTTTGCTTCGTGCTTATTCGAGTATTGCCCGTAGATCTTGTTATTTGCATTGATGTTTTCGTCAATGCGGATTCCCCACTCGTTGGAGGAGGTCGGCGCACTCACCACGGTGTTGAAGTTGTAGCCGCCGCCCGGGCTCTTTGGCGCCGGCCAATAATTTCCAGTGGCGAATTTATTCGCCAGTGCGTCGATTGCGCCCACGCCGGTTGTGGGTATTTTGTTTCCAGAATACGGGTCGCGGATCTCAACGGCTTGCCCGACAGTGTTATTGGCTGTGGCGCAGGTAGCCGTGACCGATCTGGAGGTATAAGGGTTGTAGATCGCCCCTTGGTAGATCGGCCGGCACAGCGCATCGGTTCCGACCTGAGTGGAAGTCAGTTCCGATGAGAAGTCACCACCCAACTCGGCAGTGGTGGGCACATTGGCGCCAAAGGTGAGACCGCCGTTGAGCCGCAGGCCTTCATAGTTGGCGAAAAAGAAGGTTTTGTCCCGCTGTTTATAGATGCCCGGGATATACAACGGCCCGCCGCCGGCGATTCCGAACTGGTTCCGGTGATCGTCAACCCTGGGCTCGTGGGCGAGCTTGTTGAAATAAAGATTGGCGTCCAAGTCCTGGTTGCGCAGGTATTCGTCGGCCAGGAAATGATAGCTGCTGGTTCCGGCCTTAGTCGTGATGCTGATCGCATTGCCGGTGCTGAATCCGTATTCGGCTGAGAATGAGTAGCTGGTTACCTTGACTTGGTCCGTGTCCTCTGGAGCGGGCACATACTGGCTTCCTCCCCAGCCTTGGGCTACGTCGTATCCGCCCTCCAGAAGGAACAGGTTGGTGCCGAAATAACCGCCACCGAAATTCAGGAACGAATAATCCTGGTCCGCGGTATCTTCGCTGCCGCCCGATGCCAATAACTGCCGGTAGCCCTGTGTATTCACGGCAGAGTCCAATGTCACAAAGGAGAGGTCGTTCCGGAGGTTCAGCGGAAGCTCCTGAATCTGCTGGTTCGTGAGCTCGGTGCTCATGCTCGCGTCCTCTGTTTGAAGCAGCGGCCCCGTCGTGTTGACGGTGACTTGCTCGGTGGCGCCGATGGTCAAGCTCACCGACATGGTCACCGTGTCTCCCTGAGCGAGAACGATTCCGTTTTGCCGGGTCGTCCTGAATCCCGGCGCGCTCACCTCGAGAACATAGGTGCCCGACGGAAGCAGGGCGAAGGTGAAGTCTCCCTCCGCGCCGGCCGTATCAAGCCGGACGATTCCAAGGTCTGCGTCGGTGAGTTTTAAAGTCGCTTTGGGCACCCTGGCCCCGGAAGGGTCGGTCACTGTCCCCGACAGCGAGGCCGTTATGCTTTTGCCTTGCGCATGGATTTTCGAAAGGCACGTCACTCCGATGGCGATCGTCAACATCACCAAAACTACGAACCGTAACTTGGTCATTTTGCCTCCTAAAATTCTTAATTGCTGGCTTCGCATTTGATTGGCCAAGGTCCTCGAGGAAAGACCAGGGCCTCCGCAGATCGATTGATCGGGTGACCCTCCGCTAACAGACCCCCACGGACACACCCTTTTCAAGCACCCGAAGAGTAAGCGCTAACTTTATGGTTATTGGCAAGGTACAGTACGGTACTGTTCGAGTGCGTTCTCCAACGAAATGTGGAGTTTGTCCTCACCAATTTGTTGGAATACAGTACCGCGCTTGCCAGAGCATTACGTCTCTATGGGCCGATGCGTCGCCTCATTTCGATGCGTGAATTCTCCACGAATGTTGGCCCGGAACCGCCTACAGCCTTCCTTCTTTGGCGTAGGAAGAAATCGCGAACCTGCCAATCTCGAATCTGTTCGAACCGACAATCGCCCTCTTGAAATGCACGAATTGCCCGAAAGGAACCGCTAACTTTCGCTTTATCGTGCAGCGTATAATCAGGTTGGCCGAGATGCCGGGAACACAAAAAACAAAACTTTCAAATGCCGCACATTACCTGATCGGGCGCAATCCGATCCAGCTGACAAATTAGGGGAATCGCTCGCACCATCGACATTGAGCTCCTTCTGCAAGCGTTCGCCGAGCTCGTCACCAAACCTGAGATGTACCTTGTGCCCTCTCAGTGCTTCGTTGGACTGCGTCAAGAGTAGAAACCGCGAACCCATGGAATCGAAGACAATGCGCTTTCCTGCAGTAAGAGTGTTCGAGAGTTTTCATCGGAGCCTTCTTCTTGCTGTCGCTCTAGCTTTCCTGTCGGCGTCCGGAATATCCGCTCAAGAAATGCCATCTGCGGCCAATGCGGCCTCACAATCGGGCACGGAAAACACCGAAAAACCTGCGCAACAATCCCAGGGCGGGATGGCAACGGCGGGTCCTCATGAAGCCATCTTCGATGATCAGCACCGTCCCATCACTGCCGGCGGATTCGTCACGAGCGGCCCAATCGTATTCCAGGATGTCGCGGCAGCAGCCGGCCTGACAAAGTGGCATCATACGGCCGGCACTCCAGAAAAGCGGTTGATCGTTGAGGCCAAGGGACCAGGCGTCTGCCTCCTGGATTATGACAACGATGGCTGGCTCGATATTTATCTTGTGAATGGCTCGACTTACGAGGCGCTCGCTGGCAAGGCTACTCCTCCGCACGCTGCCCTATTTCACAACAACCACGACGGCACTTTCACCGACGTAACGCAAAAAGCCGGCGTCGCCAACGACCGTTGGGGATTCGGTTGCGCGGTCGCGGACTACGATAACGACGGCTGGCCCGATCTCTACGTAACCAACTACGGAGAGAACCGGCTCTACCACAACAATCACGACGGGACCTTTACCGATGTTGCCGAGCACGCAGGCGTCGGGCTCGGAACATGGTCAACCGGTGCAACATTCGGCGATTACGACGGCGACGGCCGCTTGGACCTGTTTGTTGCCGGCTACCTGCAACTCGATCTCGCCAATCTAGCCCAATCCGGCGGGAAGCCTGGCTCTTTGGTCTGCCAATTTCGAGGCGTGCCCACGATGTGCGGGCCGCGTGGGCTAACTGGCGAGCATGACCATTTGTTTCATAACAATGGCGACGGCAGCTTTACCGACGTGAGCAAGAAACTTGGCGTCGACGATCCTAATGGCTATTACGGGCTCGGTGCCCTGTTCGCAGACGTCAACAACGACGGCAAGCCGGACCTGCTGGTGGCCAATGACTCCACACCAAACTATCTTTACATCAACAAGGGCAATGGAACATTCGAAGACGACGCTTATCTGAACGGCTATGCGCTGAATGGGGACGGGCGAGAAGTCGCCAATATGGGTATCGCCGTTGGAGACTATGAGAACAACGGGCATCTGTCGGTCGTGAATACGACCTTTGCCGACGATTACGATGTGCTCTTTTGGAATGATGGAACCGGTCACTTCGACGATGTCAGCTATCAGTCCGGAATCGCGCAGCCAAGCATACCGTTTGTCGGGTTCGGAGATGGATTCCTCGATTACGACAATGACGGCTGGAAGGATCTGCTCATCATCAACGGTCATGTTTATCCGCAGGCGGATCAGCATCCGGATTGGGGTCAAAGCTATGCCCAGCGCCCGCTGCTCTATCGAAACCTGAAAAACGGCAAATTCGAACCGGTCCCGGCAGTGGAGGGTACCGGCCTCGCGGAGTTAATGGTGGGTCGCGGTGCAGCGTTCGGCGATATCTTCAATGATGGCAAGATCGACGTAATCATCAACAATATGGACGGAGTCCCGGTGCTGCTGCGCAACGTAAACTCCGATCGCCACCACTGGGTCGAACTGAAGCTGATCGGGGGACCCAAGAGCCCACGCGATGCGGTAGGAGCGACTGTGTACCTCAACGCTGACGGAATCCGCCAGCGCGAGGACGTTTTGAGTGGCGGCAGCTATCTTTCTTCGAACGACATGCGTGTCCACTTCGGCCTAGGAGACGCGCCCGACGCCGGAACGGCGGAGATTCACTGGCCGTCAGGCGCGAAAGAAAGTATCAAGCTCCCTGCTGTTGATCGCATCTTTACGGTCGCAGAGGGCAAGGGAATAATTGGGGAACTCTGCACCGCATGCGACGCTGGAGCGAAGTAGAAACCAAATCGAGACCGGGACGTCGTTGACTATTAACACGAGCGCGATTGCCGAGGGTCGGGTTGCACCGATCCCGCTCCAGGAGACGTGACCCACCACCTTGCTCCACAGGAAAACCGAGATCACGGAATCCGAGGATGATCCCAGCGATTCTCCTTGTAAAGTCATCTAGGAAAGTGATTTCGCCGAGGCCATAAGCAGCGGCCGTAACCTGTCATGAAGGCGCAAACGGTGCGCTTATATAGAGTATTGGTGGGAATTGGCTCCTCAGGTAGGACTCGTTCTCTGCAGCACTTTCGTAACATATTGAAAACACGCAAGTAGTTGAAAATACATATAGGAAGATTTCGCTTATTTCGCAGGTTTCACCTGTTTCGCATTTTCTTAGGACAGTTTCAGGGACAGCGGGTATTGGATAAGCATGAGCACTTTCAGCGCCGACAAGATTAGCAAACTGCTTCCGATGCCTACCCTCGGCACCGATTTCCCTCAAGGTCGCAAACCCGACCTTCACAAGGTGGGCAGGGACATCTACGAAGTGCTAACGAACACTGGACGCCATCGATACAAGCAACGGATGCGCAAGCGGACGTTCAAGATTGAGCCAGAGCAAAACTATGCGCCGGGCGAGGTCGCAGCGACCCTAAACGTGAGCTACGACGCAGCATCGCGGCTCATGCAGAAGATGAAGGGCGTGGTCGATTTGGGAACGCCGACGCGGCGATACAAGCGGAGCAAGAAGAAGTTGCGCATCAGTGGCAAGAATCTGCTGGCGTTCCTCAGAAGTAAGACGAGGGACTAGGGCCAGCGCCATGCAGCGAGGCTGATTCCGGTTCCGCGCATGACCCTCCGTTACCAGCATCATCAAGAGCGCCATGAGGTACTGCGGGGGCGTCTGCGGGAGTTTGCCGGCAGCCGGGTACGATACGGCTACCGGCGCTTGACGATCCTGCTGCAGCGCGAGGGATGGGAAGTAGACGCGAAGCGGATCTACCGCTTGTATGCTGAGGTGCGATTGAAGGTGCGAACACCTAGGCGTAAGGAGCAAACACGGCGTCAACGCTTGCCTCAAAGGAAAGCCGTGTGCAGGAACGAAAAATGGTGCATGGGTTTTGTTGCTCAGCGTCTTGCGGATGGTCGTTGGATCCGTGTTCTGACTGTCCTCGATCAGTGACACTCGCGAATGCCTGACGCTCCGCGCCGACACTGCTCTCAGTGGAGAAAGGGTTGCCGTCGAATTGGACAGGATCGTGGCCGTCCGTGGAATGCCGAAGTCTATTAACATGGACAACGGAGCAGAGCTTGCTTCCAAAGCGATGGATCTGTGGGCCTACACGAATAGCGTGCACTTTGACTTCATTCGTCCAGGACGGCCAGTAGAGAACGGCTACATTGAGAGCCTTAACGGGAAGTCGCGCGATGAGTGCCTGAACGTGGAAGTGTTCTTCACCCTGGCCGATGCCCGCCGGAAGGTAAGCGTCCCGAGTTCCCCTCTGGCATGGGGTTGGGTGGGAGTCGGACTATGCCGTCATGGGTGTTGCAGAGGAAGCAGGTAGGGTACGGCCGGTCCGCCGGTGGCGGACGGTATCGGAGAAGCGGCGCATAGCGGAGCAGACATTGGAACCCGGTGCGAGTGTGGCGCTGGTGGCTCGTGCGCACGGGGTGAACGCGAACCAGGTGTTCAAGTGGCGTCGCGCACTGAAGCGGGGCGAGCTGAGCGAGCCGGCGGCAGCATCGACGGCGCTCCTTCCAGTCACGTTGTCTGCTCCCAGTGAATCGGCCAACGGGACTGGAGAGGTTGGTGTGAAGAGCCAGCCGACACCGGGCGGCGCGATTCACATCGAGTTTCCTGGCCGGGCCATGATCAGTGTGGAGAGCGGCGCTGATCCTATACTGCTGCGTTCGATCCTGGAGAGTTTGCGCAAGTGATCGAACTCCGCACCGGAACGAAGATATGGATCGCTGCCGGGGTGACCGATATGCGTCGCGGTTTCGATGGCCTGAGTGCGAAGGTGCAGACCGTTCTCGAACAGCAGCCGTTCTCCGGACACGTCTTCGTTTTTCGGGGACGCAGAGGCGACATTGTAAAGCTCTTGTGGTGGGACGGAGACGGCTTGTGTCTGTTTGCCAAGCGTCTTGAGCGAGGACGATTTATCTGGCCGCAGGCCACCGAAGGTACGGTTTGCCTGACGCGAGCGCAGCTTTCGATGCTTCTGGAAGGCATCGATTGGCGGAGACCGGAGCGCACCTGGGCGCCGCAGCTCGCAGTGTGAGTGACAAGTGTGATTCCCCTGTATTCATGCGGGTTTCGTACCAGTTTTCCTCTCATCTTCATGGCATACTGCGTCCATGGATTGCGCATCGCTCCCCGATCTCGATTCGCTCGATGTGGAAGCGTTGAAGGCGCTGGCCATTCGACATCGAGTTGAGATCGCCGCCCAGAGAGCCGAGATCGCAGCCAGGGATGCGGAGATCGCAATCCGGGAAGCTGAGATTGCATCCAGGGATGCGGAGATCGAACAACAGCGCCAGACGCTTTCAGACGAGCTCGCGGAACTGCGGCGTTCCAGCAGCGAGCAGATCGAGCATCTGAAGCTGGTCATCGAGAAGCTGCGGCGCAGGGTGTTCGGCATCAAGAGCGAGAAGATCGTTATTCAGCTTGAGCAGCTCGAACTTCATCTGGAAGAGCTGGAGTCCTCGCAGGCCGAGATGGAAGCCGCCGTGGAGCGAGTGCTACCGGCTGCGGAACCTAAGACGAGATCCCGGCGCAAGCCGCTGCCCGAGCATCTGCCGCGGGAGGTTGTCAGCCACGCTTTTCACGGTGACTGCTGCCCCGACTGCGGCGGCCAGTTGCGCCAGTTCGGCGAAGATGTCTCCGAACAACTGGAGTACATTCCCGACAGCTTCAAGGTCATTCGCCACGTGCGGCCGAAGTTCGCCTGCAGCGGCTGCGAGCGCGTGGTCGAAGCGCCCGCGCCATCCCGTCCGATTGAGCGTGGCCTTGCCGGACCAGGGCTGCTGGCCCACGTGCTGGTTTCGAAATTCGCAGACCACCTGCCCCTCTATCGACAGTCGGAGATCTATGCCCGCCAGGGAGTGGAGATCTGAGCGCTCAACGCTGGCCGGCTGGGTAGGCGCAGCCAGTGAGTTGCTCGGCTCCGTTGGTCGATGCCATTCAGCAAGCATGTGCTCGCCGGCCGCCAAGTTCATGCCGACGATACGCCCATGCCGGTGCTCGCGCCCGGCAACGGCAAGACCAAGACCGGCCGTTTGTGGACTTATGTGCGCGACGACAGGCCGGCAGGTGATGAAACAGCTCCCGCCGTCTGGTTCGCCTACTCGGAGGATCGCAGAGGCGAACATCCGCGGCAGCATCTGAAGAACTTCACGGGGCGCCTGCAGGCGGACGCCTATGCGGGTTATGTTGCGAGCGCGGTTATGTTGCGTACTGGAAATCCGGGCAAGTTGGTATGCGGGTTGGGCTGCGGATAGAACACATAATTTTCTCCCGAGATTCAAAGCGCCTTCAAGAACGCCATCAGCGCGGTGTCGCTGCGCCACGGTTTCGAGCGCTTTTCTGCTTCGATCTCGCAGTGGGCAAGCGCCTTCGCCTTCATCTCTAAATCGACCTCGGCATAAATGTTGGTGGTATCTATGGAGACGTGGCCGAGCCAAGCGCGAATCGTGTTGATGTCGACGCCGGCTCGAAGAAGGTGAACTGCCGTTGTGTGACGAATAATGTGCGGGCTGATCCCCCTTGATCTGAGAGTCAGGTCGCTCAATGATGCGCTTGCTCCTGCTTTTTGAACCAGTCGGTAGATTCCGAATCGTGTCAGGGGTGTTCCCCGTGCGTTTCGAAAAAGATACTCATCGGCAGCGCACTTGATGACTAGATGCTTTAGGATGTCGGCTGTGTGCGGCCACAGAGGGCATATGCGTATCTTGTCCCCTTTACCGTGGATCCTGACCGAGGGGGATCGTCCGAGAGCGAGGTCGGCTACGTGCACATGGGCAGCCTCGTCTGCGCGCGCTCCGGTGTTGTAGAGAAACAGGAGAAGCGCATGGTTCCTGTACCCGAGGAGGGTCTTGCGGTTAAAGAACTGGAACACGGCGTCCATGTCTGACTTTTCCAAGTACCCCACCGTCGGCTCAGCGGTCTTCTTAAACGGTATGGCACGAAGTTCGATACCCCAAGCAAGGTGCTCAGGGCTGCGGAGCCCAATGAACCTCGCCAGCGAATGAATTGCAGCGAGCCGCTGATTGCGAGTCGCCACGCTACAGGAGCGGACGGACTCGATGTCGGCGAGAAACATGCGCACGACTTCGGGCGAAACATCGTCGATCAGAAGACGCTCCAGCGGCTTTTTGTAATGAAAGTGAATGAACTGGAGGAGCAGTACCAAGGTATCGCGGTAGCTCGTCTGGGTGTTGTGGGACAGGTTTCGTTCGGCGATGAGATGTTCGAGCAGGAAGCGGCGGATCCACGGACCAAGCAGCAGTCGATTATGCATGGCGTCGCTCCACATCTGCATAGTTCTCGAAGCGGAGGCCGGCCAGCTCCAACAGCTCTGGCGTCATACTTAAATAATGCTGAGTGCCGCGCAAATCCTTATGTCCAAGGTAGGTAGCGAGCTGCGGAAGCAGGTGCTGTACGTCCGCACCGTCCCGATACCATGCGATGATCCTGTGAACGGCAGCGGTGTGACGAAGATCGTGCAGCCGCGGCGGATAGCTGGATCCTTTATCGCGCCGGAGTCCCGCAGCACTGCGTACACGCTGGAATAAGGTGATGACGTGCTGGTACGGTAGCGCCTCGCCGGTACTGGATGCAAAGAACGCAGAATCTTCCAGGTGTGGAGTCAGAAGAGTGCAGCGCCGTTTTCGAAAGGCAACGAGTGCGGCGGTGAGCCGTGGGCCGAGCGGGACCAGGCGGGACTTGAAGAACTTGGTGTCTCTGACAGTAAACACACGACCATGCAGGTCTGCATCTCGCAAAGACAAACGCAACGCTTCGCCGACACGCATCCCGGTGCTGTAGAGAGTGAGAAGCAGCACTCTGAAGGTGAACGGCTGCAGGGGATTACGGCAGGACTTCAAGACACTGGTGGCGCTCAAAAGTGCTGAGAGTTCGCTGGTGGAGTAGATGTGCGGCCTGAAGGCTGGCAAAGGAGAAGGGGTTAACTCTGGTAGAGGTGAGCGCCCGACAAGGCCACGACTGATAGCAAAAGAAAACAGCCCACGAAGTAGCCTGTAGTTCAGAAACCAAGTGTTCGTGAGGGCCCTGTCGCCGTCGAGAAATGCTCTCACCGCCTGCGGCGTGACATCGTGGGCATCAATATCTCCGAGGACTCTGCAAAATCTTCGGAACACGCGAGGTTGAGTTGCGAATCGCATCCCCAGAGAACGCTTGAAAGCCACATAGGAGTTAACCAGTTCCAGCAGCTTCATCGCAGCCCTCCCAGATCGAACGCAGCCACTTCCCGGAGAGCTGCAAGGTTCACCTTCGCATAGACGCGTGTTGTAGAAACGCCGCGATGGCCGAGATGATCCCCAATCTCCTTGAGCGACAACCCTTCCGAGACGAGGCGCCCTGCACATGCATGTCGCAGCGAGTGCGGACCAAAACGAGTGGTTCGTGCGCCGACTCGCTTCAATCCCGTCGCAACAATATGACGTATAGCGCCTTGGCTAACTGGTCCATGCGGTGAGTTGAGGCCAAGAAACAGCTCTCTTCGCGCCGATGGCGGACGGATCTCCCGCAAGTATCTGGCGATCGCCGCGCCGACGGAGGCGAGCAGCGGGTACCTCTGAATCTTGCGCCGCTTCTCTCGGCGCACATACAGAAGGTCTTGCTCCCAGTCGACATCTTCCAGCTGAAGCTTCCTGACCTCGCCGGCGCGGAGACCATAAATGGCAAGAAGCATAAGGATGGCACGTCCCCGCACATCGCGCGGTCGGTCTGTTTCGACACTTCTGATCAGACGTTCGACGTCCGGCCAAGGCGGTCCCATGGGCAGCGATTCATCCGAGTACACACGTGGCCCTTCAATGCCCTCCGCAAGATGCTTACGACACCAACCCCGGTCTCCGGCAAAGCGCACGAACGATCTCAATGCCTTAACCAGGTTGCTGATCGAACGGCGGGAACAACCTTCCGCGGCCAGGTGTGCAATGTAGGAATCAAAATCAGAGGCTTTAAGGTCGCGGAAGCCACGACCCGTGCTACTGCACCAGATGAGAAACCTTCGGGCGCATCGATCCCAATACGCGATGGTTGAATCGCAAAATCCGCGATCCGAACTCATCCAAATGCAGTACGCCTCGCGCCGTTCGCGCCATGGGTCAGGAGCGATACGGCGCTCCCACCGACCCAGATAACGGAGCCATGGCCGCACGATGTTCTCGAACCGCTCCTGAATCCACGACGGATCGCCTTGCTGACCAGTTGCGCGTCGCACCGCAAGGACATGCAGGGACTCTTTGTTGAATGTGAATCTGTGCTCGTCCTCAATCAGACGAGCAGCCCAAAGAAGCTCTCTACACTTGAGCGCAATCGTGAGTGGCGTCGATCCTCTCTCGATGCAATGCTGGATGTAGCGAGCGCGTTCCTCTGCCAATGGCGCATCCCTATGGCGGGCCAATGCGAGTGCACTCTTGAACAGACCTTCGAACATGGTTGTTCCTCCCTACAAACATCTTGGAGGCACAACCAGCCCTTGGACTTATGTTGCCTCAATCTCAGAAATGGGCAGTCCAAAAGCAGCTTCTGAAGATGAACGCAACATAACCGCGCTCGCAACATAACCTGCGTTATGTGCTGCAGCACATAATGCGGGGTTCCATCATCTCTACGGCGATGGCGCCATTTATGAAGTCGCTTGCTGGGCGCACGCACGCCGCAAGTTCCACGAGCTCCATGTGATTCACGCATCACCCACAACAACCGAGGCTCTGGCCAGGATCGGTGCTCTCTACGCGATTGAAGACGAGGTGCGCGGCAAGCCCGCCGATCTGAGGCTGAGCGTTCGTCAGGCGCGAGCAAGGCCGCTGCTTGAGGATTTGCGCAAATGGATGGAGAAGGCACTGCGTTCGTTGTCAGCGAAGAGCGAAACCGCGGCTGCGATTCGATACGCGCTCTCGCGCTGGCGTGCCCTTACGCGATACACCGAAGACGGACGGCTGGAGATCGACAACAGCGCAGCCGAGCGAGCTCTGCGGGCCGTGGCTCTGGGACGGAAGAACTATTTATTTGCGGGTTCCGATTGCGGTGGAGAACGGGCTGCCGCCATGTACAGCCTGATCGGTTCGGCAAAACTGAACGGCCTCGATCCGGAGTTCTATCTCCGCACGGTCCTGGCGCAAATCGCTGACCACCCCGTCAACCGCATCGACGAACTGCTCCCCTGGAATCTCGCCCTGTCTATACAGACCCAATCCTCCCAGGCCGCTTAGACACACTCATCAGGTGCCCACCAAAAAGGTAGTGGACACTTCAAGAGATGACTCCTCAACTAGGTCAAGAGGGGAGATCGGGACGCTTACGTTTCATGTTCCGATGCTGGTTCGACGCCCTCGGTTCGTGAAGCTACGCAAGCAGGAGTGTTGGCTCGAGGTAACATGCCAACCATGATCCTATGTGAGACTCGAGGCCTACAGCTTTATTGGGTTATGCGAGGGGGCATAGGATAATTATGGAGACTTCGGTGCTGAATAGGCAGCACACGGAGGCGCCTAATGAGCTAACAGATGCTCTCCCTCGACCCCGAGCGTCGCGGAAACCGAAAGGCTACCATCGGCCAGAAAAACCTTGGCCATGACCTTCCTGGTCTGCCCGATCTTCTGTACCAGTGAGGTTGTTAGTGTAGCGCGGAAATGAAGGGCCCAGTCTTTTTGAACCAACCGCAATGTTAGTCTTCGACTGGTTTTAGGTTGCAGTCAGTTCGCGGCTAGCCGCGAATCTGACTGGCGAATTCGCTCGGCGTCCTTTCTCCGAGAGCCCTGTGAGGACGACTCTCATTGTACAACTGGGGTACAAGACACCCATAAAACCTGCATTCGAGAAGTGCGTTATCGCTGGCATCCATGGTATGGACAACCAGTATGCGTTCGAGCCGAAGCGCGACGAGGCGGGAGTGTAGTTCTCCGTTGCGTGCGAGACGAACTGAACTGGCTGGCTTCGTTGGAGATTCCGGAGTGGATGTTCGACTCCGGTCTTTGCAGTGAGATGAAGCAGGAGAGCCTGGCGTATGTGAGCGGCAGCGCTTTGCTGTCGCTTCGAGCGCTCCTGTTGTCCGACGCAGATCGTATTGAATCGGGGGTGGTTCAGGCGCAGCATCTTTCCAGTAACTCAGGAGGTGCTGATGTCGATAACGTCCCGATTCAGAGCCAGGCAGGGCGAGCTATTTGCTCCGACGATGCCACAGCCGCAGGTGCCGCAGGAAGCCTATCAGCGGATGCTTCGCCTGTTGGCCCGGATGATAAACGAACACCTCGCGAAGGAACTTCGCCCCGGCGCGCAAGCGGAGGTGGGCGATGAGTGAGAAGGTTCGCACACAGCATCTGGAACGCAAGGCGATTCTCTACGTTCGCCAGTCATCCCCCTACCAAGTGATTCATAACCTGGAGAGCCAGAAGCTGCAGTATGCGATGGAAGCACGGCTGCGGCAACTGGGATGGCGCGAGATAGAGGTCATCGACGAGGACCTGGGACGTTCCGCGGCCGGGGCGGTGACACGTGCAGGCTTTGAGCGCATGGTCGCCGAAGTCTGCCTGGGCAAGGTTGGTGCCGTTGCAGCCCGTGAAGTCTCCCGCTTTGCACGAAACAGCCGGGAGTGGCAACAGTTGGTTGAAGTCTGCCGCGTTGTCGACACGGTGTTGGTTGACCAGGAGATGGTTTACGCGCCACGGCTCAGCAACGATCGTCTGCTTCTGGGCCTTAAGGGCAGCTTGAACGAGTATGAACTTGATTTGCTGCGTCAGCGTTCGGTCGAAGCGCGCAGAGAGAAGGCGCGCCGGGGTGAGCTGATCGTGTCGGCTCCTGTTGGTTACGTCAAGAGCGAAGATCAGCGGTTGGAGAAGGACCCGGATCTGCGCGTGCAGCAGACCATTCTTCTGGTCTTCCGCAAGTTCGCCGAACTGGGCACCGTGCGCCAGACGTTGATGTGGTTTCTGGAACACGGGCTGGAAGTGCCCACACGTACGCCGAACGGCAAGACCAGGTGGAAGCGCCCCGTCTATCGCTCCATGCATCGTATGCTGACTTCTCCGGTTTACGGAGGAGCCTACAGCTACGGCAAGACAGAACATCTCATAGGCTACGAGGGAGTCCGAGCGCATCATGTCTGCCGGCGGAAACCGAGAGACCAGTGGCTGGCTCTGATCCCAGGCGCCCATGAGGGTTATGTCACCTGGGATGAGTTCGAACAGATTCAGCGCATGGTTCAGCAGAACAACCAGGGTGAACCCCAGCCCGGCGCCGCGCGTAACGGTCAGGCGCTTTTGGCTGGGCTATTGCGATGCCGGCGCTGCGGACGTAAGCTGACGGTACGATATACCGGCAACGGGCATGACGTATTGCGGTATTCGTGCATGCGCGGATTTCTGGACAACGGTGAGCCTCGTTGCATCGCGTTCGGTGGCATCACCGTCGATGCGGCTATCGGCAGAGAGGTGCTTCGCGTGGTTCAACCTGCAGCTATCGAAGCTTCCATGCTGGCCCATGAAGAACGTGCCCGGCAACGGGACGATGTGCTGGAGGCGCTGGAACGAGATCGACAGGCGGCCACATATGCAGCTGATCGAGCCCGTCGGCAGTACGATGCTGCTGATCCAGAGAACCGGCTGGTCACCGCGGAGTTGGAACGGCGCTGGAACCTGGCTTTACAGCACGTGCACGAGATCGAGGCGCGCATCCATCAGCACAGCGCGGCTGTTGACCAGACTCCAGCTGGCACCGGCGAGGACCTCTACCAGCTCGCCACTCAGCTCGAGACGATCTGGACCGATTCGGCCACGAGTGCGCAACTCAAGAAGCGTATTGTGCGTACGCTCATCGAGGAAGTGCTGGTCGACGTGGACAGTTCTCAGGGAGAACTCCTTCTGACCATCCATTGGAAAGGAGGCGTTCATACCGAGTTGCACCTTCCTCGCCGTCGACGCGGTCAGTGCAGCACCCAGACTCCCTGTGAGTTGATCGAAGCCATCGCTGTCCTTGCACGCATTGCAAGCGACGACATCATCGCCAGCGTCCTGAACCGCAACGGTCATCTCACAGGACGCGGCAACCGCTGGACACGTGAGAGGGTAACCGCCTTGCGCAGCCATAACCGCATCCCCTGTTATAAGCCGGATGAACAAAACCTATGGGTCAACCTGACCGATGCTGCAGCTTGTCTCGATATCAGCCCCCGCACGCTCCGCTTGGCCATCGATCGCGGCGAAATCCCCGCCGATCATCCTTTCGCAGACGGTCCTTGGGTGATTAACAGAGACATCTTGGAGAGCAAGACCGCTCAGGCTCTGAAACGACGCGCTCATATTCAACCGCGTAAACCCGCAGTACTGCTTTCTGAAGAGCACGAAAGCCTGTTTTCAAGCACATAGCGAGGTGGGGCAGTATGGACCAAGCTTCCACGTCATAGAACTCCAGGTAGCGGCCGATGGAAGTTCTGGCCTCGCTGACCGAGGCGTAGGCGTGCAGGTAGACCTCTTCGTACTTGATGGACTTCCAGATGCGCTCGGCGAAGACGTTGTCGCGCCAGCGGCCTTTGCCATCCATGCTGATCTTGATGCCTTCTTCTTTTAGCCGCCCGGTAAAGGCCTCGCTGGTGAACTGGCTGCCCTGGTCAGTGTTGAAGATCTCCGGTTTTTCATTCCTGGAAAGGGCTTCTTACAGGTAAGCGTGTGGTGATCCCCTCTTGACTCACCGATCCCGACCAGTCGCTGCGATCTGCGAGGTGTCCACTTATTTGTAAGCGTCCGGAGTGACTTTCAATTACCCACAAGTTGCACTCCGATCATGATGCCCAGTTCTATGTCGGTGAGTCGTGACATACCTCTCCAGATCACCGTGTTGCCCGGTGGAGGATCGTGCGCACGAGCGAGATAGCCACCTAATCGGGCAAGCTTCGTGATGTAGTGCGCAAGAGGTGCTGTTTGATTCCGGGCAGGTTTATCGGGCACCAATTCGTCCAACAGATATTGGTCAAGTTCTGTAAAGGCCTCATCAGGCGATGCCCCCGGCCGTGTGCGATTGAGCATCGTGACCCAGAAGATTCTCCAGCTCAGGATGCATAGAATTGCAATGAGGTTTACAAGCCGCTCGGCCGTTCTCAGCTTCGCTTCTTCCGCCCTGCATCCGGACTTCAGGATTTTGTGGAAGGTCTCGATCTTCCATCTCTGCGCGTACCAATCAAGTTTCTCGGCAGCTTCCTGACGCGTGCGCACAGGCAGATCGGTAAGCAGTTTCCAGTCGATCTTCTCGCGATCTTTCGGAGTATCTCTCTCGCTGGCGTGGATCGCGGTGAGGATCAGTTCCGGGTAGTCTTTCTGCTTGCCGATGGGTGGGCGGACCACCATGCGTCGACAGCGAATTTCAAGAACTGCAGTAGAAAATTCCCCTTGCTTGTTCCGCACCTGAACACGATGCAGTCCCCGAACTGGAGCCTGATTCATCGCCTCGCGAACCGTATGTTCGCCATTTCCGGCCCGCCGGTCGACGCAGGTGCGCACCAGAAAATGGGTACCTAGATGCCGAGCCAGACAGAATAGTTCGTAGATGTCGCTCTCCCGATCTCCGATGTGCACACAGCGTCCAGGGTCTGCCAGCAATTCCGTGGACTGTCTCAGGTTCTCCAGCCAGCGAATGCTCTCTTTCTTTTCGATCGGCACACGCGTCGGATTAACCCGCCGCTTCAGCGCATTCGCGCCGTGAAACTTGTCTCGGTTCCAGAATTTGATCGCCGCCAGACCCAGTGGCAGCCCTTCGCGGGTAGCTACCAAACTGGAGTGCATCAGAATGCCGCAACTGGTATAAAGCCCTGCACGCCCTTTGTGGCCCGCAGGTATCTTCTTCAGGATTCCGATCGATGCGATATCTTCGTGCCGATAGGACAACTCCGTCGTGTCGTGAAGAACCAGAAGGGGGAAGCCACGGCTAGCGGAAAATCTCGCGCGTGTGCAGGCAAAATGGCCGGCGAGAATATTGGATTCGCTGATCCGTTCGTTGCCAAAGAAGCGGTAGGCCGCCTTCGTGTTGGCCCAGTCCTGACATGCCCACGGCGTGGTCGCACCTACTCTACTCGACAACTGCCCCAAAAGTTGTCGCAGTCGCTTGCCATGCCGAACATCCTCAAACTCACATCCCACCACTTCATTGTCTATCCATTCTTCCAACCGGAAATCCGTAGACGACTCCCGGCGTTGCGCACCTCGGCCCTCTCGCAGTTTCCTCATGGCAATCACTTCGCCATGCATCGTCCTCACAGCGTAAGTGCCTGACTTGAGGCAGAATACGATCCATCAACATCCAACCGGACTCAGCGCCGAATTGTGGGTAATTGAAAGAAACTCGGGACGCTTACGAAATATGTGCCCCCAGACATGCCCCTATCTGGAGTCGGCTTCTACAACACCCCATTGGACGGAAAAAGACAAAAGCAGCTTATTTATCAGCGTCTTATCTTGATTGTTTGGATTGTCTAGGATGTCTTTGAATCGAAACTTGGTAGGCACGACTGGATTCGAACCAGCGACCTCTTCCGTGTCAAAGCCTCTATTTCCAATACATTCAATAACTTACAAGGCGCTAGAGACTGCCGAAATACCCGGAAATACGTAGAAGACGAGATTCAAGCAGGTGATTTTACAGGCGAGAGCGAGAGCAATAGTTGCTTCTTAGATCAGTGACGGAATAGGCGCTTATCGTTATGAAACCTTTGGGCATGTTGACCTCTGCCGCGAAAGCCGAATTTGCAACCATTGTGCCAACCCATGCTTCCGCTATAGCCCTCAATCTTCCTCCGCAAAAGAGACAAGTTTGATTACGAATCTACGAAGTCGCGGTACTAGATGCTTGAAAAGCAGCTGACGCCGTTTCAGATGCGTTCCGTAAGGCTGACTCGATATCCTTGCGCAAGCCGTGGTTACTAACAATACGCGACTTGGGCATAGAGATACTGATTCCCGCAACGACATGATCCAACTTGTCATTAATGGGGACCGCGAGACAGTATGCGTCTGCAATGCTTTCTTCATCATCCTGCGCCAAGCGGTTCTTGCGAATCTCTGCGTACTCGTTATGCAACTTCAACTCATCCGTAATTGTGGAATTGGTAATTCGCAAAAGGCCGTAGTTAGCAAGTAGCGTTTGCTGTGCATCGGGCAGCTGGAAAGCCGTAATGACTTTGCCTAACGAGCTTGCATGTGGTGGCAGAATGCGCCCCACACGGTTGGTCATACAAACCAATTGAGGGCTATCCAAAACCTCGAGAACTTCGATACGATTTCCCAGCGTAGCTGCCAAACTAACAGTCTCGCGAAATTGCATGTGCAGTTTCCGCATCGGATCACGTGCCGATTGGACCAAGTCTTCCGTTAGTATCTTTGTCGACGAGAAGTGGTCAGCAGGAAGGGTGAATCGATTCTCAGGTAACCGTCGCAGCTGCCGCAAGGTTTCCAACGTCCGAAGCAGTCGATAGGCAAAACTCTTTGTCAGTCTCGTACGCGCTGCCACCTCAGGCAAGGTCAACGGCGATGGGGAGCTACCCAGCAGAGCAATTATTTCGAATGCCTTGCTGACTGATCGAGAAAAATAGACGTCTTGCTTCGGAGAAGCAATGCTTATGTCCGGTTTTAATGCACTTCGAGTCATACACTCCTCAGATTTTGACCAGTGTGCCGGTACGGCTGAAGGTCTCCAGCAGCACTTCTTGGAAACGCTCGAGTCTCAAGGCAACCTCTGTTATCTCTTCCGGTGTTGCCGATACATAAGGTGGCGCCATGGTGGCACTACAGATGCCCATATGGGAAGCGGCGGCTTTGATCCCGCGAATCAGTGAAGACTCACTCTCTCCAACTCGATAAAAGTCCCGCTCCACCCGAAGCACGAGCTGATGCAGGGCCTCGACAGTCTCCCAGTCATCTAGAGTACTTGCCTTGTAAAGTTCAGTATAAAGCTGAGGAAAGAGATTGGCCCCTCCGGACACGCCGCCGTCACCCCCGGCACGCAAGGCTTCAACCAACAGCGGCTCCGGCCCAACAAGGACTGAGGTTTCAGGTCGTTTCTCAAAAAGCTGAATGGCGGCGATAAGAAAATCGCGAGAGCCGCCGCTGTCCTTGAACCCGAGAACATTTTCAAGCTCGCACAGCTGTTCTAACGTATCCAATGTGAAGCGCGGAAGATTCGCGTTCGGCACGTTATAGAGGTAAACCGGGAGAGGACTTGCATCTGCGATTGCTCTGCCGTAGCGAACGAGATCGGACTGACTTACAGACATGTAGAAAGGAGGAGCGATCGCGACCGCCGCAGCCCCCACATCCGACGCATGCATAATCATGTTCATGGTTTCCGCTGGTGAGCTGTCCATGGCTGCCATGACTACTGGGACACGTTGTTTAACCTGTTTGCAGACACGCGCGATCATCTTTTTCCGGATTTCATGACTCAGCGCGGGTCCTTCCCCCGTCGTGCCTGCCAGGAAAAGAGCGTTGACTTCGCCCCGGAGAATGTGCTCCACGAGCCGTTCCAATCCTTCAACATCCAATGCCCCGTCAAGAGTGAGAGGTGTGATCATTGGAACAATGATGCCCTGTAAGAGTTTTGGCATGATGAACCTCGGCTCTATCCTTTCAAAGTAAGCATTTCGTCTCACAGTATACATTGAACAAACATATTTTGATACAACTAATCGCAATTTGATTTATGGTGCTAGTTGGCCTGGACTGCAGGTTGGCGTACAACCTCTTATAGCCCTTGAGGCGGATTCACTCCTTCGAATTCATCGAGAATGCTACGGGCCGTATGCAAGCCGATAGCCCGATAGGTTTCGTACGTTTCCGCTGCCGTGTGTGGGGTCGTTACGGTGTTCTTCAACCGGAACAGTGGATTATCGACCGAGACGGGTTCCACCTCATAGACATCGATGGCTGCTGCCGTCAATTTACCCGATGTAAGTGCATCACACAGAGCCATCTCGTCAACCAAGGCTCCCCGCGCCGTATTGACGAAATAGGCGCCGTCCTTCATTTGCGTAAAGGTATCTTTGTTCATGAAGTGATAGGTCTCTTTAAGGCTCGGCAGAAGCAGGCACACGACGTCCGACTCCTGCAACACCCGGTCCGCCGAAACCATTGTGACCTTAAACTGTTTGGCCATTTCGAGGTTGGGATATTTGTCGTAGGCAGCGACCTCAACATCGAATCCGGACAGCTTCCGAGCCACCTTTTGGGCGATGACTCCAAAGCCCAGCAACCCCACTTTCCGGCCGATCAATTCGTCTCCGACGAACCGGTCCCAACGCCCTTGCTGGGTTGCCTGGTGGAGCGAGGGAATGCTTCTCATGGCGGAAAGCAGCAGACCAATGGTCAATTCAGCGACAGCATTGGCGTTTCTGCCGGGGGCATTGGTCACTTTGATGCCGAACCCCCGGGCCATCTCAACATCGATATTGTCGACGCCGACGCCGAATCGGGAAATGATCTTCAGTTTTGGCGCGACCTTGTAAACCGCCTCATTCCAGGTATCCACCCCGGCGACCACAGCATCGACGTCACTAACCCGTTGCTTCAACTCGTCGAAGGTCATTGGCCTGCCGAATGAGTTCTCGGTAATCTGGCAGCCATTGGACTCGAGCAGAGTTTTCGCTTCCGTGCACAACTGTGAGTAGTTCGTCGCGGTGACTAGAATTTTCTTTACCGACTTCATGATCTTCAATTTCCTCTAGAATCGTTCTCGCACCGATGCTTGCGAACTGCATCCAGTGAAGAGGTCATGGCTCACGACCGTTCGCGCGAATCGGCTAGATGGACACGGCATAACGTTTTCTCGCACTGCGCTACGCAAACGAGGCGGCGGAGAAAGAGGAGAGCCGCTGGATGACGCGACGAATTTCATTTCGTCACTTTATTGCGTCGTCAACCAGCCACCATCGACATAAATGATCTGGCCGGTGACATAACTTGAAGCGGAGGAAGCAAGATAAACAACCGTACCGGCCAGTTCTTCCGGTTCACCCCACCGCCCAGCCGGATTGCTGCTCTTTACCCAGGCATTCAATTCTGGGTTGTTGATCACTGGCTCGTTCATCTCGGTCAGGAACCACCCCGGCCCGATTGAATTTGCCTGAATGTTAAACTGTGCCCATTCAGCAGACATGACTCGCGCGAGCATCATTATGCCACCCTTTGAAGAGGCATACGGGGCGACGTTGGGGCGCGCCGAATGACTGGTCAGCGAACCGATGTTGATGATCTTGCCACCACGACCGCGAGCGAGCATACGCTTGGCCGTTTCTTTGCCGACGATAAAGGCACCAGTGAGGTTGGTGTCGATCACGCGTTTCCAGTCCTTCAGATCAAGTTCGATTATCGGCTTTCGGAACTGGATGCCAGCGTTGTTGACCAGGATGTCGATTTCAACGCCGTCCTGGTCAAACTTGGCAAACGCTGCCGCTACCTCAGCTTCGTCAGAGACATCGAAAACCGCGCCGCGTACCAAGCAACCCTTGGCTTTCAGCTTGGCGACGGCTTCGTCCACTGCGCTTTGGTGGCGGCTGTTTACGATGATGGTGGCTCCGGCATCGGACAGTCCCTGGGCCATCGCAAAACCAAGTCCGCGGGTGGAACCAGTGATAAGGGCGGTGCGACCGGTGAGATCAAATAGTGAAGACATATCTAAAACTCCTCAATTTGGTAGTTAAATCGACTGGTGCGTTAATTGTGTCACAACGAATCAGTGTCGTATCAGAAAAATAATATCAAATTTTTTTTCTGATTTCTATTGACATTTACTGATACATGGGCCAATCTTGTTCGCGTGGCGTGATCTGCTTGGTTTCCAGGGGGTTCGTAAGGAACCTGTAGTTTGATTCGCACGCCACGGGTCGCCAGTTTCGAGGGACTCGATCCGAAACGCTGCAGTGGAAGCAGAATTTGTAGCGAACATAGCTTTTGCGATTACACGGATCGAAAGCGCCTGTGGAGCGAAAACTGGAAAGCGACTGAATGGGCTTGAGCAAGAAAATCGCTGAAAAAAGGGGCCACGAGACGTTATGAGAAGAATTCATCTGTTGCTTTTCAACACTTTCCCGAAGAAGGGGCTTTCAACCCCGAGGGAGCGAGGTGACGTAGCTATGAAACAAACGATCTCAATTGTGTTGGGATTGCTGTTGCTCATCGTGCCCGCTGCATTGGTTTCCCAGGTGAATACAGCTACCGTCTCGGGCACGGTGACGGATACTTCCGGGGCCGTCGTACCAAATGCGAATCTGACATTGGAGAATCCCGCTACAGGTGTGGTGCGTAGTGCGAAAAGCGATGCTGATGGCCGATTTTCATTCACATTTGTTCCCATCGGTAAATACAAACTCACGACGACATTGGCTAATTTTCAGGCGAACACGATTACAGGCATAGAACTGACTGCAGACGCGTATCTGGACCTGCCGATCAAGATGAATGTGCAAAATGTCGAGAGCTCGGTCGAGGTAAACGCTAGCGAGGAGATACTGCAGACTACCACTTCTGAGCAGGAGTCAACACTGCCCGAGATTCAACTAAATGTGCTTCCGGTTGCCCGTCAGAACTGGGTCAATTTAATCGCGCTCGATGCGTCCGTAGCTCCCCAGGGCGCCAACGGCATTGCCATCAATGGCCTGCCTCCAAACGGTGGTTACAACGTCACGGTGGACGGAACCAACGCGACGTCGAATCCCGAGTATAACTCCTATAACGTGTATGGAGCGCCGAACGTTATCAATACCGTCGGGAACGACGCCATAGCCGAGGTGAGTGTCGTGAAGGGAGTGGCCCCGGCCACCGTCGGCGGCACACTGTCGGGCAATATCAATATCATCACCAAGACCGGAACCAACCAGTTTCATGGCGGCGCATACGAGATAAACCAGCTGAATGATTACAACGCCCGCAATCAATTCCTAACAAAGAATCCGCACCTTACATTCAATCAATTCGGTGGCTCAATTGGGGGACCGATTTTTCGTCAAAAGCTATTCTTCTTCGGAAACTATGAAGGTGCCCAGGCCCGCAGCCTTGCTACAGTTTCAGGGACGGTTCCGACTCCATACCTGGCAAGCATCAGTCCCACCGTTTACCAGCCACTGCTAGCAATTTACCCAAGCATTTCTCAGCCGGCCTCCAATCCCACAGCGTTGACTACGAGCTACACAGGGACTGCGTCACAGATCCAAAAGGATGGCAGTGGGTTGATTCGTCTGGACGGCAACATTAATTCTAACAATCAGGTCGCTGTGAGGTATATCCGGGCTCGCCCGCAATATCTCATTCCATCAATCATACCTGTCAACCCCCAAACGTATTCAGGGCACACGGATGCTGTGAATGCGAATTATATCCACATAGGACGGAGCTGGACGTCTAATGCGCGTTTCGGATTCAATCAAATCAAATTAACGCGAATCAACCCAGGATTCAACCTTGGACTGAACAGTTTAGACTTTTCGGGCTTCGGCGGTTCATTGAACTCCGCTCTGTACAAAGCATTCTATCAGCATGGCAATTACACGACTTACGAAGAGACAATTGGACTCATTCGCGGCCACCATAGCATGCAGTTCGGTGGTATCTTGCAGCGCCAAAATGCCAGCCGCTACCTCGTGCAGACACCATCGGTAATATACTCTACCCTGTCTGGATGGCTGGCAAACATTCCCTCAAACGTCATGCTTGCACTTTACTCCGTACCCTCAGGGCAAAAACCCTTCGGTTTCGACAACTATCAGTATGGAGGATATTTTCAGGACGACTGGAAGTTAACAAAGACTCTCACGTTGAACTTGGGCGCTCGCTATGATTACTTCACGGTACCGCGTGAATATGAGGGGCGCGCCTACAATCGCGGCCCAGATCCTGCATATCCGACGCTCGGCGCTGGTTTTGGTCCCTTTCGTCCCGCAAATTCAATTTTTTTAGCAGATTATAAACATGGCGTACAGCCACGCGTTGGATTCGCATGGCAAGTGTTTCCTAACACGGTCGTCCATGGCGGATTTGGAATTCTCACGATTGGGCATACGTACTTTGACGGAACCATCAACCTCAGTGAGCCTAGCCCGGGAGTTCCTTTTTACTTTGCCATAAACCAATCGCAGGCACAAGCAGTGGGAATCAATTATCCCGTCGCTCCGTCAGGTTACGCTGCGCAGATCTCGGCTTTACAGAAAGCAGGCGTGCTTTCAACCAGCCTGCCTAGCATCACAGATGTCCCAGCGTATAACCCGAATCCATACAGCCTGCAGCAGTTCTTTGGTGTCCAACAAATGTTTCCCGGGGGAATTGATATCAGGCTGGATTACGTCGGAACCGAAGGCGTACAGTTGGCGGAATATGAGTATAAAAACCTTCCAAACCGGGTAACGGGCGTTGCACCTGATCCAACCTTCGGTGAGTTCACACAAAATATGGATGGTGACCATAGTCGTTACAATGCCATGCAGATGGAAGCAAAGCGAAGAACAAGCAAAGGATTGACACTTGGCGTCGCTTACGCTTGGTCACACGATCTTTCCTATAGTGATGTCGATATCAATCAGCCAAGTTACCCGCAAGATCCGGATGATTACAAAGCCGAATTCGGTCCAGCAATCTTCGATGTTACGCAGCGGGTGAAAGTAAGTGGTATCTGGGAGATTCCCTTCGGTCGACTAAGTAAGAGCCAAACGTTGCTCAAACGCGACCTCTTGGACGGTTGGCAGATTTCTGCGATCTATTCCGGCAATACCGGGTTCCCGGCAAATGTAACTTACTCAAATTCATCATATCCGGCTGATCGTTCAGATCCAGTAGCAGGCGTGAATCTGTACGTCGGAGGGTACAGAACATTTCCTGGAACCCATCAATACCTTAGCCCTTCAGCATTTGCGGCCGTGCCAATAAGCAGTGCGAGCGGGGCGCAAATACGAGGGGGATACCTACGGCGAAACGCTGTTCGATCACCCGGTCTAGAGAATTGGGATGCGAGCCTCCTGAAGAACTTCTTTATAACAGAGAAGGTACAATTCCAACTGCGGGGTGATGCCTTCAATACGCTGAACCATACTAACCTTGGTGGCCTGCAAACAAACTTCGCAGCTTCCACCTTTGGACGTCTTACAACCGCAACACCGCGAAGCTTGCAGATTCAGGGACGCATAACGTTTTAGCTGCTGTACTCTTGCCCCACACCCTTATGGCAATAGGGGTGTGGGTAAGATACAAATTATCGGCACCCCAGCTGAGCCGCTGCATCGAGAAGAGAAAGATGCTCCTTGTAGTGCGATGTCTCGCCCGAGTGAAACGTTATGTGGAGACGAAATGCTACACTCACGCGCGCTCCATTCGATGGTATCGCGTGGGTTCGATATGAATCATGACGAGTGCCTCTCTTTGATAACTTGCGTTAAATCCCCGAAAATAGACATTGATTCTGTCGACGCGATGCGAGCGAGAGTTCTGACTTCTGGCCAAAGCGAAATGTTTCGAAGAGCGGCTCAACTCTGAGGAGGCGATATCGTGAGAATTAAACGGCGCAGTTTTATCAGGAACTCGCTTGCTGCGGGCGCGGCCTTGGCGGTCCCGAATTCTCTTACGAAGTTAGCAGCGGCCGCCGAAGGCGAGGCAAATACGAATTCCATCGGCATGCGCATGGTCACTCTTCCGTCCGGCAGTTTTCAGATGGGTCAGCACGAGGGTGAATGGGACGAGTGTCCGGTCCACATGGTGACCCTCACCCATGGTTTTGCCATCAGCGCCACAGAAGTCACGAATGCACAGTACGAACAGTTCGATCCGAATCACAAGCGCGGCCAAGAGATCTCGACAAGCGACGATGATGCCGTCGTAAATGTCTCCTACAACGATGCGGTTCGATTTACGGAATGGCTGAGCCGAAAGGAAGGCAGACAGTACCGGCTGCCAACGGAAGCAGAATGGGAGTACGCCGCCCGAGCGGGCACGCAGACGGTTTACCCGACGGGCACTACGCTGCCCACTTCGTACTGGAAGTATCAGCAGGCAACTGCACTGAGCGGTGATCGGTTTTGGGGCTTCACACTCAAGGTCGCGCAGACACCGCCGAACCAGTTCGGGCTCTTCGATATGCTTGGCAATGTAGAAGAGTGGTGTCTTGATTGGTACGGTCCCTATAATTCGGACCCGGTCACAGACCCAGCTGGCCCGCCGAGTGGATATGTTCGAGTGACGCGCGGAGGGAGCTTTGCTACTGACCTGCTAGACCTTCGTCCGGCAGGTCGAATGGCAGCACTGCCCGATGACAAGCATGAAAAGATTGGCTTCCGCATCGTTCAGACGGACGTTCCGACGCAAGTGTCCGGAATCGCAGTGTCGACGCCACTCTTTCAGCAGCATGTCTCACAGTTGACGATGCACTGGAAAGAAACGGGCGAGACACCATCTTTCGCGAATCCACGTGTTTACGTCAAGATTCCGGAAAGGTCTAAGGGCCCCTTATATTCGGAACATAATCACTTTCCGAGCATTACCTATGCTGACAATGGGGACTTGCTAGCTACTTGGTATACCTGCGACTTTGAAGAAAGCCGCCATCTCTATATTGCCGCTTCGCGCCTTCGAGCCGGCGCGGGGGAGTGGGACGATGCCTCTTTATTCTTTGCGACACCGGGTCGAAACGACCACTCGACGGCTTTGTTCCGAGCGAACGATGGAAGGCTGTATCAGTTTCAGGGCGTCGGAAGTGACAGCTTCCAAACTAAACAGATCTTAGTTTCGCGAGAAAGCCCTGATAACGGCGCCACGTGGTCTTCGCCGAAGATACGAGAGTCGCATCGCCGCATGCTCAATCCCCACCACGTGCTGGAGCATTCTAGCGGATGCTGGGTGATGACGTCGGACTTCAACCTGGATGAGCCGCTGTGGGGCGAGTTCCTTGTGAGTTGGGATCACGGTACGAGTTGGAATTCCGCGGGGCCGCGCATTGTGGGTCAGCATCCGGCAATTGTGGAACTGAAGGACCACTCGCTAATGATCGCAGGACGTACAAATGAGAAGACCGGAAGTTCCTATCCAGATGGAAAGGGTCTGCCGCTCAGTATCACGCCCGACCTTGGAAAGACGTGGATTTATGGGCGCACAAGTCTGCCAGAGTTAAGTTGGGGACAGCGCGCGGTGCTAATGCGCCTGAAAGAAGGTGCAATCCTATACATCGGCTTCACCGACGGCAGCGGCTTTGTGATAAGTGAGACAGAAGCCAAATACGTGATGAACCCGCAAGGCGGAATGGACTTCAAGTCGAAGGATGGTGCGCTTTTCAAAGGATATGGTCTCTTTGCTGCGGCGAGTTATGACGAAGGACGCTCCTGGCCTGTGCGAAGACTGATCACAACCGGTGGCAATCCTAAGGCATACGACGGTGGTGGAAATACACACCTCTTCCTTATGGATGATACGCATGCGGAGCCGAGAGCATATCTGAACGCCGTTCAGACACCCGATGGGGTGATACAGCTACTAAGCAGCAGACTTCACTATCAATTCAATCTCGCGTGGCTTGAAGAAGGAACTCATTATCAAAGCAAGTAGCATGCGTTCCCGAATCGTCGTTGCAGGCAGTGCCAACGTGGATTACGTCGTGCAGATGGAGCGCTTTCCCTCACTTGGGGAAACGCTGTTTGGGGAGCCTCTTCAGTTGTTTCCTGGCGGCAAAGGGGCGAATCAGGCAGTGGCGGCCGCAAAGCTCGCCCGCGGAACTAATACAGAAGTTTGCTTTATCGGTAATGTCGGGAATGACGATGCGGGCAGCCGATTAGTAAAAAGTCTCTCGGACGCAGGCGTAAGACGGGACGGGATTAGAGCCGTTCCTAATTTAGCCACCGGCACAGCTATGATCTGGCGTGATTCAAAGGGAAACAACTGCATTGTCGTCTCTCCAGCAGCCAACTTCTGCTGGTCGGCAGAGCGGCTCGCGTCCCTTGAAGCCCTCGTACAAGGTGCAGCGCTCGTTCTGCTCCAAATGGAGATCCCTTTGGAAGTAAACCAGCGTGTTCTCGACGCAGCGCGCGCGGAGAAAGCATTCTGCATCGTGGACCCGGCGCCAGCCAGACGGTTGCCCGAAGAGTTTCTGAGAGGTGTCGATCTGCTGACGCCGAATGAAGTCGAGGCTTGCACGCTATTGGAAGAACCGTTCCATGTTCTTGAACAAGATCAGTTGCCGGCCGTTGCAGAGGCACTTCTCGATATGGGACCGAGAGCAGTTCTTCTGAAACTGGGGGAACGTGGTTCATTTTACAAGGACCGGAATCAAGAGATCTTTGAGTCAGCGCACAGAGTTCATGCGATAGATACGACCGCCGCAGGGGACGTCTTCAATGGAGCGTTTTCCGTAGCGTTCAGCATACCCAGCTCAATCCGAGACGCGATGCGATTTGCCAGTACTGCTGCTGCAATCTCTGTAACCCGGGCCGGTGCGCAAAGTTCAATCCCAACCCGATCAGAGACATTGAACTTCGGAAATCCGGAGTCGAACGTTGAGATCGCAAGCGGTTCTGAAGCAGGCCGAAGCGCTGTCGGCGATATGGGCAAAGGCCTGAGGACAGAGGTGTGCGGCGCAATCGCTCGGTCTCCACGATGCCCGAACATCTCCTTTTGAGCAGCGGGAGGAGGGGCTTCGTCTGCGTCAGGGGGTTGACTCTAGAACGTCCAGCATGCAAATTGCCCGAGTGTAGAATCTGTCATGCACTTTGCGGATCCCGCGGCGCAAGAAATCTCTTTACGCAGGCGGGACTAACATAAAGTCTGCTCCCCCGAGAATTCGTCCGCATTCCCGACTCCAGGGAAATGGACTAACGGATTGGTTGGGAAAATCGAGGGTATGTCCACGTTGTGACGCAGAAAAACTATAAGTGGTTTGTCGTCGGACTTTTGTGGTTCGTCTGCTTTCTCTACTATGCGGATCGCCAGGCGGTCTTTACACTTTTTCCCTTGCTACGCGTGGAGTTTCACCTTTCAGACATGCAGCTGGGGCTCCTGGGATCCTCATTCATGTGGATGTACGCGGCCTTCGGCTTGGTCGCCGGCTGGCCGGGCGACAGATTTTCCAGAAAAGGATTGATCCTAGCCGGACTTCTCTTCTGGATCTGTATCTCAGCGGCAACTGTTTTCTCGCGCAGCTATTGGCAGCTGACAGTCCTTCGCGCATTCGGCGGAATTTCGGAGGCATTTTATTTCCCTGCCACCATGTCAATTATCAGCAGCTATCATGGCCCCGATACACGCTCCCGCGCCATGTCTTTGCTCCAGTCGGCTATATACGTAGGTACGGTAGGTGGCGGGTCATTGGCTTCCATCCTCGGAAAGCACTTTGGGTGGCGCTTGAATTTCGCTTTCTTCGGTGGTCTTGGTCTGTTTGTGCTTCTCTTTCTACAAACATTGCTGAGGGAACCGAAACGCGAATTCTACGTCCGGCAACAAGACTCTGGAAAACTAAATTGGGCTGGCAATTCTCTGCGTGGCGCCCTTACCGATGTCCTCGCTTCACCTCTTGCGTTGCGTCTGATCGTCGCCTTCATAGGAACAAACTCCGTGGCGATGATCTTTATGGTGTGGCTGCCCTCGTTCCTCTTCCGTAAATTCCACATGAGCCTCTTCATGGCTGGAACAAGCGCTACGATATATTTGCAGGCCGCTTCAGTGGTGGGAGTGATCTGCGGCGGCACGCTGGCGGACAGGCTGGCGCGGCACGACTACGGCGGCAGAATGCGGACTCAGGCGTTCGGGGTGCTCGCAGGCGTGCCTTTTCTATTGCTCATAGGCTGGACGGTTTCAGTCAAGGTTCTCATCATCGGAATGATTGGGTTTGGCTTCTGCAAGGGCATCTACGATTCGAATACCTGGGCATCCTTGCATGATGTGGTTCGCCCCGAGCACAGGGCCACGGCAGTAGGTGTAATGAACTCCCTCGGTTGGTTTGGAAGCGGCATCGCCGCGGTTGCAATTGCAGCGGCATCTCAGCGTTTTGGTATGGGCCTCTGCCTGAGCGCTACGTCATTGATCTATGTAGTTGTCGCCGCAATCCTACTCTGGAACGCAAGCATGACAGTCAGGGCACACTCCGTGCATGCGGTATAGTACCGTGGCCGCGAAGATTTGTGGTCTCCCAAGTGTGTGGCTAAGGGAAACCGCTTCCCGCACAGGGAAGAGGTCGTTGAAACAGGCTATTTTGCAGGCGTAAATGTTGGAGATGTGCCCCGTAGGCAGTTGAATATAAGGCGTTTAGCTGTTGTCGACACTGGTCCGTGTCAAAGCCTCTATATCCTCTACTTTCAATTACTTACAAGACGCTGGAGACTGCCTAAGTACACGGGAATACGTAGAAGACGGGATTTTAGCAGGTGATTTTACAGGCGAGAGCGCGGGCAAGAGTCGCTTCTTAGATCAATGGCGGAATCGGCGTTTTGGAGGACTAATCGTAGCGATCATCTAAAACGCGCTCAATCAGCGCGTTGGCTTGTTAGCGTCAATCGACGAACTGGGGCTACGGCAATCGTCGAACGATCGCTCATGACTGCGCACTTGGCCCGAGGAACCAGAATCACTTTAACGAGTTATTATTGCGAGGAACTCGTTCAAACCTTATGCGCACAAATTCTCGGTTCACGAGCCGACTGGCAGGGCAAAGAAGATTCAGGTATGCTTAGGCGCAAATCCCAATCTTGCAGACAAACCGATATGGGATTTGTTGCCTGCTGAAGTTCCGTTACCCGCAACATCCGATATTATGATCCGCATCGATCGACAGCGAGTTCCCGAAGCGGAAGGATGCAGAAAAGGCGGTCTTGGAGCTCAGGGTTGCCGTGAACGAAGGGGCGGCCTTTGCCCCTATGAACCTGGAACAGCTCGCCGCTCATTACAAGAATGTTGAGCTGCCCAGCTAGGCGCATTCGACACAGAACGGTTACACCAACTTTCTCAGCACTCACGTTTTACCGAGGTGGGGCAAGCACTCGCTCTCGGCGGTTAAGAGCGTGGAGGCTGAAACTTGGCTTCGTGGTCTCAATAGACATGATGGTCAACCAGCTAGTCCAGCGACAAAAGCTAAGATTCGCAACCTTATGTCAGCTCTGTTCTCTCATGCAATCCGCCATGAATGGGCGGCCCGGAATCCAATCACGGCTGTTCGAACTTCAGCAAAGCGGCTTCGCGAACCAGATATCCTCACGCCCAAGGAACTCCAGGATCTTCTCAAGAAGCTGCCTCAGCGGGAAAGGACAATGGTTCTGGTTGCCGCCACAACAGGATTGCGTCGCGGGGAGCTCATCGCACTTCGTTGGCGTGATCTCGACTTCGATACCGGCCTCGTCCACATCACGCACTCGATCTGGCGCAATGTTGAGGGCGACACCAAAACACAAGCATCGCACAAACCAGTTCCGCTTCCCCCGATCGTGGTGGCGGATTTGAAACGCTGGAGACAGACCTCACTCTACCGGTCCGACGATGATTTCCTGTTCCCATCAATTTCGAAGAACGAAAATCAGCCTGTTCACCCGGACATGATCCTCAAGCGGCATATCCGGCCGGCATTGGAGGGTCTCGGAGTGAAAAAGAAGATTGGCTGGCATTCGTTTCGCCATGGCTTGTCGAATCAACTTCGCCAGAACGGCGTTGAGATCAAGACTGCCCAGGAACTTCTGCGTCACGCCAACAGCCGGATCACCTTGGACATCTATCAGCGGTCGGTGACCCAAGAGAGACGTGATGCACAAGCAATTGCTGTGAAGGGGTTGCTGGGGGAATAGACGTTCACCACCTAGCGGCATTTTGACTCGATGTTTCAACCAGGGTTAGAGGTGTTTAGCAATGACAAATGTAATTTTGAGGCTCCCGGCGGTGAAGCTGCGGACCGGGCTTTCTCGTTCGACAATCTACCTTCGGGTAGCTCAAGGGACGTTCCCTGCCCCAATCTCTCTCGGCGCTCGCGCAGTGGGATGGCTTGAATCTGAAATCCATGATTGGATTGCTAGAAAGATTACCGAGAGCCGGAGGCCGTCTGCCGAAAATGACAGATCTCAAAAACTCATGCCCGCAATCAGAAAGAATCCTCGTTCGAAGTCAGACTGACATTGCGACGAGCGTGCGACAGATCGGACGAGGTTGAATCATTCACTCGAAGCTATGGGGCGGTGCAGGTTTAGAGTTGCGGAGCAATCGCTGAAAGAGGAAGGCTCTCCTGCATCGACTGACTGTTTGCCAGTCCAGGATGAAATCAGATTACGGCACAAGTGCTTTCTCGTAAACCCGAGAGTATCGATGCTCGTTTATGCAAGCATTTGCAGGCATTACGCGAGCATCCGAATTTGCTTGCTCGTTCGGTAGTGCCAAGATGGGCGCAACCCTTGAAAGGATAGTCCCCAAAAGGTGACCTGTGTTGATGCAACAGACGCTGTTTCATATGTGACTTGTTCGCGATCCGGGCGACCCAAGTCATTTCTCGGCACTATGTGTCTACTTATGTATCTCCCGCATCCGTTTCTGATGCTCGCGTAGGTTATTTCAATGTCAACTATGTGTCCTCCATCACATCACACCGTCATGTCTGACGCATAATATACGCGCTTGAAGGGAAGACTCTATGCTGAAACCCATCGCTGTACTCTTCGGAGTTGGAGTGCTGTTCACAACTATGTTTGCAGTTGCGCAGCAACCTGTGCCACAGGTAAAAATGATTCCCATTAAGCCCACATCATCCGCATCAGGCAAACAGATGTTTGCGACTTATTGCGCGGCATGTCACGGCAAAGACGGAAAGGGGAATGGCCCCGCCGCTTCTGCGATGAAAAAAACGCCGATCGACCTCACGTCCCTCTCCAAGGACAACGGCGGGAAGTTTCCCGCAGGCCATGTATCATCCGTACTTCAGTTCGGAGTGAGTGATACGGCCCATGGCTCGAAGGAGATGCCGGTGTGGGGAGCGACGTTCAGTGAGTCACAGACGGCCTTTGCTGGGACTCCTGGTGAAGTGCAGCTCAGGGTCCAGAACTTAGTGAAGTATTTGCAATCGATACAGCAGTAAGGGGTCGCTTATTCACGGACCGCTGGCACTGACCGAAACTCCAATAGCCGGGCGGGTCTGAAGTTGAGGGTTCGCGGCCGCCGTGGTTCTCTAAAGAGGGAGAGGAAGACCCTGATATAGTGAGGCGGGGTGAGCAGCATCCGCGCAATGAATACTCGGCGATACCTAAAGGGATCGTGGCTGTAGCGCTTGCGCAACGGATGATGATAACGTGCTGCAGGCTGGGTTCGTACATAAAACCTCGGCTTACTCGCAAGAATTACGATGTGGTGGTGCCCCATCATGGCGGGCATCTCACGAACGGCAAACACGCCGAAGTTCAGCAACACGAATCCACTGCCAACTAGTTTTCCGCACCACTCGCCTAGGACTTCCTCTTAGTCGCAAGCCGCAAACCTAATACGCCCTACCTACTCCCGTCTCCGGAAGAGATTCTCGCGGACAGAAACTCCATTGTCTGTCTTATGCCCATCCATTTCTGGGCTGCCCGGGTGCAGGAGACTCCGGATCGAGCGGCGTCGGTTAACACTGGGCTTGCAACACACCAACACTTCGCGTAATAGTGGCTGGGCTATCAGTGAATCATGAGGATCACGACGGGGGTCTTGAGTTGATAGTTTTTCAGTTACAAACTAGGACGATGAACGCTCGTTAATAGGGGGGAATTTCAGATTCTCGGGGCCGGTGTAGTTTGCGGTCGGGCGGATGATCTTGCCGTCGATGCGCTGTTCGATGACGTGCGCGCTCCAGCCGGAGGTGCGCGCGATGACGAACAGCGGCGTAAACATCGCGGTCGGCACGCCCATCATGTGGTAAGAGCACGGCGCTGAACCAGTCGAGGTTCGCGAACATCTTCTTGGTCTCCCACATCACCTCCTCGATGCGCTCGGCGATGTCGAACATGCGCCATGTCGACCGGCCGCCTCGGACAGGTGCCGCGCCACTTCCTTGATCACCTCGTTGCGCGGATCGGCGATGGTGTAGACCGGGTGGCCGAAGCCGATGATGACTTCCTTCGCGGCAAGGCGGCGACGGATGTCGCCTCGGCTTCGTTCGGCGAGGCGTAGCGGCTTCTGGATCTCGAACGCCACCTCGTTGGCGCCGCCATGCTTCGGGCCCGCGCAGCGCGCCGATGCCGCCGCAGATCGCCGAGTGGATGTCGCTGCCCGTGCCCGCCACGACGCGGCAGGCGAAGGTGCGAGGCGTTGAACTCGTGCTCGGCGTAGAGGTTCAGCGAGATGTGCATCGCCCGCACCCAATCTTCGCGTGGCGTCCGGCCGTGCAGCAGGTGCAGGAAATGCCCGCCGATGGAGTCGTCGTCGGTCTCGACGTCGATGCGCGGCCGTTGTGTGACCAGTGGTACCAGTAGAGCAGCATCGATCCCAGCGAGGCCATCAGCCGGTCGGCGATGGGCAGTGCGGTTTCCGGCACATGGATGGAATTCTCAAGATGCGGCTCGGGCTCGAGCGTGGAAAGCACGCTGATGCCGACTCGTAGCACGTCCATTGGATGTGCCGTTCTGGGCATCTGCTCGAGTACCGTTTTGACGCCCTGCGGCAACCCGCGAAGCGCGCGAAGTCGTTGCTTATACTTAGTTAGCTCGGCGTGCGTTGGGAGCCTGCCGTAAAGGAGCAAGTGAGCAACCTCTTCAAACTCGCAGTGCGCAGCGAGTTCGCGGATGTCATAGCCGCGATAGTGCAGATCATTGCCAGTTCGTCCGACGGTACATAGCGCGGTGTTTCCTGCGACGACGCCAGAGAGCGATACAGATTTCTTGATCCTGAAGCCGGTATTTTGGGTGTTGCTCATATTGGTTCCTTATCACGTTGTCCGCTCTGCATTTTCAGTTGTGCACTGATTGCAGAACTAATCGAAAAATGGCCGATATTGCGATGTTTGGGCATCCTTTATAGGACACTCGACTGAGACGGCCTCACGCAGACGCGCTCCGCGGATGCGTGCTGGTGACGTTGCTTCACGACATGGATTTCCGCCCCATAATGTCGCTGATGTGGCGTGCAAGCAAACGTTTATACGGCAGGGCGCTTGATGTACTTCCCCCTGGGGGTACCCTGCACTTCGCCGTCGCGGAAGACGACACTACCTCGAAGGATAGTCATGACAGGCCAACCGGTGAAGGGAAAGCCGGCGAAGGGAGTGTGGTCCTGCGCAGAGTGCAATGACTCGACCTGGATGACTTGCGTCTTTTCTAGGTCATATAGCGCGAGATCTGCATCGCTGCCGACGGCGATGGCGCCCTTTCGCGGAAAGAGGCCGAACTTGCGAGCTGGGTTTGTGGAAGCAAGCTCCACGGCGCGCGAGAGCGAAAGGCCGCGCTTGCGCACGCCTTCGGAGAGTAGCACCGGGTAGAGCAGCGAGGTACCACCGAAGCCAGGCAGTGCTGCCCACAGTTCGTCCCCTTTCATTTCTTCCATGCAGCATGCGTGGTCGCTCACCACCGTGTCCACTTCGCCGCCAAGCAGCGCTTTCCATAGCGCGGCTTGGTCTTCCTTGGTCCGAATAGGCGGATTGACCTTGGCATTGATGCCTTCGAGTTCTTCGTAGTTGAGCGCGAGATGGTGCAGCGTGATTTCAAGAAGCATATCTAATCCGACATGGCGCCGCCGCAGGTCAATGGCCGTGCTGACAGCATCCTTGCTGGAAAGATGCAGCAGGTTCACCGGGCACGCGGTAGCCTTGGTGAGCACACCGGCTTCTTCGATGGAGAGCACCTCAGTGAGCGGAGGACGGCCTTTGCTGTACGCCTCAAGGCCCTTAACTCCCTGCTCTTTTACCTTCGCGATGAATACGCGGATGAGCTCAGGGTTCTCGCAGTGGAGGCTGAGCGAAATGCGTGTCTTGCGTTCACTCGCCTCGAAGGCGACGCGCTCCATCAGCAGGTAGAGGTGGCCGAGGTCGTAGTTGTCGGCCATGGTGTACTCGTTGCCGCGTGTCGAATCAGCGGAAAGATTGAGCGCCTTATAAAACATGTAAAACTTGAATGAGGTGACACCTTGGTCGATAAGCCAGCCGACTTCGTCGAGCTGCATGCTGGTCATGGGCGCGATGTGGTAGCAGTAGTCGCAGAAAAAATTGCCGGCAGAAAGCTCGAGTACCTCCGGGAAGATTTCGCGATAAGGGCCTGTTTTGTTCAAGTAGTGCTGGCCGGTGCGGAAGTAGCTAAGTATGGTCGTCACGCCACCGGACACAGCCGACGCCGACTCCGAACGCGCATCTTCACTGTGAGGCCGATAGATGCCAACGTGAAAGTGTGAGTCAACAGCGCCGGGAAGGAGGTGCAGGCCGCTGGCGTCGATGGTCTCAGCGGCTTCGTCTGCGAAGAGGGAGCTGCCGATCGCGGCGATTTTGCCGTCCTTGATGCCTATGTCGACCCGCGCAGGCCCTATGCCAGAGAGGACTGCCGTTCCATTGAGTACAGCCAGGTCATATCGTTTCATTTCCGGTCTCCGTTGATTCTGAGATTATGAGGACGACGTTTATGGACGAGCAATTTAGGCAAGAGATTGACGAGCAGCGCAGGTGGTCCCTTCGGCCCAAACTGCGCGCAATGGGACCTCGGTTAGGCTCATAAGATACCGGACAGGATGCCGCTCGATGTTGCGGATAATCGAGGCAAGCAACGCGGCGCGCTCGGGGCCAAGGGTGGGCGAAGCGTTCAGAGTGAACTTCAATTCCAACTCCGCGACCGAGAGTGGGTTGGCGTCGCCGCCACGGTTGGCGAGGACTTTCCGTTCGTGAACAGCGCCATCGCGGGTGCGGACGCGCAGGATCGCCGGGAACTGACTGGGGAAGATGGCGTCGCACTCGGGGTCGGCGACGCAGCGGACTTTTGCAGCTAGCCGGAGAACATGCTCGTCATGAACGCGCGCATCGGTAAAGTCGTCGAGGTAGACGCCGAGGCCGCTGCCGCCGAGCAGCGCTGTAGCCACTGTAAAGGGGCCGCTGAACTGCGCTTGATATCCGGTTTGCGGGCGCGCCTTTTCTTCTGCGGGCTCGGCGATTGTGCGCAGCACCGCGCCAGGCACACGCAGCTCAACGATCTCGATCTGGTCCACGTCAACAACACCGCGCAGCGAACGAGCCGCGTCGATGCCCGCATGCGTAAAGTGGTTGGCAGGGTACGGCTTGAAGAAGATTCCTGGTACGGCCCACTCGGTGCCGAGACCTCGCGTGATCTCGCGTTCAAGCAAGTAGCCCTGACAGAAGGCCCGGTAGAAGCCGAAACGGCCTTCGAACGCGGTGGCTGGTCCGGTAAAGCCCGCGCGCGCCGCCTGAGCAGCAGCGATGCCGGCATGGGCTGCCCATCCGCAGTGCAGGCGTTTGACCGTGCCGCCGACGCGGTTGCCTTCGATGATGCCCGACGCCATGGAGGCCGCTATACCGAGAGCATGTCCGATACCGGCCGCATCCAGGCCGTAGAGTTTGGCTGCAACAGCGGCGCCCCCAAGTGTTCCGCAGATGGACGTGGCGTGCCAACCATTCTCGAAGAAGATCGAATTACCCAGCGCACGGTCATAGCCAGCCATGCCGGTGCGAACGCAGACCTCATAACCGGCAGCTGCCGCTGCCAACATCTCCGTCGAAGTCGCTCCTGTGACTTCCGCCACGGCGAGGGCTACCGGAAGGATTGACGCGCTGGGGTGAAGAACTGATGGCAAGTGTGTATCGTCAAAGTCGAGCGTGTGCGCGAGCACGCCGTTGACGAATGCCGCCGAGCCCGCCGAGAGTCGATGTTGAAAACCGATCGTCGCTGCTTCCTCGGCTGCGCCCCAACTGACCGCCAGCTGCACAGCCATGCGACTGGTTTCAAGGGGTACGGCGGCAAGGCAGTTGCCGAAGGTGTCGAGAATGCGGTCCTTGATGCTGGCGACCACTTCGGGAGGCAGCGTCGCGAAATTGACTGACGCGGAGAACTCGGCGAGTTGTTCGAGCAGGGTTTTGTCGCTCATGCTCTCACCGCCACGGGACGCACCGGCACGCCGGTAGCGCCGACAACCTTGATTGGAGTAAGCACAAACAGAAATTCATAGACCTGGTCGCGCGCAAGGCAAGTGAGATTCATGGCCTCCATAATGTAAATGCCATTTTCCACTAGCAGTATGCGATGAACGGGCAGGAGCTTATGGCCGCAGTCCGGATGGATGCACTCGTAAGCGATGGTTTCAGCCCCAGTGATACGCACCTTGCGCTCGGCAAGCCACTGAGCGGCGCTTTCATCTGGGCCGGGCACGCCCTGTTTGAGGCCGAGAAAAAACTCGGGCTGGTTCCAGTAAGTTGCCCAGCCGGAGCGCACGAGGACCGCATCCCCGGCGCCAACCTTGATTCTCTGGCGATCAGCGGCGGCGGCGAGATTTGCCGCGGTGATTGGCACGCCGGGCTCGAGCACCGCGACACCAAAGAGAGCGGGAATATCGAGCATGACGCCACGGCAAAACATGGGAGCAATAGTCTCAATGCCATGCACTCTTAATCGGCCACCACACTGCGCGTCTGAGGCGTCCTCGCCTCCAAACAACTTACCGTTGTGTGAGACGTGGCAGAGCGCGTCGAGATGTGTGCCTGTGTGCCCGCCCATCACCATCATCTCGTTGGCGGCGGAGCCTCCATCGGCGCGCACCATGTCACCATGGCGGCGAAGCAGTGCCATCCTGAACCCCGGGTGGTTCATGGAAACTGGGATCTGCGCCTCGAGCGGCTGAGCGAGGTCGTAGACAGTTGCACCGGCGGCGATCGCACAGAGCTCCTGTGTGCGGTTGGCAGTCATCGGCTCCCTTTCTCCGTTTGCGGCGCAAAGGTTCTAGCCAGAGCGATGACATCGCGCGCTTGCTTGACGACGGCTTCATCGAGGAACACTCCACCGACAACAGCCGTTCCATTCTGCGCAGCGCCTTGCCGGCTGAAGACCTCGACTATGGCCAGAGCACGCTCTAAGTCCTCTTGCGAGGGAGTGAAGGTGAGGTGCACGATGGGGATCTGTTTCGGGTGAATGCAGGAGCGGCCGAAGAATCCGAGTCTGCGGTAAAGCTTGCAGGAGGAGAGGAGGCCTTCGGAATCGTCAAGCTGCGTGTACACAGAGGCGATGGGCGGCTGGATGCCCGCCGCGCGCGATGCGAGCACCAGATGCGAGAGCGCGTAGAGCGATGCGGTGAAGGTCGAGTCCCCTTCGGCGTGGATGTCCGTAAGGAAGTCGGCCATGCCAAAGCACAGAGCCTCAACACGCGGTTGCTTGGCGATCTCGAGCGCGGCAATCACCCCTGAAGAGGTTTCGATCGTCGGCGCGATGCGCGTTGTGCCAGCAGGTATGCCGGCGCGCAGCTCGAGCTCGGAGAGTTCGTGGTCCAGCGCGGCGATTTGCCCGTCGGATTCAGCCTTGGCCAGGCGGATGCCATGGAGTGAAGGAGAGACGATCGCTGCGAGATCATCGTGGTACAGCTCTGTGCCGACGGGGTTAATGCGGACATAGATCGGCGCCGTGCTGTCCGGATTCTCCTGGAGAAACTTCGCGATGAGCTTGCGGGCTTCTCGCTTGCGCACCGGGTGCACTGCGTCTTCGAGGTCGAGCACCACAGCGTCGGCGCCGGCGCCAAGCACTTTGCTCAGGAGGCTTTCGTTATCCCCAGGCACGAACAGATAGGAACGTAGCAGTCGGCTCAAATGACCCCCTTTGCCGCGAGGCGCTCCACGTCGTCGGAGCTAAGGTTGAGCACCTCCGTATAAAAAGCCGTGTTGTCCTGACCCTTGCGCCGGCCGGCCCAGCGGATACGGCCCGGCGTTTCCGAAAGCCGAAACATGACGTTCTGCATCTTCAACGGGCCCAATTCATCGTCCTCGACCGTGGTGATGGAGTCGAGCGCCCGGTACTGTGGGTCGGCCATCACGTCGCGAATATCGTAGATCGGCGCGACTGCAGCTTCAGCCTTTTCGAAGGCGTCGATGACCTCCGTCAGAGGGCGCTCGACGATCCATGCGCCGACCATGGAATCCAACTCCGCCGAGTGTTGGGCTCGTTCCCTGCCGGACTGGAACCATGGCTCGTCGAGGACTTCCGGATGACCAACGAGACGCATAACGCGCTCCGCTATATTCTGTGCGGAAGTAGAGATTGCGACCCACTTGCCGTCGCTTGTCCTGTAGGTATTGCGTGGAGCGTTGTTGGAAGACCTGTTACCGCGGCGTTCTTGGATGAAGCCGAGCTGGTCGAACCAAGTAGGCTGCGCGCCGAGGATCATTAGAATAGGCTCGATCAAAGCCACGTCGACAACCTGTCCCTTACCCGTCTGCTCTTTGACGCGCAGTGCAGCGAGCGTCGCGATGGCAGCGGCGAGACCGGCGATGCCGTCTGCAAGGCCGAAGGGCGGAAGCGTCGGCGGCCCGTTCGGGTCGCCGGTCATGGCGGCGAATCCGCTCATGGCTTCGGCGAGTGTGCCAAAGCCAGGCCTCGATTTGTAGGGACCAAACTGTCCGAAGCCGCTGATGCGGGTCAAAATAAGGCCGGGATTCTCCCGCATCAACACGTCGGGGCCGATGTTCCAGCGTTCAAGTGTGCCGGGGCGGAAGCTTTCGATCACAACGTCGGCCTTCCGCGCGATGCAGCGGAAGATATGCTGCGCCTCGACGAGGTTGAGGTTCAGCGTTACGGCACGCTTATTGCGAGAGATTAGCTTCCACCACAGCGGCACGCCATTCTTCTGCAGGCCGTGTGTGCGGACAGGGTCCCCTTTAGGGTGTTCGATCTTGATGACGTCCGCGCCGAGATCACCGAGAATAGTCGCGGCCAAGGGGCCCGCGAACAACGTAGCCGTGTCGATGACGACAACTCCAGTCAAAGCATCCATAGGACTCAGGACTCGATTCCGCTAACGAGAGCGGTGATCGGAACAAAGGTTATATTAATAATACATTCATGCCGCGCAACAGACTTTCGGCGGCGCAGACCTGCGCCGCCCCTGCGCCTGGCGCTGCGGTTATCCGGCGGCTGCCGGAATCTGCGACGCGAACTCGACTTCCATTCCCCATTCCAGATCAATGAGAAATCACACGCTGTCGTGGCCGTCAGAATCGGCGATTCTCCTGATGGATTGAACATAAGCGTACGCCCGGAGTGACTCCAAAGCTTAGGCTATCCCCACGCGTCACGATCCGGCCAGGTCTGGGACCGACGCAGATTAAAAGTTGAACTTCGCGCCGAACTGGAATTCGCGCGCGGGCATGGCTGAGGTAATAGAGCCGAAGTTGGAAGCGCCGAAGGTGCTGATCGGGTTACCGAAGTCCGGATGGTTGAACAGGTTGAATGTTTCAACCCGTAACTGCAGCGCACGCTCCTCGCCGAAGAGGAATTGTTTATGGGCGTAAAAGTCGAGGTCCACATATCCGGGGCCGACGATGCTATTAGCTCTCTGATTACCGAACGTGCCGGCGGGCGATGCGGCAAATTCCGCAGTGTTGAACCAATGGGTGACGAGACGCTGCGACTTGTCGAGATTGGGATTGCCGTTGAGGTTGGTGCGGCAGCCGGCACCATTGTTGGCCGGGCAACTCGAGATGCCAACGCTGAGGTGCTCGCCTGCGTGCTGGTTGAAAATACCTCCGAGTTGCCAGTTACCGGCGATGGCGGTCAGCGCGCCGCGGTTGTTGAGGAACTGCTTGCCACGGCCAAACGGCAGGTCGTAACCGCCACTGAGAATGGTGTCGATGCGGTGGTCAAAGCTCGCCGGGCCGTAGTCGCCGAGGACGTCGGCAGGATTGTTGGCAACTAAATTGCTGTCACCTGAGCTCGAAGAGGAGTCGGCGAGTGTCTTCGAATAAGTGAAGGCAAAGTCGAAGAACAGCCCGTTCCACGCCTGCTGTTTCACCGCAACCTGCAGCGCGTTGTAGTTGGCCTTGGCGGCGTTGTCATAGAGTGTGAAGCTGCCGAGAGCGGGATACTCGAGACGCGATGTAAGTGACGGACAGTTGGTTGCGCACGGCGTAGCCGGATTGCCGGGTCCCTGCCAGTCGAGCCGGTCGGTGGTAGAGCCGACGTAACCGACGTCTACCGTGCGCCCTGTGCCGATGGCCGTCTGTAAGCCGAAGCTCCATTCCTGGACTCGAACATTGAGGAAGTCTCGAGACACGAGGCCGAAGCTCGGGGTTCCAAGCGCACCGGTGAAGGCAGTGGAAGTGGTGAACCCCGGCACCAGCGGATTTTGAGGCGAGATCAGCTCCGAGAACGGAGGATTGCGGTCCATGCGGGCCTGCAAATTGAGCGGCGGCGAGCTGAAGATTAGCGAATATCCGCCCCGGATCACGAAGGTAGGAGTAACCGAATACGCTAACCCCACGCGCGGGGCAAAGTCGAGGTTGCCCGTGCTGTAGAGGGAGCGTGGCCAATTTGCAGTTTGAGATGTAACAAAGGGAACGGTCACGCCCGCGGTGTATGTGGCGTTGGGAGCAATGGTTCCATTGGGAGCAGAGATGACTACGCGCTGGCTGGGGATGTCGAAGCTGGAGAGGCGATCACCCCAATCGTACAGCGGGCCAATGTAGTCGTAGCGCAAACCAAGGTTGAGAGTGAGGCGCTGTAGCATATGCCAGTTATCCTGAATGAACCCACCGTACCAGGTGGAGCGCCCGTTTTCGTACGCGTTGCCTTCAAGAGCCAATGCGGAGAAAGGTAGCCCGAGCAGGAAGTCGGCAAAGCCGTTGCCGTTGGAGCCACCTTGCGTAGAGGATGTGTAGCGGGGGCTGAAGGTGTAGCTGCCGCGCGCGTACGTCGCCGCCAAGGGGTTGAACTGTTGGCGCATAACCTGTCCGCCGAAGGTAAGCGAGTGCTTCCCGAAGATGTAGGTGAATTGCGCACCCTCCTGGAAGGTATTGTCCTTGCGGAAGAGGGTGGAGGTGTCATCGCCAAAGGGCGAGTCGAAGGTGGTGCTGACGACTGGGATTCCGCGCAGGAACTGCGGGTTCTGGTTGAGAGGGAAGATGTTGACCGCCGTGCCGAAGTCTTCGGCTTGATTGGTCGTACCGATACCGCCATTGACGCGGTTGAAGCCCACAAGCACGTTCATGACAAAGCTATTGCTGAAGACGCGCGTGTAGTTAATTGCGACGTTGGTGGAGTCGGTGCTGACGTTCGAAGCAAAGCCAGGAAGGACATTGGTGCCGCGCGAGCCGAAGGGATCGAACTCGGTGATCCTGTTGATGCTAAGGCGCCCAAAGATGGAGTTTGCGCCCGCGGTGTAATCAATGCGGCCGTTGCCCTGCTCCTGATCTTCGTTGTGCATGCCACTGCCGTTGTAGTTGTTGGAGGTGACGGAACTGGTAGGCTGAGGAATGAACTTTAGCAGGTAGGCCGCGGCGGGATCGATCTTTGTGATCTTGTTGCCTGGGAACTGCGTGCGTGTGCCGTTGGGCAGGGTGGTGGTGGGGTCGTAGATCGGCGCCTGGGCAGAAAAGTCGCCCGCCCGCATGGCGAGCGTAGGCACAGATCCGACAGTCGTCAGCGTATTACTGGTGCGATCTCCCTCGTAATTTGCGAAAAAGAAGAGTTTTTCGTGCAGGATGGGACCGCCAACGCTGGCGCCGAACTGGTTCTCATTGAGAGGCGGCACCGGCCCTCCGGCAGGAGTGAAAAAGTTCTTCGAGTCAAAGGCGCTGTTGCGGACGAACTCGAACAGAGTTCCATGGAACGCGTTCGTGCCAGACTTGGTGAGGATAACCACCTGGCCGCCGCCCTTGTTGCCCAGGGAAGCGTCCTGCTGACCGCTGAGGACCTTGAATTCGCTGATGAAGTCGATGGAGGTGGAGGCACTCAGGTTGTCGAAGTAGTAGTCGGTAGCAGTGACGCCGTCAATCGAGTAGGCGGTCTGCGTGGGGCGGGCGCCATTGACGTTAAGATCCAGGCCAGTTTGCAGAAGCGGCGTGTCAGAAGTGCCTGCGGCAGAGATTGTGGCTCCCGGAGTGAGCAAGATTAGGTCAGAGTATTGGCGGCCGTTGAGTGGCAGCTCGTTGACGCTGCGTTGCGAGATGACATCACTCACCTCGGCACTGTCGGTTTGCAGTAGTGGCGCAGTGCCAAGCACGGTGACTTGAGTGGCAGTTCCACCGACGGTAAGGTCAAAGTCAGCGCGCACAGTACTACCGAGGTCGACCCGGATGGGTCGCTCAATGGCAGCGAATCCGCGCGCTTCGACCTTCACTTTATAGTTACCAGGCTGCACAAAGGAGAAGGTGTAGTCGCCGGAGCTGAGAGTCTTGACCGCCTTGGTGACGAGGGTCGACGTCTCCACGAGCGTGACGTTGGCGCCGAGAATCACGGCGCCAGATGCGTCGTGCACGGTGCCGACCACGCTGCCGGCGGCCGACTGAGCTCTAATGGGGTGGGAGCCGATGGAAGCCAGTACTAACGCCAGCAGGGGAACGACCAGACCCGCTTGAGAACGATGGCGTGGCGAGCTACGCTTCTCGATAGTGCGATCGATATACATCGTACCTCCTTAGCGTGTATAGGCGTTGGGGCGACGCCTACTGTTCGGGCCCGATTTCGGGCAGGGGAAGATTGTGCTGCTTGAGGAACTCAATCTCTTCGTAAGCGCGGATAATATTCCGGCGAAAATTGGCGTTGACCCCGTAGCGCTGGTCATAGTTCATATACGGCACGTAGTCGGAAACACGCGGAGGCCCCGAATAGGGAGCGGGTGGTTTGATCTCGGCTATTACCTGATCGAGATACTCTCCCCGCTCGTAGCCGGCCATGACCTGACGGTCGAACTCTTCGGCCTTCGCGATGGCCTCGGGTAGTCCCTTCTTGCCGTGGAAGGGCTCCCCGTTTCCCGGAATGACGAGGTCTATATCTATCGCCTCAACGTGGCGCAATGTGGACGGGCATTGCAGAAGGGAGCCGTCGCGGCCGTCGCACATGAATTGACCGGACTGCGACCAGAGGTCGCCCGTGAACATGATCTTTTGCTGCGGGAGGTATACTTCGAGATCGCCTGCCGTATGTGCACCACCGAAGTAGTAAATCTGAATATCGGGTGTGCCCTGGCGGAACTTGATGCTATCCCCCGGCGCCATGTCAAGGCACACGTTCGGGTAGACGTAGTGGAACGTCTTGCTGTCGGCAAGGTAGAGCTCATTTCCTTCCACAATGTGTTCAAGCTCCGCTTTGATTGTTGGATCGCTGACCTTGGCGATGTTGGCCTTGACATCGGCGATATCGCCAGGCAGTTGGCTCATGCGCCATTCCCAGCGCGGCTCGGCTTTCTCTTTCTCAGCCCAGCAGGAGTTCCTGTGACCGATGATCTGGATGTCGGGGAAGGCCTTTTTGAAAGCGAAGTTTCCGCCGGAACGGTCGTTGTGAAAGTGGGAATTGATGAGATAACGGACCGGACCGGCGACTTCTTTGGCTTTGGCAATGATCTCGTCGGCGGTCGCTTCAGTGATGTGCGCGTCGACAACTAGGGCACCGTGCCCCTGAAGAGAGACGATCATCGTGTTGGCGCCAATGAAGGAGTTCTCCGTGGAAACTCCCACCCAGATACCATCGGCGGGATTTTCCCACTTGAAGTGCGTGTACTTGGCGGGCGCATCGATTTGAGCCGCGCATGACAGTGTTAAAGCGGCAGTCGCCAATGCGAACAAGGTTTTGCTCAGCTGACGGCGAATGCCGATCGCAATGATTTTCATGAAATGACCTCCTGCTTCGTAGACGCGTGCGGTTCAGTGCAGTGGAGAAAACCGATGATTCCGATCCGGTTCCTGCTTAGCGACGCCCAATAAAATCACGCAAGGGAAAAAGCCGTTTACGGCAGCGGCATATCACGCTGCTTGCGCATTTCAATCTCTTCGTAGATGCGGATGACGTTGCGTCTCCACGTCCCTTGCGCTGGGCCCGACATGTAAGGCACATACGTGGCCAGGGTTGCGCCGCTCGGCAGCGTGGCATTGGGATTGGCTGGAGGCTTCACCGATTCAAGAGTCTGCTCAATGTACTGGCCGTGGCCATAGCTCGCCTTTACTTGCGCCACCAGCTGCTCCACAGTAAGCATGGTCTTGTACAGCGCGTCCCTTCCTTGCAGCATTTCGCCATGGCCTGGCAGCACCGTGTCGAAATTCAGCCCCGCAACTCCGCGCAACGTGCGCCCATATTCCAAGCCCGACCCGTCACGACCAAAATCAGGAAGGCCGCCCGCCCCCATGAACAAATCGCCGCTCGCGATAATCCTCTCCTTCGGCAGAAACACCACCAGATCTCCCGCCGTGTGCGCCCGACCGAAATAATGAAGCTCGATCGTTCGGTCGCCGAAGGTCATCACCTTGGCCTCACCAGGGGCGAGGTTCAAGCATTGGTCGGGGTAGGTCCACTGCAGAGTCTTGGAGTCTTCGAGATAGATCTCGTTTCCTTCGATAACGTGTTCGAGATCGGCTTTCAGCTTCGGGTCGGTAATCTTCTCAAGATTCGCCCGCATCTGGACCATCTGCGCAGGCAAATTGGCAATGCGCGCTGCCGTGCGTGGCGTCGCCTTTTCCCTTTCACCCCAGCAGCTATTGGCGTGCGCAATGATCTGCACATCCGGAAAAGCCTTGCGGAATGCGAAGTTTCCCTGGGAATGGTCGTTATGCAGATGCGTGTTGACCAGATACTTCACAGGCCCAGCAACTTCTTTCGCCTTTGAGATGATCTCGTCGGCTGTGGTTTCGGTAATGTGGGGATCGACAACAAAAGCGCCGCCGGGAATGGCAATGATCACAGTATTGCCGCTGATGAATGAATTAGGCGGTGAAATACCGAACCAGACACCTTCGGCTGCCTTCTCCCAGCGGAAGTGGACGTACTTTGAGGTAGTCGGCTCCTGCGCCGCCATCGAAAACGCTCCCGCAAGGGCAAGGAACAGAAGCAAGCGCCCGGGCAAAACTGCAAAACACAGAGCACGATGTGTCTTCATGGGGAAGCAATCCGTTTCTGCCCCGCCCGCCAACCTGTCTAAGTGCGCTTTAACGATAGGTGATGCGTCTGCGAGGCCCAGCAAGTTGTATGCTTGTCATGACAATAGCCACATATTGAAATCCGTGTCAAGAGAAATTAATGAACTTTTTGCTCCACATCGCACAGGAGGCTGGAAAGATCGGCCTGACAGTCGGCACCATATAGATGATGCGGCCATGCAAGAGCCGAGTGTGATTGGGTCTGGAAACCACAGAACTCGTCGGTAGAGCTGGTACGATAAATCCCATGAAAGAATGGCTGCTTCCGGAGGCAGGCAAGCGAACACACAGATTCGTGTCGCGGCAGCTGCCGCTCTACTACCAGTTGGAAACTTTGCTGCGCCAAAACATTTCTTCTGGGAAATGGAGTATCGATCACCGGCTGCCTTCTGAAGCAGAACTGGGCAGCGAGTACGGCGTGAGCCGCATTACAGTTCGTCAGGCTCTAGCGTCGCTGGAGGCAGACGGCCTGCTGCGACGCGAGGCGGGACGCGGCACCTTCGTCAAACAAGTACCCACTTTTACCGGCACTCTGAAGCTTGAGGGATCGTTAGACGAATTCATCTCGATCGTCAAGACGACGTCAGTGAAGGTACTGAGCATCGACCAAGTGAATGCTACTCCAGAGGAGGCGGAGATGCTCGGTCTTGAGGCAGGTGCGCCGCTTATTCGCTACACGCGTCCGCTCGTATCGCAACGAACCATACAGCCTTGTGGTCAATGACATCCCGTATCAGATAGGAAAGCGGCTTTCGAAGTCCGATTGGACAGGACCAGTCTCGGATATTCTCCAGCGGAAGCTCGGCATTCAGATGGGCGATGCGCGGCAGAGCATCCGAGCCTCGCTGGCCGACCTGGAAACCTCCCGCATTCTCGGCATCCGCGTCGGGGCACCGCTTCTTTCCGTTGATCGTATCGTTTACAGCGAGGACGGCAAGCCGGTGGACCGAGTTCTTACACACTACCGCAGCGACATCTTTTCGTTTACTGTGCATCTCCGCAAAGACCATCACGATGGCAAGGTGCGGAGCAAGCCGCGCAGGTCCAAGGCGAGCGTCGCATGAGAGTGGCCCTGGCTTCGTTTTCACGTGCGACTTTCTTCTAAAAGGCCAGATCTCTTCGGTGCTGTAACCGAAGCGCCCCGCCACGCAACAGTGCACAGCCGCCGCCAGCTAATGCTCGCACAGTCGGTTGATCTGGGTCCGATGGTGGTGCCAGACTTACCGTCGAATCTCAGACCCCAGGATTGATTAGGGACTCGCGGAGTAATAGCGTAGTTGCGGCAAATTGATGATTTGCTCTCAGCACCCTTCAGCACCCTAAATCGAGGGCAGAAAGAAGAGGTCATGTATTTAAGTGCTTTATTTTAAAGGAGAAATGGTAGGCACGAGTGGATTCGAACCAACGACCTCTTCCGTGTCAAGGAAGCGCTCTAACCAACTGAGCTACGCGCCTATGGTGCAGCAGAACATAGTTTAGCAGCATCGGGACAACTCGAAAAGGAGGCTTCTGCTTCTCTCGTCCCCTGGTTCGGACTCCCGACATGGTTCCATTAGGTTGAGTGGCGGCACAGTTCTGGATCAGCCAGCAGGCTATGGCTGGGACTGGTGGCAGAATCAAATGTACTCAGCTCTTCCCACGAAGAATCATCGCAACAATTGATTTTTCAGTCGTGCCGCGGAACCCGACCGCCGGCAACGATCTCAGGTGTTTCTCGGTCGAAGCCAGATTCTTGTATCGGCCGCATTCCTTGACGCCGAAATCCAGGATAGCCGCTCAAGCCCGCAGGAATCTTGGGAAAACGGCCGCTTCAGTTGTCCGTTGTGCTCAGTCTCAAAGTGAGTCAGCGCAGGTTGGGATACGTGCGGTAGGCGACGATGGTGGAATCGAGTGGGGTACCTCGCACGAGGTTGATCCTCAATAGAACCTCAAAGTAGGGAAGCTTGTTCACATGCAACAGTTTCTGGAAATTGGACAACCGGCTCTCCGAGAGGAGGAAGTCTCCGTCCGCTTCGACAGATTCGGCGCCTGTCCCGTCGAGAAGAAGGACTTTGCCCTGATGGTCGGGGAGGGGAAGACAAGCTACGACTCCATACTTGGTGTCCAGGGAAGATACGTAGACAGCCACCTTCGATGCTTTTGAGGTAACTGCGATCCACGCGCTGTCTCGCAATTTTCAGGTCAACGCGTCATACACCTTTGGGAAGGCGTTAAGCTTTGCTGGCCCCGGAATTGCCATACCCTCACTTTACAGGTTGAACTATGGCAATACGGCAGGCGTTCAGCGCAATAATGCCGGCATCGCTTTGATCCTTACAAGCCCATTTGGAAGGAATCAGTCATGGGCGACGAGTGGATTTGCGGCGCAGATTCTCGGGAACTGGAAGCTTGAAACAGTAACCTCGCTTCGAACGGGCTCCCCGTTTACAGTGACGGGGTCGAATACCACGCTGAATGCAAGCGGTTCTACGCAACGTGCGAATTGCAGTGCACCGAAGAAAATCGGAACCCCTTCAGAGTGGTATAACGTTTCAAATTTCTCTGAGCCAGCAACCGGCACGATTGGAAATTGCGGCGAGGATACATTGTGGGGTCCCGCTACCAACACGCTGGATGCCGCCGTGGATCGGATCTTCCCGGTTTATGGGGAAAAGCAGCTTGAGTTTAGGGCGAGTATGTTCAACACTCCAAACAACCCTCACCACGCGACTCCAACGAGCAGCTTAACGAGTAGTTCGTTTATGCAGGCTCTGGGCATCGCAAACACGGGCCGCGACGGTGTTGATCAAAGGACCGCGGAACTCAGTCTGCAGCTAAACTTTTGACGGCCAGTTATTGCAGTTCGACGCCCCCCGACCGCTAGTCAAAATGTAGCCGGGGGAGCGTATCTTGGAATACTCGCGAACGTAGAAGTTCAGGCTGGGCATTGCCTGGAAAGCCCCTGGGAGGGATTCAATGCATCGATCCACAAATGTTTCGGCGTTCCTGCTGCGTGAAAGAAATGCTGTCAACCTTCTTGCCATCTCCATCTTTGGCCTGGCATTCCTCTTCTGCGGTCGCCAAACTGGAAGGCTTGTCGACCGGGTGTGTACCCGGATCGGTTATGCTGTAGCGCTCTCATTCTGGACTCTCGCCTCCATCAGCCACTACTTTGCGGGTATGCACGCGGTGGCAGGTGCTCTCCACGAATCAATGGCGATGCTTGGCCGCCTTCTGCAACATGTGCCCGGGGTAGGTTCCGGGCATTGGGTAGCGCAGATGGAAAATCTGGCGGGCGCCGTAATCGGTCTCGCCATTGCACGCTTTGCTTTAGGGGTAGGACAAGCCGGGAACTTTCCCGCTGCGATCAAGGCGGTGGCAGAGTGGTTTCGGCTTGCATTGTCTGTGATAAGTCGCGATGGAAAGATCAACTGCGGGTGTCAAGCGAGATTCGCCGCGCCCGCCACAACCTGCAAAGCGAGGTAATCATGGAGTTTTCGCGAAGGCATTTCTTGCATGCGGCGAGCACGGTCGCCGCCGTCTCGGCGGTGCCGCATAGGGCGCTTGCGCTTCTCGGCCCCGCGCTGCCCGATCCGGCGGGAAAATCGTCGTCTTTCGATGTGAAGCAGCCTCACGGGTCCTCGGGAATTCGCATCGGCTACGCTGCGATCACTTGGGGCGACGATATAACCGGCGCGATTTCGGACATCTCGTCGCTTGGTTACAAAGGCATTCAGCTAAGAGCAAATGCGGTAAAACTGTTTCCCGATCCCACTGTGATCAAAGAGAAACTCGCTGCTGCGAATTTGATCTTCACCGCGCTTTCAAGCGGCGATATTGCTCTTGATCCGTCCGAAGAGAGCGCGAATCTAGCCATGCATGAGGATCACGCAAAGTATCTAAGTGCTGCCGGCGGCACGTATCTCCAGGTTCTCGGCACATTCAGAACCGACGGAAAATTCACTTCCGACGAGTACCTTAGGACAGGGAAATTGCTTACCGAAATCGGCAAGCGGGCTGCAGGTCACGGAGTGCAGATAGCATTGCACAATCATATGGGGTCCATCGCTCAATCGCCGGAGCAACTCGCGAGAATCTTGGATGCAGCCGATCCGAGCTATGTGAAGCTTCTGCTCGACGTTGCGCATTACAAGCAGGGTGGAGGAGACCCGGCAGCTGCCGTGCCGCAATACGCACATCGTCTGCTGTTTGTTCATTTCAAGGATGTGAAACCAGCTGACACCAGCAGCGGTTATGAGTTCGTCGAGCTTGGGCAAGGCACGGTTGATCTGCCCGCTGTAGTCTCCGCATTGCGAGCCATCCATTTCCATAACTGGGCGATCGTGGAATTTGATCGTGAGCCCAAGGGCTCGACAAGAACGCCGAAGGAGTCCGCCGAGCTCAGCAAAAGTTACATCGAGCACGCTCTCGGGCTTCAGGTTTGAGCAATGTCTTTCGCTTTGCGATCGTAAAAAATGAGACCTAAGAAACATTGACCTTAAGTGAGTCTCATCCTAGGTGAGTCATGCCTGAAAAGGTCAAGTCGCGTGGCATAAGTGACGGCTGCCTACTCGACTTTGTGGCCGAATGACCGACGGATCCACGTGAGAAGAGGGGTGCGGAGATAAGTATGCAAGGTGATATAGCGCGTCGCGATTTTCTGAAGAGTGCTGGAGCTTGCATATTGGGCGGCACGGGAGTCGAACTGCTCGGATCACCTAACACCAGGGCCATGCCGCAAGATTCTCGTCTTACGGGAGCGGGAATTCCGCGCCTTCTGTCCGGTTGTTCCGCCTATTCTTTTCGCAAACGACTAATGAGCGGCCAGATGACGATGGAGGATTTCATTCGCAGTGCCGTGGATCTGCGTCTGGATGGCGTCGATATGACCGTCTATTATCTCAAATCCACGGAGCCGGCCTATCTCGAGAGCCTGCGCTACCTGGCATACAAAAATGCTGTTGCGATTATTGGGGCGGCATGCGGGTCTAGAACGGTTCAAGCGGATCCGGTCAAGCGCGCCGACGTTGTGGATGACATAACGAAGTGGGTGGATGTTGCCGCCTGGCTTGGCGCCCCGCAACTGCGGATTTTAGCCGGCAACGTGCCGCAGGGCGTTTCGCTGGCACAGGCGACGGACTGGGTGGTGGAGACCATGAAGGCTGCGGTCGAATACTCTGCGAAAAAGGGAATTACGTTATCTCTTGAAAACAATCGAGGTGTTTCGCAGAACGCAGATACGTGCCTGGAGGTGATACATCGTGTCGATTCTCCGTATGCAGGAGTTACTCTCGATATCACGCATTTTGTTCCAACTCCGTCCCACGATGCATACGCGCAAATTACAGCTTGTATTCCCTATTCGACGAATGCGCACATTCTGGACCGCTTCGACACCGGGGGAGCGATCGATCTGGAGCGCATCTGGAAACTTTTCGCCCAGGCTGGATTCAAGGGATACATGTCATTGGAGTACGACCCCAAACCGGGCGCAGAGGACATATCGGGGATCGAGATTCCGCAGATGATCTCGGAAATCTGTGCGCTTTGCAGGAAATATTCAAGTACGGCATTCTGACGGCGGGGCAAAAGATGCAGCTTCCTTGGGATGCTTGGCGCGCAGGATAGGATCCCAAATGCCCTCCTCGTCGTACGAATCGGCGCCTCGATCTTTGGCCTCGCTCCGGAACCGGCGTTGCGCACCCTGATTGGAGCTGTCGCGTAGGCTCTTCGTGTTCTAGTGCGCAGCGTTTCTAACCGCAATCTATTGTGGTGGATTCGAATGACCGCAATCTAATGTGGTTGTTTCGGTGCGCAGCACAATCAGGGTTCGAGAGCCTCTCGGCCGCAATCTATTGCGGCCAGCGTGAGGCTCACCGCAATCTAATGCGGTCAGAGGGATCAGCTGGCATACAGATCTGTACCGATCAGCTGTTTCGGAGCCGCGCATGGTGCGCGGCGGCTGAGCGAGCCCCGGAACCAGTGCAGTTCCGATCTCGATTCGGCGAAATTGTCAATTCGGTCGTGTTTGACGATACTACGGGGGTCAAATCACCCCCAAAGTGTGCCAAAAGTATCAAGGGTAGGTAGGGAAAATACATTTCCCTACCCCCGACATACAGATTTCCAGACCCCACCCAGAAGCCCCGGGGGAGAGATTCAGCAGGCCAGTTCCCAAGATGGGAAATATCCCTTGGGCGGCGCCCGAGAAGAGAAGCAAAGATCATTTATAGAAAGGCTCGACCAACGAGCAACGACCCTTACTGGCGCCCACAGGATCAGTGATCAGCACTCGCCAGACATCACTGATGGACTGCTTTTACCCGAGGAACCTCGAGGACAAGGAGCAAGCTTTAGAGGCCTGAGCACCGGGATGATGCCGCTGCCAGAGAGACCGGGCAAGGTGATTCCAACTGCAACCAGGCGGCTCATCCGGCATCGGAGTCGGCGCTGGGAAAAATTAACTGGGCAGCCTACAGCTTCCCCGCCCGCGCGTGGGAGAGGATTTTTGTGTCCGGCAGGACGAAGAGACCACTCGAGCTTACGCGCCTTCGAGAGAACAAGAGAGCTGGCAGGAGGCCTGGCGCTGAGTCTGAGTGCTGAGCCTGAGTGCTGAGCCGATCCTGAACGGCGCTTGGGCCTGGCGCGCGTGCGCGAGAGTTTTTGTGCCAGGCAGGACAGAGAACCCTGGTTGTACTCCCGTGAGTAGGGAGCCACATCGCTCAGGATGCGCAGCTTGTGGATGTCCGGATAGTCCTCGGGGTTGACGTCCTTCAGTTCCGGATGCAGCGCTTCATAGCCGGCGCCAGGCAGACGGGCATAGCCGTCGTCGATCTGGACGTACGGATCACCGACCTTGAAGTTGGTCATGTAGTCGTCGCCGGGTAGCCAGGACGGCATGGTGTTGGGGATCTTGTTGGCCTGGGGCTCGAAGCTGGCACGCTGGATGAAACGGCGCAGAGGTTCGGAATAGCCGAAGTGTTCCTTGAGAGAAGGAGAAGGTCCTAGACCTGCTCCTAGTTCCCGTTCGTAGTAACGACGGGAGATGTTGTCTTGAGTCTTTGGTTCTGCACCACCGTGCTCACATACTCATCAAAACAATCGGCCGGATCTCCCCGATCCGGCCGTGTCAAAAGGTGTAAGTTATGGGACAGCCAACTGGGGTTCACCGACCTAACCTCCGGCTCGACTCGGTCCAGGAAGAAAAGGGTAAAAAACAAACGAATCTACATTTCGATGCGATTATCAGCTCAAGCAGGTCATGCTATGTGATGGTTCCGTTCACCCGAGGGATCACTAGCATTCGCAAGTATTCTCGTGTCAGGATCGCTCGCAATCGAGTTGCAACGGCGGAGTCACAAGAGATCTCAAGGGACCGGCATCGGTCGATGGCGGCTTTCAGGTCGCGAACGAATGCCACGCAGGATGGGCATGCTTCTATATGACTGCGCATCTGCTCGCAGGTGAGTGGTTCCACTCTACCGTCGAGATATTCGGAAAGATTGGCAAACAAATCGCGGCATTCATTTGGGCGCGGCCAACCCTTGGATCTGCGCCCCTTCACCTGTTTCGCCAGCAAATTGTCGTTCTTCTTGTGCTTCGATGTGCTACTCAGGACCTGGCTCATTTCCTTATGCACGCTAAGACGTGCGCGATGAAGCCTAATCCGGACAGTTCCTTGCTGAAGTTCGAGAATTTGCGCGACCTGCTCGGTCGTCAATTCCTCCATATCGTGTAGCACAAGAACGATGCGCAAGGTTGCCGGAATGCGTAAAATCGCCTGATGCAGCAGTTGGTGCTGCTCGGCGTAGAGCAGGTTTCCCTCCGGGCTCTTCCCGGCATCGTGGAGCAACAGGTCCAACTCTTCATCATTCGGCATCAACTCATCGAGCGAAAGAATGTTCGCGGGAGTATGGGCACTCTTGCGGCGCATGCGCCAGCAGCGGTTCCTGGTGACGGTATAAAGCCAGACAGCCAGTTGCTGTGGCTCGTGAATCTTGGCCAGGTGTCCTAGTGAACGGAATAGTACCTCCTGCATCGTGTCTTCCGCGTCTTCTGGGTGCCCGCAGACCTTCATGCTGAAGGAATAGACCGTATTCTGCAGCAAACCGATTGCCTCATCGACCGCTTCAGGAGTATTACGGTGCAGGAGTTCCGTGGCTCGGATCAGTTCAGGTCGCATCCTATGGAATCGTCGAGAGCAAGATCAGTATATTCGCCGGCATGTATGAATGAGAGCCGGTTCTCGACGTCCCACCGCACGGGCCAAGCTGAAAAGGGCTCACTTGTGGCGGCGACCCCCGGCATTGTTCGCTCTCAAAATGGACTCGATCATCTGAATGCAGATCGGGGAGATCTTGTTCAACCACTCTCGCTCTGCGCGGTGTTCGGGTATGGATTCGGCGACCAGCCAAGCGCGCAACAAAGCAAGCGCCAGACTCATCTCTGCGCCGGGACGGCTTTCCTCTAACCGGAACATTTGGCGGTAGACCTCATCCCGAAGCCGCGAACTTTGACGCTCGACGCGCATGGCTGGCGCACTACCTCGCGCCGTAATTGGCATCTCTTAACCCCATAGCACGCAGAATGGCCATGGCGGGGCACCAGTTTGTAAATGCCGACTGGAAAAGGTTGAGCCCAACGAAGACCGTCAGCCACAGCCAGTAGAGCGAAAAGTAATGAGCAAGGGCAATGGAAAGCAGTACCATGACGCCTGCCATCAGCCGCAAACCGCGTTCAACTGTCATAACGAATCTCCTTGATTGGAATTGGATTGGGGCTCTGGCTCCGATTGATGCCGGGAATGAACCATGAAGTAAAGTACCGGGATGGTCGGCCAAGACAGGAATGTCGAGGCCACCGCTCCGGCAATCAATGACAGGGCAAGCCCTTGAAAGATTGGGTCGGTGAGAATGACGCTTGCGCCGACAACCACTGCAGCCGCTGTGAGCAGCATGGGCCGAAAGCGCGTCGCGCCAGCGTCAATTACCGCTTCGGCTAGCGGTATTCCCTGGCAAATCCGAAGTTCGATGAAATCGACGAGGATGATCGAATTGCGCACGATGATACCGGCGCCGGCAATGAAGCCGATCATTGATGTCGCTGTGAAGAATGCGCCCAGGATGGCATGGGCAGGCATGATGCCGACGAGGGTAAGCGGAATGGGCGCCATGATGATCAGCGGCACGATGAAAGAGCGGAACCAACCGACCACAAGGACGTAGATGAGAACAAGCACAGCGGCGAATGCGAGCCCCATATCGCGGAAGACCTCGATGGTGATGTGCCATTCGCCGTCCCACTTCATCGAATAGTGTTCCGTGGAGTCCGGCATCGAAGCGTTGTATCTGGTCAAGGTATATCCGGCCGGAAGAGTGAGATGGTCGAGCTCCTTGTTCATCTTGAGGATGGCGTAGACTGGGCTCTCTTCGGCTCCGGCGACGTCGCCCGTGACATACACAACGCGACGCAGATTCTTGTGGTAAATGCTGGGCTCGATGGTCTTGCGTTCAGTGGTGATCAACTCGCGTAGTGAGATCATGCCGCCGTTGGCACCGGGCAAACAGATATCCTCCAACCCTTCTTCTGAGGAACGATCGGCGCGGTCAATTTCGACGATTGCGGGCACAGGTTCCCGCGCGGTCTGATCGTGGATCAGGCCGACCTCGGTTCCTGAAGTCGCAAGCGTCAAGACATGAGCCACGTCGGAGACTGCGATGCCGTGTTCGGCCGCCTTCACCTCATCCACGCGCATGATCAGTCTTGGCTCGGGGTCTTCGACGTACCAGTCGACATCAACAACGCCCGAAGTGTGCTGGAAGATCGTCTTGATCTGTTGGGCAACCCGGGTTTGACCAGCCATGTCGGGACCGTAAACCTCGGCCACCAGAGTTTGCACGACTGGCGGCCCTGGTGGGACCTCGCTGACTTGAATACGCGCACCGTATGCGTTTCCGATCGAATCTAGCAACGGACGCAGGCGTTTTGCGATGACATGACTCTGCTCGCTGCGCTGCTTGGCGGGCAACAGGTTCACCTGGATGTCGGCCTCGTTCGGCTGGCGGCGCATATAGTAGTGGCGCACTAGCCCGTTGAAGTTATAAGGGCCTGACGTTCCGGCATAGACCTGGTAATTCAATACGTCCGGTCGGCGCGCAAGTTCTTCGCCCAACGCCTGCGCGACTCGCGCCGTTTGTTCGAGCGGCGTGCCGTCGGGCATATTGATCACCACCTGCAGCTCGCTCTTGTTGTCGAACGGCAACATTTTTACGCGTACCAATCCCAGAGGAACCAGGGCCACCGAGATCAGAAGGAGCACCGCTACTCCAATGAAGAACAGGGCGCGATTGCGCGTGGATCGGATCAGAGGCGTCATAATGCGGCGATAGAGCCTGGTGCGCCAGTTCTCGGTCTCGGGCTCCAGTATTTTGGCTCCTTCAAGATGCCTGCCGACAAGGCGGAGGGCCGCCCATGGTGAAACCACAAAAGCAACCAGGAGCGAGAAAAGCATTGCGGCTGAGGCGCCAACGGGAATGGGCCGCATGTAGGGCCCCATCAGGCCGCGGACAAAGGCCATAGGCAATACCGCTGCGATGACGGCGAAGGTGGCAAGAATTGTTGGGTTGCCCACTTCTGCCACTGCTTCGACCGCGACTTCACTCATCGGCCGGCCATGATTCTCAGGCAAGCGGAAGTGGCGAACCATGTTCTCGACCACAACGATAGCGTCATCGACGAGGATGCCGATGCTGAAGATCAATGCGAAGAGCGTGACGCGATTGATGGTGTAGCCGAGGAAGTAGAACACCGACATGGTTAGGGCGAGCGTGACAGGAATGGCCAACAGCACGACTCCCGACTCGCGCCATCCCAGGAAGATTGCGACCAGCAAGGTCACCGACAGCGTCGCCAGTAGCAAATGCTCAAGCAACTCGTCCGACTTGTTCTTTGCCGTCTCTCCGTAATTCCGTGTCGTGGTCACATCTACGTCGCTGGGTATGGTTACGCCCTGCATCTCGTGCACGCGCTTGAGCACTGCATTGGAGATATTGGTGGCATTGGTTCCTTTGCGCTTGGCAACGGTGATGGTCACGGCAGGATACTGGCGCCCAGCCGTTGCACCCGAGTTCGCCGTGCCGTAGACTACATAGTCCGCTGGGTCGGCAGCTCCGTCGACGATCTTTTCAGCAACGTCGCGCAAGTAAATCGGACGCCCGCTAACGACACCGACTACCACCGCTTCCAAATCTTCGCGGCGCGTGAAGAGATCGCCGGCGTCCACTCGGATCTCCTGGTTATTTTCGGCGAAGCTCCCCGCCTGCGCACTTGCATTCGCGGCTTGCAGATGCCCGACAATGGCCGTGGGCGATAGGCCGTAGGCGCTCAGCTTTTCGGTGCTGAGCACCACACGCATGGTACGCGGAAGACCTCCGATAATCGTCGTTTCCGAAACATCGGAAACCTGCTCGATATTGTGTTGCATTTCGGCAGCGATTGCCCGCAGTTGAAAGCCGTTATAGCGCTCGCCCCACAGCGTCAAGGCAAGGATCGGAACATCGTCGATGGAACGAGCCTTGATCAGCGGCTGTGAGACTCCCGGCGGCATGCGATCGAAGTTCGAGTAAAGCTTGCTGTAGACCTTGATCAGTGCATCTTCCTGCGGCGTGCCGACCAAAAAGCGAACGATCACCAGGCTCTGTCCGGGAGACGATGTCGAGTACACATACTCGACGCCCGAGATCTGATGCACAAGATTCTCGATGGGCAGCGTTACTCGCTCTTCAACTTCAGCGGGCGAAGCGCCCGGCATCGCGGTGGTAATGTCGAGCATCGGAACCAGAATTTGCGGCTCTTCCTCGCGCGGAATGATCGCGACCGCGAAGGCGCCCAGAGCCAGCGACGCGGCAATGAAGAGCGGAGTCAGCTTGGAGTTCAGAAATGTATGCGCCAAGCGCCCAGCGATTCCCAGCTCTTGCTTCATGGCTGGGCCTGAATGCGCTTGCCGGCAAGGTCGCGGTCGGAAGGTGTGTCAACAAGCTTTTCACCCGCGGAGATGCCCGACAGAACTTCCACGATGTCGTCATGTGAAGCCCCGAGCGTGAGATAACGGAGTTGCGCGATCCCCTGGCTGTCGAGAACGTACACGCAGTTCAACGAGCCGCGAGTAACCACAACGGAACGCGGAATGATGATTGCGTTGCGGACCCCATTGGCAAACTCCGCTGTTCCGTACATGCCGGCGTGCAGTTGGCTTGAGGAAGGCAGGTCGATCTTGACAAGAAAACTGTGGGTTGAGGGGTCCGCAACTGGAACGATCTCCGCGATCGTGCCTGCGAAATTCGCGGATGACACACCATCAATGACAACCTGCGTTTTCATCCCATTGTGAATTGCGCCAATCATTGACTCATCCACAGTGGTTTGCAGTTGCAGGGTTCCAGCCTGGTCAATCTGGAGCAACGGAACGCCGGGCGAAGCTAGTGTTCCCGGGTCGGTCATCCTTGCCGTCACCACGCCGTAGAAAGGCGCCAGCAGACGCGTATAGCCCAGCATGGTGCGCGCGCCGCTCATTTGCGCTTGTGCCGCAGCGGTTTGGGCATGCACCGCATCCAGCCTGGCCGTTGCCGCCTCGGACTTCCGTGAGATCTCATCCATCTCCTGCGGGCTCACGCTCTTCTGCGCTTCGAGTTGCCGGTAGCGATTCAGCGTGCTTGCTGCCAACCCGGCGTCGCTTTGCGCCGCAGCCTGTTCGCTTTCAGCAGCGCTCAACGCCGCTTGCGCTTGATCGACTGCGGCGCGCTGGGCCGCATTATCAAGCACGGCCAGGGTCTGTCCGGCCCTTACCGTGTCTCCCTCGCGCACCAAAACCTGCAGGATTCGTCCGGGAACCTGTGCGGAAACCATTGCGGTCTCACGAGCGTGAACGGTTCCCGTGGTGCGCACGTTCACGGGCACCTCTCGCTGTTGACTCTCGACGACGCGCGCTTGTACTGTTTCGACGGCAGCCACTGAGGCTGACTCACCGCCATGACAACCAGCCATCATCGCTGTGGAAGCGGCAAGCAAGCTTGCCCCTAGGAGCATTTTCATTGCAATCCCTCCGCCGCATCGGGAGTCAGTGTCCCCGTGGCATAAAGCAGTTCCGCATAGGCCACGACATTGCCGTAGACTGCATGCCAGTAGCTGGTTTGACTTTGCCTTTCGGCATCCTCTGCCCGCAGCAGATCGGTGATGGTGGCAAGGCCCGCACCATAGCGGTTTTTGACGATGCGAAGACTCTCGGCCGATTCGTCCACCGCTGCCTGTGCCGTCTCCAGTGAAAGTGCTGCCGTTTGCCGATGAATGTGCGCCCGGCTCACTTCAAACTGCACATGCTGCTGTGAGGCGGCCAGTTGCGCGTCGATTCGCTGCTTCGCGGCGCTCTCACGCGCAAGCTGATCGCGCTTACCCAAGGGCAGGATGTCGATACTGATCTGTACGCCGGCCACCCAGTTGTTCCCACCTGATCCAGCAAAGGACGTCCGATCTTCCTCCCAGTTCCCGTAGGCGCTTACACGAGGGCCAAAGTCAGACTTCGCCACGCCCAGCGCTGAAGCTTGCGCCGATTGTGCCTGACCCCTGGCGATGAGATCGGGCCGCGCCTTTGCGGCCGTGGCCAGTTCCTGTTCTAGCGCGAGCTGTGGGAATGTATGCGGCTCAATCGGTTTCAACTCGGATGCTTTGAGGTCCGATGCTCCCATTGCCTCACGTAACTGCGCCCAAGCAAGTTCCAGATCGCCCTGCGCCGTAATCAATTCTTCTTTACGCTCGGCTACGTTCACCTGGGCCGCCATCTGGTCCGACTCCACCGCAAGCCCGGCCTTCACGTGATCTTCGACCGATTCCAGCAGCGCCGCTGCCGTCTTCTGCTCATGCTGCGCGACATCGATTTCCCGCTCCGCGTACAGCACCGCTTGGTACGCCTCGACAACCCGAAACGTGATCTCCTGGTCCGTCGCTTCGGAAGACGAGGAGGAGATCTCTTTGAGGAGATCGGCGCGGCGAATCTCTTTCTGAGTCTTGAAGGAGTCAAACGCCGTCCACGAGCCTGAGAAGCGTGAGGAGAAATTCCCGATGGGCTGAGGAAAGTTCAGTGAATTCAGCGCAAAATCGGCCTGCGTGAACTGACGCTGTCGAAGACGGGCTCCGAAAGCATATACCGGATCGTTACCGCGCGAGATGTCTTCAGTGAAGTTGAGTTGCGGCATCAGTTGGGTTCGTGCTATCGCGGCCGACGACTTGGCTTCCTGGTTGTTGGCGCGGGCAATTGCGGTCTCGGGGTTTTGTCCGAGAGCCTGATTGACGGCTTGGCGAAGTGTCAGCGGTTCCTGCGCCGCTGCGACCAATCCCCCCATGCAAAGCAAGAGGTAAATGCAGGGAGACCAGAACAAGTGAGAACTTATTCGGCGGGATGTCCATGGATTGTGCATTCATATGAATAAAGCCCTGGAACAAGGGATTCGTTACAAAAATTGGCCGTTTGTTTTTGCCCTTTTCTTCCTGGACCGAGTCGAGCCGGAGGTTAGGTCTGAACATTCCTAAGAGGCTATGCCTGAACTCACACCTTTTGACACGGCCGGATCGGTGAGATCCGGCCGATTGTTTTGTGGGGTTTACGAGGTGGGTTTTTAGAGGCCTTTTGTCACAGGCCGAATCGGCCAGGTTCAGGCCGTTTTCTTGAGTTCCTCGACGAGGACTGGGGTCGGGTGTTTGTGCAACACGCGTTGCACCGTGGCCGTCGAAATTCGATGGCCTTTTGCGATCTGCCGCAGGCTCTGTCCCTGGCAGCGGTCACGGTGGATCGCTTCATGGTCCAGGATTAACGGAGTGCGTCCGATGTGCGTGCCGTCGAGCACCCGCTCGATGATCAAGCTTCGTTCCAACTCGGCGATCGCGGCAACGATCACGATGACGGCCCGGCCAAGCGGTCCAGCAGTGTCGATGTTTTCCCGGAGCGAGACATATTCGACACCCAGCCGGTTCAGCTCATCCAGCACTTCGAGGAAGTGTTTCACCGACCGGGCGATCCTGTCGCTTGCCCAGACCAAAACGACGTCGAAGCGTCCGCGGCGGGCATCGGTCATCATCTGATCGAGGCCTGGCCGGCGGGCCTTCACGCCGGAGATTTTGTCCGAGTATTCCTGCACGATCTCGAGACCGCGCTGAGCGGCCACCTGGCGCAGGTCGAGGAGTTGGGTCTCCAGGTGCTGATCGACCGTGGAGACCCGTAAGTAGATCGCGGCGCGTTTCATTTGCGCCGCCTTGTTGGTTTTGATGAGTGCTTATCAACGTAGCTGCGGATGAACTTCAGCAACTCGTCGGTTATGTTCTGGCCTCGGGCGGCCGTCCGCGTCACAGTTCCGGAACTTCAGATCGCGTCAACAGAATTGTGGAACACTGTTCAAGCCCGATTGCGGGATCATACGCTGGCGTTTGACAGGCTGCACCCTGGATTGGAGAGGTTGTCAAGGCAGCGCATCCTCGCTTCTAATTGTGCTTCCGGGGATCTGCCAGTAGCTCCGAACGCCCCCCGATGACGGTCTTTGGATTCTCCAGCTTTGGCGGGTCGGAGATGCCCTTGAAGGCTTCGCTCGATTTCCACGGGTTCAGGCCGTACATTCGAGAGTCCCGCAGATGGTTCACTCCCTCGGTCCACGTGGCCAGTATCCGCTTCCCAATGTCCTTGAATCCTGAGAGGTCATTCATCATCTCGCGAACCGCAGGGGCGGTATCCGCAATCGCGTCACTGATTTTCTCAACCATCGGCTTCTGTTCTCGGTCGGGAATGCCGAAGTTAGCAGTGATGAACTTCGCGAGAGTCTTTCCCGGCAACCACGTCTTCTTGCCTCCGAACATGATTCCGGGGGGATTGTCTCTGTATCCGGCGTAGACCGAAGTTGTGAAGAAGTCGTAGACGGGGGCAAGACGTGCATCTTTCCGAGAAGTGTAGAGCAGAGCCAAGTTCTTCGAATGGCAATCGGCGTTCTTCATGGCGAAGGTCATCAGTAGCATCAAGGAGAGCTTCTGAAACGTTTCGTATTGGTAGCTACCGTCTACATGGTCGCGAACCGCCTTTGCAATTCTCTCCCAAGTCGTTTCGTACTTGTTTTGTGGCCGCAGACCCAGCAAAGCGCAAAAATCCTCCATTGCCCGAAAAGGATTGCCGTTTTCATCAACGTCGAAACGATGCACGACCAGCACATTGCCATCTTTTGAAAGTTCTGACTTCGCAGATTCAGTAACCTTTGCTGCAACCTGCATACAGAGGTGTTCGTTGGCTGTCGCAAACGGGAGCCGAGTTGACGAACCCTTGATGATGTGCTGGTGAGTGAAAAGCGTCGTTCTCTTGTGTTGCCCAAATCCTCCTGGCTGCTGGTGCAGCTGCTCTTCTGTGTCCAAGAACTTCGGCAGGACACCCGAAACGCCACTCTTTGCGTGTTCACGGACAAGGCGGGAGAACGCTTCTTCTGAGTTGTCGCCCTTAAGGAGTTCGGCGACTTCAATGGGTTTAGCTGGTTCGTCCAGTGCTGCTCCCGGTGGAGCCACTTGCATTCTTCCTACCATGTTGCGTCCAACGACGGACAAGAGAGCGATGGGACTCGCACCGACAATCGGCCCAAACTCTTCCTGCAAGACTTGAAGCAGGTACCCCTCTGGGAGATTCATTCGAAAGATGGGGTGAAGCTCGTCATCCCACGGATAGGACTCCGTTCGGATGGGCATCGTTAGAGACACAAGATTTTCAGGCGCGACCTCTGGAACGTAGGTCATCACGCTCTTGAAGTCGCCGAGTTGTTCGAGGACAGCAACGTGTCGGCCGAGGACATGGACATTTAGCTTCATGCCGTGCCACCTCGTTCACGGCGGAGTTCATCAAGGGTGCCTGCCGTCTCTACTTTAGTGAAGGTCAATTCCATCCCGAGTACCGCAAGCACGGCCATGAGCTTGCGCGTTCCGAATTCCGTAAGTTGACCTCGTTCTAGACGGGACAGAAGGGCTTGGGATAGGCCAGATTGTTCAGCGACCCGTCCCTGTTTCAGCCGAAGTGATTTTCTTCTCTCGGCCAGGGCATGACCGACTTCTGGTATGGTATTCATATTTAAAGTATACGACAAAAAATGATATAAATATGTATATTTTTAATGTATATGTTAAAAATAGCCAAAAATGACCGCAGACGCAACCCTATCCTCGGAAAGCAAATTCTAGAGAGCATCAGAACTCAATAAAATCTCTAAGCTAAATTCTTGCTCTTTGGAGAACCCTTGGAGGGAATTGGGCGACGAATAAATTGGAAGACCTAAAAGCTGCTCGTAAAGACCTCGGTTTCAAAGCGCCAAGGGCGCTTGCCTTCTCGGTCCAATCGTCAACTCGTGCTCGACAACGCTGCTGCGAAGCCATGAGCTTGAGCCAAGAGCTGCAGGTGCTCTTGCCGAAGTAAACCTTCACGCCCATCAAGTGTAGACGAGGCAGGATTGAGCACGGTAGATTCCGTCGAGGCAGTTTCGATAGAGTCGATTGAATTGAGCCGCTGGCGTTTGCGGAG
>CAWJDG010000073.1:0-57337 GCA_963841365.1 uncultured Acidobacteriaceae bacterium
CGCGCCGATGGTCTGCACCTTGGCCGCGTCCTCGCCTTGTTCCGGCAGCAGCGTCACGCCGCCGGGAACCAGCACCGCAGGTTTGCTCCCTGAGGACGCCAGCGCCATCATCATCGCCGGCAGCCCCTTGTCGCACGTGGCCACGCCGATGGTGCCCTTGCCCGTGGGCAGCGAGCGCATCAGCCGCCGCAGGACCACTGCGGCGTCGTTGCGGTACGGCAACGAATCCATCATCCCCGTGGTGCCCTGCGTGCGCCCGTCGCAGGGATCGGTACACGCTCCCGCAAAGGGCGTGGCGCGCTGTGACTTCAGCTCGCGCGCGGCCTCGGCCACCAGCAGGCCCACCTCCCAGTGGCCGCTGTGAAAACCCAGCGCGATCGCCTCGCCATTCTCGGCGCGCAGCCCGCCGTGCGTGCTCAGAATGAGGAATTCGGGATCGAGGAGCCGCTCCGGCGCCCAGCCCATGCCGGCATTTTGCGTAAGTCCAAATAAGTTGCCACTGGGTTCGGTAAGCAGCATCTCTGCGGAGAACGGCAGCTTTCCAGTGGGGCCCGGAGCGTGCGTTGCCACCTCAAGGAGATTGGCGTCCGTCTCCAATACCGAGCTCAGGGGAATGTTTGCGATGGGAAAGACCTTTCCGCAGATCAGTATAGAGGGCGCAGGCGATCGCATGGACGAACGACGCGTCTCAGCTTGAAAACTGATTTTGTATAGCCCGGGCCCTCGCCACTCGCAACCTTGATGAATTTCCTTTACCTGTCACGATTTTCCCTAAACAGATTGCTGCACGAAGCCCGGTCCGCTCGTGCAATGGATATGACCTCAACCTGTGAGATACTACCCTCGGTCTGGACCATGACTACACTCCGCGTTGCTCTCATCGCGGCTCTCTCCATCACACCCTGCTTTGCCCAAACAGGCACCGTCACCTTCTACACTCCAGGCAATTCAGTGAAAAGCACAGCCGCAGGTCTCCTTCCAAGGAGCCGTCAGCCCTTCACCGGTTGGCTCTTCGACGGGCCGCAGCTAGTGGCCCACGTTCGCCCCGGCCGCTTCATGACCGTTCATCTCAAGCCCGGAGCACACTCCTTTACCGTCCCCTGGCACTCCACCCAGCCCGGCAAGGAGCCGCTCGTGATCAATGTTGAAGGCGGTGGCCAATACTGCGTTCGGCTCTATGCAGAGATGACCAATTTAGAAGTGTTCCCCTTTGAGTGGCTCAACAGTCACATCGAAGAAATCCCCTGTCAGCAGGCGCAACACGAAGCCGCGCACATGAAGGCAATCGAGATCAAGCGGGTCGACTCAGCCGCCCGCGCCGAACTCGACCCTGCGACAACCTTCCCCAGCAACAGTCAGCCGCAGCACTAGCTTGCTCCCGTCACTCCGCCATCGCCGTCAGCAGAACCACCCTCACCGGGGCACGGTTGTTGCCCCGCTCGCCGCTTCGAGATGCTATAAAGCTCCTGTGCACGTCAACAACTCTCTCAATGCGGCGCAAGATCATGCGGGACTGCGTCGCCGCTGGCTCTACCTGATGCCGGTCGTCTTCATGACTTACAGCCTTGCCTATCTTGGCCGCTCGAATTTCGGCTTTGGCGCGGCCGCCGGCTTGGCCGCAACACTCAAAATCACCGAGTCTCGCGCGGCTTTCCTCGGCTCGGTGTTCTTTCTCGGGTACTTTCTCTTCCAGATTCCCGCGGCCACGTATGCCAGGCGGAAGAGCGCCACTCGGCTCATCTTCCTTGCGCTCATAAGCTGGGGCGTGCTTTCCGCGCTCACGGGCGTGATCCGGCAGTTTTGGCTTCTGGTGGTCGACCGAATGCTGCTGGGAGTGGCCGAAAGCTTGATTCTCCCTTCCATGCTGATCCTGCTCACCAACTGGTTTACGCGTGAGGAACGCTCGCGAGCTAACGCAATTCTCATCCTTGGCAATCCGGTCACCGTCACCTGGATGGCCGCCGTCACCGGATTCCTGATCAAGGCGGCAGGCTGGCAGATGACTTTCATCCTGGAAGGGATTCCGTCCGTTCTGTGGGCATTTGTATGGGTGCTGGTGGCACGTGACCGCCCGCACCAGGCGTCGTGGCTGAGCGCGGGTGGCAGTGAACGGCTCGAAGCGGCGCTGGAGCTCGAGCAGACGGTGCTTCCGCCATGCGGAAATCTGTCTGCTGCGCTCCGGGTCCCCGGCGTGGTTCTTTTGTGCGCGCAATATTTCTTCTGGAGCTTTGGCGTTTACGGATTGGTTTTGTGGATTCCGGAGATGATTCGCTCGGGGTCCACCCGCGGCATCGAACAAGTCGGAATTCTGAGCGCCGCGCCGTTTCTTCTCGGCGTCGTCCTGATGCTCGCAGTCGCACATTTTTCCGATCGCGCGCTCAATCGCAAGCTTTTCGTGTGGCCCTTCCTGATCCTCTCAGGTTTGGGGCTGTTCTGCTCCTTCGCAACGGCCGGCAACAACTTCTGGCTCTCCTATGCAGCTCTCATCGTTGCCGGTGGCGCAATGTATGCGCCCTACGGCCCCTTCTTTGCCATCATGCCTGAGATGCTGCCACGCAATGTAGCCGGCGAAGTGATCGCGCTAGTCAACAGTTTCGGAGCGTTGGGCGGATTTGCAGGAACGTGGCTGGTAGGGCTGCTGCAGGCTGTCACGGGTAATTCTCGCGCCGGATTTCTCAGCATGTCGGTGGCGCTGATCGTTGCCGGCGTGTTGATCCTGGCCCTGCGACTTCCTAAATCCGCCCAGGAACCGCTTCCCGCGTGAACTGGCCGTCAACCAGCCGCCAGATGCCTAGGGGATTCTCGTTCTTCAACTCGTCCGGCAACGCCGCTTGCGGAAAATCCTGAAAGCATACCGGCCGCACGAAGCGGTAAATCGAATATGTGCCCACGGACGTTGCGCGGCTGTCGCTCGTAGCCGGATAGGGTCCGCCATGCACCATGGCGTGGCAAACCTCGACGCCGGTCGGGAAGCCGTTCACGACGAGCCTTCCCGCCTTGCGCTCCAGGATCGCAATCAGATCGGCGAAGACGGCCAGGTCGGCCTCCGACGCATGTAGCGTCGCCGTCAGTTGGCCCTCGAGCGAGCTCGCCAGCTTCATCAGTTCCTCGCGGCTCTCGTAACGAATCACCAGCGTGCTCGGACCAAAGACTTCCGTCGCCAATTCCGGCTCCCGCTGCAGGTCGTGGCCGCTAATTTGCATCACCGCTGGGATTGCGTACGAACTCTTCGCACCGTTCGCAACCGCCTGCGCAATGGTTTCAACGCATCCATTCGCACGGCGCCCCGCAACGCCCGAGCGATAGCTTTTTGAGATTCCTTCGGTAAGCATCGGCGAAAGGCCGGCCTTCTCCACCTGCGCTTTGAGTTCGGCAACCAGCGCATCAGCCTCAGCATTGCGCGGCAAAAACACCAGCCCCGGCTTGGTGCAGAACTGTCCCACGCCCAGCGTGAACGACCCGAACAGCCCGCTTGCGATCTGCGCTGTGCGCGTACGCAGCGCCTCAGGCAGCACAAACACGGGATTCACACTGCTCATCTCCATGAAGCACGGAATCGGCTCAGGCCGCGCCGCTGCCCGCTGCATCAGCGCCTTGCCGGCCGCAAGCGATCCAGTAAATCCAACGGCCTTCACCTTGGGATGATCGACGAGAGCCGCGCCGATCTCCGCGCCCGCGCCAAAGAGCAGTGCGAAGACGCCCGGCGGCAGGCCGCACTCCTTCACGCTGCGCGCGATCACCTGGCCGACCATCTCACTCGTCCCCGGATGCGCATGGTGCGCCTTCACAATCACCGGATTGCCGGCAGCGAAGGCCGCGGCTGTGTCACCGCCGGCAACCGAAAATGCCAGCGGAAAGTTGCTGGCGCCAAAGACAGCCACCGGACCCAACGGCCGCATCATCGAGCGGATATCCGACCGCGGCAGCGGCGTGCGATCAGGCTGCGCCGGATCGATACGCGCATTCACCCAGGAGCCCTCTTCGACCACCTGCGCAAACAACCGAAGCTGATGAATGGTGCGTGCGGACTCTCCTTTCAGGCGCGCTTCCGGCAGGGCCGTTTCACGATGCGCCCGCTCCACCAACTCCAGAACAATCGCTTCAATTCCGGCAGCTATGTGGCGCAGAAAGCGGCCTTTGTCGCGCCCACCGAGCTTGCCGTAGGTCGCGAAGGCTTCCTCGGCCAGATCGGCAGCCAGGCGCAAATCCTCAAGCGAGGCGCAGTGATAGACGGGATCGAGGCGATCGCCCGTTGCGGGATCGGCACCATAAAACGCAGCCCCGGTCCCCACCCGCGACTCGCCGTTGACGATCGAATAGCCTTCCAAGTTCAGCGCTGTTTCCTCATGTAGCACGATGGTCCTACTCCTTACTCCCTGTTCCCAGCTCTTTCACTCTTCTCCAATATCCTCGTTCCAAATCTCAGAATGCCTTGCAATGTAGCCCGCGAGCAGGTCGTGGCACTCGCGGTTATTCAGATCGATCACTTCCACACCATTTTCGCGCAGCCAGTCCAGGCCTCCAGCAAAGTTTCGGCTCTCGCCCGCCACCAGCTTGCCGATGCGGAACTGACGCACCAGACCGCTGCAATACCAGCAAGGCGCCAGCGTGGTCACCATGACCAGGTCGCGGTAGCTGCGCTGGCGGCCGGCGCGGCGAAACGCGTCAGTCTCGGCGTGCACGCTGGGGTCGCCCTGCTGCACGCGGCGGTTGTGGCCGCTGCTCACGAGTTCGCCGGCGCGAGTAAACAGCGCCGCGCCAATCGGGATGCCTCCCTCGGCGAGCCCGAGGCGAGCTTCCTCAATGGCAACGGCGAGCATCTTTTCGTGAAGATCCACATGTCCACTCTAGCGCAAACAGCAGCGGGGCTAGGGGAGTTTGCGTGGTCAGCGGTTCTTGCGATGCAGGGGGGAATCGAAAAGCGGCGAGCAGGTAAGTTGACAAGTTGGCACGCCAAAGTCCGCGGTCAAATCATGTGTTTGCGCCGCAAAGCTCCGGCGCCGCGGCGGCCGCCGGTGCTCAAATCCCCAGGCCAGCACCGCTAGCTCCGCTTCCCTGCTTCAGTTCACCGTCAGCACCAGCTTGCCAAAGTGGCTGGCGTCCTCCATGCGCTCCAGCACTTCGCGAACTTGCGACCAATCGAAATCCTCGCCTACTGGCCGCAGTTCAGCCAGAGATATGGCGCGATTCATGTCCAAAAAATCCCTGCGCGAGCCCACGTAAATGCCACGAATGCGTGCAAGCTTGTGCAGGATGAGCGGAATCGGAAACGGGTCGGCGGACTTAGTCAGCACGCCCACCTGGGCCACCGTTCCGCGCGGGCGAATCGCCCTGAGTGAACGCCCCAAGGTTCCCTGGCCTCCAACTTCTACCACCAGGTCCACACCCTCGCCGCCAGTCTGATCCATCGCCCAGCGATCCCATTCGGGATTGTCTCGATAGTTCAGTCCTGCATCCAGCCCCATCGCGCTCGCGCGGTCGAGCTTGTCGTAGCTGGACGAGATGCCAAGCACCCGCGCGCCCCTGAGCCGCGCAAACTGCAGCGCGAAAATCGACACGCCTCCGGTGCCCTGGATGAGCACCGTCGAGCCCGGCTTCAAGTCTCCCTCAGCCAGGGCGTTCCAGGCGGTGACTGCAGCGCAGGGCAGCGTCGCGGCTTCCTGATAGCTGAGATAATCGGGAATAGCGACCAGTCCCTCTGCCTTCAGCACAACATAGTCCGCTAACATGCCATCGACGTCACCGCCTAAAGCGCCGCGCGCCTTGGCCGCGGTAAATGGCCCGTCCAGCCAGTTCTGCATAAAGATTCCGGCCACGCGGTCTCCCGGCTTCCACGCGGACACCCCTGCGCCCACGGCCACAACTTCGCCTGCACCGTCGGAGCAAGGAATGCGGGGCAACTTCATTTTGGGGTTGTAGACCCCTTTCACAACCATCAGGTCGCGATAATTAATTGAAACCGCCCGCACGCCTACCAACACCTCACCCGGCCCCGGCGCGGGAGTCGGCCGCTCCACAAACTCCAAAGAATCAATGCCAAACGTCGAAACTTGCCAAGCGCGCATCTGCAACCTGCCCCTCTCAAGGGTTGATCATAGTCACTTTGCGGGACTCAATTGGAGAAAGTCCTCGTAGAATGAAGATATGGCTCGTGGATGGGAAAGTAAATCGGTGGAGGAGCAGATGGCAAATGGCTTGGAGAACCCCGGCGTGTATGCCGGCAGCGGCCTTGTAAGCGAAGAAGCGCGTCGCGCGGCCGATCAACAGCGTGCCGCGCGGGAACGGCAAAAACAGGCGCTCGGCCTGCAACGCGAAAACATCCTCTCGCAAAAAACGTCGAACCCCGGCCGCCGCGCCGCCCTTGAAGCTGCATTAGCTCAGGTCGAGGCGCAAATACAGGCAATGAATTAAGACGAGCAGCAACCGAAAAGCGCACACCCCTCTTCCCCAGACTAAAAATGTACGAGGGCTCTCTTGTGGGCGTCAGGAACAAGACGCACGCGCGTTCCTTGCGTTGCTGCATGGTCGGGCCGACGCGTCGCTCACTGCTCACGATGGATGAGTAGCGTATTGGCCTGATGTACTGAGGTCAGCGAGACGCGCGCAATGTTCACATGCGCCGGCCGCGTCACAACCCAATGAATCACATCGGCAATGTCTTCCCCGGTAAGCGGAGAAATCCCTTTATAAACTTTGGCGGCACGCCCCGCGTCGCCATGGAAACGCACCAGGCTGAAATCCGTCTCTACCAGGCCGGGATCGACGCTCGTCACGCGCACCGGCGTGCCCAGTAAATCCTCGCGTAGACCGTCGTTGATGGCGCGCGCGGCAGCCTTGGTGCCGCAATAAACAGCGCCATTCGGATAAACAATCTCTCCGGCCATCGAGCCCAGAGTGACGACGTGTCCGCGTCCGCGCACCACCATCCCGGGAACCACCGCTCTCGCCACATAGAGCAGCCCCTTGATGTTGGTGTCGATCATCTCTTCCCAATCTTCAATCCTGCCGGTGTAGAGCTTTTCCATGCCGCGGCTGAGCCCGGCGTTGTTCACCAGGACGTCGATTTCCGCCCACTCCGGCGGCAGTTCGTCGATCACGCGCTGCACGGCATGACGGCTGCGCACATCCAGATCGATGGAATGCACTGCGGCGGCGCCGCGGGCCAGCGCCTTTGAAGCAACCTCAGCCAGTTTGCCGGCGCGCCGGGCGGCCAGCAAGAGCCGTGCGCCCTCAGCCGCGAAAACCATGGCCGTGGCTGCGCCAATACCGGCGCTTGCACCGGTGATGAAGACGATCTTCCCTTTGAGGCTCGTGTTCGGCATGTTTTCCCTCGAGGCTCTTTGGGAACGCGGCTTAAACCCATTCCCTTCAAGGTACGCGCCCTGGAACAGGTCCGAGGACTAATTTTTATCTTACAGACGAATTGCGCCGCTGTGACATGCGGTACATGCCCACGGCCCAATCCTCGTTGCTGAGCCCGGCCGCGCGGGCGCTCGAAAAGATTTCAGCCAACGTGTCGGCTAGTTTCACTTGCGTTCCGCTGCTGGCCGCCGCCTCGCGCAGCAACCGCGTGTCTTTTTCGCCCAGCGTAATCGACGCACCGGCATGCTCGGGCGGGTGCAGCATCACTTTGCTGTAGGCCGCGTAAAAGGGCGACTGAAACAGCGCGCTGTTCACGGCTTCGAAAAACGTACCCGGATCGATTCCCTGCCCCTCGGCAAAAACAAACGCCTCGCTCAGCGAGTAGAGCATCGCGCTGATGAGGAAGTTGCCGCCCAGCTTCACGGCGTTCGCCTGGCGCGGCTCCTTGCCCACCACCGAGATGCCGCGCGAGAACGTCTCCAGCAGCGGGCGCGCCTTGGCCACGGCCTCTTCCGCGCCGGCCATTACGGTCCACAGCTTGCCTTGTTCGGCAATGTTGGGGCGCCCGAACACCGGCGCCGCTACAAACTCGATCCCGCGCTTTGCGTGTTCATTGGTCAGCCGCTCGCTTAGCGCCACGCTGATGGTGCTGCACGCGATATGCAGCACACCAGGGCTGAGCGCGTCCATCAATCCGTTGGCGCCGAAAACTACCTCTTCATACGCCGCATCGTCAAAGAGCATCGTGATCACGGCGTCCACGCCCAGTTCAGCCTCCGCCGGGGTAGCCGCGGCAATCGCGCCCTCGCGGATCAGCGGTTCCGTGCGCCCCTCGGTCCGATTCCACACGCGCAGCTCATGACCGGCAGCGATCAAATGCCGCGCCATCGCTGCGCCCATCTTGCCCAAACCAAGAAATCCAATTCTCATAAGGGAATTCTAGTAGACGGCGCACCGTCCAATCTCGAATCGTTCGCAGTTATCACCTGTCTGCCGTACGAGGCATCAGCCCGGGTGTACAATTCGCGCATTGAATCATACAGCTTTCTTTTTTGCGGTCATTTTTTCCGCATCGGGCCTTTACGGCCAGAGCCTGTCTGCGCCACCTCCTGTCCCTGCGCCCGATACCAGCCTGCGGCGATTTGAAATTGGCGGACAGGTATCAGATCTCCACCTTAATGTCGGCTGTCCGCTGTGTCCGAGGCCTGAGTTTTCTCTCGGGGTTAGCGCTGCGTTCAATGTGAACCAGTACTTTGCAGTTGAATCCCGGTTCAACATCACACCTCGAAGTGTCGCCTCTGTCGAATCACCTCTCTGGGGCGGCCATGGCTCCGAATTCCTGGCGGGGGCGAGGGGCTCTGCTCGCGGGCGCAAGTGGGGGCTGTTTGCCGAAGCAGAGACGGGCTTTGTAAGTTGGAGCAGCGTTCCAACATGGATCGTGTTTACAACGCCTGCGAGTCCCCCAATCGACTATCAATCCGGGAGCCGCAATTCCCCTGCAATCGAGCTTGGCGGCGGTGTGGAATACTCTCCCGCATCTCGTTTGCTTGTGCGATTTGACCTGGGCGACGTAATCGTAAGGGACGACATCAGTCAGACAGCCACCTTTTCCGGAGTTACCTATCAGGACTGCCCGGGTCCCTGTCAGTTCTGGCGAAATCAACCGCAGGCATCACTCGGTACATATTGGGACTTCGGAAAACAAATTGACCGGATCCCTCCGGATATCCACGAGGCGCCCAGCCACAGATTCTTCGACAAACTCAACATCGCCCTCATCACCGTGAGCCTTCTCGGCCAGGCATCGGACGCCATCACCACACAACGTGCTGGCCACGGCCAAGGTGAAACTGACCCACTAGCCAGGCCGTTCGTCGAGCAGGGCTGGCCTGGCGAGATCGGTCTCGGCGTTCTCGATAATGCGGCTGAATTGTCCGTGATGTACGCACTGCATCGCATGCACCATCACCGGATCGAAAGAATCGTGCCCATCGGCCGCGCCGCCATCGGCGGGATGCAGGGCTACCGCAACGACCGGAAGCAATGACGAGTCCCCAAGCAAAAGGCTAATTCGGCGTTCCTGCCTTCCGGCAGTCGAATGATACACTTCGCCCATGTCGCGACTCCCACTGACTATCGTCGCGGTGGCGTTGTGCGCCACCGTAAGCCTTGGCCGACAGGCGTTTGCCGCCGATCGACATGCGGCAGAATCTCAGCTTCGGACGCTCGACGAAGAGTGGTCCGCCACCGCTGCTCGAAACGATCTTGACGACACGGTCGCCTTTTACGCGAATAACGCGGTTCTGTTGCCGCCCAATGCGCCCATCGCAACAGACAAGAAGTCGATTCGCGAGTCGTGGGCCGGACTCCTCGGCCCCCACACATCTGTTTCGTGGAAATGGTCGAAGGTCGAAGTTGCGCAGTCGGGCGAGCTGGGCTACATCTACGGCACCTACAAACTCACGATTGGCGCTTCAAGCGAGAGCGGCCCCGTGAACGATACCGGCAAATTTCTTGAGGTCTGGAAAAAGCAGCCCACCGGAAAGTGGAAGTGCATCGTAGACACCTACAACTCCGACCTTCCCGTTCCAGAACCTGCAAAGTAGCTCGGGAATCAGTTCGGTGTTCCTTTGGTCTCCGCCTCGACGAACGTGCACTCTTGGCACTGGCACACGCGCCGCAGATACTCCCACGAGTAGATTCCGCCGGAATGCCCGTCGGCCCAGTTGAACTGGATGGCGTAGCGGCCCACGGGGTGCGCGCTGGCTGGCTTCGGCGGCGGCGTGTACATGGGCAGCAGCGAGGCGGGCTTCGGCTTTGGCTGGCCCGGTTTGCGGCCCTCCTGCAGGCGCTCATCCACGCATGTGGCGCAGGGGCAGGCGTCGCGCAGCCACGCAAAGCTCCACGCACTCTTGTGGCCGTCGGCCCAGTCAATCTCCAGGCCCTTGCCCTCGGTCATCAGCACGCGCACTTTCTCCGGCGTCACGGCGATCTTCGGCAACGGCTGGTTTTGCTGATTCTCGCGCGCTTGCTCTTCCTTTGACGCGATGCGAATGCCCTCGTGGCTCATACATACAGTTTACAGTTCACAGCAATCAGCGCACAGTTCAAGCTGGCTCCTCGAAGCTCCCCGCTGTTCCCTATCCGCTGTCTGCTGTCGGCTGTTCACGGTTAGCCGTCTGCTGCCAGCTGTTCACTGCTTTGCGAAGAACCACGCCGCCATACCCAGCCCGATCACAACCACCAGAGCTCGCAGCGCCGGTTGCGGTACGCGCTTTGCCAGGCTGGCCGAAGCGTAGCCGCCGATGGCTGCGGCAATCATCGCCGCCAGGCAATAGCGCCACACCACCTGCCCATCGACCACAAAGATCACAAACGCGATGCCGTTGGCCAGCGTGTTCGCTACCACCTTCAGCGCATTGATGGCGTGAAGATCCTCGTATCCAAACAGCGCCAGCATGGTCATAAACAGAAATCCCGCCCCGGCGCCAAAGTATCCCACGTAAAAACTCACAGCGATGGTCGCGAAGAACAGCGGCGCCCGCTGCGGCGCATGAACTTCGCCGGCCACGGCGCGCTCGTGCCGCTTGCGTTTTAGCCGCTCCAGCCAGCGCGCAACCGGCCCGCTCACGGCGAATGTCAAGGCCGCGCCGAGCAGCAGCCACGGCACCAGGCGCATGAAGGTCATCTGCGGTGTGCTCAACAGCACAACAGCGCCCGCCGTTCCGCCTACAAGTCCGGCCAGCCCCATCAGCATCGCTGCGCGCAGGTTCTTGCGCACGTCCGGCCAGTACGCGGCAACCGATGTCAACTGCCCCGGCCAGATCGCCACCGTGTTCGTGGCGTTGGCCTGCACGGGCAAAACGCCCATGCCGAGAATCGCCGGGAACGACAGAAACGATCCGCCACCCGCCACGGCATTCAGCACTCCGGCCACAAACCCTGCTACCACAAGCCAGACCAAGCGCCAGTTCACGGCCTCCACAATTGGAAAATGCGACATGAGAACTTCATTTTAGAGGCCCGTGGCCCGACTTCGTCCTGCATGGCGCGCCCAGCTTCCATGTTCACGCGCCCGCAAATTTTTATTTTTGCTCTTAGATTCAACAAGGTATGCTCGTGCCATGCTTCCCCAGAGATTGCCCGTATCAGCGGGACTGCTGTCTTTTGCTCTCGTCCTCGCCACGGTTCATCTCGCCGCGCAATCCGTCGTCACAATCTCGCCGCAGCAGTGCGTATGGCACGCGGGCGACAACCCCGCCTGGAGTGCGCCCAATCTCGACGAGTCGAGCTGGCAGCCGTACGCGACATGGAAGTCGCCTCCCGGTCAGACGCAGATGTGGGCACGCTGCCACGCAGATCTGGCCGCGCTGCAATCAGTCGCGCACCCCGCGATCCAGCTGTATACCACCGCCGCTTACCAGCTCTACATCGACGGAGTTCTCGTTGGCAGCGCGGGTAATCTCGAAAGCGGCAACTTCAGCGTGGATACAATGCGCGCCTTCCCCGTCAACACGAATCCCCTCTGGCCAGGACCCTCGACCGTGGCGCTGCGCATGGTCCGCCGACTGGGGGCGGTAGGTATGAATTCCAACCTTGTCCTGAGCTTACCGGCACCCCGGCTGGAAATTCGGGTCGGGGACCTGGGCGAGCTCGAAGGCGTTCGTGCCCGCACGGTGCTGAACCGGATTTCGCAAGATGCCGATGTTGCGATCTGCTATGGCATCATCGGCGTCATTGCCGTCATGCTTCTCGGCCTCTTTATTTATGATCGCAGCCGCTATGAGCTGTTGCTGCTCAGCGTAAGTTGCTTGTGCACGGCGGCCCTGCGCCTGAACGAATTCGCGGCGGCCGCGCTGCTGAATTATTCGTTCCTTGCCAACCGTGTCGTTTACACGGCAAGCAACTGCATTCAGCCATTCGTACAGCTCTTGTTCTTCTTCGTGCTGGCCCGGCGCCGCGTTCCTCGGCTTTTCTGGATTCTCGCGGTTGCCACAACGATGGTCCGCTTATGGACGGCGGCTCCTGTTTTTCTGGGCAGCCAGCCGCTCTGGTTTGCGCGTTATGGCGATTTCATCATTCTCCTGGCCGGTCCCATCAACGTGGCGCTCTCGCTTGCGCCGTTTGTCGCATTCTGGCCCTACGCGCGGCTTACCCCGCGCGTGCGGCCGGTCGCGGCTTTGTGCATGCTGTGGGGAATTGCCGATGGGTTTTGGTTTGCGGTGCAAGCAACACAAAGCCCGTTGCTGGGTCTTCCGCAACTTTTCGGCCGTTGGTCCGGCGCGATGCTCGATGTGCGGGGATTCGTCACATCGTGCGTTCTTGCCGCGCTGCTGGGCCTGCTGTTCCGCGAGCAACGGCTGGTGGTTGTGGAGCGGGCGCAGATGGCAGGCGAACTGGCCTCGGCGCGCGAGATTCAGCAGTACCTCATCCCGGAAAAGCTGCCACCCACGCCCGGTCTCGCAATCGAAAGCGTCTACCTTCCCTCGCGCGAGGTGGGCGGAGATTTCTTCCAGGTGCTGCCCGACCCTCGCGACGGCAGCACACTGCTTGTAATGGGCGACGTGGCCGGAAAGGGCCTCAAGGCCGGAATGCTTGCTGCGCTGATCGTGGGAGCGATTCGCACGGCATTCAAGTTCACCGGCGACGCAGGCGAGATTCTGGCCCTGCTGAACGAGCGCCTGCAGGGGCGCGGCCTGGTAACCTGCATGGCCATGCGCATCGAGCGGGATGGGAGCGTCATGCTGGCCAACGCCGGACAACTGCCGCCTTACATCAATGGAAAGGAGCTGCCGATGGAAGGCACGTTGCCGCTGGGCGCTGTGCCGGGAATCGCATTCCCCACCATGCGCTTCGAACTCGCCGCGGGCGAATCGATGCTACTCGTGTCGGATGGTGTCGTCGAAGCCCGCAATGCCACCGGCGAGCTCTTCGGCTTCGACCGCACGCGCTCTATTTCCACCGAATCTGCCGCGAAGGTAGCTGAAGCCGCGCAGGCCTTTGGCCAGGAAGATGACATCACTGTGCTCACGCTCAGCTTTGCGCCTGCCGAGGTGGTTCATGCGTAGGTTGATCCCGGTCCTCTTGCTTGCCGCGCCGTTCGCCGGGTTTGCGCAATCGCTGATCACCGTAGCACCGCAGCAGTGCGTCTGGAACGCAGGCGACAACCTCGCCTGGAGTGCACCCCACTTCGATGAGTCCAGCTGGCAGCTGTACGCGCGGTGGAATCCCCAGCCCTATCAACCGCACGTATGGGTCCGCTGCCACGCTGACCTTTCTTCTCTCCGCGACGCCGACCGCCCAGCATTGCAGGTCACGTTGTTCGCGGCCTATCAGGTCTTCAGCAACGGTCAATTACTCGGCACAGCCGGTGATCTCCAGAGCGGCAGATTCACCATGAACGCAATTCGCAATTGGCCTCTCTCTGGCGATTTCACCCAACCCACCACGATCGCGCTGCGCATTACGTTTCGCATCGCCTCAATGGTTCCTGTGGGGACTTTGCCGCCGCTCCGGATTCTCGGCGGAGACGAGCCGCTGCTGCGGGATCGGCGGGACGCGATCGCATTCAATCAAGTTCGCAGCCATCTCGTTCCCACGGTCTGCTTCAGCATTATCGGCGTTCTCGGACTCATCCTGCTGGGCCTCTGGCTCAACGACCGCAGCCGCTACGATCTTTTGCTGCTTTCCTTGGAATGCCTGTCGATGGTGCCGATTTACCTCGACTACTTCGGCGCCGCGGCCTTTCTCGCCTATTCCGCGGCGGCCTACTTTGCCGTATGGGCCATAGGTGCTACCACCAGCAATATCGCCCGCACGCTTTTCTTCTTTGCCCTCGCGCGCCGGCGCGTGCCTTTGCTTTTTTGGATTTTGATCGGCCTGGCAATCGTTCAGTACTCCGTGACGTTCGCCGTACCGCTTCTCTCCGTACCGCAGGCGCTCTGGCTCGATGCGCTCCGTTCCGGTCCGGTCGCGAGAGGAAGCGCGCTCGTTGGGATCCTTGAGTCCTCCGCGCCCTTTGTTGCCTTTCTGCCCTGGAAACGCCTCACCCTCCGCATGAAACCGCTGGCAGCGCTTTGCATGGCCTGGGGCGCGACCATGGCGGCTTTCTTCGGCGTGCGATTCACCGGCACGCACACTCGCGGCATCCCCGACCTGCTGGCGTTGTGGGCCAACCCCGTTTCAGACGTCGAGGCCGTTCTGACCCTCTGCGTCGTTGTCGCGCTGCTCGCCCTGCTCTTTCGCGATCAGCGGCAAACCGCTCGCGAGCGCGCCATGCTTGCAGGCGAGATGCGCGCGGCCCGCGCCGTGCAGCAGGTGATTGTCCCTGAAGCGCTTCCCTCCGTGCCCGGATTCAGGATCGAAAGCGTCTACAAGCCCGCAGGAGAGGTGGGTGGCGATTTCTTTCAAATTCTGCCCACACCGGCTGGCGGTGTTTTGATTGTGATCGGCGACGTCAGCGGCAAGGGCATGCCCGCAGCGATGACCGTTTCGCTCCTCGTCGGAACCGTGCGCACGCTCGCGCATTACACGCAATCGCCGGGCGAAATCCTCGCCGCCATGAATCAACGGATGCTGGCGCGCAGCCAGGGCGGATTCACCACCTGCCTCGTGATCCGCGTTGACCCCGATGGTGCGCTCGCCGCCGCCAATGCCGGCCATCTTCCGCCCTATCTCGACGGATCGGAACAGGCTCTCGAAAACGGCCTGCCTCTGGGCCTCGCCGCCGATACCAACTACACGGAATCAACCTTCACGCTGGCTCCTGGCAGCACGCTCACCCTCCTTACCGATGGCGTTGTTGAAGCTCGCAACGCAACCGGCGAGCTTTTCGGCTTCGAACGAACCCGCAATCTCAGTTCCCAATCTGCCGAAGCCATTGCCCACGCCGCCCAATCCTTTGGCCAGGAAGACGACATCACGGTGCTGACGCTTGCACTCAAACCCGTTCCTGTGGAGGCACCCCATGCGTAAGCTCCTGCTTTGGCTTCTGCTCCTTGCGTCTTTCTCAGCGCCTGACTTGCGCGCGCAGTATGCCGACCTCTCCCCCGCAGGGGGCCCTGTCGCCATCACCGCGGCATGGCGCTTCCACACCGGCGACGATCTGCAGTGGGCCGCGCCCGATTTTGACGATTCCCACTGGTCTCTGCTGCGCATCGACAAGACCTGGGCCGAGCAAGGTTACAAGGGTTACTACGGCTTCTCGTGGTACCGGGTCAAAGTGAAGTTGCCGGCAACACGATCTCCTCTTGCGCTTGGGTTCACTGAAATCAACAGCGCCGATGAAATCTACGCTGATGGCCAGTTCATCGGCGGCATCGGCAAGATGCGCCCCGTTCCGGTCTGGCTGGCTTATTCGGGAGTCCCTCACTCATTCCCGCTGCCCCCGGCGCTCAACGGAAAGACCATTACGCTTGCCATTCGAGTCTGGCAACCGCAAGACTCCGCCAAGAATTACCCATTTGTAGGCCGCGCCACAAACCCAAGCGTCGGGGCCTCGCAAACCGTCGATCGCCTCGGCCAATTGGCAATTTTTCAATACGCGGTCTCCATCGTCCCTGACTGGATTGTTTCCGCAGTAGCCGCGGCGATCGGTTTGTTCAGTATTGGCCTTTTCCTTCTCCGATTGCGCTCCACTGAATACGCCTGGGCCGCTCTTTTTCTCTTCTGTGATGGCGCCCAAACCGTTGGCTCATGGTGTTATCGCACGTATTTCTGGCCTGCGCACGTCTGGATCTTCGCCGCAAACTGTATCGAGGCAGCCATGGTGATATTCTGGCTGCTCTTTATCTGGCGCTTCCTTCGCGCTCCCGCCGATAAGCTGCTCCGCACCGCCGTCGTCTTGTTGTTGCTCGCGCCGATTCCTTCCGGACTCGCTGTTCCGGGCTATATTTCGGTTGATTATGCAGATTTAGTCTGGGTCTTCGTTCCACTGATTCTTTGCATTCTCGTCTTTGCGCGGCTCGTGCGTCTGGCATGGGCAGGCAACCACGAAGCGCAGTTGCTGATGGTCCCCTTCCTGCTCAGCAGCTTAATGACAGCGTTCATGCAGTTTTTGAAGTACCTCTATTACGCCAATGCAATCAACACTTACTCGTTTGTAAACCTCTACCGTGGGTCTCTCTTTTCGGTCACATGGGGAGACGTGTCGTCACTCGTCGCCTACCTCGCCATTGCGGCTCTGCTGATGATGCGCTTTACCCGCACGGCCGAACGCGATGAGCGGCTTTCCGCAGAGATGGAAGCGGCGCACAGGGCTCAGACACAACTGGTGCCCGCGGATTTGCCCGTAACGCCGAATTTCCGGTTTGAGGCAGCGTATTTCGCTGCCAGTGAAGTGGGCGGCGACTTTTACCAGATCTTTCCGCGACCTGACGGCTCCGTCCTCGTTGCCATCGGCGACGTGAGCGGCAAAGGACTCAAGGCGGCCATGCTCGGCACTCTCGTGGTGGGTGCGCTGCGCTCTCTCGCGCAGGAAGACTTGCCACCTTCCGGCATTCTCAGCCGGCTGAACGCACAGCTTGCCAAAGCGTCAGACGGCGGCGGTTTCGTCACCTGCCTGGTGCTTGAAATCGCGTCCGATGGCCGAGCGGTCATTGCCAACGCGGGACATCTTGCCCCGTACCGCAACGGCCGCGAGATGCTGGTTGATTCCGGACTCCCGCTGGGGGTTGCTGCCGATACTGCGTATACCGATTCCGCGTTGCCTCTTGTGCCCGGCGAGCGGCTGACACTTCTCTCCGATGGCGTGGTCGAAGCACGCAACGGCACCGGCGAGCTCTTCGGCTTCGAGCGGACCGCCAAGATCTCCACCGAATCCGCCGAATCGATCGCCCTGACCGCCCAGAGTTACGGGCAGGAAGACGACATCACAGTTCTGACGCTGACCTTATTGCCCACCGGGCCGCGGGCCGAGGCGGAGCCAACCACCCCTGCTTTTGCGCCGGCTTAGACCCGCAAAGCTTCCCACGGTTCTAAATTGTTAGTCCACATTTTATTGACAAATAAACAGTTATATTCATGTTTCTATATATTAGTGTATAACGCTCATATTTTATGAATCATTTGTGCTATAGTTTCATCAGATCGATTGTGTGGCTGGTGCTCAACCCCAGCCCAATCATCGAAAACTCATTTGGAGGAGTTAAGTCATGGCAATCACTCGTTGGGACCCGTTCCGGGAAGTCGTTGCACTGCAGAACCGCGTCAACTCCCTTTTCCGCGATTTCAATGAATCCGGTGAAGGCCCGCTGACCACCGCCAGCTTTGTGCCGGCAGTCGACATTTATGAGGACGAGAAAAAGGTCGTCCTCAAGCTCGAAGTCCCCGGCATCGAAGAGAAGGACCTGGACGTTCGCGTGGAAAACAACACGCTGACCGTCAAGGGCGAGCGCAAGTTCGAGAAAGAGGAGAAGGAACAAAACTTCCATCGCATCGAACGGAGCTACGGCAGCTTTTACCGTGCCTTCACACTGCCTTCCACTGTTGACACAGAGCATGTGCAGGCGAGCTACAATGCTGGCGTGCTCAAGCTGGAGCTGAACAAGAAGCCCGAAGCCCAGCCCAAGCAGATCAAAGTCAATGTGGGCGGCAAACTGGCTGCGTAAGAGCAGTTGTCAGTGGACAGTGATCAGTGGTCAGTTTCTGTGTCCGGGAGAATGGGCCTTGATGCCCGCTCCCGGCTGCTTTCTCCTGGCCACCGAACTGCAAACACTAGCATGGCGAAAACGATCGACAAAAATCATTGAGATATTTGTGTCGCGGATAGCGGGATAGTAGTGCCGGAATTGATCACTGTCCACTGTTCACTGACCACTGAGGTTTTCCATGGCTATTCGTTGGGACAAATTCACCGTCAAGTCGCAGCAGGCGATGCAGCAGGCGCAGTCGCGCGCGTCGGAGCTCGGCAACCCCGAGATTCAGCCCGTTCATCTGTTGCTGGCGCTCATTGAGGACCGCGAGGGAGTCATCCCCGCCGTGCTCGAGAAGATTGGTGTGCCCACGGAGCGGCTTGAGAACGACCTGCATGGCATCGAAGAGAAACTGCCTCGCGTCGCTGGTGCGTCCGCGCAGCCGGGCCTGAGCCAGGCGCTCAACAAGGCTCTCGAACAGGCCTTCAAAGAAGCCGCAAACTTCAAAGACGAGTACGTGTCTACCGAGCATTTGTTGCTCGGCATCGCGCACTTGAAAGGCGACACCGCGCGCGACGCCCTGGTTGCAGCCGGTGCTACGCACGACGCCATCCTGAAGGCGCTCACTGCCGTTCGCGGCTCGCAGCGCGTTACCGACCAGAATCCCGAGGGCAAGTTTCAGGCCCTGGAAAAATACGCCAAGGACCTCACCGAACTTGCGCGCAGCGGAAAGCTCGACCCGGTCATCGGCCGCGACGAGGAGATTCGCCGCGTCATCCAGGTGTTGAGCCGCCGCACCAAAAACAATCCTGTGCTCATTGGCGAGCCCGGCGTCGGCAAAACAGCCATCGTCGAAGGCCTCGCCCGGCGCATCGTCTCGGGCGACGTGCCAGAGAGCCTGCGCGACAAGCGCGTCATCTCGCTCGACCTCGGCTCCATGCTCGCCGGCGCCAAGTATCGCGGCGAGTTCGAGGACCGGCTCAAAGCCGTGCTCAAGGAAATCGAAGAATCGAACGGGCAAATCGTGCTCTTCATCGACGAGCTGCATACGCTCGTGGGCGCGGGCGCGGCCGAAGGCGCCATCGACGCCAGCAACATGCTCAAGCCGGCGCTGGCGCGCGGCGAGCTGCGCGCCATCGGCGCAACCACGCTGAACGAGTACCGCAAATACATTGAGAAGGACGCGGCCCTCGAGCGCCGCTTCCAGATTGTCTACGTCGGCGAGCCCAACGTCGAGGACACGATCGCCATCCTTCGCGGCCTGAAAGACCGCTACGAGACGCACCACAACGTGCGCATCAAGGATGCAGCAATCGTCGCCGCGGCCACGCTCTCGCACCGCTACATCTCGGACCGCTTCCTGCCCGACAAGGCCATTGACCTGGTCGACGAAGCCGCCGCGTCGCTCGCCATTCAGAATAGCTCAGATCCAACGGAATCGACCAACGGAAGCGCAGAAGCAACGTCGCTGGAGATCGAACTTGCCGCGCTGAAGCGCGAGACTGACCCCAACAGTGTCCAGCGCCGCAATGAAGTCGAGCGCGAAGTGGCTACGCTTACTGAGGAGATCACCGCACTACAGCGCGCGTGTGACCAAAGAGCGCGAGGCAAGCACCCGCATCAGCGATTTGAAAAAGAAGATCGAGGCGCTGCGCTTTGAAATGGAGGAGCAAACCCGCAAGGGCCAGCTCGATCGTGCCGCGCAGATCCAGTACGGCGAACTGCCCAAGCTCGAAGCCGAGCTCAAGAAACTGAATGCCGCGCAGGACGGCAAATGCCGGCGCAGCCGCGCATGTTGAAAGAAGAGGTCGACGAGGAAGACATCGCCAAGATCGTCAGCAAGTGGACGGGCATTCCCGTCTCGCGCATGTTGGAGGGCGAGGTCAAGAAGCTCGTCCAGATGGAAGACCGCCTGCGCGAGCGCGTTGTCGGCCAGGATGCCGCGCTTGACCGTGGTGGCAAACGCCATTCGCCGCTCGCGCGCCGGGCTGAGCGATCCCAAGCGCCCCATCGGCTCGTTCATTTTCCTCGGGCCCACAGGCGTTGGCAAAACCGAAACCGCCCGCGCGCTCGCCGAGTTTCTCTTCGACGACGAGCACTCCATGGTTCGCATCGACATGAGCGAGTACATGGAGAAGCATGCCGTGGCTCGCCTCATCGGCGCGCCTCCAGGCTACGTGGGCTACGACGAGGGCGGCCAGTTGACTGAGGCAGTGCGCCGCCGTCCCTATGCGGTCATCCTTTTCGACGAAATCGAAAAGGCGCATCCGGATGTCTTCAACATTTTGTTGCAGGTGATGGACGACGGCCGCCTGACCGACGCCAAGGGCCGCACTGTGGACTTCAAGAATACGGTACTCATCATGACCTCGAACCTGGGCGCAGCCATGCTTGCCGGCGAGGCTTTGAAGACCGAGCAGGATTTCGACATGGCGCGCGAAAGCGTCATGCGTGTGCTGCGCGAGCACTTCCGGCCGGAGTTCCTCAACCGCGTGGACGATATCGTCATCTTCCGTCCGCTGGGAAACGCGCAGCTCGAGTCAAATTCTCGATCTGCGGCTGAACGAAGTGCGCAAGCTGCTCGAAGACCGGGCTATCTCGTTCGAGTTGAGCGAACCGGCGCGGCAATTGATCTTGAAAGCCGGCTCCGATGTAGCGTACGGCGCGCGCCCGCTCAAGCGCGCACTGCAGCGCATGGTGCAGGATCCGCTCGCCATCAAGATACTCGATGGCGAAGTCCTGCACGGCTCGCACGTACGCATCGACGTCGACCGCAAATCGAACCAGCTCGTCTTCGAGCCCATGGGCCGCGAAGCGATGGCGTAACCACTTCCCCTTGGGGCGCCCAAACTACTCTCTGTCATCATGCGGGAAGTTTGGCGCGCTCCGCGTGCCAAACGCAGCCGAAGGACCTGTGGTTGCTCTTCGGTGCTGCGGTCGCCGGGCTAAGGTTTGGCTCCCGCCTTTATCAGGAATGCTCGGATATCGTCCTGTTTTGCGGCGTTCAGAGGGGTTTTATTCAAGGTTGTTCTGGCGTTGACGTCGGCGCCGGCAGCCACCAGCGCCTGCACAATGTCAAGATGGCCATACTCCGACGCCGTTATCAATGCCGTAATGCCGCGGGTTGTCTTTGCGTTCACATCAGCCTTTGCTTCGAGCAGCAGGCGCACGGCCTCGAAATGGCCCTTTTGCGACGCCACCATGAGCGCCGTCGCATCGCCGTCTTCTTCAGCCGTACCTGGCACGGTCGCCTTGGCGTTCACGTCGGCGTGCGCGGCGATCAGCTCGCGCACAGCGTCCGGGTTGCCGTTCTGCGCCGCCCACATCACTGACGCCACACCCATTCCACCCCTGGTGTTTACATCGGCTTTGGCGTCAAGCAGCAAAGGAATCACGTCCGCTCGGCCACCAAAGGCCGCGTATGTCAGTGCCGTCGTGCCGTCAATCGCCCTCGCATTGATGTCGGCCTTAGCGGCAATCAGATCCTTCACCATCTCCGCCGGACCGTTCAGCGATGCCAATATGAGCGGCGTGAGTCCAGACTGGCCCGGAGCGTTCACATTGGCTTTGCCCCGCAGCAGCGCCTGCACCACGTCTGCACTCGCAGTAATTGCGGCAATTGTCAGCGCCGTATCGCCCGCGTTGCTTCTGGCGTTCACTTGAGCCCCGCCTTTCAGCAGCGCCTCCACTCCTTCGACGGGGCCATATTGCGATATCGCCATCAGAGCGGTCCCGCCATCGTTATTCTTTGCATTCACGTCAGCTCCTGCATGGATCAGGGCACGCATGACGTCGACGTGACGCGCCGCCGCTGCTGCGATCAATGCGGTCATGCCGTCACGATTGCGCGAATTTACGTTGGCATGTGCCCCGATCAGCGCATTCGCTGCCCCCAGGTGATCAAACTGCGCCGCCGCCATCAGTGCAGTCGAGCCATCATTTGTCACTGCATTCACGTCGGCATGGGCATCAATCAGGGCGCGCACGACTTCTGGGGAGCCATTCAATGTTGCCGCCATCAAAACAGTCATGCCCGTAGCCAGCTTTGCATTCGCATCCGCTTTTTGCGCAAGCAGCGCCTTGACGCCGGCCAGGTCACCCTTGGCTGCCGCCGCAAAAAAGTCGTTGGTTTGTGATTCGGTCTGGGCGGCCGCTGAAATCCAGATCGAAGCGAGGAGCATCGCGAAGATAATCGAGCATACCTTTATCGGCGTCATCTCGCCTCAAATCATAAAGGCTGACCGCTTGGCGGGGATGGCCGGCAAAATCCAAGGAATCATGTCAGTCAATCACAATATCTTGAATCGAAATTCGACCGGCCATGGCAGGGCGCGCAGCTAGCCGCAAGCATCATCATTGACGGCGAGTTTGCGGCTATTGCCGGAGCTCCACCAGGGTTGCTCCCTGCCCACCCTCGTTTTGCGGGGCCTCTTCAATCCCCGCCACGTGCGGATGGCCCTTCAGAAACTCACGTACGCCGCGCCGCAAAATTCCGGCGCCGTGGCCGTGAATCACGCGCACCTTTGGCAGACCGGCAAGAAAAGCGCGGTCAAGATACTTCTCCAGTTCGTCTGTCGCTTCATCTACCGTGCGGCCAATCAAATTGATCTCCGTGCGCATTCCGTCGGTGTTCGCGCTGGTCACCGAAACGTGCACGCCCTTCTGCTTACGCGCGGCAGCCAACGGATCGGCCTTTGCTTGCCCGGAATCTCCTCCAGAAGGTGAAGGTGCGGAGATCTCGTCACGGCGCACGCGCATCTTGATCGGACCCAGCGCCACTTCAAAGAGATCCTTCTCAATCTCCCGCTGCACCACCGCAATCTTGTTCATTGACTTGATGCGCACCTGGTCGCCGGGAGCGATATGGCGCAGCACGTGCGGCTGCGCGTTGGCGTCGCCCTGGTCCGCGCCTGTGCGATGAGCCACCACTGTCTGATTAAAGCTTTCCTGGAACTCGCGCCGCAGCCGCTGAATCCGCCGTTCTGCTTCTTTCGACAGCTTCTGCTGCGCCGCCCGGTCTTCAATGGCGCGCACATTCTCCCGCATCTGAAACTCGAAATCCTTGAGCAGCGAAGCCAGCTTGGCCTCAAGCTCGCGCACGCGGTTGCGCGCCTCCACATCGCCCTCGCGCTCGAGCTTTTTCTTCTCCTGGTTCAGCGCGTACTGCTGCTCGCGCGCCCCTTTGCGCTCCACTTCCAGCGCGGCGAGCTCGTTATGCAGCTTGTCAAGGAAGCGCGCAATGTCAGCCTGTTGCGAGCCCAGCCGATCGCGCGCCGCGGCGATGATCGCCGCATTCAGGCCCAGCCGCTCCGCCGTCTGAATTCCCGCCGACGCTCCCGGCACGCCGAGGTGAAACTGATAATTCGGCGCCAGCGTTCGCTCATCCACGCCCGCCGCTGCGTTGCGCACACCCGGCGCATTCGCCGCGTAGACCTTGAGCGACGTGTGGTGCGTCGAGATCAGCGTCCACGCGCCGGCCTTCAGAAAGTGGTGCGCCACAGCCACAGCCAGCGCAGCGCCTTCTTCGGGATCAGTCGCCGAGCCCAGCTCATCGAGCAGCACCAGCGAGCGTGCATTCGCCAATCGCGAGAGCCGGTCGAGATTCGTGATGTGCGCGGAGAACGTCGATAGCGCCGCCTCGATCGATTGCGCATCGCCAATGTCAGCGAGGAACGCGGTGAAAACCGGAAGGCTCGCACGCGTGGCAGGCACCGGAATTCCCGCCTGCGCCATCATGGCCAGCAGCGCCACGGTCTTCAAAGCCACCGTCTTGCCGCCGGTGTTCGGCCCGCTGATGATGAGTTGCCGCTCTTCAGCCGTCAGCTCCAGACCAAGTGGAACAATCTGTCCCCCTGTTGCCTTCAGCCGCCTTTCGAGCAGCGGATGCCTTGCATTCTCAACCCGCAACGACTCTCGTCCAAAACCAGGAGAAACACAATCAAACTCGCGGCCAAATCGCGCGCGCCCCAGCAAACTGTCGACAAGTGCAAGCACGCGCGCGCCTTCCACAAGGCTCTGCGCATAGCCGCTCACCTGCCGCGTCAAGACGACAAAGATGCGGTGAATCTCGGCCTGCTCTTCCTCAATGAGCCGCACCAACTCGTTGTTCTGCTCGATGGTCTCGAGCGGCTCCACATACACGGTCTGGCCTGAAGAGCTGGCACCATGAATCACGCCGGTGACGCGCCGCTTGAGCTCCGCGCGCACAGGAATAACGAAGCGTTCGCCGCGGATGGTGATGACATCGTCCTGCGTGGCGCCTTCGCCCGAGAGCTTGCGCAGTGCGGCGCGCAAACTTTCTTCAATGAGCCTCTGCTGGCGCTCCTGTTCGCGGCGGATGCGGTTCAGTTCCGGCGACGCATTGTCGGCCAGCGAGCCGTCGGGGTGAATCGTGCGCTCGATCGACTCGGCCAGCGGCCGCAAACTTGTCGTCAGCGCTGCGGAGAGCTCGCTGAGCCCCGGCAGCTTGCCCGCCAACCGCGCCGGAGGCTCGCGCAGCAGCGCCTGCCAGGCAGCCACATCGTTGGCCAGCCGCGCCACCGCCTGCAACTCCGCGGCTTCCAGTGCCGCGCCTTCGATCTGCGCTTTCGCAGCCAGTTGCGTGGGATCGAACAACCCGCCCAGCGGAATGGATACCTGCTCTTCGAGCAGCAATCGCACCTCGCCCGCAAGCCGATGCTGGCGGTTTATCCACTCTTCATCGGTCGAAGGGTTGAGCGACAGAATCGCCTCGCGGCCCACAGGCGACGCGGCAAACCCCGCAACGAGAACCAGGAGGGGCCCCCACTCGAGCGCGGCCACATCGGCGTGCTCCACCGGCGACGGAATGGGATCAAGCAAGGACATGCTCACTCATTATCTCAGCGATTGATTCTTCACGATCTCCGGTACATCTTCTAGCACCTTTGTCCCCTCGTTCCCTCGGTCCCTGCCCCTTCCCACTTCGCCACCACCGCGCTGGCCATGCAGTTGCCAACCACGTTCATCGCGGTGCGGCCCATGTCCATCAGCGTGTCCACGCCCAGTATGATCATGATGGCCGTCGTGGGAATGTGGAAGGATGCCGCGGTTCCCAACAGAATCACCAGCACTGCTCGCGGCACGCCAGCCACGCCTTTGCTCGTGAGCATAAGCGTGAAGACCATCACCAGTTGCTCGCCCACCGTGAGATGCATCCCGGCTGCCTGCGCCGCAAAGATCGCGGCCATGGAAAGATAAAGGCTGGAGCCGGTCATGTTAAAGCTGTAGCCGGTAGGAATCACGAAGGAGACAATCCAGCGCGGCACGCCGAATTCTTCCATGCGCTCCATCGCCAGCGGCAGCGCGGCTTCTGAAGTAGTGGTGGCAAATCCGATGGCAGCCGGCTCGGCGATCGCCGCGCAAAAACGCCGCAGCGGAATCCGCGCAAGAAGCACAATGGGCAATAGCACCAGCAGGACGAACGCGGCAAGCGCGACGTAGTAAGTGGCCACAAGCTTCGCCAGAGGCAGCATCGATTGCAACCCCATGCTGCCTACCGTGTAGGCCAGCGCGGCTCCCGCGGCAATTGGCGCCAGGTACATCACGATCCGCGTCATGCGAAACATGGTGTCGGTGAGCGACTGAAGTACATTGACGAGCGGCGCACGGCGTGGTTCAGGAAGCATGGCAAGCGCGACACCGAAGAGCAGCGAGAACATCGCCACCTGAAGAATCTGGTTTTGCGCCACGGCCAGCGCGATGTTTTCGGGAAAGACGTTGAGCACAATGTCTTGCCATCCGGGCGGGTGTGACGCGGCAGCCACCTGTGCAGATGCGGGCAGCGTAATGCCCCAACCGGCCCCCGAAATGTTGATGGCGATCGCGCCCAGAAATATTCCCAACGTGGTGACCACCTCAAAGAAGATCACCGCCTTGAGCGCCACTCGCCCCACGCCGCGCAGTTCGCCATGGCCGGCGATCCCCGTCACCAGGCCGCCAAAGATCAGTGGCGCGACAATCAGGCGGATCAGGCGCAGGAAAATGTCGCTCAGGAAGCGAGTCTGCGCAGCGAAGTGCGGCGCGTCCACGCCAAGTTCAACACCGGCCACCATGGCGAAGAACGTCCACACCAGCAGCGAGCGCCTGCGTATTGCAACAGGAAAGAAAAGACCAATACCGGCCCAGCGCAGCGCGATTGCAACGTCGGCGTTCAATTGCAGCAGGCCAGCCGCAAGACCGGCGATCAGCAACACGGCGGCTGCCGCAGTGAGCGCATGGAATAACCTTTGGTTTGGTGAGGCTTGGGCTGGACCCGCACTGCCTGTTGGTGGCGGAGTCTCTTGCGAACCATCGGAAGTCATGCAGGATTCCTGGAATTCAGGTCTCCATTATCCTATGGCGGCGCCATCCCAAGCGTGGCCTGGCCCACATGGCGCCCGTCTCACTCACTTCGTCGTGGATTTGGGTGTTGTGCTTGCAGTTGAGGGCGCGGGGCTCGCTGCGCCGCTGCTCTCGCTGGTTTTGGCTTCAGTCTTGCCTTCGGATTTGGTTTCAGCAGCCGGTTTTTTGTCCGCCGGCGCTGCGTCGGATGAGGCCCCGCTGCTCTTCGCAGCGTAGTCGTTCACGTACCATCCCGCGCCTTTGAAATTCAGCCCCGGCGCGGTCAGCGTCCGCTCCAGCACGCCCCCGCACTTGGGGCAAACTTCTTCCGGCTTGGCGCCAAAATGTTGGATTTTTTCAAATTTATGGCCGCACTTCGTGCAGCGATACGGATACAGCGGCAAGGCTTTATCCCTCGGCAAAGAATGATCTACATCCTTATTGTATCGGCAGGGCGGCAAAGCTCTGCTGCACTCGCCGCCCTCGCCTTATGCCGGAGGTCTCGGGAAACCCCAACCTCAATGCACCTGGATAGGAACCGATGCGCTCACATCTTCCCAGGCCAGCGTTAGTGTGCCCTTGCCGCCGCCATCGTCGCTCAGCGTGTACTTCAAGTTCTCTACCATCGCCGGCGGCTTGGTTGTCGCCATCTTGGTCTTGCCTAAATCCTGACTTGCGTCATAACTTAGTCCCCACTCGCCGGTTTTTTTGTTAACAATCAACACCCAACTCGACGGGTCCGAGATGTCAACGAACAGAGTGTACGTACCGGCCGGGACGTTCAAGTCGCCAATCGTCAGGTCGGCATCGGTTTTGAGCGTCGTGGCAGAATTGGCTCCCGCACGCCAAACCGGGTACGACTTGTGCGTCTTCTGGATGAGCCCACCGGAGTTAAAGATCTGGCCCTCGCGCCCTTTCACACCGGGCGAGCTATAGGTTATGGTGATTGTCTTGCCGCCGATAGTTGCCGATTCCGTGGCCGGCGGGCTGGCGGGTGTTTTTGGCTGGGCAAACAGGACAGTCGCAGAAAGCAGAAGACCCGAACAAACGAGAAGGTGTTTCATGGTGATGCGTCTCCTCCGGCCAGAGCCTTGTTTTCTCCAGGGATGGCCCTGACCCGATGATTGTCGCACTGCGCGGCTACATTCCGAAAGACGGCCCGCGGAAAAACCCTATGAAAAGCCTGTTATGATGCGCGAAAGGAACAGCTATGGCCGGCGTCGGCAATCACGAGACAGCAGGCGCGCGCTTCCGCGCGGCGCTCGCGGCAGAAAAGCCCCTGCAGGTCGTGGGCGCAATCAATGCCTATGCGGCGCGGCTTGCCGAGGCCACCGGTTTCCGCGCCATTTATCTCTCTGGCGGAGGCGTTGCCGCCAACTCGCTCGGCGTTCCGGATCTGGGCATCAGCACCATGGAAGATGTGCTGACCGATGTCCGCCGCATCACGGACGCCGCGCGATTGCCGCTGCTCGTCGACATTGACACCGGCTGGGGCGGAGCCTTTAACATTGCGCGAACCATTCGCCAAATGATCAAAGCCGGCGCGGCTGCCGTACACATTGAGGACCAGGTGAGCGCCAAGCGCTGCGGTCACCGGCCAGGCAAAGAGCTCGTGCCGCCTGAAGAGATGGCCGACCGCATCAAGGCCGCAGTAGACGCACGCACCGATCCCGACTTCGTCATCATGGCTCGCACCGACGCGATCGCGAGTGAAGGCCTCAGCCGCGCCATTGCGCGCGCTCAAGCCTACGTCGCTGCCGGAGCCGACATGATCTTCGCTGAGGCGGTCACGGAAGCCTCAATGTACACAGCGTTTCGCAAAGCCGTGGGCGCGCCGATCCTCGCTAATATCACCGAGTTCGGCAAGACTCCGCTCTTCACGCGCGATGAATTGGCAGCCGCGGGCGTTGACATCATTCTCTATTGCTGCGCGGCTTACCGAGCCATGAATGCTGCGGCACTGAAGGTCTACGAAACCATTCGCGCCGAGGGCTCGCAGAAGAACGTGCTGCCGTTGATGCAAAGCCGTGAAGATCTTTACCATTATCTTGGCTATCACGCTTACGAGCAGAAGCTGGACAAGCTTTTCGCAAAAAGCAGGGAACATGGGAGCGAGGCAACAAGGGAGCAAGAAAACGCGACGGCGAGCGGGCAAGTCGAAAAATCCAAGTAGACATTCCCTGATTTGATTCGTTAGCTTAGTCCTCTCCGGGGGTCAAACAATGAGCGTTCAAGAGGTGAGCCACGCGCCTGCGGCTTTCAAGCCCAAGAAGTCCGTGGCCTTGTCAGGCACGGTAGCCGGCGAAACAGCCGTGTGCACGGTCGGCCAAAGCGGCAATGACCTGCACTATCGCGGCTACGACATCTCCGATCTCGCCGCGCACTGCGAGTTTGAAGAAGTTGCTTACCTCCTCGTGCATGGCAAGCTGCCCAACGCCGCGGAGCTCGCCGCGTATAAAGCGCGGCTGCTCCGCCTGCGCGGATTGCCGGTGCAAGTCGAGCAGGCATTAGAGCTGTTGCCATCGCATGCGCACCCCATGGACGTGCTGCGCACCGGAGTTTCTGTGCTGGGCTGCGTGCGTCCCGAGGCCGAGGACCACAGCCCCGCCGGCGCCCGCGCGATTGCCGACGCTCTGCTGGCTTCACTGCCGTCAATGCTTCTCTATTGGCACCACTTTGCACACACCGGTAAGCGCCTCGTCTTTGATGCCTCTAGTGAATCCATCGCTGCCCATTTTCTGCATCTGCTGCACGGCAGCGCACCCAACGCGGATTGGGCCCGCGCCATGCAGGTTTCGCTCATCCTTTATGCGGAGCATGAGTTCAACGCCTCCACCTTCACTGCGCGCGTTATCGCCGGAACCGGCTCCGATCTTTACTCGTGCATCGCCGGCGCCATCGGAGCGCTCAAGGGGCCCAAGCACGGCGGCGCCAACGAGGTGGCTCTCGAAATTCAACAACGCTACAAAACAGCCGACCAGGCCGATGCCGACATGCGCCGCCGCGTAGCCAATCACGAAGTCATCATCGGTTTCGGTCACCCGGTTTACACCGTCAGCGACCCGCGCAGCCACTTCATCAAAGAGCAGGCGCGTGCTTTGGCTGTCGATGCTGGCGGCAAGCGCCTCTTTTCGGTCGCCGAGCGCATTGAGGACACCATGCACGATGCCAAGCGCATGTTTCCCAACCTCGATTGGTACTCGGCCGTCGCCTATCATCTCATGGGCGTGCCAGTCGATCTCTTCACTCCGCTCTTCGTCATGGCGCGCACCGCCGGGTGGTGCGCCCACGTCATCGAGCAGCGCCAGGATGGAAAAATCATCCGGCCCTCCGCAATCTATACTGGGCCTGAGAATCTGAAGTTTGTGCCGATTGGCGCACGGGACTAAGAAATCAGGTGTACGCGTGTCTTTACTGATCAGCAACAGCCGCCCAGCGCCCGACAAAGTACTCGCCGACATCGCCGATTACGCGCTCGACTATAAGATCGAAAGCGATCTAGCTTACAGCACGGCGCGCTATTGCTTGATGGACACTCTAGGCTGCGGCCTTGAGGCTCTCGAATATCCGGCCTGCACCAAGCTGCTCGGCGCCATCGTGCCGGGCACCACAGTTCCCAACGGTGCGCGCGTGCCCGGCACAAAATTCCAGCTTGACCCCGTGCAGGCAGCCTTCAACATCGGAACCATGATCCGGTGGCTCGACTTCAACGACACCTGGCTCGCTGCGGAGTGGGGTCACCCTTCCGACAATCTTGGCGGCATTCTGGCCACTGCGGATTGGCTCTCACGCGAAGCGGCTGCTTCAGGCCAGCCCACGCTCAAAATGCGCGATGTGCTTACCGCCATGATCAAGGCGCATGAGATCCAGGGCTGCATTGCGCTGGAAAACTCATTCAACAAAGTCGGCCTCGATCACGTCGTTCTAGTCAAGGTGGCCTCGACCGCCGTCGTCAGCCAGTTGCTCGGCCTCACGCGCGAACAAACCATAAATGCGTTGTCACTTGCCTGGGTCGATGGACAAAGCCTGCGCACATATCGTCACGCGCCCAACACCGGATCGCGTAAAAGCTGGGCCGCTGGCGACGCGACCAGCCGCGCAGTGCGCCTGGCGCTGATGGCCCGCGTGGGCGAGATGGGATATCCTACGGCCCTGACCGCGAAAACCTGGGGTTATTACGACGTTTCATTCCACGGCGAAGAGTTCAAATTCCAGCGACCTTATGGCTCTTACGTGATGGAGAACGTGCTCTTCAAAATCAGCTTTCCCGCGGAATTTCACGCCCAGACGGCCGTTGAAGCGGCGATGAAGCTGCGCAAGCAGTTGACCATTTTGGGCAAGTCTACTACCGAGATTCGCCGCATCACAATTCATACACATGAGGCCTGCCTGCGCATCATCGATAAGAAAGGCCCACTCGCGAACCCCGCCGACCGCGACCACTGCGTGCAATACATGGTTGCGATGCCGCTTCTCTTCGGCAGGCTCACGGCCGCCGACTATGAGGACTCCGTTGCAGCCGATCGGATGTTTGGCCCGCGCATCGACACTCTGCGCGACAAAATGACTTGCGTCGAGGAGCCTGCGTTCACGGCCGATTATCACAACCCTGAGAAGCGCTCCATTGCCAATCGCATTGAGATGGAGTTGAACGACGGCAAAATTATCGAAGAAACTGTCGAGTATCCCATTGGCCATCGCCGCCGCCGTGAAGAAGGATTGCCGCTGCTGCTTGAGAAATTCAAGATCAACCTGCGTCGCCGTTTTCCTGAATCGCAGATGCAGCACATCCTTTCGGCCTCGCTCAATCGCGACCGGCTAGAAGCCATGCCCGTGAATGAGTACGTGGACCTTTACGTGAGCTCGTAGCCTTGGCGAAACGTGGGAGTGGTCAGCTCCACGCTCTGTCATCCTGAGCGAGCGTAGCGAGTCGAAGGACCTGTGGTTGCTTTTCGCGGGCTACCCATCCCTGCGCATCGGATCCATTGCACGTTTGAAATCGGCGGGCTCCGCGTCGTACCAGTTCTCGCTCAGATCGACCCATGCGGGATTCATCCTCTCGATCAAAGTAATCTTTTTCTCGCGCCGCCATCCTTTCAACTGCTTCTCGCGGGCGATTGCATGTGCTGCGCCCTAATGGCTTTCGAACCAGACCAGGCGGTCGCAGTTATATTTCGCTGAGAACCCGTCGCGCTCCTTCCATTTGTGTTCGAAGATGCGCTTCTGCAGATTGCTGGTGACGCCGATGTAGAGTGTATGGCTGCGGCTGGCCGCGATGTAGGTGAAGTAGCTGCCTTCGTGCATGGCCTGGATGATACAGCGGAATGGATTTTTGCGCGGTGATGCGAGAGGCGAAAACAACCACAGGTCCTTCGGCTTCGCCCGCTGCGCGGGCTTCGCTCAGGATGACAGCCAATTTTTGTTGCTCATCCCACCCTAGCCGCAAGAACGAAGACGTGGCGAGGTTGAGGCACCAAATTGAAAACGAACGCGGACCCAATGGTCCGCGCTCTGTGTCGATCAAGATTGAGTTGAGCCTTACGCTTTCGCCAGCACCGGTTTTCCCAGCCGCTCGGCCATGATCTCGTGCGCATGCGCGAAGAACTCGTCCTTCGCGATCTTGCCCGCTTCGACATCGGCCAGGATTGCTTTCTGCGCCTGGTACTCGCGATTCACGATGCCGGCCTTGGATTGCAGCATGCGCCACGCCTTGCGCCGCTCCACGCAGAACATGACCAGTTGCCGCGACAGTGCATAGTAGATGGTCTTTCCGTCCTGGTCCTGCTGGATGTAAACGCCGAAGTCGGGAATGAAGCTGCGGTGCTCGGGCAAGAGGTAGTAGCGATAGACCACATCCTGTTGCGTGATGCGAACCAGCATGTTGTCTAACGGAATCATCTTCGCCGCCTGCTCCGGCTTGATCTTCTTCAGGTGATTGCGGAAGCGCGCCTCGGTGGTGCACCAGTGCGCCACGGTGTAGCGATACGAATCGCCATTGACCTTTGACTTGGTCTCGTACCAATCGAGATCGATCGACGGATTGCCCTTGACGTCGAGCGCCTCCTGGTAGCTTTCGCCATTGCGCGGATCGAAGACGAACTCCGGCACGCCGCGCGAATCGCGCACGCGCTGCGCCTGGAAGAGCGCCATGTCGTCGGCCACGCCGTGCTCCGGCTGGCAGGTGGTAAAGCACTGCAGGAACATGGTGCCGCGATACTCCAGGCCATCGAGAATGGCGCGATAGAGCTTGGGCGCGTTGGCCATCGAAACCTGCGCGACGAACGGCGATCCGTGGCCGGCGAGGAAGGTTTCGGCCACCGTCTTCTTCTCAGTGTTCTTGCCCTGCGTGGCAGAGCCGAAAGTGTTCATGTCGCCACCGCCGAGCATCGGCGTCGAGTCGGAGTTCTGGCCGCCGGTGTTGGAGTAGACCTGCGTGTCGAGCATCAGCGCCTTCACGTTGGGCCGGTTCTGTAGGATCACTTTCGACATGTTCTGGTAGCCGATATCGCCCATGCCGCCGTCGCCGCCGACTACCCATACTTTAGGCAGCTCCACGATTTCCTGGTCGGTCATCAGCGCATCGGTGAAGTGCGTAAACCGGTAGTACTCTTCACCGCTGAGGTAGTCCGACTCGCGCGTGAGCACAATGTCGGCCAGCCGCTCGGGAATGACAGAGCGGCGCGCGTGATCGACGATGAAGCTTTCGCCCATGAGCCAGCCCACGGTGATGCCGTCCTGGAACAGCGAGTTCATCCACGGATAGGGATGCGGATTGTTGGGCGCGGTCGATCCGTACACAGTGTTGCAGCCTGTGTGCGCGGCCATCGCCATCACACTCATGCCGTTGGCCAGGCGTCCGTCGATGGGCTGCAGATTCTTGTGGTTGAATGCCTCGGTGAGCAGCACCGCTGCGATCGCTTCGACCAATTGAGCGTCAGTGATTTCGCCGTGCTCAGCCTCGTAGGCCGCGATGCGCGCCTTGGTGTCCGCTGTCTCCTCGCCACCCAAACCCATCACAAGGTGCGCAATGGCCTGGCGCAGCCTGTCGTAGTCTTCGGGGCAACTCGCCTTGATGCTCGCGAGTTTCGCCACGCCATTTTTTTCAAGCTCGCCTGCCTTGGCCACAAAGCGGTCGCTCTTGGCGTGATAGACGGGGCGCATGTACGCTTCGGTGACGGCGGCGATGGAACGCAGCACGCTCTTTTCGCCGCAACCGGCGCAGGCGCCGTCGCCGGCAACAAGCGCGTCGTAGTTGGTACGCACCATGAGCATATTGCGCAGCGTCGCGGTCTTCGAGTCGGCCGGGTTCGCGCCGTTATACAAGCCCAGATATTTTTGTGACGTATCGGGCAGCAGATCGAGGAAGGCAGTGCCGGTTTCGTGCTCGGCGTTCACATCCTCGGTCTCCTGCACCATCTTCAGCGCCATGTGGTCGCCGCACGCCGTAACGCAGGCCGCGCAGCCCTTGCACAGGTCTGAAACAAAGATGGAGAAGATGCCGCCCGAGCCGGGAGTCTTGCGCTCCGGTGACGAGAAGATGGCGTTCGTTTTCTGATACGCCATGGGCACCTTGTCGAGAATCGAGTAGAACTGCGCCTTGGACTCCGTTGAAAATCCGTCTACCGATTCCGTGACGTCGTGGATGATGGTCTGCAGCGGCGTGCCCGTCTTCATCTCAGCCAGCATGCGCTGGCGCGTGAGCTTTTCAATCTCCGGCAGCTTGGCGATCATCTTCTTGCGCTCTGCAGGATCGCCCACGTAGCGCGACATCGCCGTCCCCAGAATCGTGCTCAGGTCCTGCGAGCAGTTGGGCAGCGCCGTGTCAGGACAAACCGAGATGCACTCCATGCACTGCGTGCAGTTTTCTGGAATGTAGAGCGGTGTTTCGCGACGCGCGACATATTTTGAGGCCGTATCGCCGGTGGCCGCCGCAATCACACCCATGGCCGAAAGCGGCGTGGCCGGCTGGTCATAGCCGAAGTGCGAACGAAATTCCGCGTCGAATGCGGCGACGGTGGAGATGGGCGTGCGCGCGCCCTGGCCTGCAGGCGGCGGAGTGGAACGGCGGCCGGTACTGCAGCTCGCCTCGGCGAATGCCGGAACCGATTCAAGAATCGGTAGCAGCGCCTGGCCGCGCAGGCTGGAATGATCGGTGGCGGAAATTTCGCCGATCGCAATCTCCTTGACGCGCTCGAAGCCCTGGATCATGACTTCCATGTTCGATTGCACGACGGCGTCGCCAAGCTTTCCGAACTTTTTCACATATTGCTTGAAAACCACGTCGCGGTATTGCTCCTGCGTGATGCCGAACTCCTGCAGCATGGGGCTGACAGCGAAGAATGCGCCAAGAAATGCATTGCCTTGCATGCGCAGTTGCAGGTCGGCGCGGTCAGTGGCGTTGCGCGCGATTTCAAAGCCTGGCAGCGTAAAGACGCGAATTCTTTTCTGGATGATCTGCTGGCGCGCCCACAGGGGCAGATTTTCCCAGGCGCGCTCGCCGTCCACATCCGACTCCCACACCAGGCAGCCGCCCTGTTGCATGCCGTCCAGCGGATTGGTGTGCGTAAACGCCTTGGGATCGCAGCAGAGAACGACGGTCACGTGGCGCAGATCGCAGTTCACGCGAATGCGATCCTTGGCCGCGACCATAAAGTAGCTGGTGGGCGCGCCCTTCTTTTCGGAACCGTACTTGGGATTGGCGCTGACGTGGATGACTTCCTTGGGATTGCCCAAATCGTCCTTCAGACCGTCGCGCTCGAAGAGCAGGTCGTTGAGGTCGCCCAGAATGGCGCCGAGATTCTTGCCCGTGGTGATGGCACCCCATCCGCCGATGGAGTGGAAGCGCACGGCCACCGCGCCCTCGGGCAGCAGCGAAGGCGTTTCGTCGGCGACGACACTGTACGGGTGGTCGATGCCAAGCACAAAGAAGTTCACGTTGTCGGCTGCGGTCTTGCCGTCCTTGCGGGCGCGGCCGGCGGTGGCGTACTCAAATGCTCCGATAATGTGCTCGGGGCGGAAGTCGCGCGAGCCCAGTCCATAGCTCCCACCGAAGAAGCGCGGAACCTCGGCCAGCTCAACCTTGGGCAAACCATCCGTCCCCTGCACTGCTTTCGAGAAAGCGGTGCGAATGTCACGGCCTAGCGGATTGTCGCCGGCAAGGGCTTCGTCGGTCCGCTCCAGAATGATGACGTTTTTCTTGCCCTTGAGGGCGGCGACCAGCGCGGCCTCGGGGAACGGGCGAATGACGTTGACGTGGATCGATCCGACGCTTGAATTGCGCGTCTGGCGCAGGTAATCGACCGCGGCTTCAATATTCTCCGCGGCAGAGCCGAGCGAAACAAAGACGGTGTCAGCATCGGCGGCCTTGTACTCGCTGATGAGTCCATAGCGACGGCCCGTGAGCTCGGCAAACTTCTCGTAAGCGTCCTCGAGGAATCCGAGAATCGGCTCAGCGAAGTTGTTGCGCCGCGCTACCACACCCTGCATGTAGTGTTCCTGGTTCTGCACCGGGCCGAGCAAGATGGGGTTGGTCAGATCCATCATCTTGGGAACCCGTCGGCGCGTCGCGCCAAACAATACACGCTGCGCCTCGGTCGGGCAATCAATAATGTCGTCCGGTGCGCCGAGATATTCGCGGATCAGCTCGGATTCATGTTTGTAGAAGGTGCGCTCCAGGTGCGTCGTCAGGAACCCGTCCATGATGTTCATGCCCGGCGTAAGCGAGAGCTCGGTGACGCGGCGCAGAATTAGCGCCTGGTCGGCGGCCTGCTGCGCGTCTTTGCCGAAGAGCATGATCCAGCCCGTGTCCAGAGCTCCGTAGATATCGTCGTGGCCGCAGTGGACGTTGAGGGCGTGCTTGGTGAGCGCGCGCGCGCCCACTTCCAGCACCATAGTCGATCCCTTGCCGGGCGCGTGGTAATACTGCTCTACGCCGTAAACTACGCCCTGGCCGGAAGTGAAGTTGACGACGCGTTTGCCGCAAACGGAATGCGCAATGGCGCCGCCCTGCGCTGCGTGCTCACCCTCGGTCTCAATCGCAATCGTGTTGTTGCCGAAAACATTCAGGTGGCCCTCGGCGTAGGCCTGCTGAAAGAGCTCGCCGCCTTCAGTGGAAGGCGTAATGGGGTAAAACACGCCGGCGTCGGCGATGCGCGTCTCCGTGTGGTAGCTGACGAGCTGGTTGCCGTTGGCAGTAACGCGGATGCCTGGATAGCGAGCCTTCATAAGTCCCTCACATTGACCCGGTATTCGTTTTCTTCAGTTTGCGTTGCGGGCGTCGGGAGCTGCAGAGCGCAACCGCTTCACAGTCCGATCTTGTTTTCCTGCCGCGTTCTATGCGGCGCGCGTCTGCCCGTGCGTGGGGCAACGTCGTCTAAGGCATTCATCGATTCTCGAATCGCCAGAGCGCTCGATGGCCCGAAGCAGTGATGAGAAGACCTCAGGGGAAGGTTACTCCTCAAGAGAACAATCCACGATAAGTATGCGCCCTTTTGAGAGACGATGTCTCATGATATGGGAGATTTCTGCCCCGCGGCTGGCGCGAGATTTATCCGGCGCGGGTTCGCGTTCAGGGCTACGGAATCCGCTGCGCTACCATAAACACAGAATTGGGGTTCCCATGTTCGTCGTAGTTTGGCAGTTTGAGATTGCTGAGGACAAGGTGGCTGGCTTTGAGGCCGCCTATGGGCCCGAGGGCGCCTGGGCGAAGCTCTTCCGCACGTCGCCCGACTATCTGGGAACCGAACTGCTGCGCGATGCCTATGTCCCCGGGAACTACTTGACGATCGATCGCTGGAACAGCGAAGAGGCCTTTCGCGCCTTCCGCAAAGAGCACGACAGCGAGTATGAGGTCCTGGACCGCGCCTGCGACGCCCTAACCAGCCGCGAGACACGGGTCGGTGCGTACAAAGTCTGAGCCGCCGCGCCAAGGCTAATCGAGCACCAACAGATTCTTGCTGAACTCTGGCCCGGCCATATATCTGAGCCCTCGATCGAAGGTCACAAGTACCCCGTTTTCTTTAATTGCCAATCCGAGCAGATAGGCGTCCGTGACTTGCTGATGGCCAAAGATCCGCTTTGCAAATTGAGCAGTGAGATCGGCCCAACTGTGGGAGATGGGCCAGAAGCGGTAGCCGGGATGCGCAGAGAGATCTTTCAATGCCGTGCTGGCTTTGGCGGCAGTGTCAAACATCGGTCCCGTGGCCGGATTCGTTGTGAGACGAATGAACCCGGCCTCCGTCAAAGGACAAATTCCCCACTCCTCGCGCCCTATGGAATCGAACCACTCACTTGCTCGCACATAATGTTTGTGTTCGTCGTCAGTGAGCGCGATCAAGACGTTCAAATCAAGTAAATTTTTGGGGATCAAACTCCTCCTCCTCGAGCTTCTTTACCATTTCTGAAGTGATGACCCGTCCAGTTCTCGGTAGTAGGGGAAGACCGTTCGGCGAATGCCTGAGTTCAGGTTCAGCAGCCGGCGTGGGCGACTGCGCCTTCCGGATCAGCTCGTCGATAGCCGCACTGAGGCTCAGTCCACGCACTCGGGCGTAGTATGCGGCGAACTCATGCGTGTCGTCGTTGAGTGTGATGGTAGTTCTCATACCCATATTGTGCATCAATTTCATATTTGATGCAAATTTGTCATATCGATGCATTAAAGTGATAATGATGTCAATTATTTATTTTGATGCGAGCATTCGATTCTGATGCGCCTTCCCTACCGTAATTGTGCGCCCCGGCACACCTCTGGGTTGGCCTGCCAAGTTTTCCCTCTTTCTTCGCCATTTTTCCCTGTCTTTCGCTGTCTCATCCTGCTACAATCCCTTCGAAATCCAATTCAAGCCCCTCGCCGTTTCCTGCCCGGAAAGCATGAGATGTGCAGGGCGCGCATTTCTTGAGGAGCTCTCCCGAATGGCCATCGCCGACGACCGCGCCAAAGCTGTAGAACTTGCCCTTTCACAGATTGAAAAGCAGTTTGGGAAGGGGTCGATTGTGCGGCTCGGTTCCCGTGAGGCGCTGCTGCCCATCGCCGTCATTTCCACCGGATCGATCAGCTTTGATGCCGCCCTTGGCGTGGGCGGCGTTCCGCGTGGCCGGGTCACTGAGGTCTTCGGACCGGAATCCTCAGGCAAAACGACGATTACCTTACAGATCATTGCCGAGGCGCAGCGGCATGGCGGTTTGGCGGCATTTGTCGACGCCGAGCACGCTCTCGACCCCAGCTACGCCAAGAAACTTGGTGTGGACATCGACAATCTGCTCGTCTCGCAGCCTGACTCAGGCGAGCAGGCCCTCGAGATCACTGAAGCCCTTGTCCGCTCAGGCGCCATCGATGTGCTTGTCGTCGACTCCGTCGCTGCCCTGGTTCCCAAGGCCGAGCTCGATGGCGAAATGGGCGACTCTCACATGGGCCTGCAGGCGCGGCTCATGTCGCAGGCACTGCGCAAGCTCACCGGCACGGTCTCAAAATCGCGCACCGCTCTCATCTTCATCAATCAAATCCGCGAAAAGATCGGCGTCATGTTCGGCAACCCTGAAACCACCACCGGCGGCCGCGCGCTCAAGTTTTATTCCTCGGTGCGCATCGATATCCGCCGCATCGCCGCCGTCAAGGAAGGCGACACCGTGGTCGGCTCGCGCACCAAGGTCAAGATCGTCAAGAACAAGGTCGCCGCGCCCTTCCGCGAGGCCGAGTTCGACATTCTCTACGGCGAGGGCATCAGCAAGGAGGGCGATGTGCTCGACCTGGCCGTCGACACACAACATCGTGGAGAAGTCTGGCGCATGGTACAGCTACGCCGGCGAGCGCATCGGCCAAGGCCGCGAGAACACCCGCGGCTTCCTCAAGGAGAACAAGGACGTCTACGCCAAAATGGATGCCGAGCTCCGCAAGCGCCTGAGCATTGGCGCCGCCAAAGCCGACGTGCCCGAAGTCCCATCAGGCGGCGCAGCCGAAGCCAAGGAAGCCGTCAGAGGCCGCAAAGGATAGAAATCAGCGAAATTCGATTAAGGCGCGGCTGCTGCTGTTTTGGCAGCCGTTTTCCTTGATATGCTGAAGTAAGGTATGTATAGTTAGGTAGGTAAGATTGGAGGATAAGGAATGAGACCGACAGAGCAGACTAAACACCACGTGATTTCAAGCTATGTACAGCCTGCGCGCCTTAAGGGCGAAGAAATCATTCAGATCAGGGTTGGCACCGTGCTGAAAGAACTCGGTTGGACAAACAGGACGCCGTCTGTTTATTCCACTCTTTCATCAGAGGAATTTCAGCGTTCGGCAGGCGTTGAATTGATCGAAAAGAAAGGCGGTCCTCCTTCTGGCGGGCCGAGCACGACGTGGCAGTTCACCTACCGACTTTTGGATAGACAAGGCAATGCGAAGATTCCTGCACGCTCAAATCCGGCTCCAAACGGCGCCGGGCTAGAAAAACTCTTCGGCATCCTCAAAGACGCCTACAAGGAGTTCGGCGGTGGCGAAGCGTATTTGAAGACCGAGCGCAACTGGGGACCGGACGTTTGGGATCGCTATGAGCAGGAAGAGAAGGCACGAGAGGGGAATCGAAAGTGACCCGAATCTATTGGGATTCGATGCTGTTTATCTACATGCTTGAAGCGAATCCGACCTTCGGCCCCAAGGTTCGCAAAATCCTGAATAAAATTGTTAACCGCGGAGATACTCTGAGTACAAGCGTGTTTTCCATTGGCGAAATTTTGACCGGGCCGCGGAGGCTGGGTTCTGTCTCCGGCGTCAACGCGGTAAAAAAATACTTCTTGAGCGGCGCCGTTGAAGTTCTTCCTTTCAGGGAGGCTGAAGCCGACAGGTACAGCGTCATTCGGGGTGCTATCCGAGTGAGCCAGGCAGATGGAATCCATCTGGCGACAGCGGCAGAAGCCGGTGTGGATGTCTTCTTCACCAACGATAGCAGTCTGCGCAAGCTATCGATTCCTGGAATCAAATTCTTTGCCGACCTTGACGGCAAGCTGATCTAGTGTGGTGTCACGCCCGCTCCAATCAACTAGAATCTTTTCGCAGCCTTAATCCATTCGGGGGACGACCATGAAAGCCTTTTCACGCCGCGACATGCTCAAAACCAGCCTGCTTGCACCCGCCGTAGCCGCGGCAGCTCATGGAATGACGCCAATAGAGGCCGCAATACAGGTCACGGGCGAAGCCGCCGGTCCGCTTCCCGCAGGCGAAGGGACGAAGCCGAACGCGGCGGGCCAGCCCACCCAGCCGAACGCGCTGCGCGAGCGCCTGCTGCTCGACTTCGGGTGGCGCTTCCATTTCGGTGACGCTTGCGATGCGGCCAACGACTTTGGATTTGGCAGCGGAAGATCCGGCAACTTCCAAAAGACGGGCAACTTCCTCGCCGCCGGTTCCCTCGCATTCGACGACAGCGATTGGAACGCCATCGATCTGCCTCACGACTGGGCCATCGAGCTGCCTTTCCAAAATGATCCCGCGCTGCTCAGCAAAGGTTTCTATCCGCTCGGGCGCAACTATCCGGCCACGAGCGTGGGCTGGTACCGGCGCATCTTCGATCTTTCCGCGGCCGACGCGGGCAAGCGCATCTCGATTGAATTTGACGGTGCCTACCGCGAGACGATGGTCGTTTTCAACGGCTTCTACATTGGCACCCACAGCGGCGGCTACGATCCCTTCCATTTCGACGTCACTGACTTTGCCAATCCCGGCGGCAGAAATGTGCTGCTGGTTCGCGTCGATGCCACTTCGAGCGATGGCTGGTTCTACGAGGGCGCGGGCATCTATCGTCACGTCTGGCTCACCAAGACGAATCCTATTCATGTGCGCCAGTGGGGAACTTTTGTTTCGTCGGAGCTGCGGCCCGGCTCTGCAGCTCTTTCCGTTCGCACCGAGGTGAACAATCACGGGCAGGCTGCCGCAGACGCGCGCGTCGTCTCCACCGTTCTCGATCCTAAGGGCAACGCGGTAGGCAAAACCGTCACGGCTTCGTCATCGATCGCCCCGGGGGCCGAGCAAACCTACGAACAGAAGATGACCGTCAGCCATCCGCAGCTTTGGTCGCTCGAAGAGCGCAATCTGTACACGCTGGTGACGGAGGTGCGCGCCGGTGGCGACATTGTCGATCACTGCGAGACGCGCTTCGGCATTCGCTCCATCAAGATGGACGCAGAGAAGGGACTGCTGCTGAATGATAAGCCGGTAAAGGTGAAGGGAACCTGCAATCACCAGGACCATGCCGGCGTGGGCGCTGCATTGCCCGATGCGGTGCAGTACTACCGCGTGCGCAAATTGCAGGAGATGGGTTGCAACGGCCTGCGCACGTCGCACAATCCGCCGACACCCGAGCTACTCGATGCCTGCGACGAGCTGGGCATGGTGGTCTTCGACGAGACGCGCATGATGTCCTCGAATCCCGAGGGCCTGAGTCAATTCGAAGATCTCGTCCGCCGCGACCGCAATCATCCCAGCGTCTTCATGTGGTCCATGGGCAACGAAGAGGGCACGGCCAACACCGAGAAGGGCGTGCTGATTCTAACCGAGATGAAAGCCGTCGCCACAAAACACGATGGATCGCGGCCGGTCTCCATTGCGCCCACAGGGGCTATTGGCACCGGCGGCCTGGCGGTTTGCGATGTGGTCGGCTACAACTACATGGACCCAGGCGCGGAAGCCTATCACAAGGCTCATCCCGACCGGCCCGTCATCGGCACCGAGACGGTGAGCGCCGTGTGCACGCGCGGCATCTACGTGACGGACTACGACAAAGGCTACGTGGGCTCGTACGATCCCTACACGACGACCGGTCGCGCCTCAGCGGAGGGCTGGTGGAGCTTTTGCGACGCGCGCCCGTGGCTAGCCGGCGGCTTTGTGTGGACGGGCTTCGACTATCGCGGCGAGCCCTCGCCCAACGGCTGGCCCAACATCAGCTCGCAATATGGAATCATCGACACCTGCGGTTTTCCCAAAGACACTTTCTACTACTACAAATCGTGGTGGACGGCCGAGCCGGTGCTGCACCTCTTTCCGCACTGGAACTGGCCGGGCATGGAAGGCAAGCTGATCGCCGTCTGGGTGCACTCGAACCTCGACAAGGTGGAACTTTTTTTGAACGGCCAAAGCCAGGGCATGAAAGAGATGAAGAAGGACTCGCACCTGGCGTGGAATGTGGCCTACGCTCCGGGCGCCATCGAAGCGCGCGGCTACAAGGGCGACAAGCTTGTGCTGACCGCAAAGCGAGAAACTACCAGCGCGCCGGCGGCGCTGGCGATCACTGCGGACCGCAGCGAAATCTCTGCCGATGGCGAAGACGTGGCCATGTTCGCAGTTGAGGTGCGCGACGCGCAGGGCCGGGTCGTGCCCATCACCGACAATACCGTCACGTTCCGCGTGACCGGCGCGGGAAAGTTGATCGGCGTAGGCAACGGCGATCCTACCGATCACGAATCCGACAAGGGCACTGTGCGCAATGCATTCAGCGGCCTCTGCATGGCGATTGTGCAATCGGCAAAAACAGCAGGCAGCATTACGGTGGAGGCGACATCGCCCGGCCTGACTCCTGCCAGCGCCACCATTGCTGCCAAGGCAGTCACGCTACGCCCGCAAGTTGCCGTTTGGGAGCGCGAGACTCCGCAGGGTATGGGCGTCACCGGTCTTTGGAGGCCCGCACAGGAAGGCGGTACCCAAATTTATATCCTGCGCCAGGACGGAAGCAATTTGACGGGAACGGTGGAGGGCATCGGCGCTGGCTGGGCAGGCGGGTACGATGCGCCCATCGCGATCACCGACGGCAAGGTCGACGGAGCCAACGTCAGCTTCAAGGCTGGCAGCGTTGCCTACACCGGCAAGTTCACCGGAGACACGATTGAACTGGAGCGCGCAATGATTTTCACTCCGCGGCCGCAAAGAACGACAACTCCGCCCGAAGGTCCGCGTCCAGCGATCGGCCCGCCGCCCGACGGATCGGATCCTTCGCGCAGTCCGCTGTTCCGGCCGCCGGGCCCGATGCAAGTGGTGTTGCATCGCGTGCAGCGCTGAAGGCCCGTCGCGTTTAATCCAGCGACGAACGCACCTTGCAAGCAGCTTGTGGCAGCGTGCATCCAGTCAATGCGGCTAGTGCATTTCGTGCCCACTCGTCCTCCATCCTACGCATCTTCGTCTACCCGTATATTGGAACGGAGGTCACCCATGTCCACGGCCCACCGCCGCCTTTCGCACTTTGCCCTGGCCCTTGCGGTCGTCGCCTGTTTCCTCTCGCTGCGCGCCACCGCGCAGGAGCGGCTAAGCACACCCCGCAGCGACGGCCAGGGCACGCCCTTCATGCTTTATCCCGCCATCGGAGCACCTTCCGGATGCGCTCCACTGGCGGTGATTTCGCATGGCGCGGGCGGTTCTGAAGATGGCTATCGCTACCTCGCGCAGGCCATGGCGAAACTCGGCTACACCACAGTCGTCATGGGCCATGCCGAGAGCGGCTTGGATGCTCTACGCGCCGACATGCTCGCCTATGGCGTGATGCAGGGCCTTACCGCATTGGTCGCCGATCCGAAAGCCGAGCAAGCGCGCCTGCTCGACGTGGGCGCAGTGCTCAAATGGGCCGATTCCCAGTGCCGCGCGCCGTTTCGTGTGCTTCTTGGGCACTCAATGGGCGCTGAAACTGTGATGCTTGAAGCGGGAGCAAAAAATTCCATCAACGTACCTTCGCCGCCCGCCGGCCAAGACCGCTTCAACGCTTATGTCGCGCTTTCGCCTGAGGGCCCCGGCATCGTGTTTCCCGGCGATGCGTGGAGCGGAATTCACAAGCCCCTGCTCGTTCTTACCGGCACACGCGATCAATCGCTCAAGGGGGGGCCCCAGGCGCGTCTAGTGCCATGGCACGGCCTGCCGGGAATGGAGTCGCACTGCCAATGGATGGGCGTAATTGACGGCGCAACGCACATGAACTTTGCCGGCAACGGACTGGGAAGCGACAAGGTTGAACCGTTGGTGACAACAACCATCGGTGAGTTCCTCGCCGGCGTGCGGCAAAAATCCTGCACCCCACCCACCGCAGCAAGTGGAATGACGCTGCAGGAGAAGTGAATTCGCAATCTGATTCATCTTGACAATTCTCTTGCGGCCAGACAATCTTCTCCTATCTCTCTTTCCCGCACGCAGAAAAGTTGCCGATTTTCTCGTCCACGGAATTCCGCTCTGGCCTGAGTTATGCGGCCCAGGATTCATCTTGCCGGAGGCTTACAAAGATGCACAGTGAAGCAATGCGAAGAATCAAACTCGTCGTCGCAGTGGGCTTTGCCGCAACGAATCTCTTCGGCGCACTCGCCGCCGCGCAGGACATCAAGCTCAACGTGACCTATGTTTGCAACGGAGAGCGCATGTACGTGGAAAGCTGCAACATCCGCGATCTCTCAGATGCCTCCACGTGCATGGTCGCCCATCCTGACCGCCCCCAGCACAACGGCTTCATGGCCTACACAACCGAAACCCGCGGCGCGTTGGTAGTGTCCTAACACTGCGTTGCTGATTTGGTGGCGGCCTTGAGAGATAAGGCCGCCAATGGTTCACTGCGGCGGCTCCTTCACTTTGCGGGTGAGAGCCTTGATGGTCAGTTCGACGTGATCGCGCAGCAATTCCAAGTCCTCCGGTGTGAGTGATCCCCGCAAAACTAACTCGGCGCGGGCGTCGGGGGAAAGTGCAAACGCGTAGCTTTGTACGCCAACAGCGGGCGAAATAGAGGGTTTTGCGGGAGGAATGACGGCAGCGGCAGAGTTCACGTTGAGAGGCTCCATTACCTCGTTACCTTCGCCTTCAATATAATCGCCTTCTTCCCCTTTCGCAACTTGAACATTGGCCTTATAGACCTTAATTACATCGTCTGCGGCCTTTGAAGTGAATCCCCGCTTGACCAGTTCGTGACGTAGGTTGCCATCGCTAGGCAACGAATGAATGTGGAGCTTGCCCAACTCTGCGAAGAGATCAGGCGCAAGAGCCATCCGCCGCATGGCAGCGACTTTCTCCGGCCCGTCATCAAGCTCATAGTATGCCACGGCATCCTCGGTGACGCGTAGGGCGTCAGCGGACCCTTCGAGAATCCCGTATTGGCGCAACGCGCCAATCAAGGTGAGGGAACTTCCATTTAAGCTGGAATAGCCAAGGTCTTTGGCGATGACTTCCTTTGCAGCGGGATGCGTATGCTCCGCCAGATAGACCTTTCGGCCTTTTTCGATTGCCTCCGTGAAAGCAATCTGAGGGCAATTCGGACTCCTTTGCTTGCTCATAAATTCCTCCGACTCAATCACGATAGCACAAGAATAATCTTAAACGCAATAGGCGTTAAAATTATTCGCATAAACTATTGACTTTGGCGATTAGAGGCGTATAATTGCTTCTGTAAGTAAAAACCCCGGTCAGTGTTACAAGCACCGACCGGGGTCTGAATCCACCACAGCTTGCGCCGCGATGAACCCGCAAACTCATTATCCGGCAAACAGGTTGTGGACACAAGGAAAAATCCATGACCTGCCACTATTGCCGCACCACCTGCAAGCGGTTTGGAAAGCACAGAAACGGCCTACAGCGCTTCCGCTGCAACCAATGCCAGAAAACCTACACTGAAGATCACGAGCGCCCGCTGGACGAGATGCGGCTACCCTTGGATCGGGCAGAGAACGTGCTCCGCTTGCTCTTGGAAGGCATGAGCGTTCGCAGCGTGGAGCGCGTGACCGGACATCCACCGCGATACGATTCTCCGCTTGCTCGTCCTGGCCGGCGAACGTTGCCAGCGTCTCATGGAAGCGAAGATCAAGGATATTGAAGTGCGCGATGTGGAAGTGGACGAGATTTGGGGATACGTGTTCAAAAAAGAAGGCCCACAAATGGAACCACGAAAAGAATCTCGATGTTATGGGAGATGCCTATTGTTTCGTCGGGATCGAGCGCAACTCCAAGCTGATTCTGGCCTATCACCTCGGGCAAGCGAGACATACGATTCCACCGATCGGTTCATTGCCAAGCTGAGTCTGGCTACGTCCACTACACCTTATCAACTCAGCAGCGATGGGTTCGCGGCCTACAAGAAGGCGGTGAAAACATTTCTGCCTCATCGCGTTCACTTTGCTCAATTGGTGAAGGTGTACGCTTCGTCTCGTGAAGGCGAGCAACGGTACAGCCCGGCTGAGGTCGTGAAGGCGGTCCCAGAACCAGTCTCAGGAAACCCTGATCCGGAACGCATCTGCACTAGCCACGTAGAGCGGCAAAATCTCTCGATCCGTATGGGGATGCGCCGCATGACGCGCCTAACAAACGCCTTTAGCAAGAAGTGGGAAAACCTTGAAGCGGCCTATTCTCTATGGTTTGCATTCTATAACTTTTGTCGTCGGCATCAATCTCTTCAGGGTCACCCCGGCAATGGAAGCGGGAATCGCGGATCGGATTTGGACGATTTCAGAATTGCTTAATTCTTAGAGGAAGCTGCCCCGGACAAAGAACTTGACCCAGAGGATGTGATGACTCCAGAGTTCGGCTGTGTATTGGATGGACCAATCTCGGCAATTGCTGCACCCGGAGTTACAAAGTTTGATTTAATCTCCTGAATTATGCCAAGTTGAAGTGCTTGTTGTGGGTCAAAAATATTCTGTCCTTCTACGGCATCTTCAATTTCCTTGGACTTTTTCCCAATCGTCGTCTCAATCACTTGGGCGGGAAAGCGCATTCATGTTCTTTACCTGTTGTAACTGCGCTTCCAGGTATTGCCCGGGGAAGTGGCGCTCCTGGTGGAAGAATATTGAATGAACTATGAATTAGAAATCTGGTATTTGGAAGGGCGTAGCGATGTTTCCCTGCGCAGAAAATCAGGTTTGCGGCAGAATCAACCTGGCCCAGATTATAGGTAGTGAGATCTATATTTAGACCGTGCAGATAGTAGTATGCAGCAAGCCCGGACAGCACCTCGCCACCCTGAGAGGAAAGCAGAATAATAAAATGCTTTCGTCCAATATTCACCTGCATGTTGACTATTTGAGTCAACTGGTTAACGCTCGCTGAGTCAATCGGAACAAAGAAACTGATCTGAAATGGTTGCTCTGCTATCTGAGCCGATGAATTTGGCTGGATCGGAGGATTCTGAGCTTGCGGGAACGAGGGGAACGAGCTTAGCACACAAATTCCCGTGAGCAGCATGAGATGGCGGAATATCCGCTCAGTTTTCATTGCAGCCTCACGTCAATAACTTTCGGAACAACAGTTTTTACCCATTCATCACGCCGAGTCAACACTTTTCAAGTAAAAAGTACCCGATTCCCAATGTAAATGGCGGAAATGGGCTAAAAATAGCGAATATAACGCGAATTCCGAGCCATTCTCATCACTTGACGTTTAGACGCAGCAACGCAGTGTTAGGACACTACCCGGCGCGTTGAGGAAACTGCTCCCCACCTGCACACAGCCCACCGCGCAGGAACTCGCCAAGGAAGAAGCATTCCAGAAAAAGCAGCAGGAGATCTATAACGCCAACGTAGCCAAGGCCAACCCTCAGCCTCCCGCTGCGAGTCCGCAGCCGGCTTCCGCCAATCAAGCGGGTATGAATCCATCGCAGATTCCGCCCCCAAAAAATGCTGAAGAGCGCGCCATGCGCCGCTGCGTCTCCTCGGGCAGGCTCGTCGCCACCTGCACCGGCAACGGGCTGCTGGGCGCATTCACCCAGATGGTCTCCCAGGTCCTTCCTGGCGCCGACAAAAAAGCGGAGCAGCCCGGCCCCAACATGGCGGGCGTCTTCCAGGGCGCCGGGTATTGGCGTCTCGACTTCATTGACGAGGGCGTCCTTGTCAACTGCGCCGACCTCTCGCCCAACCAGCAGAGTTACTCGCTCGACTTGAAAAATGGCCACGCCACTCTCACCATTGCCACCACTCCGCGGCCGCTGGTTCTCGCCGTCCATGGCGATGGAACCATCAGCGGGCCGCCGGGCCCCGTCACCATCGACGGCGTGATTGCCGCAGGCTATGTAAGCGGCGCCGCCGGCACGGGCGCCACGCAGCGGGACTCAAGCGGGCAATCTCTACGATGCCGCCGGCAATCGCGTCCCCGGCAACGCCAACGCCGGTTACACCAGGTTCGCGCCCAAGCGCGTCACATGCCCCGCCATAAATCTCTCTTCAAAGGGAGCGGGAGTCGGCGTGCAAACCATGGAAACCGATCTGCTCAAGTCCATGGTCGGCAGCGACAAGGGCCCTGCCACTCCGCCCGGAATTCGCATGCACGGCATCTTCGCCGCCTCCACCGGTTTCAGCGTGCAGTTCTTTCCTGAATCCGTAATCCTCGGCTGCGGCCCTGACGCCGCACGCGCCTATCCCTACACAGTTGAAGTGGGCGGAGCCGGCGCAGTCGTCAAAATCGCTGCGCCCGATCACCCGCTCACCCTCGCTTTCCGCCCCGATGGATCGCTCGACCCGGGCAGCTCCGGCCCCTACCAGGTGCATGGGCGCATCGTCACCGGCCAGGACGACAACGACGACTTCACCTTCGCTCCCATGGAGCTCACCTGCAACCTCGCCGTGCTATCGCCCAGCCAGCAAATCCCCTCAAGCGGCGGCAGCGCCTGCAATGATGAACGCATCGGCAGGCGGCCCTGGCGCGAACACCGGCGGTGGGCTTTCCACTCCCGCTGCGCCGCTCGGCAATGCCGTCCTGTCGGTTGTCCCCGGACTTTCCGCGCAGCCCGGCGCTCCCAATCCCTTTGCCGGTCGCCCTTATGTCCTTCTGCGTTCGAGCTACGCCGATGCCATTGCAAGGAGCGGTGTCCAAGTCCCCGGCGGAGTGTCGCCGTATATGTATGTGGGCGCTGTCTGCGCCAGCCGATCGCCCGATTGTCAAAAAATCATGGCTGCCATCAACGCTGACGCCGCATCCGCTGTCCGCGCCGATGGCAGCGGCAGAGGCACCTTCCCCGGCGTGCCTCCGGGCGTCTACTACCTCATGATCTCCACGCTCTACAACAACCAGGCCCTCGCCTGGGGCCAGGCCGTTCAGCTCAGGCCTGGGGCAAATTCCGTAACCCTCGACCTCAGCAACGCAACTCCGATCAAGTGAGGCGACCGTGCATTGCTCCTCTCGAAATTGGCATGAAGATGCTCATCTCCGGTCACCCGCATTCAACAGCCTTTCCCGCAAGCTGGCCTTAGACTGACGCTGCCACTGCTAGAATCCCACTAGGGTCTGCTAGCGTCATGCCTGTAAAAGCGATCTATCCCGGCACCTTCGATCCGCCTACCAACGGCCACGTGGATCTGATCCAGCGCAGCGCGAAGCTCTTTGACCACTTAACCGTCGCCATCCTAGTCAACCCGGTAAAGAATCCGCTCTTCACCGTCGAGGAGCGCGTAGAGATGCTTGAAGAGGTCGTCGAACCGTTGGGCAATGTCTCGGTCGCTACCTTCGACGGCCTCATGGTAGATTTTGCGCGCCGCCAGGGAGCAACGGCGGTGCTGCGCGGCATCCGCGCCATCTCCGACTACGAGCATGAGTTCCAGATGGCGTTGATGAATCGGCGCCTGGCGCCTGAGATCGAGACTGTATTTCTGCAGCCGGCCGGCCGCTACTCCTTCGTCAGCTCGCGCATGGTGAAGGAAGTGTTCAGCTTCGGCGGCGATGTGAGCGGGCTGGTGCCGCCCAACGTGCTCAAGCGGCTGCGCCAGCGAATCAAGAACGGAAGCTGACGCCGCGAGCCGCGGCGACCTCGCCTCTTCGGCCCCGCCGGCCCTGTCCCGCCCGCGAAAAAAGTTGCTTCCTCTCTCAACTGAAAGGTCGGTTCTCCTCATGCTCCGGAAGGCTCTTGCATCCAGGTTCTATTTCCGGGCGTGCTGCTTCGTGTTCTATTTTGTCATTGCGTCGGCTTCCTTCAATGGCTACTACAACAAATGGCATTTCGCCGAGGCAGGCGCATCTGGCGAAGACGACCGGTACCACTTCGAGATGATGGTCGACGGATCAGCTTATCGGCCGTACGTTTATCGCCAGTTCTTGCCGGATATCGCCAACTGGCTCGATAGTGTGGTGCCGCGCTCCGCAAAAGCATGGCTCTATAACCACTACGGCATTGGGACCGACGCGCAGGAAGGCGCCATCTTCGATTCCCCAACGACCGAAAATCCAATCTACTTCTTCCGCTACCTGGTCTTGTACCTTGCCACTTTTTTGTTCACGCTGCTTGCCCTTTACGCCTTGTACCTGGTGTGCAAAGCGCTCGAGATTCCACTCCCCGCGGCTGTCTTGGCTCCGGCATTCGTCATTCTGATGATTCCGTACTTCGAGAGCGGCGGAGGATTTTTCTACGACTATCCCGAGCTGGCGTTTTTTGCGTTGGCGTTCTGGATTGCTCTGCGATTCGACTGGTGGTGGATCCTCCCCGTGACCGTCCTTGGCACGTGGAACAAAGAGACTTTTCTGTTGTTCGTTCCCACGCTCTATCCCTTGCTACGGGGGCGCCGTTCCCGCATCGGTTCGTGGCTGGCCGTCGCCGTTCTTTGCATCGCCGGCGCCGCGGTCCACTACCGGATTCGCCTGCGGTTCGCACACAACCCCGGCGGCTCCATGGAACTCCATTGGCGCGATCAGTTGAATTTCTTCCTGCACCCCTTGCGGGCGCTCTTCTGTCCGGAAATGACGTATGGAGTATATGGGGTAAAGGTATTTGCCCTCATCCCAGTGGCGCTGCTCCTGTTCGCCGCCTGGCACTCCTGGCCGCATTTGCCGCGTGCCGTCCAGCGTCACGGGCAAATCGCGGCAGCCATCAACATTCCGCTCTACTTGCTTGCCTGCTCGCCGGGCGAGTGGCGCGACCTGAGTCTGTTGTACGTTTTTGCCCTCATTGTGCTGGCCAGCAGTCTGGGCCAATGGATCACGGATACCCAACCCACTTCGTACGATGTCCGAATGCATCGATAAGTGGGTTTACCCCGCGCTACTTGTTCAGCAAATCGGCCCGTTGCTTCTGCGGCGGCTGGGGTCCTGAATGAGGAGTTTGTGGCCTTAAACACCGCCAGAGACTCGCATTTCATACCCGATCTTTGAAGTGGAAACGAATGCAGCGATCGGCACAGCGAAGGTAAACTCGGTATATTCATCGGGGAGCGCAAATTAAAAGGGAAATACCGGACGGAACCGCGCAGGAGGGTACGCAATTTGAGCGATACAGCGCCGATAGAGGAGATTCCGAGTCATGTCACCTACGCTTAAGCGATCTCTTAAGACGCAGAGCAAGCACTTTTTGAGGAGCGCGTTCGAGATCGGCCAACGACTCAAGTTCGACATTCTGCCGCGCCACTTTTATTCGGAGATCCCCAACATACGCGCGCTGCGTGGGACTACTTCCTGGCGAAAGCCGCGCAGCTTCAAAGGAATTTTGAGCGACATCGACTCGCAGTCGACTTGGGTCGACCAATGCACGAAGAACTATCGCGATGCTCTGAAAGAATTCGCCGTCCATAAATCCGCCGTGAAAATGAATGGCAGTGACGAGGGCTATGGCGAAGTCGAGGCCGACTTCCTCTATTGCTTTATTCGCTCGCAGCGGCCAAGGCAGATCGTCCAAATCGGTTGCGGCGTTTCCACGGCCGTCTGCCAACTGGCCGCGCGTGACGAAGGCTACTCGCCGCGCATCGTATGCATCGAGCCCTACCCTACAGACTTCCTCCAAAAGGAAAGTAATGCTGGCCGGATCGAACTCGTTCCTCGGATGGTGCAGGATGCCGGTGCAGAATGCGCCAGCGGATTGGGCGCTGGTGATCTCTTTTTTGTCGATTCCAGTCACACCCTTGCCCCGGCCGGCGAGCTGAACCTCATTATTCTGGAAATGCTGCCCCGCCTGGCTCCTGGTGTCTACGTCCACTTTCACGACATTTGCTTTCCCTACGATTATTCTCCCGACACGCTTTCCACCGCGCTTTTTTTCTCCCATGAAACCGCGCTGCTCTACGCATTTCTTCTGATGAATCGCGATTTTGAAATTGCCGGCTCACTGTCCATGCTCCACCACCAGCGACTGGACGACCTGCGCCAATTTTTCCCTGATATCCGCCCTGCCGTGTTCGAAGATGGTCTCATCGTGAAGAGCGGGCAGTTTCCCAGTTCCATTTTTCTCAGGCGCCTCGCGGAGTAGTCTGTTTCTCGCGCCAGTTCTGAGCAACCCAGGGGACTCCGGCGCAACATTCCGCTGACCGCACCTCCCAGCCGCCAAACCTGGTCTTTGCTGGGGAATTTCGCCCGCCATTTTGCCTCGGGACCGAAATCTGGCAAGATGGAAGAGATATGACTGTTACAGCTCCCGCAAAAATCTTTGCTGATCGCATCGGCCGGATCGAAGTATCCGCTACTATGGCCGTGGCCGCCGAGGCGGCTAAATTGCGCGCCCAGGGCGCCAATCTGGTCGATTTCGGGGCCGGCGAGCCCCATTTCGCCACTCCGCGGCACATTAAGGACGCGGCCATCTCGGCCATCGAGGCCAACTTTACCCGCTACACGGTCGTGCCCGGCATCCCCGACGTCCGTAAGGCCATCGTCGAGCGCCACGCCTGCGATTTTGGCTCGGAATACTCGATTGACGAGGCCATTTTCACCACTGGCGGCAAGCTGGCGCTGTTCAACGCCATCCAGGTGCTGGTCGACCACGGCGACGAGGTCATCCTGCCCGTTCCCTACTGGGTCAGCTTCAAAGACATCATCCAGTACGCCGGCGGCAAGGTCGTGTATCTCGAAACCAGCGAGGCAGAGAGCTTTCGCATCACCGCTGACGCCATTGAGCGCGCCATTACGCCGCGCACCAAGGCCATCATCCTCAACTCGCCGTCAAACCCGGCCGGCGCAGTGATGTCAGGCGAGGACCTTGAGCGGATCGTCCACCTCGCGCACGACCGTGGGATCTTCCTGCTGCTGGACGAGTGCTATGTGTATCTGAATTATGCCGGCAAAGCTGTCTCGGGTGGCTCGTTCACCTGGGCCAAGGAGCACATCGTCATCCTCGGCTCGCTGTCTAAGACGTATTCGATGACCGGCTGGCGGGCTGGCTACGCACTGGCAGCAAAGCCGGTGGTCGCCAACCTGAGCAAGCTGCAATCGCAGTCCACCTCGAATGCGACGAGCTTCGTGCAAAAAGCCGCCATCGCCGCGCTCAGTGGCCCGCAGGAGTGCGTGGCCGAGTTCCGCGCGGAGTTCATCGATCTGCGCGACTACATGCTGGCGAAGCTCACCGCCATCCCGGGCATCACCTGCACCAAGCCCGAGGGCGCATTCTACGTGTATCCGAATATCTCAGCCTATCTGGGCAAGGGCGGCATCCGCACCACTACGGAGATGGCGACGCGCCTGCTCCACGAGGCGCACGTGGTAACCGTTCCCGGCGAAGCCTTCGGCACCGCGGAGCACGTCCGCATCTCCTATCCGGTGACCAAGCAGAATATCGACGAAGGCACCCGGCGCATGGGCGAGTACCTCACCGGGCTGCGATAAGCGGACACTGGCGAATCCGAAGCGGCGTTCACTTCGCGAGAGAAGCGTCACCAGTAACACTGCGGCTTGCATAGTAGCTGGTGACCCACTCGCTCATGGGGAAGAACTGCTGGCACTCCATGCACATCGTGTTGGAATACTGAGCCCCGCAGTGCGGGCACACGGCCCCAGTCCCGAAGGTGTCGAAAGCCTGCTTGCATTGGGCGCATTTCCAGTGGTCTCCAATCTTGGGCGCCGATCCGCAACCCGGGCAGATAAATCCCTCGCGGCGCGGCAGCTTTTCATTGCGAATCAGCGCGCGCGCTCCCTGCAGTCCATTCCAGCAGTTCAAAAGCATGTAGCCGGCAATTAAAAGCGTCCAGAAAGAGCGCATCCACAAGCCGAAACAGACAAAAGCAGCCGCGCCTACGAAGCCGACAACGGTAGCCACCATCAAGCTGCGCGCCCGCCCCATCACAAACCAAAGCAGAGAGCGAAGAATCTGGCCGCCATCGAGCGGATACACCGGCAGAATGTTGAAGACCAGCAGGACGACGTTGATTCCCAGAACCATTCGGATGAACTGGTAGGCATCGGGCATCGTTTGCGCCCAACCCAGCGAACGGGTGACCATGAAGGCTGCGACGAAAAACGGCATCAGCGCCACATTCACCAGCGGGCCAGCCAAGATACTCCACAATGTGGCGCCAGGCCTCTGCGGAGGATTCACAAACGCCACTCCGCCCAGCGGCCAAAGCACAATCCGGTCTGCCGTTCCGCCTACCTGCCGGCATGCCAGCGCGTGTCCGAATTCATGCAGCAGCACGATGGCAAACAGCGCCATGTATTCCAGCGCATTCCACACCAGCGAGTCGTATCTGCCTTCCCGGCTGCCGATCTCGATGACTGCCACCACAAACCAGGACCAGTGCAGAAACAGATCAATCCCAGCAACCCGAAAAAGATGGATCGAACCCTGACGTATGCTTGGCATTCCCGATAGCTTACCTCATTGGCCGGTTTGCCGTTGCTTGCCGGCGCCGCATCAAATTGAAACCGACGGCAAGACTCAGCAAATGTGCAGCCGGCAGCGAAATGCTGCTTGGCGGTCCTGAAACCTCATTTCAGGCGCCGGCCAGACTACGGCAAATCGCAGTTAACCTTAGTGCGGCCAGCGGCGTCTGGGCGCCAGATTCAACGGCACGCAAAATTATTCGCTCTGCCCTGTGCAAACGTTATCTTGGTCGAGTAGGATGTTTCTTCAATGTTAAACGCTATTGATTTCCGTCCTGTGATATTGGCTGGCGGCAGCGGAACCCGCTTCTGGCCCCGGTCCCGGCGTGCCCGGGCCAAGCAAGTGCTGGCGCTTGATGGCGAGCGCTCCATGATCCAGCAAACTATGGAGAGACTCAAACCCCTGGCATCGCTCGAAAAAAGCTGGATCATTACCAACGAGTTTCTGGCCCACGAAATCGCCGATCAGTTACCCGGCCTTCCCGCCGCGCAAATCGTGCAGGAGCCCGTGGCGCGCAACACCGCTCCTGCCTGCGGCCTGGCCGCGTTTCTTATTGAGCGCGACAATCCCAATGCAGTGCTCGGCGTCTTTCCTTCTGACCACGTCATCGCCGACGAGCCGCGCTTCCTCAAGGCCCTGCAAAAAGGCATCCTCTGCGCCGCGGCCGGTGAAAACATCGTTGTGCTCGGCATCGAGCCTTCGCGCGCCGAGACCGGCTACGGCTACATCGAGACCGGCGATCTCACCAAGGACGATTCCGCCCTTCACGTGCGCCGCTTCATCGAGAAGCCCAACCAGAACCGCGCCGAGGAGTTTGTCGCTGCCGGAAATTACTACTGGAACTCCGGAATGTTTCTGTGGTCAGCCCGCACCCTGGCCAACGCCGTCCGCGAGCATGTACCGGAGACGGCTCCGCTGCTCGAATCTATCGCCGCCGCCTGGGGCACTCCGCAATTCGACGAGGTCTTCCGCACCGCCTACCCGAACTGCGAAAACATCTCCGTCGACTACGCGGTCCTCGAGCCGCGCTCCGCCAAAGGCGAGCACCTGTCGAACCTCTACTGCATTCCCGCGGAGTTCAGTTGGAACGATCTTGGCTCCTGGGCCTCGCTCTACGAGTACCAGGTGGAAACACGCCTGCGCGGCGACCCCGAAGGCAACGTCGCCGACACCGGCGGCCACATCTCCATCGAGGCCAGCGACAACTACATCTTCAGCCCCAAAAAGTTTGTCGCCCTGGTCGGTGTGGAGAACCTGGTCGTCGTGGATACCGAAGACGCGCTCCTCATCGCCCACCGCGACCACTCGCAGGATGTGGGCAAGATCGTCAAGGAGCTGAGCATCAACGGCCACTCCGAGCTGATCTGACAAAGTTCATCGCTCCGGTCTCACTCGCACCGAGCGGCTGATCTGCGCGCCCGCAGCCCTGGGGATATTCTTGCGCTTGCCGAGTCGCTTCGATGCCCTCCATGCCGCCCCCGAGCTTTAAAATGTTGTGACTGAAAAATTGAATACGCGTACGAATTTCTCTGCTAACGCGCATGGATTCTGAACGGAGAGCCGGCCTTGGGTCACTATAGAAAGTTTTTGCAGAGTTTCAGTAAACTCACACGGCCAGCAGCCTTGATGCTGGCTCCTATTCTTGTCGCTAGCACCCTTCCACTCCTCGCGCAGCAAGCAAAAGCGCCGGTCGATTACGTCTCTCCCAATATCGGCGGCATCGGCCAACTGCTCACTGCGACCGAGCCGTATGTGCAGTGCCCATATGGAATGGCGCGTCTCTATCCCATCACGACGCCGGGAATTGTGGACCGTTATCTCGCCGACAAGATTTACGGTTTTCCAGCCGGCTCGGCGACGTTGATGGCGTCCACCGGCGCGGTCAGCACCCATCCGGCGGACTACGCTTCTGACTTCGACCACGATTTTGAAACCACGACTCCCTACTACTACGAAGCCGACCTGCAAACCTGGGGCATTCGTGCCGAATTGACTGCAACCAACCAGGCAGCCTATTACCGGTTCACATTTCCCGCGAGCGATCACTCTCATCTTGCGCTGAGCCTGGGCAACGGCGCCGAAATCACCGTCATCGGAGATCGGGCCGTTCAAGGTAGCCAGAGAATTGCCGGTAGAGCCGCCAGAGCCCAAACCTCGCCTGGAGAAACGCGCGAGTATTTTTATGTAGAATTCTCACGTCCCTTCGCTTTCTATCAGACCTGGCAAGCGGATCGTCTCGCTCAATCTGCCACGCAAGCCGGCAACGGCGTGGGATTTGTAGCCAACTTCGTAACCGCCAAGGGCGAAGTAATTGAGGCTCGCGTCGGCCTTTCGTACATTAGCGCAGAACAAGCCAGGCGCAACCTCCAGCGCGAAATTCCTGCCTGGACATTCGATCGCGTGAAGGAGAGCACTCGATCGCTCTGGAATGACGCACTCTCGCGCGTAATGGTCGATGGCGGAACGGAACGACAGCGCACGATCTTCTACACTGCGCTTTATCGCTCCCTCGCCCGCATGACCGACATC
>CAWJDG010000074.1:0-13381 GCA_963841365.1 uncultured Acidobacteriaceae bacterium
GAGCCGCGGCGCAAACGACACAGGTCTAATCAATATGCTGTTCGAATTCGAGCGGCAGGCCTGTGTGGACATCTACAGCGTGCTGATCGGGGCTGGACTGGAACTGAGCCAAGGCGGACACATTCGCTTTACAGAACTCTGCCAATGCACCCGCAGCCATCACCGCGACTGCGGTGCCGAGATTGCCAGTGTGGACCTGGAGATTCAGACCTTCCCTGTGGAAATGAATGCTCCGAGACCGGCATCCGGGCCGGTATAAGGCGGCGAATGTATCATCACTTCAAGCTGACCGATTCAGCCCGCCTCCACCAGCCCATAACGCCGCTGCCAGGCATCTTTCAGCCTCGTCCACACGCGCTCGCGCTCGGCCTCAGTGACGACGGGATCTGGTTGACTGGCGAATCGCGCGGCCTCTTCTTTTGCCAACTCCAGCAACTTGCGATCGCGCAATAAATTCGCGACGCGAAACTCCGGCAGGCCCGCCTGCCGCGTTCCGAAAAACTCCCCAGGGCCGCGCATTGAAAGGTCCAATTCGGCCAGCTCGAAGCCATCCTGCGTGCGCACCATGGCATTCAGCCGCTCCTCGCCAAGGTCCGAGACACGCTCGCCGGTTATGAGGATGCAGTAGCTTTTCGCGGCGCCTCGCCCGACGCGTCCGCGCAACTGGTGCAACTGCGACAGCCCGAACCGCTCCGCGTGCTCCACGACCATCACCGTGGCGTTAGCAACGTCGACGCCGACCTCAATGACCGTTGTCGAGACGAGCACGTCGATCTCTCCGCGTTGGAAGCGGCGCATGATGATCTCTTTTTCGTCAGCATCCAACCGCCCGTGCAATAGGCCGACACGCAATCCGGCAAACGGGCCTAATCGCAATTTCTCGTACATCTCGACTGCAGACCTGAGGCCCGACTTGCCGCTTGGGCCGGCCTCGTGCACAGTCTTCGGAAAGAGATCCGCTGTCTTTCCCCTCGATGCTCTTTTGCGCGTTGGCGGCGTTACGGGCGTTGCATCCGGGTTCGGCTCGTCGTGCGAGAAGTCCAGCTCCGGCTGGTCGTCCTTTGCTCCCTCAATGACCGGATAGACGATGTAGGCTTGGCGCCCTTGCGCCACCTGTTTGCGAACGAAATCCCACACCTCTTCCGCGCGCTCACCGGCCACGCGCCGGGTCACAATGGGCATTCGTCCCGGCGGCATCTCGTCCAGAACGCTCAGGTCAAGATCACCGTAAAGCGAAAGCGCCAGTGTGCGCGGAATCGGCGTAGCCGTCATTACCAGTACGTCCGGTTCGGGCTGATTCGGCTTCTTCATCAGTTTGAAGCGTTGCAAGACGCCAAACCGGTGCTGCTCGTCCACCACCACCAGCCCCAGCCGGTCGAACTCCACCTTCTCTTCGATAAGCGCGTGCGTTCCGATGATCAGGTTTGCCTCGCCGCGGTTAATCAGCGCCCGTATGTGCCGTTTGCGGTCATCGTCAAGCGAGCCGGTAAGCAACACAATTCGCGGTTTGCGCGAAGATCGCTCAAGCAACTTACGCGCCGCCAGAAAATGCTGAGTCGCCAGAATCTCCGTTGGCGCCATCAGCGCGGCCTGGTAGCCGTTTTCCATTGCCACCAGCATGGCCTGGAACGCAACAATCGTCTTGCCCGAACCTACATCGCCCTGCAGCAACCGCCGCATCGGCGCGGGCGCGCGCATGTCTGCCACAATTTCACCCAGCGCACGCTTTTGCGCCGTTGTGGGATGAAAGGGAAGCACTTCACGGATCGCCTCGCGCACTTTGTCGTTGGCCGCGAATGCAACACCCTTGCGCTCTTTCATCCGCTTCCGTTTCAGTTCCAGTCCCAATTCCAGAAAAAAGAGCTCTTCGAAGATCAGGCGACGATGAGCCGGTGTGCTCGCGCTTTGCAACTGCGTAAACGGCGTGCCTTCGAGGGGAAAATGCACTTCGCGCAACGCAGTTTCGCGGTCCGGCAGATCAAGCCGCTCGATCATTGCTCGCGGCAGGCACTCTGGCACTACACCGCGCATGCCTTCCAACAGATTGAAAATCACTTTGCGCTGCCATCGCGACGCCAGGCGGCTGCCGCCCAGCGATTCATACACGGGCGTAATGCGGCCTACCTCCAGCAGTCGCGTCTCCGCATCGTCCGAGGCGTCGGGCAGGATTTCGAACTGCGGCTGGATCATTTTGAAGTTGCTTGTCGATCGCGACGGCTCGATCTTGCCGTAAACCGCGACCGTTTGCCCAGCCTGAAACTTGCCTTCAAGATATGGCGAGTTGAACCAGATGCACTTGAGCGCGTGTCGACCCTGCCCAATGGTCAATTCGAAGAGCGGCATGCGGCGCGTCCGCAGCAGGATTGATCCACGCACCTCCGCGATAATGCTGGCTGTTTCGCCTGGCTTCAACTCGTCAAGACTGCGCGGGTGCTGCCGGTCCTCGTAGCGAAAGGGAAGGTGGTAGAGCAGATCCTCGGCCGTCTGTATGTTTTTGGCAGCAAGCATTTCTGCAATGTGCGGTCCAACGCCGCGCACATACTTCGCAGGAGTATCCAGGGCAGGCACAATGAGGATGCTATCGTATTCTGCGGTCTCACTGCTGTGCGCGAAATGGGGAAATCGGGATCCGGCAGCGAGATCAGGCGCGGCGAAAGGCTCTAAGATGATCTGGTGCGATGCGTCCTGATCTACAACCCCATCTCCGGCCGCGATCGAAAGCTGCGCGTAGAGCGGGTGAACCAGGTCGCCGAGGTATTGTCGGCCGAGGGGCACAGCACAGAAGTCGCATGCACAACCGGCCCCGGATCGGCCGCAGCCCAGGCTTGCGAGGCTGCAGCATCTGCTGACGCAATCTTTGCCTGCGGAGGCGACGGCACAGTTCACGAGGTGCTGCAGGGCCTCGTCTCGGAAACGAAGGAGCCCGCGTGCGCTCTCGGAGTTATCCCGTTAGGCAGCGCAAATGCGCTGGCCCGACATCTGCGACTCTCGCTCGATCCATGCAAGGCCGCGCTCCAGCAAGTGCGGGGCAAACCGTGCACCATTCCCGTTGGTAAGCTCGTCTGTAACTCGGGCACTCGGTATTTTGTGGTGATGGCGGGGGCCGGTCCTGACGGTGCGCTTGTCTACAGCCTGCTCGCGCAGCACAAGTCGCAGTTGGGCAGGCTGGCATATTACCTGCGCGCTGCGCGATTATTTGCCACTCGCCGCTTTCGCACTTTCGATGTTGAGTTCGCGCCGGTGGGCACGGGTCAGCCTGTCACGCAAAGAGCAGTGAGCGTGATGACGGCACGCGTCAGCAGTCTTGGCGGGCTTTTTGACGGCCTCACAAGCGCTCGAGCGTCCATTCACGACGCAACCCTGCGACTCCATATCCTTCGTCCGCCCGCCCTGCTTTCGCTGCCCATGTGGTTTGTGTCGGGATGGCTGAACCTGCACGGCAGCCCGTTTCTTCACACTGTTGAGGCTGCGTATTTCACATGCCGGCCGCTCGACGGGACCGCGCCACATATTCAAGCTGATGGCGAGTGGCTTGGACGTCTCCCCATGCGGGTATGTCTGGTACCGAACGCTCTGCGAATTCTTCTGCCGCACCTGTAATGCGGGAGCTTCGTCCAGATGGTGAGTGCGCTTGCAGATTGAGCTCGCATCCCGTCGCGAATCCGTTATGACGCTGGCCGGCCTGGCCGTTGTATCGTTGTATCCGGCAAGCGCCGAGGGCGCCGGGAGGGCCACAATGCACGAACTCAATCGCAGAACTTTCTTAAGAGCGGCCGGAGCTGCATCGGCCACGACGATTCTCGGTGCACGTATCCACGCTCTGGCGGCCGTGCAAGATGAAGCCGCGCGGCCCGTCGCCGCCAACGATCACATCCAGATCGCGCTGATTGGCGCAGGCGGCCAAGGGCAGGGAGACACGCGCTTTGCCGTGCAGGTCCCCGACGTGAAGCTTGTCGCGGTGGCGGATTGTTATAGCGGTCGCCTAGAACACTCGAAAGAGATCTGGGGTGACGATGTTTTCACCACACGCGACTACAACGAAATCCTTGCCCGCAAAGACATTGATGCCGTTATTGTCGCCACGCCCGACCATTGGCACAAGCAGGCCGCGGTAGACGCCATGAAAGCTGGCAAGGATGTTTATTGCGAAAAGCCGATGATTCATTTGTACGCAGACGGGCCAGAGATGATTGCGGCGGCGCGCTCCACGGGCCGTATTCTCCAGATTGGCAGCCAGCGCGTGAGTTCAGTTATCTACGCCAAAGCCAAAGAGCTGCTGGTGTCGGGCGCCATCGGTCAGCTCAATATGGTCACCGCGCGTTGGGATCGCAACTCGGCCATTGGTGCGTGGGACTACACCGTTCCTCCCGACGCCTCGCCTGAAACCTGCGACTGGCCGCGTTTTCTTGGGACCGCGCCGAAGATCCCCTTCAATGCGGAGCAGTTCTTCCAATGGCGAAAATGGAAGGCCTATGGCAGCGGAGTGGCCGGCGATCTTTTCGTGCACCTTTTCAGCGGAACGCATTTCATCACCGGATCGAATGGGCCTACGCGCGGCATGGCGACCGGAGGATTGCGCTTTTGGAAGGATGGACGCGACGTGCCGGACATCATGCTCGGTCTGTTTGATTACCGCGAGGGATTCAACCTGAGCCTGCACGTGAATTTTGTCGACGGTGGCGAAGAAAGCGAGGGGCTGATCTTTAGCGGCTCCGAAGGCACTATGGAGATTGCCGGCAACACGGTCAGCGTGAATCGCGTGCCACGCGAGAAGGAGCCGGGCCTCATGATCGGCAGCTTCACCGAGGCGACGCAGAAAATGATTCGCGAAGAGTACGAGCGAAAATATCCGCGCGTCCATCCTGACGGGACAACTGCGGGATATGAAAAGTATGTTGCGCCAGCGGGTTACAGCGACAGCTACGATCACTTCAAGAATTTCTTTAACTCTGTACGTTCGCGCACTCAGCCAATTGAAGATGCAGCCTTCGGATTTCGCGCTGCAGGTGCTGCGCTGCTCAGTAATCTCAGCATGGATCGTGGGGCCATCGTGGGCTGGGATCCCGACGCAATGAAGCTGTTGTAGGCGCGGCCGGGCACCTAATTTCCCGGCAGCGTCTCGTCGCGATCCTCAGCTAAACCCAAGCACCGGGTGCGGCACGTACGGTTCTTCCAGCGCGGCCATCTCTTCCGGGGTCAGGCGAACCGAGAGCGCGGCCACCGCATCTTCGAGGTGATGCGGCTTGCTCGCTCCTACAATTGGAGCGGTCACTGCCGGTTTGGCCAGCAGCCAAGCCAGCGCCACTTGCGCGCGCGGAATGCTGCGCTTCTCCGCGATTTCACCCAGTCTGTCCACCACTCTGCGGTCGGCCTCTTCGGTTCGCGAATACATTCCGTTGCCGAATGCATCGGTCTCCGTGCGATTTGTCGTCTCGGCCTTCCAGGCTCGCGTCAGGCGACCGCGTGCAAGCGGACTCCAGGGAATCACCGCAACTCCCTCCGCCCGGCACAAGCCGTTCATCTCGCGCTCCTCTTCACGATAGAGCAGGTTGTAGTGGTTCTGCATTGAGACGAATCGCGTCCATCCGTGCCGGTCGGCAAGGTAAAGCGACTTGGCAAACTGCCACGCATACATTGACGAGGCGCCGATGTACCGCACCTTTCCCGCCTTCACCATGTCGTGCAGCGCTTCCAGCGTCTCTTCGATGGGCGTTTCATAGTCCCAGCGGTGAGTCTGGTAAAGGTCGACGTAGTCGGTCTGCAGGCGCTTGAGGCTCTGGTCGAGCTCGTAGAGGATCGCCTTGCGCGAGAGCCCGCGTCCGTTGGGTTCTTCGCGCATCACGCCCTGTACCTTGGTCGCGATCACGACCGCTTCGCGACGCGTGTTGGCCTTCAAAAATCGGCCCAAGACCAATTCGCTGTCGCCGCCTGAGTAGACGTTTGCGGTGTCAAAGAAATTAATACCCACATCGAGCGCCTGACGCAGAAAGGGCTGGCTTTCTGCGTCATTCAGCGCCCACGCCTGCCGGCCAGGGAGCAGTTTGCCCGTCGGGTGGCTTCCGTAGGTCATGCATCCGAGGCAAATCCGTGAGACTTTGAGCCCTGTATGGCCCAGATTGACGTAGTCCATCTCATCTCCTGATTCCAGTTTATTGCGTCCTGGTGGTTCCGCTCATTAACAGCCCCCTCCCCTGCCGCGGTTCTTTCCCCCTGGGTTTGGGAGGGCGGAACATGCGTCGATAACAGGCAAAGTACTTTCGTAAATTGCGCTCAAGCCGCAAAAGGTGATTGGATCTAAGTGATTGGGTTTCTTGAGCATGAACCTCGCCAGACAACTATTGACGCGCCATTCGGGTCTAACATTGCATTGCACGGGGTGATGATGGGGGCTCTTGTAAGCTCCGGCGCTTACGGGAGAACATATTTACTTGTCTAACGACGCGAGAAGGATCAGAACAGCCAGAAAGGCGCCGGACGATTTGAGCGAGAGCACGGCATCGACATCGGAAGGGTGGCACACCGCGAATCCGGGACGCGGCGGGGTGATTTCGTATGCGCTCAGGCAATGGCCGGTGCGGGTGCTCGCTGTCGCCGGTCTTCCCGCGCTTTTGGCGCTCGCCGGATGCGGTGGTGGAGTGGCGTCCAGCTCGTCCAACAGTACTTTTTCCGTCGCACCCGGCACGTCAGCAATTGATACCAATTGCACCGGCTGCAACGCTACTAACAATTCAGGTACACCGGTTGAGCAGTTCACTGCGACGCTCAACGCCGGTGGCGCGGCCAACGTCACGTGGACCGTCTCTGGCGGCGACGCGAATACAGGCTCAGGAACCATTACCGCCAACGGTCAATACACTCCGCCTCCTTATCTCACCGCGAATAGCGTTCAGGTGACGATTACGGCGACGCTCAGTTCCGGCGCTGCCACAAAAGCAAGCGCAACCGTCACCGTTACGCCTGGATTCCTGCAACCGCTCACGCCGGAGAATGTGGCTCTGGGCAGCGCTGGCACTGTCACCGTGACCGGATACATTGCCGAGGCCGGCGGCAGCACCGGCATCAGCTATGCGGTCTCTAACACTTCCGGGGGGTCAAGCGGCGGGCAGGGCACGGTTGGCTCGCCGAACTGCACGCGCAGCACCACAACATTCACTTACTGCATCGTTACCTACACTGCGCCAACGACTGTTTCTTCGAACGCTGCCACTTACGTGGTCGCCACCGTCGGCACTTCGTCCTCCAAAACTGCGATGGAAGTGCTGTTGAACGCTGCGGGGATCTCCAGCAATCCTGACACGCACCAGACGCTGCAGACTACGCCAATCCTGCTGGGAACCTCAGGTGGCAACAACAAGGACTACGACACGCAAGGCAATCAGATTAGCGACTGCTGCGGCGGCACACTGGGAGCTTTGGTTCAGAACAGCGGCGGGACACAATACCTGCTGAGTTGTAACCACGTGCTGGCGCGCAGCGATCAGGCCGCTACCGGCGAAGCGATCGTTCAGCCCGGTTTGATTGACGACAACTGTACGCCGTACGGACAATCAGGCGCTGCCGTGACGCCTGTCGGCGTTCTCACGGCTTGGCTGCCGCTCAGCTCCGCCACAACCAACGTTGATGCGGCCATTGCCCAGGTGAACTCAGGCGCGGTAAACACCAGCGGCGCAATCCAGGAGTTGGGCCTGCCGCAGGCTGGGGGAACTCTGGCCGCTGCTCCTCCGGGTGTTTCTTCCACGAGCGGAAAAGGCGAGAGCGGATCAATCGGCCTGACCGTGGCCAAGAGCGGGCGCACCACTGGACTAACCTGCGCCAGCATCACGACGGTCAGCCTTAATGTGCAGGTTTCGTATTACAAGGACTGCGCTGAGACCACACTCTATCTGACCAAGACCTACACGAATCAGATCGGAATCGAAGGCAACCAGTTCAGCGATGCGGGTGATTCGGGCTCGTTGATCGTGGATGCCAGCAATGCCGAGCCCGTGGGCCTGTTCTTTGCAGGCGGCACCACAACGTCGGGCACGAGCGAAGGCGTCGCGAGCCCTGCGCCCACAGTGCTCGCGGAGTTGGGCACGCAGCAGGGAACTACCTACACTTTTGTTGGTACCACCGACCACCCGGTGAGCTGCCTGAACTACGGCAGCGGGACGGCAACCATATCGCAGGCGAGCACACTTACCAGCGCACAGAGGTCTCTGGCCCAGCAGGCGCTCAGCAGGGCGCGTATGCTTGTGAACCCGTCGGCGGGCATACTCGGCGCGGCTACGGGTAAAAGCAGCGACCATCCTGGCGAAGCGGCAGTGATCGTCTACGTCGATCCGGCCGCGATGGTCACGGTGCCGCAGACAATCGATGGCGTGCGCACAGAAGTTGTGCCCACTTCGGCGCAAGCTGTAGCATCGGGGTCCGCGCCGCAGTCCGCGCTGGAGTCCAACGTCCATCCACCACTTGCCGCCGACGTCCTCACCCAGGCCATCGCAGCGAAACAGCAGATGGCACAAAACCTGATGAACCAGAATCCCGCCTTCTTCGGCGTGGGCGTGGGCCAGAGCTTCGACAATCCCAGTGAAGCTGCGCTCGTTATCTATGTCGACCGCAAGCAGGTTCCCGCCACGCTGCCGGCGACTATCGACGGCCTGCGCACGCGTTACATCATCATGGACCGGTTGCACGTCACGCGCTCGTACCTGACTGGACCAGTCCGGCAGCAGAGCCACTGCATGTCGCATCAAATCGCGCCCCAGGCGGGCCAGTTCGACCCACTCGATCTCCACAAGCTGCGCGGCCTGAATCTGTTCTGATCCGAGTTTAGTGGAGTTGTAACGCGCGTTTTTTGCGCCTTCGATGTTCGTCATTCGGCTTACCGGTTTTCCATCAGGGGCGAACCCTACTTCGCACCACTCTCCCGGAATCCCTCGGCCCGGCGAGTCAAGCTCTGTGCGTCCACAGTCGCACCAGCCTGGTTCACCACTGCCTGTGCGTCCGCAGCAGCCTCCAGTTGGCCCGTCGAGCGCAGAAAGAGCGCGTACTGGTTCATGGCATTCAGATAGATCGAGCGATCCCAGCCGAAGTCCGCCTTCATATCTGCTGTGCCGCGGTGCAGCCACTCGGCGGCATGATCCCGGTCGCCGCAGTGCCAATAGCCAATTCCCAGCACGTATTCCGCATATCCGGTCTTGGTGACGAGATCTCCAAAGCTGCGCCGCGCCAGTTCTAGCGCGTCTTTCAATGCCAGAATGCCTTGTCCGCAATTCTTGACGTTGGTCATGGCATATCCGAGCGCTTGCCGAACCGCGACGCGATCGTCTGCGCTTACGTCCGCACGATTACCAAGTACGTCATAAGCCCTCTGGCCATAATCCGCAGCTTTTTTGAATTTGTGCTCCACACTGTAAAGACCGGCCAGGTCCCTCCATGTGAAGGCGATGCCTACGGGATCACCCAACGATCCGCGAATCTGCAGAGCCTCCATCTCATCCTGTTCAGCCTGCTTGAACTTCATCAATTCGACATGTACAACTGCCAACTGTGCAAGTTCATCTCCTAAGTCATTTCGCGGCCCTTCCTTCATGTTGGCAATTGCATGCTTCATTGTGTCCTCTGCTTTCAAATACAGGCCTGCGTCGGCGTAGAGGTTGCCGAGACTCGTGTAAAGCGCGGCCAGGCGATTGTGGTTGGCATGCGCAGCCTCATCGTTTCGAATTGCTGTTTCAAAGCGCGCAATTCGCTGGAGAAGGTCCGCCTTATCCATCTCGGTTGGCGCGTCCCCAGCCGCTTCCGCCGCGTCTTGCGGCGCCGTCGACGCATGGAGTTGAGTGGCCCCAACCGTGCCGGCCAATAGAAGCGCAAGGGTTCCCTGCAGGAGTCGGATCATCGTTTCCTCCCGGATGGTTAGTGTGATTCGGCTTGCTTCAGTGCCAGATTGTTCAATCTGCGTTTCGAAAGATCACGAAACGTCATGGGGAAATCGTTCAACAGGCGAACGAACGAGCGAATCCTTCCGTTTACAATTTGCGACGTGCTGCCTCTGCTTGCGAGCGGCCTATCTCCCTATCCGCAAGCAACTGCATCCGCGGATGCAGATTCCAGCGAGGACGTGTGAATTCTCTTAATTCTTGCTGTTTTTCGCCGGCCTTGAAGCTGCGAGCTCATTGCGTTTGGATGTTGGCGCGATCGCTGACAGGCGCCTTCAATAAGTTGGGGCCAGGTTTTCCCGTGCTGTCGAAAACCCGAAGAGAAGGAAGCGGCTCAGGTCCCACGGAAAGCGATGCGCTCGGCAAGTTCCTGGTGTCCTGCATCGAAAGGTAACCCTTGTTCCCCTGCGTCCCCAGCAGAATGGCCGTCGCCTCCACGCCGATCGCACGAGGCGGATACATCGCCACCAGGCCCGCGTAACCCGACGTGTCGTCCACGATGGCGCCGATGGCGTCGCCTTTCGGCCGATCCAGGCTAAACACGGCGCGGCTCACTGTGCTTCCGTTCGAGAGAAATCCCATGCTTCCGCGCTCGTCTCCCAATTGGTCGAAAAGGGTGAGCCCATATCCGGTGCCAGGCTTGTGAAAATTCGTCGGCACCGCGCCGTCGATCTGCGGCGTCATCTTTTCTCCGATGGAGAAGCGATCGTGTCCCTGCTCGTCGAGGAAAAGCATTGCTGTCGTCGTGTCATCCTGGCGAACGCGATCGGGAACGGCGGGGAAGGGAGCACCGAGCAGAATGCGGGCGCGGCCTTGACCGTCTTCAATCACGAGTCCTTTCAGGTGAAGCACAGACGGCGATTCTGCGGCGCTCACGCGGTTCGGAAAGATCTTTGCCGAAGCGAGCGCGAGCCCAACGGCAAGGCCCGCGCTGAGAATCGACAACGCAATCTGTCTGCGTTCCATGCGATGAATGCGCCGATCCATACATTCATTTTTGATGCGCTCGTTTTCGATGCATTCGTCTTCACGACGTTTTCCGGCGGTTCTTCGAATCGTGAGCATAAGGGATCCTCCGCATGTGAAGGGCACATGACGCTGGGTTGAGTTATTCGAAATCGGTCAAGATTCGGTGGGTGGCGGGTGCGCGAAGGGGGCACCGCATTCCGCCACTCCGATGAAAGAACGAACGAGATGAAGATTAGTTAACTGGCCGCGCTTTGCCGTCTTTCAGGCTCTCGTCGATGATGGACCTGACTTTCTCGTTGTTCTCGCGCGCGGTTTGTCCCATCTGCGAGCCCAACTGGCCCATCTGGGCGCCGTATTTGCCTTGTTCCTGGCCAAATTTCGCCATATCGATGTTGAACTCTTTCATATCGACATTCACCTCCGCACGCATCACGCGGCGCTGAATCTCGGAAATCTCGCGCTGAATCTCCTGCAGTTGCTGGCGGCTAATCGTGCCTCCTTGCTTCTCCTTCAGGCTCGCGGCGGTCGCGTCCAGCGCTGCAATTTCTTTCGATAAGTCGGGCGTGGGAATGTTGGCTGCGGTCTCACGCGCCTTGCGGGCTGCCTCTCGTTCCTGCTGGCCCGCATCGCGCATCTGTTTCCCTAGCTCGCGCATTTGGTCACCAAGATCTTGAGTCTGCTTATCCATCGCTTCGATCTGCGACACAGTCGCTGGATCGTCGTCGATGTATGTCTTGCCATCATGGCGGAACAGCAGGAAGTGTCCATGGGCCAGACTGCGCACCTTGTCGACCTCGGCGGAGCCATCGGGGCCCCAGTTGCCGCAGATCGGGTTTTGGTTCCGGGGTCGCCCACAATCGCATAGGAGTCGCCATTTCCAAAGCAGAACGTCTTGAACGCGAAGCCATGCATCTCGGGCATCGCCGGCATCGGCGGAATGTGAACGTGAACATCGATGGGCCCGATAGCCGGGAGTTGGAGGGAAGGGTTGCTGCGAATCAGCAGCCGGAGCTCTCGGCGCCGGCGGAGCTGGCATGGCTTGCGGTGCGCGCTTCCGCGGCTGGAGCAGGTGCGGGTGCCGGGGTTGCTTCCTCTGCAGGCGCCGCTTGCGGTGCCTGCACGGAACCAGAATCGCTCGACTTGAGCCGGCTCAGGATTGGCCTGCCCCGTTGCCTGGCCCGATGTTTGTCCTGTGGTGGCTGGTTGAGAGGCCGCCTGATCTTGCGCGAGCTTTGCAGCCAGCGAGGAATCGGCTTGCTGCGGTGTAACGGCAGCCTGCACGCGAACCATCGCTGTGGCAGCGATCAGCGCAGCCGGGACCAACATGGTGATTAGAGCGCGACGTCCGCCCGCAAAGGCAAGGCGGAAGCTTGAGTCATTTAACAGGCGTTCGATGCGATGAGGCAGATTCGTCGAGTGTGCCATGGCAACTCCGTTCAGGGCTGGGCGCGGCAGTGCCGCGAATTCGAGTAAAAGCTCGGCGTAGGCTGAGGGGCTCGTGGCCGCGTCAAGGCCGGCACGGTCGCTGATGGCCTCGCCCAGTTCAGAGAGCTTGCGTTTGAGCCACCAGCCAAGCGGGCTGAACCATGTGAGGCTGGCGTAGAGACCGGCCAGGATTTGCAGGTAGAAGTCGCGCTGACGGATGTGAGAGTATTCGCGGGCTACGACGACGCACAGCTTTTCCTCGTCCCACTCTGCATAGTCTGCGGGGAGCAGAATGCCCGAGGCGATGTTCACAGGGGAAGCAATTCGCTGGCTCCAGCGCATCGGGACGGAATCGGGAAGGTCGAGGCTCGACGGCATTGCGATGGGTTTGGATTCCATCCATAGCCGAAGCGACGATGCCAATCCCCAAAGGAGGCGGAGCAGCATCGCCGCACATACACCGAGGTAGAAAACCCAGCCGATGGCAAGCGAGCGCGCAATAGGGCTCATCGCAGCGGGCCTTGAAGCAGGCTGAGCAGCAGCAGGCGCTGGAATCGGTGCGGCTGCCGACTCGACAATTGGCGGCGCCTGGAGCTCGTCGTCCTCGCGGAACAAGGTTCAAAGACAAGACAATATGAAACTGAAGATATTCAAATTTTTGGAGAAAAACTTAGAGATGCTTATTTGGCATCAAGACCTCTAATGGAAAATAGAGATCCCGGCCAAACAACATTAGAATCTTTAACCATTCAAGAAAATATAAAATGGGATCAAATGCTGTACAATAGTAGAGCAATTGGCAACGGTTCTGTAATGAGGGCAGGTTGTATTGGAATTTTTTATCCTGGAAAATTTAATAGACTTGAGCTTATCAGTCGCGCAATAGAAAGCAGTAGAATCACTCATAATTCTACCGTGGCCAATCTCGGGTGTGTAACGACTGCTCTATTCACGGCTTATGCTTTGGAGAAAAGACCCGTAAATTTATGGCCGAGGAAATTATTCAAACTATTACAGTCTAATATTATAGATAATTACATGAAAGAAAATCATCCAAACGAATTTCCTCG
>CAWJDG010000075.1:0-32920 GCA_963841365.1 uncultured Acidobacteriaceae bacterium
TTCTAACTAACTCGCGGAATTTGCTAAACGCAATCACTGAGGCCGCCCACATCCGGGCGGCCTCAGTGCTCTTTCACGATAAGCCAATCTCATTGGCGCATCTCAAGGGGAACCAGTCTCACAGCGCTGATGCTGAGGTGCGCGTCTTTCAGACCAAATAGGAAAAACAGGTCAATCATAGAGTTCCCAGGTAACTTAGTGATTATAAAAGTTTAACAAAGCGAACATAGAATCTTGCTCTTGAGAGATAGAGATCGAAGGAACCGGTCACTTAGAGCAGTTTCACAGCCAATCATCCATTATTTTGTAAGTTATTGATCCTAAATATAATAAATTGAAAATACCGATTTCTCGGAATTCCTTGACAAATGTTACAACATTCGCATAGTATTCGGGCGGACGTGAGTAGCGGTCTCGCGCCGTAATAAGGAGGATACCCGCATGCTAGAGCACTCCCTTGCAAGCAATTGCCCAGTGACTTTCAAAACTTCGCGTATCTCAGGGAATCAACCCGAAAACAACCTTCAAGTAAGCCGAATATTGCGCACCCTTTCCGTTCTCTGCCTAGCGCTCCTGGTCTTGTTTGCAAGCCGCGCCTTTGCGCAGGTTGACCAGGGCACAATCGCCGGCGTAGTGCAGGATCCTTCAGGCGCGGTGATTCCAGGCGCCCAGGTAATGCTGACCAACGTCGATAACGGATTAGTGCTGCACGCCAAGGCTGACGGTAGCGGCGTCTTCGTTTTCACACCCATCAAGATTGGCCATTACTCGCTCAGCGCCACAGCGCCTAATTTCGAAACCACGGTGCAGCAAAACCTGAAGCTGGACTTGGACCAGCGTCTCAACATCCCTTTGACGCTAAAGCCCGGACAGGTGTCGGAAACAGTGACGGTCTCCTCCGCGCCTCCGCTTCTCCAGGACCAAGAGGCCAGCGTCAGCCAGGTGATGGACACGCAAACCATCAACGAAACCCCATTGGCTGAGCGCAACTGGGTCTACATGGCGCAGCTCGACACCGGCGTCGTTCCCTCCTACGGCACACGTGGCGGCGGGCACGGCGACTACGAAGCAAACGGCCAGCGCGCTGAGCAGAATAACTACATGCTCGACGGCGTGGACAACAACGTCGACATCGTCGATTACATGAATGGATCGATGTATGCCGTCTCTCCGCCGCCCGACGCGCTATCTGAGTTCAAGCTCGACACGGCAGACTACAGCGCTCAATACGGGCACTCGGCTGGCTCGGTCCTCAACGTCGCCCTCAAATCCGGCACCAACCAGATCCACGGCGATGTCTGGGAATATAACCGCAACACATTCTTCAACGCGGAAAACTGGAATGCAAACCCGCTGCTGCCCATCCCCCCATATCACTTCAATCAGTTCGGCGCCACGCTGGGCTTTCCCATCTTCAGGAACAAGCTGTTCTATTTTGGCGACATGCAGATCACGCGCATCGCCCTGGGCAGCATCAACGGCCCTATCAGCACGCCCACCCCGCGCATGCGCCAGGGTGACTTCTCCGAGCTGCTTACCGCCCAGAACACCTCCGGTGGGTCCTGCCCGGTCATCCTCTATCAGCCCAACGCAAACACCGGTTCCTACTCCTGCGCCAACAAGGTGCCAACAACGCTCAACGGCGCATTGCAGCAGTACGGTTCTCAGGTAATTACGGCAAACGGATATACCTATGCTCCCGGCCAGAACGTCTTCAATCCGGCGGTTCTCAATCCCGTTGCGCAGAACATTCTCAAGATGTATCCGTTGCCGAACTACGGCGGTTGGAATTCCACAAACAACTCCAACACGTCCACAGCTTACGGGCAAACCTACAACAACCTGCTCGAAATCCTGCCCACCACGAATGACACCGTTCAGTGGGACCAGCGCGTAGACTGGAACGTAAGCTCCAAGGACCGCGCGTATGCCCGCTACAGTTACAACTACATGTACAACACGTACACACCTCAGCTCGGGCAAGTCCTCGATGGAATCGGCAGCTATCAGGGGATTCGGCAGCACTATATGTCCGAGAACTTCATGGCCAGCGAAACCCACCTCTTCAATGCGAACCTGATCAACGAGGCGCGTTTTGCTTATAACTGGGGTAATTATCAGAACGTCCAGCCGAATGCGAATGTCAACGAAGCGGCCACTTTGGGATTAGGCGGCATGCCCTTCGGCCCGGGCTTCTTCATGAATGGCGGGCTGCCCAGCGTGAGCATCAGCGGCATCCAGGCCTTTGGCTCGCACGGTAACGACCCGTCCATCGAACTCCAGAATATCTACCAGGGCCTCGATAACGTCACAAAAATCTGGGGCAACCACACCATCAAGGCCGGCGTCAGTTCTCAAAACTTCCGCATCTACTTCCTGCAGCCACCGAACCCGCGCGGCAGCTACAGCTATTCCGGCACTTACACCGCAGTCACGAGTGTAGGCAACACGGGCTCTGGCATCGCAGACTTCCTTGTTGACCAGATGAATGGCAATGGGCTGACCAACGAGCCAATTGACAACATTCAGAACTGGTACAACTCCGCCTATGGCGAGGATACCTGGAAGTTGACGCCGAGACTCACACTCTCATTTGGACTGCGCTACGACTACAACCAGCCAACCGGAGAAATGGCAGGTGGGTTCGCTAATTTCGTGCCTCTCACCAAGGGTTTCAGCATCGACAGCGGCGGCAATGCGATCGGCACCGGAACCGCGAACTATGTTCTTCCGGCCCAGTGGCAAAGTACGTCGGGCCTGTTCGCCTCCTCTTTCTCGAGTCTCCTCACTGCCAACAACACCTCGGTCGTCTTCGACTCGAATCCGAGGCTGTCTACCGGGCAGAAATTCAACTTCGCTCCGCGCGTCGGCATTGCCCTCCAACTCGATCCGAATACGGTTCTGCGCGCTGGCGGCGGCGTCTTCTACGGCGCCATCTTCGGTCTCGGATCCAATCCGAATATCGGCGGCAACTACCCGTTCATGATCCACTCCGGTTTGAGCGGCACCACCTGCGTCGCCGGCAATGCCAAGAACCAGTCGGGCATCACCACCTACTGCCCGTCGCTTAGCCCCACCACTGCGGCTAGTCCCGTCGGCGCGGGTAAGCCTGGCGCGGCACAGAACTATCCGAGCTCCGGCCTCTATCAGAATCCGGGAGACACACTGGAAATCGGAATGACCAACCAGATCAGCGGTCCAAGCGGAATCAAGGGATTCATCAACAGCACCGTCATCAACGGCAGGGACCCGCAGATCGATACTCCTTACACTTTCAACTACAACCTCAGCTTGCAGCATTCCTTCGCGGGTAATCTGTCCGCGACGGTTATGTATGTCGGCAACGTCGCGCGGCACCTTCCCACTTTGCTCAACACCAACGCCGCGGCGGCCTTGCAGGCGAACGGAAAGAACTCCACCAATGCATGCTGGTTCCCGTCGCTGGGGTGTGGAAATCCATGGCTGCATTTTGGCGCAGAGAGTGGCTATAACTCGCTGCAGGCCAAGCTGGAAAAGCGCTACTCAAGCGGATTAAGTTTTCTGGCCAGTTATACCTGGTCGAAGAGCCTCGATAACTCTGTCGATCCGCTCGGCGGCGGCACCAGTTACCGTATGTGGCAAATCATTCCCATTGCGCATGAAATCACTAGCTCCAACTACGATGTCCGCGACCGCTTCACGTTTAACGGTTCCTACGAGCTGCCATTCGGACGCGGCCGCGCCATGATGAACAAGGCTCCCTTGTGGCTCGATGAGATCGCAGGCGGATGGCGTACCGATCTCACCTTTGTCGGCCAAAGCGGCATACCCTTCACCGTAACCACAAATGGCATCAACACTCCGAGCGGCCAGGGGCAGGCACGGTCGATTCTGGTTGGCGACTACAATGCTGGGGGCGGATCTACGAACCCGACCAACCCGCAGCTTACAAGTTGCCCGGCCTCTGTTCATAACAAGACCCACTGGTATAACCCCTGCGCCTTTGACAATCCGCTTAACGGCGCAGCCACTGTAAACCTGAACAATGGCATCGGCAGCTTCCCGACCGGCGTGGTGAACGGCGCCACAGTTCCCATTCCCGTCACCGATGAGGCAACCGCAAAACTCTACCTCGGTGGCAAGTCGAACAACATCTTTGGCCCCGGATACGAGCGCATCAACATGGGGCTCTCAAAGCAGTTCACGACCTTCCACGAACAGTCGTTGCAATTCCGTGCCGATGCTTTCAACCTCTTCAACCATCCCACCTGGGCTAATCCGAGCAACACGGGTCTGTCGGCAACTGCCGGTCTCATTACGTCGCCGCTTGGCCTGCAGTCCAATGTGCCCGATGCCAGGTTCTTCCAGTTATCGGCAAAGTACGTGTTCTAGCTTGATTGCCTCACTTGATTAAGCACTCAACCACTGAGGCCGCCCACAGCCGGGCGGCCTCAGTTCTGATGGGGGATAAACTGTTCCCGGGAGAAAATAAGAAGTGAATCGACGGACTTTTCATAAACTGGCTGCCTTCGCCGGATTCGACACTCTGATCGGGCATCGCGCCTTCGCCGCAGCGTTTTCCACGCCAATCCAAACCGCCGCAGAGAACTCCAGCCGCGGAATGGGCGACCGCTATCTTCTGGGCGCTGCCTACTATCCCGAGTGGTGGCCGTCCACGGAGTGGGAGATTGACTTCCGTGAGATGCGCGAACTCGGCATCAACGCTGTTCGCATGGGCGAGTTTGCCTGGGCCATCTTCGAGCCGGCCCCTGGCAAATTCGATTTCGATTGGATGGACCGCGCCATTGAGATCGGCCACCGAAACGGCATCGGAACGGTCCTTGGCACGCCGACGGCATCGATTCCACCCTGGCTGTACGAGCAATATCCTGATGTGCTGAGCGCCAACCAGCAGGGTCCCCATACCTACGGCGGACGCAAGGGCTATAACACCAATAGTCAACACTACCTTGACGCATGCGCGCGCATTGTTAGCGCACTTGGCGACCACTATGGAAAGAATCCCGGAGTGATTGGCTGGCAGCTCGATAACGAGCCGGGTCATCCGCTTCAGGAGTACGATCCGGTCTCGGAGAAGGCATTTCAGGAGTGGCTGAAGAAGCGCTACGGAACGCTGGACGAGCTGAATCGCGTGTGGAACGGCGCCTTCTGGAGCAACAGGTTCTCCGACTGGTCGCAAATTCATTTCCCGTTCAACTCCGGCGAAGGAGGCTGGCAGCCGGCGATCAGTCTCGACTACCGGCGATTCTTCTCCGATTCGTATTTGAATCATCTGCACCGGCAGGCCGATATCCTGCACGCAAAAACACAAAACCAGTTTGTGCTCACCAACTGGTCATCGCCCACGGGCGGCGTCGACGCGTTCACCGCAGGCGCGGAGTTCCTGGATGCAAGCGCATGGGATAACTATGTGAGCGCACCTGGCCTGAGCCCTTTCCAACGGCAGTACACGGCCGGTTATCTGAGCGATATCACACGCTCCGCCGGACCGCATCAACGGTTTATCTGCGCGGAACAGAATGCCTACGTCCCGCCCAATGCGCCCATAGAGGGCCTGCGTCTGCAAGCTTACTGCGACCTGGCGCACGGCGCGCACGGGCAGCTTTATTTTGAGTGGCGCAGACCAGTGGCCGGCGGCGAAGAGCATCGGCCTTCGTTTATCAAAGGATTTGATGGCCAGATTAACCCGGCAAAACCCATGCTCGAGCAAATTGCCAAAGAGATGGCGCGCATCGGCCCGCACTTTGCGAACGCAATAACTCGCTCCGACGTTGCCATCTTCTATGACTATCCCAACGAATGGGCACAGGGCTCTGGCGGCATCGGCGACCCGCACCCGCGCTACGGCGGCGAAGTGCAAAGCTTCTACTGTGGATTTAAGATTTTGCAGCGGAACCTCGATGTGGTGCCGCTGAACGCGGACTTCGCCGGGTACAAAGTGATCGCTGCGCCCAACCTGCGCCTGATCGACGACGCAACCGTCGACCGGCTGAAAGCATTCGTCGCCAACGGCGGAACATTGGTGCTCAACTATCGCGCCGCCACGCAAAATACAGATAACAGCATGCGCCTTACGCTCGCTCCCGGCCCGTTCACTGAGATTGCCGGAGTGAAATCAGAAGCCATCCTCGATCTGTTTGAATACAATTCACAGAACGGCAACCTCGACGCAAAACACCAGGACGAGCTCGGAATCCAATTTTCCGGCGGCGATACCGTCTTCAAACCTCGAACGGCGATTGAGTCGCTCACCCTCCACGGAGCAGAGGCGATCGCGACCGTCCGCGGCGGCGGCCCGCTGGAGGGAAAGCCCGCCATCACGCGCAATCGCCATGGCCGCGGTTGGGTATTTTATGTCGGCTGTGATTCCAGCGACGATCCATTCTATGAGGCCATTGCCCGTGCGGTTGGCACAGCCAGCGAGCTCAAGCCTCTGGTTCAAGCGCCGTATGCTGTCGAGGTCACCAGCCGGCAGGACGCAGACACGACTTATTATTTTCTCCTGAACCTGACTGAGACCTCGCATGACAGGATCGCGTTGCCTCACGCGATGGACGATGTGATCCATGACCAACGCGGAATTACCCAGATCGCGCTAGGACCGCTCGATGTTGCGGTTCTGGCGTCGGCTGCCTCCTGATTTTCACTGCATCGCTGCGGCCGCAATCAGGGCATCCAGCGCCGAAGTCTGGCGCGTGGCATCGGCTGAATCGAATGGTCCCTGCCAATACAAGCCAAACTCGCAATTGGGGCCCTGGTCGTTGGCTACAATGCTGTTGGCATTCGCATCGGCGAAGGCCTTGTATTGCGCATTGGGCGCTGCTGCGTAAAGCGTCATCAAGTTACGCATGAAAATGCCCTTGAATTGCGGCCCGTCGTTCCCGGTGATCTTTCCTGGCTCAATCAGAATGCCGTTGCTTGAGAGATCTGCGATTGCCGCATTGGCGATCGCTTCCGCCTGCGGCAGCAGCGCGGGATCGCTGTCGGCCTTGTTGAGTTCCACCAGTCCTCCCAAAATCACGCCTTGGTTATAGGTCCACGTCGTGCCGCCGTTGTTGGTGCAGGCATTGGGATTGGTCGAAGTCAGTCCGTCGTTGATCAAACTCTTCGCGTTGATCATGCCTGAGCCCTTGAACCACGTCCACTCCCGCTGTGCCCAATTCAGGTATGCTGCTGACGCGCTTCCGCTCGTTCTGTTGGCCAGCTTTGCGGCAATTGTCAGAAACAGTTCGTTCGGGATGGCGTTCTTATAAGCCCGCCCGGTACTCCACCAAACACCGCCCCCGCAGGTCGAGTCCCATGCGCCCGTCATCGAGGTGAAAATGGTCTCCGCCATCGTGAGATACTCGGCATTGCCGGTCACATCATAGGCATCGATCCACGCCAGCGCCCACCAGCCATCATCGTCGTAATAGTCATTAACGAAATTTTTGTGCGACCCCTGCGCAGCCTCGAATGTATTGGCGATTGTCGAGTTGTACGCAGTGCTTCCATTTAAGCGCTCATAGTTTGCCAGCACCGTGATCGAGTTAGCGGCGTTCCACCATCCCGTCGGCGCCGCATAAAGACCGCCGCTCTGCACATACCAATGCTGTAGCGTCTGGATGCCCGAAGCTGCCTGCTCTTGATAGCTCTGAGCAGTAGTCACCGTGCTTCCCGCCGCCGACGGCAAAATAATGCCTCCGCCGCAGCCGGCGAAAGCGGTGGTAGCGAGAATACAAGAAACAATCATCATGTAATGGCGATTCATTTGCATGCCCTGCTAATCTATCGCGGGCTGGAATACTCGCTACAGAATACGTCGTGCCCAAGTGTCCTTTGGAGGCGTCGCACGCTGCATCGAGACCGGTCTCTAAGTTGACCACGATTTTACAGGGCCAGCCCACGCTCACTGCCTTCTTTACTCCCAGGCTTGCTATCCTTGACTCCGATGCGCTACATCACCCAGTTTCTTCTCTCGGCACTCTCGCCCGTGCAGTTTCCTGCGCCCAGCGTACCCGAGATTGCCTTTCTCGGCCGCTCGAACGTCGGTAAATCGAGCCTGCTCAACACTCTCGTCGGTGCGCCTGCCGCCAAAGTCTCTTCCACACCGGGGCGCACGCGTGCTATCAATTTCTTCGCTCTGCTTGACCGGACCCAGCGCCGCAAGCTCATCTTCGCTGACCTGCCCGGTTACGGCTACGCCAAAATCTCCAAATCCATCTCCGCAACCTGGCCGGAGTTCATCGATCCCTATCTCGCTGGCCGCGCCACATTGGCCCTCTGCGTCTGCCTCGTCGACGCCAATGTTCCTCCACGACCGAACGATCGTCAGCTACTGGATTGGTTGCAGTCCGTTGGCCGCCCATTCCTTGTGGTCGCTACCAAAGCGGACCGGGTCAGTGGCAATCAGCTCACGCGCAGTCTCGCAGCGCTGAAGCGCGAACTTGAGTTGGAAGATATTCTCCCGGTGTCCGCCAGGACCGGCCACGGTATCCCCGACCTATGGCGCCGAATCGAGCAGGCCACAGCAGTGGAGAAGGGAAGTTAGTTTGCCCGCTTTCATTCTTCGGGAACAAGCCTATGGTCCTCGTGCCCATCCGCGAATTCTGTCCGAATCTCCACTGCTACTTCAATCTGGCCCCGCTTCATGCGCATCCTCACCTCCTCGGCGAAGCGCATTGCAAACGCCCGATCGCATTCCAGCAAGCGGTACCCCTCCGCCATGCGGCCAAGGAATCGTGGCGCTAGCCGCAGCCAGCGCCGCGCTGCCCAATCCTCCGCACCGAGACATTCAAGCGCAATTTCGTCCAGCCTTGCCAACTCCTTGGGGAGAGTTGACGCCACGCGCCACGTCAAAAACGCCGGATCCTTCGTCCCGCTCTCCTGCACTGCTTCCCCACGTCTGCCTCGATCATCTCCCGCTCCAATCGTCGCATCCGTCCGCAGCAGGTCCGGCGCCACGCCCCGCTCCTGCATCTCGCGCTCCACAGCATCCGGAGCGAGAGCCACGCACACCGCCGCAGTCTCCCCCTTGCGAAGCACATTCTTCAGGATACGCAGCGCTTCATCCAGCGAGTTCACCAGGAAATCGGCCACACCATCGCGAAGCGCCTGCTTCGGCGCCTCTCGGTTCGTGGTCGCTACCAGCGTAGCCGCGCCCGCGACGTTGGCCGCCACAACCACTCCGCGGCCCTCATCGTCTAATTCGCCTGCGTAAAACAGTTTGCCGCTCAGCCCACGCTTCGGCACAGCGAGAGAGCTTCGCATCATTTTCCCGTAGGATTGCGCTACGCGCGCTAGGAAGCCGACAGCGGCTGAGGATTGAGGTTCGAGCGTCAAGATTCCATCTTACTGAGTCGTTTCGCCGCCGGCCAAATCCCATCCGGCTACTGCAGCCTCGGAAATGGTGATGACCTTCGCAAACGATCTGACCGGCCACAATATTTCCGAAGCTGCCTTAATCGACGGGCGAATCCCGCCAACCGCGTTTCCTCACGAAGAAAGTAAACTCGCCGGGGCTGGCCTTGAATTGAGTTTTTGAGCATTCGTTCGGCGCAACCACCCCGGTCTTCACGATCAGAGGAACTGAATACCAGATATCTCGTTCTTTATCGCTTTCTTTCGCGGCATCGCAATTAATATATGTGTCCATCCCCATTTCGTAGGTGGCCTTCACGGACAGTTCCTTGGCGCTGTCCGGTAGTGTCACCATCACCGTTCCGTCATCCTTGATTTGCACCCATTCGTTATGCGCGGTATCGAGGTGATCCACCCGCACAAGAAAATTCGGGGCCTTCACCGGCAGCCCCGTCTTGCCGTCGAGCAACCTGATATGGATGGTATTGTCAGTTTGCGCGTGAAGCGATGTGCAGAGCGCAACCATACAAGCGAAGCACGCTAAGACGCGAATCGTCGGCATCGCCAAATTCCTCATCCGTGAATTTACCACGAAGAGTATGGCTGCCCGTCGGAACCATTCTCATCGGAACCAGAGTGGACATTATCGATCCCGGGTTCCGTCTCATCCAGCGAGTACATCGCGTCGCTGTTGTCCGTCACCCACGTATCTTTGCTGTGGGTCATCGGGTCTTCGGGGACCGCCTTCAGATAGCCGTCCTGAATCAGGTCGTCGAGCGACTGTGGCGCCTTCTGCTTGTCCATGGTGTAGGAGTCGATGGCCATGCGCATCGTCTGCAGGTCTTCCTTCAGCACCGCCTCGCGCGCATGCTTCACAGCAGCAGCAAAGTAGGGCACGGCGAGCGTAGCCAGGATGCTGATGATCGCCATCACCACCAGCAGCTCGATCAGCGTGAAACCCGCGTCCTGTCTACCGTCCCTGCGCACCATGTTCTTCCTTAATTCTTCGTTATTAGCGCTTGGCTTTTAGCCCGTCGCGTTTGTGTCAGCCATCTTGCGCTCAATCTCAGAGTGCATTCGCCACGGCCAAGCTAACAGCTAATGGCTAAAAACTTGCTTTTCTACCACGTCGAATACTTCGTCCCGTCCAGCGCCGTTCCCTGCGACTTGGAATACACATCGAACACGCTCTGCCCGCCAAAGGAGTCGGAGTCGGGATCGTCTTGCATCGAGCGCAGGCCCCAATCCGCTTGGCTCGTCATCGGGTCCACCGGAATCTTGCGCAAAAACCTCAGCTTTTTTCCTTGCACGTCCACGCCGTTCACCAGCGTCTCCAGGTCAGGCGGATAATTCTGGCTGTCCACCTTGGTTTGAAATGCGCCCCTGTCCGCTGCGTCCTTATATTTGTCGATGGAGTCGCGCATCATCCAGAGGTCGTAGCGGAGCAGTCTTTCATTCTGTCGCTTCACTTGGAACCGCGCCACCGGCAACGCCGCCGAAGCCAGAATGGTCAGGATCGCCACCGTCACAATCAACTCAACTAGCGTCAGGCCCCGTTCCCCGCTGCGCTTAGCGCCCGCCCCGTTCAGCCTCGATCCGCCCAGTCTCATCTGCGCGCTGCTCCTACTTCACCACGATGTTGGCTTGCCCGTTTTCCATTGGCATTTGCTGCTGCCCGCTGTTCACCACTGAAGAGCGAATCATACTCAAATCGCTCGCGCCTGATGCTTTTGCCTGGAAAGTCAGCACGCACACCACGCCCGTCCCGTTCACCCCCTTCGTTCCCGGTGGACGCGAAGTCCCGATGATCAGGTTCCCCGGCGGCTCATCGGTGTGGATCGGTGGAGCTGCCTGCCCGTCCCGGCTCAGGTAATCGCCCATAGCCACATTTACAAGGGTGATCTTGGTTGCATCGTAGTGGAGCTGCATCGCGATCGAAGAAACGTCCGTGCCGCCGTTCAACACAACGGGTACCTGAAAACTGCTGCCCGGAGCTACCGCTCCAGCCGGCGCGTTCAAAACGAATCCGGCGCCGGTAGACGGTGGCGTATTCGCTGCCGCGGCAGCATTGGGCGCCGGCGCGGTCGGCTGCGCGGTGCCAGTCATGCTTCCGCTGGCTGTCGGAGCGGCTGCTTGCGCTGTCGCTGTCGGGCTTCCGTTCGCCGCCATATCGCTCCGGAGCTGCGCCAGCATCGTCGGCGCTGCCTCAACTGCGCTCTGTGCCGGGACCGTGCCTACGCTTGGGCGTTCCAGTGCCGTTGGCTGCATGGCAGGTGCGCTCGCCGCAGCCGCATTCCCATCGTCCGCATGACGCAGGTCAATCGACTGACCCTCGCCGGTGTCGATCATACGCAAATTGGCCTGGTCCAACTGCTGCGACCGCACCACGTGCGGCACCACCACAAACACAATATCGTCGTCCTGGATGGTGTGATCCCTCGAACCGAAAATGTACTTCAATATCGGAATGGCGCTCAGTCCCGGGATTCCATTCCAATTGACCGATTCCTGCTTGTTCTGAATGCCCCCAAGGATGCTCGCTTCGCCCTCGCGCAGGCGGATCGTCTGATCCACCACGCGCTGGCTGATGATCGGCTCGGTAACACCTTCGATGGTTGAAGTCCCGCTCTCTGCCGAGACCTCGATCCGCATTTTCAGAGTTACGTCGCGGTCGTAGTGGATGTTGGGCGTCATGTCGATATTTACGCCCACCTCCTGGTACTGGAACTGGGTCTGCGCGTAGCCGATGGCCGCTGTCGCAGCAATACCCGGCGCCGAGTAAGACCCGGTAGCGATGGGGATGCGCGAACCGATCTTCATCGTCGCCTTTTGACCGTCGGTGGCGCGGATCCGCGGGCTCTGCAATACCTTCGTGTTGTTGTCCGTCAGCAACAGGTTCAGTGTCGCCGATCCCACGCTCACTGCGAAATTGGTTGAGTTCAGGTGCGCCAGGTTGTAGAGCGTCGGGCTTACCGTCGAACTGCCGGTCGAGCCGGTAGTGCCTGTTGTAGTGCTGCTCGAGCTGCTGCACGAATTGGTTTGTGCGCAATTCGGCTGCAGGGCCACCCCAAAGCTGCTCGGCCACGCGATCCCCAGCGTCTTCTCCCAGTTCTTGCTCACCTCCAGCACGGCGATGTCCACCACCACCTCGCCCCGCGGCTTGTCCAGGTCGTCGATCATTTGTTGCGCCAGCAGCAGCTCGTCCGGCGTGCCGCGGCACACAATGGCGTTCTGGCTTTGCACACCGTAGGCCTTGATGTTCGGCATCAGGTTGCGCAGCGCAGTCTGCACGTCGTTCAAGTCATTCTGCTGCCAGGCATTCGTCAGATAAAACGTCTGCACCGCCTGCTCATCCAGCTCCTGCCGCTTGGTCCGCGAGTTCTGCGCCACAAAAATCGTGTTGCTCGTCACGGGACGCCAGAAGGTATTTGACATCACACCCACAATCCGCAGCGCATCCATCAGCGAAACGCTGTTCAGGTCCACTTGGATGCGCTTGGAGTTGTAGTCCGGGTCGAACAGTACATTCACGCCCGAAGCCTTGCCGACGGCCTGGTACACCACCTTCGCGTCTTCGGTCATGTGCAGCGACAGCGGCTCGTTCGAAATCGGTTTCAGTTCGGCGGGAGCTTCCACTGACCCCAGCTCTTCCGCCCCCGATGGCGATTCAGGCAGGCCGATCTCGGGCACCGCCGGGTTCGCGCCTTGCTTCTGCCGTACCCGCGCAATCTCCTGCTGTGCCGCTTCGTTGCCGGGATCAATCTCGGCCGCATGCAGAAACTCAGCCAGCGCGCCCTGTACATCGCCCGCTTGGAACAGCTTGCGCCCCTTCGTAATGTGCGCCGACGACGCCGTAACCCGAATTCGCGCCATCGCGATCTTGAAGCGTGCGTCGTTGGGATCCCTGCTCAACGCCTTCTGATAGTCGTCAAAAGCTGTGTCGTAGTCGGCGCGCGCCTCGGCAGCTTGGCCGCGCTTGTAGTCCGTGTTGGCCGACTCCGCGTGCAGCCTCACCCCCGGCAAGCCAATGCCGGCCAGTGAGGCAAACAGCAAAATGGCGAATGCAGTCCTTGATGCCTTGCGTCCGGTAGAGGCCGGTGCGGGCTTGCGGAGATTCATCCTATTCCTCGGGTTTCTCACGGGTCCGCATGCGCACTCCCAACCGCGCCGTGGCAAGCCGTGGCGCGCGTCTCCGGCGGGCATCCCATTCGGGCTCTTCGTGCCGATCTTCCTAGAAAAACGCTGCCTCATTTTAACAAAGCCAAGCTCGCCTTAATCGAAAACTACTGCGATGCGATCGCAAAACCAGAGTGGCTGAATCGCGGAGCCACTGCACTCAAGTCGACGCGACCAACAGGGAGCGGCAACCCTAAGCGCAAGCCAGACAGAATGCGGTAACTCTGGTTTTGCCGTACGATGAAGATTCAAGGACGTTTTCCGATGGCCCGCCAAACCAGCCACGTCATCACTCCCAAAGACGCCCCGGCTGCCAAAAAAGCGGCTGGGCCCCGCAATCCCGTGGCCAGCGGCGAGCGCGACGCCGCCCACAACCGTGCCGCCTCGCACAACTACTTCCTGCTCGAAAAATTCGAAGCCGGCGTGGCCCTGCGCGGAACTGAGGTCAAGTCCATCCGTGAGGGCAAGGCCAACCTCAAAGACTCCTACGGCCTCATCAAGGACGGAGAGGCGTTTTTGCTCAATCTGCATATCGGGCCCTACTCCCACGGAAACATCGCCAACCATGACGAAACCCGCACACGCAAGCTCCTCTTGCACCGCGATGAGGTTCGCAAGCTACTTTCTAAGACGCAGATCAAGGGGCACACGCTCATTCCCACCCGCCTCTACTTCCGCAATGGCAGGGTCAAGTGCGAATTGGCAGTCGCCAAGGGCAAACAGGACTGGGATAAGCGCGAAACCGAGCGCCGTCGCGAAGCCGACCGCGAGGCCCGCTCCGCCATCAACGCCAATAAGCATCGAATGGGGCGCTAAATTCGCGAACCGGCGTTCTACCGGATCACCTCAACCTCAATCCCCAAGCCGAGGTTCTTCCACGCAGCATCGGTCGTGTAAACCGAAGCTTTCCGCTGGATCGCGAGCGCCAGGCAGGCGCGGTCGCCAAGCGAGAGATGATAGGGCCGGGTCGTCTTGACCAGCCCGCCGGCAATACGGGCCTGATCTTCATCGAAAGAGACTGAAGGGCATTGGGCCTCCGCAATGTGCCACCAGGCCAGCGATTCGTCGAGGCCGGCTGAAACCAGCTTGGTTTGCACTTCGGCCTGATTCACCGTGCTGATGACGGCCCGCGACAAACAGGCAGCCACCGCGTCCGCCCCTGTTTCACCTCGGATCATGGCCATCAGCGCAGAAGCATCAAGGACGACGGAGTTAGCCAAGCCACTCCTCCATCTCCTGCCGGGCCTCTTCGCGCCGCTCCGCAATCAGCTCGTCCGAAAGGACGCGGTCAGGCGGAATCAGGTGTCGCAGGCTCTCCTGAACTTGCCGGATTCTGTTGCGTTGCGATTCGATTTTCAGCACATCGCCTTCAATAGCGAGAAAGAGCGTATCGCCAGGCTTGATGCCCATTTGCTTCCGAATCTCCGCAGGAATCACAATGCGTCCGTTGTCATTAAGTGTCGTTGTGACAATATTATGCTCTGTGACAGTTTTTGCCATATTTCAATTATATGTCATAGATATATTAAATGTCAATAATCTAATAAATGACATATCGCGCTACTCCTTGCTGCTTGGCTCCCGACTCCGCTAACTCCGCTAGCCCCGCTCCAATAAAATAGCTCCATGCGCACTGAACTTTCCTTTACCCCACTTTCCGGCTTAACAACAGAACTCCTCGCCGTCCTCGCCGCCGACACGCAATCCGCTAAGGGCCCCGACGTCAAACCCCAGCCTTCACTGCTCACCGCTGACACCGCGGTTCAGGCCGCCGCGGCCACTGTGCTCGCCACCGGGGAATACAAAGCCGGCGCCAATGAAACCATCCTGCTCCATGCTCCAGCCGGACTGACCGCCAAGCGGCTCCTCATCGTCGGCCTTGGCAAACTGGCCAAAGTTTCAGTCCACTCCGTCCGTGACGCCGCCGGAACCGCCGTCCGCTTCGCCAAGCCACGCGGCATTCGCGAACTCGTCTTTGCACTTCCATCCTCCGAAAGTCTGCCCCACGCAGCGGCAGTGGCTCCGGCCATCGAAGGCGCCTTTATTGGCGATTTCGATCCCGACACCTACCGCAGCGATCGCAAAGATCACAGCATTCAGTCCTTCACCCTCGCCGTTCCCGCCGATTCCGGTCGCCCGGCTGTCGAATCCGCTTTCGCCGAAGGCGTCATCATTGGAGAAAGCCAAAACTTCGCTCGCTCTCTCGTGAACGAGCCAGGCAACAAACTCACGCCCACCATCCTCGCCCGACGCGCTGCGGAGATGGCTCAGCAGGTCGGCCTTCAGTGCGAAGTCCATTCCACCGAAAAGCTGCACGAGCTCAAAATGGGCGCATTCTGGAGCGTCGCCCAAGGATCTCCGGAGCCGCCCGCTCTCATCGTCCTGCGCTACGAGCCCAAGGGCGTCCCCGCCGGGTCCGAAAGTCGCCCCGTCCTCGGCCTCGTCGGCAAGGGAATCACCTTCGACACCGGCGGCATCTCCATCAAGCCTGCCGACAATATGGAGAAGATGAAATACGACATGGCCGGCGGAGCCGCCATGATCGCAGCCATGCGCGCCATCGCGCTCCTCAAGCCCAAAGTCCGTGTCATCGCCATCGTGTGCGCGGCCGAGAACATGCCCTCCGGCACGGCGCAAAAACCCGGCGACGTCCAGGTAGCTATGTCGGGCAAGACCATCGAGATTATCAACACCGACGCCGAAGGCCGCCTCGTCCTCGCCGACGGCCTCACCTACGCCCGCCAGCTCGGCGCTACTCACCTCATTGACGCCGCCACTCTCACCGGCGCAGTCTCTGTCGCTCTTGGCAAGTCCACCGCCGGAGCCCTCTCCAATGACGACCCCACCTATGCGAAGTTTGAAGCCGCGCTCCAAATCTCCGGCGAAAAATTCTGGCGCATGCCCCTCGGCGACGAATACTCCGACCTCATCAAATCCGACATCGCCGACATCAAAAACACCGGCGGCCGCTACGGCGGCGTTTGCACCGCCGCAGAGTTCCTCCACACCTTCGCCGAAGACACACCCTGGATCCATCTCGACATCGCCGGCACGGCCTGGGTCGAAGACTCCCGCCCCTACATCGCCAAAGGCCCCAGCGGCATCGCCGTCCGCTCCATCCTTGAGTGGGTCAGGAGCTACTGACAGCCACAAATCTGCACGTTCCCACTCTTCGCGCCGCCATCGCAGCGCCCGCCGCTGAACACCGGCGCACTCTCCATATTTCATGTTGGAGTTCCCTTATGGCGGCATCGCGCAATCAAGTTGTCGCCTTTCAAGCCGATTTATAAGGGCAAGCGCCGCCGTGCGTCCGCTGTTTGGCTCAGTTCTCACAGAATCAGTCGCGGAAAACCAACGGCTGCAGAGAGGCTTCGATGATCGATCGCACCGAACTGCTCGAAGCCGCTCTCGACAGCCTCCCGGAGGCCATCGCCATTTTCGGTGCTGAGGGCGAAGTGGTTTTTTGGAACCAGGCCGCCCAAGGCATCACCGGCTACTCCGCAATTGATCTCTTGACACGCCCTCTTCCCAAAGCCCTCGAGCCGCATTCGTTCGGCGCAAGTCATCACGAGCGGTCGCAGTCCGGCGTTGCTCCGCAAGATGTTCGTCGCGCACTGGTGCAGCTGCATCACAAGTTGGGCCACGCCGTTCCCGTCTTCACGAGAGTTCTGGTTCTGCGTGACACCTTTGGCGCGCACATTGGTGCTGCCGCACTCTTTCATCCCGCCGAAAGCCTTGAGGCATTGCCTCACGGCGAAATTGGCGACGACAAAAACGAAGAGGAAAGCCGCGCCGAGCTGGAAGAACGTCTGCAGACCGAGTTCGATGACTTCGCGCGCGGTGGTGCTCCCTTCGGCATATTGTGGATCGGCGTCGACCAGGCGCCCGAGTTGCGAGGAACCCATGGCGTCGCCGCATGCCGCGCCATGCTCGACAAGGTGCGGCACACGTTGGCGCAGGGCCTCCGCCCGGCCGAGGAGATAGGTCCCTGGGGCGATGCCGAATTCCTCATCCTCGCTCACGAGCGCAACCCGCAGATGCTTGCTGCGCGCGCCCAAATGCTTGCCGGCCTGTCTCGCACCACTGAATTCCGCTGGTGGGGCGACCGCGTCTCGCTCACGGTCAGCATCGGTGCTGCCCAGGCCGCTGACGGCGAAGCCGAAACGCTGGCGCAATTGCTCGCGCGCGCCCGCCAGGCTATGGAAGCAAGCGGACGCGCAGGCGGGAACCGCGCTTCCATCTCCGCGGCCAGCCACATCGCAAAGCCTGCGGTGGGGGAGTCGATATGCTCGCCATCGTAGGAATCGTTCTCGTCTTTGCCGCCATACTCGCGGGCTTCCTCATGGAAAAGGGACAAATCGCCGTCCTCCTGCAGCCCGCCGAACTCATCATCATTGCCGGCGCCGCCGCCGGAACCCTTCTCGTCGCCAATCCGATCCGCATCCTCAAAGACATCGCCGCCGGCCTCGTCGCCACACTCAAAGGCTCGCCCTTCACCCAGGCGCGTTACCTCAGCACGCTCAAAATGATGTACCAGTTCCTCAACAAGGTCCGCAAAGAGGGCCTTCTCGCCGTTGAAATGGACGTCGAAAAACCCGCCGAGAGCGCTATCTTCAAAAACTATCCTGAGTTCCTCAACGACCATCACGCTCGCGATTTTGTCTGCGACACGCTGCGTACCGCCATCACCGGCGGCGTGGAGCCCTTCGACATGGATCAAATGATGGAGCTCGACATGGAAGTCCACCATAGCGCGGCAGTGCAGCCTGTTGACGCGCTCACCACGGTCGCCGATTCCTTGCCGGGCCTCGGCATCGTGGCCGCTGTTCTTGGTGTCGTCATCACCATGGGCGCGCTCGGCGGCCCTCCCGAGGAAATCGGCAAGCACGTCGCCGCCGCTCTCGTCGGTACCTTCCTCGGCATCCTGCTCTGCTACGGCGTTGTCGGCCCGCTCGCCGCCAACATGCGCAAAATGGCCGACGACCACAACGAATATCTCCACGTGCTGCGCGTCCTCCTTCTCGCATTTCTCAAGGGCTCCGCCCCCATGATCGCTATCGAACTCGGTCGGCGCGCCATTCCTGCCTACGCACGGCCCAACTTCGACGAAATGGAAAAGAACTGCAAAAACAAGACCGAGCCGGTTGCAGCGGCGGCAGCGTAGACGACAAAACACCATGACGGCCAAAACCCAACCCATCATCGTCATCAAGAAGATCAGGCGGTCACGCCGGCCATCACGGCGGCGCATGGAAAGTCGCTTATGCCGACTTCGTTACCGCCATGATGTCGCTCTTCATCGTCCTATGGCTGATGGGTTCAAGCGAGAAAGTCAAGAAGGCCGTGGCCGGCTACTTCAACGATCCCAAAGGAACTGCCAACCTCCTCGGCACCACCATGTCCGGCAACGGCGTCGCCGTCACCACCCAGTCCGATCAGAACATGCAAATGCTGCAGGACCTCAAGCAGAAACTCGAGCAGCAGATCAAGCAGCGGAAGGATCTCGAAAAACTCATCAAGCAAATCGAAATTACCATTACCTCCGAAGGCCTGCGCATCGAATTGCTCGAGACTCAAAAAGGCACGTTCTACCAGAGCGGCAGCGCGCAGTTAAGCCAGAACGGACAGGAACTGCTGGCCCTCCTCGCCGGAGAGCTGAAAACACTCCCCAATCAACTGCTCATCGAAGGCCACACCGACGCGGCGCAATATTCCACCAACGCCAATTACAGCAATTGGGAGCTCTCCGCCGACCGCGCCAACTCCGCGCGCCGCCTCCTGCAGCAGGATGGCGTCCGCGCCGACCAGGTCACGCAGGTGCGTGGCTACGCCGATCAGTTCCTGCGCGTCAAAAGCAATCCCTACGATCCTTCCAACCGCCGCATTTCCATCCTCGTAAAAAACCAGGACGACAGCACGCCTTCGCTCCAGTTCGCCCACGCCAACGTAGTCTCTGGCGCGCCCGCCGCCACAAGTTCCGCCACTCAATCCGCAGCCAAACCCGAAGCGCCACCACCACCTCCACCCACAGCCCCAGTCAAGCCAGCCGTATCGTCCCCTCAACCCAAATCCGGACTCATCTCGAAGTTCACCTCAATCCTCCCCGGTGCCAAAAAATAACACGCCTCGACTCCATTGCGTCGCCAGACACCGTCTGGCCGAAATGTCTGTCCCGTCGGATTTGAGTCGATGTACAATTGGGCCGATTCGGAATTACATGGCCCGTGCAGCTGCAGTCAAAGAGAGGCGCCAAATGTCCAAAACGCGGCGAGAATTTCTGCAGTCCGGTGCGTCCCTCACGCTCGGCGCCATGGGAATCGCGGCAACTGCGTGCGCCGCGGCAGAGCAGTTGCAAACCATCAACCCGGCAGCACAGGGAACAGCCGCGACAGGCATCGCGACCTCTAGTGACACACCCTGTGTGCAGGTTCCCAAGATGAAATTCGGCGACGTCGAAATTGGCCGCCTCGTCCTTGGCTGCAACCCCATCAACGGCACCTCTCACTTCAACGCCACCTACAACGGCCTCATGCGCGACTGGTTCACCGCGGAACGCGGCTGCGCTATGATGCACCGCGCCGTTTCGTTCGGCATCAACGCGTTCAACCACAGCGGCAGGGGCAATTGCGCTCGTTTCTGGGAGCAATTCCGGGCGGAGGGCGGTCAAATGCACCTGATCGCCGGCGACCAGAGCGATGATGACCCAGTCGTCGCAGTGAAGAACCTGAAACCCCATGCATTCCATCGCCAGGGTGAGGTCGTGGATGTTGCGTTTCGTACCGGCAAAATGGATGCCGTGCGAGAGTGGTGCAAGCGCGTTCGCGATACCGGAACCATGGTGGGTGTGGCAACGCACAAGCCGGAAGTGATCGCGCTGATCGAGGAGCAGGGATGGGACGTCGACTACTACTGCGGTTGCGTCTATAACCGCACGCGAACCGACGAGGAGTGGCGAAAGGTCCTGAACGACGAGCTTGTCGAGATGTCTCGTGAGATCTACATCCAAAGCGATCCGCCAAGAATGTACAAAGTCATGCGCCAGACGTTGAAGCCATGCTTCGCCTTCAAGATTCTTGCCGCCGGGCGCATCGCTCCCGATGCCATCGAACAGGCCTTCCGCACCGCGTACACAAGCATCAAGCCCATCGATGGAGTTTGGGTCGGCATGTTCCCCAAAGACGCCGATCAGATAAAACAAAACGCCGAGATTGTGCATCGCATCCTCACCACCACATAACCGTCCTCGCCTCCATCTCTAGCTCTCTAGCTCCCCGGCTCCCTCGCTCCCTGTTCCCTGCTCTTTGGTGTACTCTTGTCTGCGGATCAGCAAGCGTTTACTGGAGGATTCGTCTTTATGGCTATCGTCGCCGGCGTCGATTTCGGCACACTCAGCGTTCGCGTCACTCTCGTTGACAGCAAGAAAGGCCCCATCGGCACTGCCTCGGCCTCCTACCCTCTGCATCGCCGCCGCGAAGATCCCAACTACGCCACGCAGTCGCACGCTGACCAGATGGCGCGCTCTCGCCGCGGCGACGCGCGACGTGCTCAAGACCACCGGCATCGACGGTGCCGATGTTGCCGCCATCGCGCTCGACACCACCGGCTCCAGCGTCATTCCCGTCGGCGCAGGGCTCGAGCCGCTCGACGAGTACTACCTCTGGTGCGATCATCGCGCCTACGCCGAAGCCGCAGGAGATCACCGCGCAGGCGCACGCAGCTCGGCTTCGAAGGCATCGAGTGGTGCGGCGGCGTCTACTCGCACGAGTGGGGATTCGCCAAGCTCCTCCACTGGCTGCGCCACAATCCTGACAAGCGCGCGCGCTTCGTCACGGCCCTCGAGCACTGCGACATGGTCGCCGCCACGCTCTGCGGCATCACCAGGTCCGAGCGATCTCAAGCGCAGCGTCTGCGCCATGGGCCACAAGTGGATGTGGAATCCCAAGTGGGGCGGCCTGCCGCCGGAGGAGTTTCTCGTCGCCGTCGATCCGCTCTTTGCCGGCGTCCGCGCCAAACTGGGCGGCGAGTACCTCACCAGCGACCACCTCGCCGGCCATCTCTCGCCCAAGTGGGCCGCGCGAGCTCGGCCTGCGCGCCGGAATCCCCATCCCCGTAGGCGCATTCGACGCGCACTGGGATGCGATCGGCGCGAACATCCGCGAGGGCGACGCAGTGAATGTCGTCGGCACCTCGACCTGCATCATCGCCATGGCGCGACAGGCGGAGCTGGTTCCCGGCGTCTGCGGCGTGGTTCCCGGCAGCGTGCATCCGCAATACACGGGCATTGAGGCCGGCCTCTCGGCCGTCGGCGACATCTTTGAGGCCATCGCCAACCGCGCCGGCACCACCGTCGCCGCACTCTCTGAGGGCCTCGATGCGTACAAGGCCGGCCAGACCGGCCTGCTCCGCCTCAGTTGGGACAACGGCGACCGCACCGTGCTCGTCAATCCCGAGCTGGGCGGCGTCACCCTCGGCTGGAACCTGGTCCACACCGCGCAGGACGAGCTCTTCGCCGCCATCGAAGGCACCGCCTTCCACACCCGCATCATTTTGGAGCGCATGGCCGAGCACGGCGTTCGCATCGACCGAGTGATCAACGCCGGCGGCATTCCGCAAAAGAACGAAGTCCTCAATCGCGTCTACGCCAACGTGCTGCAAAAGCCAGTGCTCGTTCCCGAGGGCGTTCCCACTAGCCTCGGCTCCGGCATCTTCGCCCTGCTCGCCGCCGGTGTCTACAAGACCATCGAAGAAGCGCAGGCCGCGGTCTGTCTGCCCTTCCGCACCGTCGCAGCCCGATCCAGAATCCGCTGCAGTCTACGAGCAGCTCTACCGTCTCTACCGCGACGTCTACTTCGCCCTCGGCACGCGCGACGCCGCGCCCATCGCGCTTGGCAAAGTTCTCCCTGAGCTTCGCAAAATCGCCGCCCATGTGCAAAGAACTGCGTGAGCCCAGCTCACGCGCGGTCATCCCGAGCGGAGCGCGCTTGGGGCCCCGTGTTCGCTAAGCGAGTACCGGGTAAGCGGAGCCGAGGGATCTGCTTCTCGACCTGGTTCAGCACAACGTGTTGCCCCATCCTGTCCGCAGTTGCATCGCGGACAGGGCGGGGAAGCCACCAACGCAAAACGCGCATGCCTTGTATCAGGGCGTGACTTCCAGTCATGCCGAAAACGCTCACACCGCTTTTTAGAAATAAAGAGCGCGGCGAAGCCGCGCATAACCTCCACCAGCATCCCAGAACGGGACCCGCCAAGCCTACTCTTTGTTTCAAATTTGGACGCCGAAAGGCCGTTGGCTTGCCGGGTGAACCTCGCGAGGTCAAGCCTCTCCCCGCCCGCAATCTTCCTTTCTCCCTTCTTTTCAATCACTTCCCATCCCAATTTCTTTGCAGATTATTTCCGACAACTCGCTAGACTCATTTCAGTAGTCAAAAACGGAGCTTTCCGAAAGGACGGGCGGGCGGCCCGGGTTCGTATCCCGGACCGCCGCCGTTTTTCCGGGCAAACTGCCGCAGATGGGAGCAAATTGCCCCATTTGTGGTGCAAAGGCACCTGTAAGTTCTTTAGATCCGGATCTTACGGTCTAACCCCTTTGATATCATCGGGTTACAGCCAGAGATCAAAGGTACAACTCGTTGAAAAGAAAGCCTTTGTCCCTAAAAAAGGGGGGGCGGGGGGTAAGGGGGAGGGGGTATATACGTCGGGACCGGCCGAAGAAATACCTGACGGATTGAAGTGCGTACCTGGCCGACACTTGAGCCGCAGATGGCAACTGACCGCAGCCCGCTGGTTCTTTGCTCCCTCGTTCCCTGCCGGGGCCCCCGGCGGGCGATTTCTGCCCGCTGGGGTGGCTCGCTCCCTGTCTTATTGCTGCTGCTGCTGCATCTGCGAATCGATATACGGTACGGCAGGCTCCGGTGGCTGTTGCGCGTGCTCCACCAGCACGCTCCAGTCCTCCGGAATCGGCAATTTGCGATCAAGCGCCGGTGGATCATCGCTTGCTTCCACATGAACGGCAACGTAAAGCTCGCTCGCCGTTTTGCCGCGAAAGACACCGTGCGTTGGCGGCACGTCGGCGTAATCGCGGCCCACTGCGGTGCGGATGTGCCGGTGATGTGCGATCAAATTGTTCGTGGGGTCTACGCCCACCCAGCCCAGATGCGGCAGCAGCGCCTCAACCCATGCATGCGTTGCATCGGGCGTCGACCGGTCGTGGTCCTCGAGACTGCGGTACAAGTAACCAGACACGTAGCGCGCCGGGATGCGCACGTGCCGCAGCAGCGCAATCATGGTGTGCGCAAAGTCCTGGCACACCCCGGCGTGGCTTTCAATCGCTTCGTCAATTGGCGAATCCACGCGCGTGGATCGCGGAACGTAATCGAAGTAGTGAAAGAGGCGCTGGTTCAGCTCGAGAACCAGGTGGAGCGGATCGTCACGCCGCTTCACTTCCATCTGTTTCGCTAGTTCCGCCAGCACCGGCGTCTCTACCGCAAATGTGCTGGGCAACAGCATCTCCCAGTAATCGCCTGCTTCAATCAGCCCGTCCAGCTCCTCCCATGCGTCGGGAGCCAGAAAGGCCGGAACGTCGGGCAACGGCTGCTGTTCCACCACCGACTCGGCCACAATCACCAGTTGGTTGTGCTCTCCGGGAATGTCGAAGTGCTGTACGTTGTTGCCCTGGTGGTCGCGATAGCTGAATACCCGGCACCGTGGGCTGACTGAAAGTGAGAATGTGAGGCAGTGCTGGCTTGAGTCGGAGCGCGGATGCATCCGCGTCTCCATAATGCTCTCGCTGATGGGCTGTGCGTACCGAAAGCGCGTCAAATGCCGTATCGAATAAAAGTTCATGGTTGCCAACATTCCTTACGTGCCCAGCAAACTGCCACCGTCTGGAATCAAGCACGAACAAGCTAAGAGCTAAAGGCTAAAAGCTGCGTTACACCGCCAGCGCCGATTGAATGGAATAGTGCACATAATATCGGTAAATCAACTCGTGAATCCGTAGGCACTGCTCGCGGATGTGGTGCAGAAACGCGCCGGGATCACCGGCGAGGATCTCGCTGATTGTCGTGTAGCCAAGCATGGCGTGCAGCCGGCCAATGCTGGCATTCAATTCGGCCGGCGAGCGGCGTCCGCCGGTATGCTGAATCGATTCGATCGCAATGCGCGCCGCATCAACACAGTAACGAATCGCGTGCGGAAAATCGCGGTTCAGCACCAGGAATTCGAGCATACGGTCCGGCGTCAAATCCGCGGTATACACCTGGCAGTACGCTTCGAATGCCGTGCAGCAGCGCAGCAAACCAACAAGCTCGAGGTACTGGTAGCCCGTGTACTCCCGCTCCTGCGCGTTCAATAATTCCGGCTGATACACTTCCAGCAGCGTGGCCGTCGCGTAGGCGCGCTCCAGCGTCCGGCCCAGACGGATGAATTGCCAGCCTTGTCCATGAATCATCGTCGAGTCGCCAACGCCCTGGAACAAATGAATTCCGTCCACGACTGAAGCAAGCAACTCGTTCATGTTTGAGCTGAACTGTGCCTGCGCGTGCGGCGAATGGATCTGATGAAACAAACGATTCAGCCGCTGCCATTGCTCGGTGGAAATCTCCTCACGAACCTGCCGCGCATTTTCACGCGCTGCGCTTACGCAATAGATCACGGACGATGGATCTACGTGATCGAAGACCAGCTTGCGCGCCATTTGCTCCAGGTTCCCGTTCCACTCCATCCCGGCCGGCTTGCCCAGAGCAGCCACCATGCGCTGCCATCGTGCCTCTACGTTGGCGCCGCCCGTGTCCAGCATCAGGCTCATGGTCACGTCGAGCAGGCGCACGGTATTCTCCGCCCGCTCCAGGTAGCGGCTCATCCAGTAGAGGCTGTCGGCAACGCGCGATAGCATCTTGCTTCTCTCTCTTCTGGTGCGATTTTCTAGAATGCCTTCGATTCCAGAACCCATGTGTCCTTGCTTCCGCCGCCCTGCGAGGAGTTCACTACTAACGATCCCTTTTCCAAAGCTACGCGCGTCAATCCTCCCGGCACGATGTTGACCTTGTCGCCAAAGAGTATGTAAGGCCTAAGATCCACGTGGCGCGGTTCCAGCCGTTCGTCTATCAGGCACGGTGCGCGCGAGAAATCCAGCGTTGGCTGTGCGATATAGTTGCGCGGGTTGGCTTCGATCTGCCGCGCAAACTCCTCGCGCTGCCGCGCCGTCGACTGCGGCCCGATCAGCATTCCGTAACCGCCGCTTTCGCCCACCGCTTTTACGACCAGCTTCTCCAAGTTGGCCAGCACATGCTTTCGATCCTTTTCCTCGCTTAGCAGGTACGTCTCAACGTTAGGCAGAATCGGATCCTCGTTGAGGTAGTAGCGAATCATCTCGGGCACATAAGCATACACGGCCTTGTCATCCGCAAGTCCGGTGCCGAACGCATTTGTTACCGTCACGTTGCCCGCGCGATAGGCATTGAAGAGCCCCGCACAGCCCAGCGCCGAATCGGCACGAAAGACCAATGGATCGCTAAAGTCGTCGTCCACGCGCCGGTAAATTACGTCAACGCGTTTCAGCCCGTCCGTGGTGCGCATGTAGACGATGTTGTCGTGCGTCACCAGGTCGCGGCCCTCCACCAGGTCGATGCCCATCTGCCGTGCGAGATACGTGTGCTCAAAGTATGCGGAGTTGAAGACGCCAGGCGTCAACAGCACGATGTTTGGTTCCGGCCGGCCTTCCGGGGCCAGCGAGCGCAGTGTGGCCAACAGCAGTTGCGGATAGTGCTCGATAGGCCGCACTCCGTAACGCGCGAACAGTTGCGGAAATGTTCGCTTCATCACGCGGCGATTGGTCAGCATGTAGCTGACGCCGGATGGCACGCGAAGGTTGTCTTCAAGCACCACGAATTCGCCGTTGTTCAGACGCAGCAGGTCGGAGCCCACCACTGCGATGTAGACGTTGCGCGGCACCTGAAGCCCGCGCATCTGCCGCCGGTAGTGCTTGCAGCTATAGACGAGCTCGCGCGGCACGACGCGGTCGCTCAGGATCTTCGCGTCAGAGTACACATCGCGCAGAAACAGATTAAGCGCCGTGATTCGCTGCGTCAGGCCGCGCTCGATTTGGTCCCACTCCTGGGCCGTCACCAGCCGCGGCAGCAAATCGTATGGAAAGATCCGCTCCGTGCCCTCGTCTCGCCCATATACGGTGAACGTAATGCCCTGGGTCAGGAACGCGAGTTCAGCCGACTGCTTTCGCCGCTGCAACTCGCCCGGCGGCAAGGTTGCGAGATTCTCCGCCATCGCGCGATAGTGTGGACGCAGCTCTCCGCCAGGCTCGCGCATCTCATCGAATGCCTGGTCGAGCGGATAGTCTCCGAAAAGGGGCTCCAACTCCACTGAATGACTCGCGTTCATAGGCCCATTCTCTCGTTTCTAGCACGCCGGATATAAAGCTGCCATCAGGAAAAAGCGGCAACGTAAGATTCCGGCGAGTCCTTCCCGCTTCAGGCGCCGTACGTTACCCTGAATGCTCAGGAGTTTCTTCTCCATGCTCACACTTCAGCGCTGCTCCGTTGCCGGTTTATCCCTGTTCGCGATGTTCGCGTTGCTTGCTCCGGCGCTGGCGCAAAAGCCACCCATTCTCATCACCGCTGACCTCACAGATGCCCCGCGCAAACTCTACCACGCCGAGATCGATCTTCCGGTCACAGCCGGTCCACTCACCCTCGCGACTCCCAAGTGGATTCCCGGCAATCACCGCCCCACCGGCCCTGTCAGCGAAATAACCGGCGTAGTCTTCACCGTCAACGGCCAAACCCTCTCTTGGCGCCGCGATGACGTAGATCTTTACGAATTCCACCTCAACATTCCCGCGCGCGTCACCGCTCTCCACGCGCACCTTGACTGCATTGTTACCACGCGCGTCTCTCAGAAGCTTGCCGTGCTCGAGTGGGAAAAGCTGCTTCTTTACCCGGCCGACACACCCGTTCGCGAGATTCTGATCCAGCCTTCGCTCAAAGTTCCCGCGGGATGGGGAATCGGCACCGCGCTCACTCCGATCAGTTCCGGGCCATATCCCGTTCCCGCCGCCGGCGCAACCACGCAATTTGCCGTCACCAGCGTGGAGCAGCTCGAAGACTCGCCCGTGCTCACCGGCGAACACTTTCGCGAATTTCCTTTGGCGCCCGAGATTACGCCCAAACACTACATCGATGTGGCCTCGGATTTTCCGGAAGACTCGAACCTGCGGCCCGCCATGCTCGCCGACTTGAATAATCTAGTGCGCGAGGCCGATGCGCTCTATGCTTCGCATCATTACTACGTTTACCATTTTCTGCTCACGCTCTCCGACGTGGCCGGCGGCCAGGGACTGGAACACGGCCAGTCGTCAGACAACGGCGTGGGCGAGAAAGGCTATGCCGACGACGACCACGAGCTTGCCAACGCCGATCTGCTGCCTCACGAGTTCACCCATTCATGGAACGGCAAATACCGACGCCCCGCTGGCCTATATCAGCCCGACTTCGCCACCGCGCAGCAAGGCGCACTCCTGTGGGTCTATGAGGGCATGACCCAGTATCTCGGCAACGTGCTTGCTGCCCGCGCAGGCTTTGAAACCGGGGCCCAGTACCGTGACCGGTTGGCGCTCAGCGCCGCACAGCTCGACAATCGTCCCGGCCGCGATTGGCGCTCAACCGGAGACACAGCCATTGCTGCCAACATTCTGCGCGACGGCAATCCAGCTTGGGCAAACTGGAGGCGCGGTCAGGATTATTACCAGGAGGGCGAACTGCTATGGCTTGATGCTGACACGCTCATCCGCAAAATGACCGACAACAAGAAGTCGCTGAATAATTTTGAGAAGATCTTCCTCGCCAAAGGTGCTAACACGGGCCCGCTCATCGTGCCCTATAAACTTGATGAGCTCGTCGCGGACCTCAATGCTGTCTTCCCTTATGACTGGGCGACATTCCTCCACGACCGCGTTGACAACATCAACGCGCACGCCGATTTGGCGGGCATTGAGCAAGGCGGGTACAAGTTGGTCTATCAGGACAAGCCCAGCCCGTCAGAGCGCATCCTGTCAAGATCGCGCAACCCGCGCTTTCAGGGTCCGGACTGCTGGTTTTCCATTGGCCTGCGCATTGATAACTCCGGCAGCATCGGCGATGTGCGCTGGGGAAGCGCGGCTGACAAGGCTCAACTCGCTCCGGGCGAAAAAATCATTGCCGTCAACGGCCAGATCTTTTCACCCGACGCATTGCGCGCGGCGATTCGCACCGCCAAGGGCGCCACTGATCCGCTTCACCTGATCGTTCAAGCCGACTCGTTCGTTTCCATGGTCGACATCGACTACCACGGCGGCGAGCTCTACCCGGCCCTCCAGCGCGTCGACGGCACGCCGGATTATCTCGACGACATCACAAAGCCGTTGACCACGCCGGAAAAAGCACCGTCGGAGCCGAAAAAGGAAGACGAATAGTTGCCGCCGAGTAAACGGTCAATTGCTTCGCCGCGGGGTCTCCCTGAGTTACTCTTGATGGTCAGGAGATTTCATCCGTCAATGCTCAGGCCGCGCCGCTCGTCCCTCGCATTTGTTACAGCTCTTCTCATTGCGATCCCTGCCGTTCGCGCTCAGCAGGCTGCGCCGGATCCCGCTGCAGCGGACTACATCCGCGCTCACTACACCAAATATGAGTACCGCATCCCCATGCGCGACGGAGTCCACTTGTTTACCGCTGTGTATGTTCCCAAAGCGTCTGCATTTCCCGATGATCAAGGCCCGTACCCGCTCCTCATGGATCGCACGCCGTACAGTGTTGCTCCCTACGGCGAAGACCGCTATCCCGCGCACCTCGGCCCCTCCGATGAATTTGAGAAATCCGGCTACATCTTTGTCTACCAGGACGTGCGTGGACGCTGGATGAGTGAAGGCAACTTCGTCGAGATGCGTCCGCACATCGATGTGAAGAAGTCACCGCATGATGTGGACGACTCCTCGGACACCTACGACACCGTCGAGTTCCTGCTGAAGCAGGTGCCTAACAACAACGGCAAAGTTGGCATCTGGGGTATCTCGTATCCGGGGTTCTACACCTCCGCCTCCATCATCGATTCGCATCCTGCTATTGCCGCCGCCAGTCCGCAGGCGCCCATGACAGACCTGTTCCTGGGCGACGACTCCTACCATGGTGGCGCTTTCATGCTTTCAGCCGGCTTCGGTTTTTATGCGCCGTTCTTCCATCCACAGGAAAATCCAGTGCTCCCCCATCCCACAATTCCGTTCGATTTCGGCACGCCCGACAGCTACGAGTTCTACCTCCGCGCAGGAAACGTGGCCAACCTCGACAAGTATTTCCAGGGCTCGCCTTCGCTCTTCGACGACCAGTACAAACATGATACGTACGACGATTACTGGCAGTCGCGCGACCTATCGCGTCACATGAAAAATGTGAAGTGCGCCGTTCTCGTCGTCGGCGGATGGTACGACGCCGAAGATCTCGAAGGTCCATACCGTACCTTCTACGCGATCCACAAAATCAATCCCGAAACTCCCATCACCTTGGTCGAAGGCCCATGGGTCCACGGAGGCTGGGCCCGCAGTGACGGCAGCCACCTGGGCGATGTGCAGTTTAATGCCAAAACCGCTGACTATTTCCGCACCAACATTCAGTTTCCCTTCTTTGAGCATTACCTGAAGGGCAAAGGCAGGACGCTTTCAGAAGCCATCGTCTTTGAGACCGGAACCAACGTCTGGCGGCGCTATGATGAATGGCCCCCCAAGGCCGCTACTCCGAAGACGCTCTACTTTCACGCCGGCGGCAAGCTCAGCTTCGATCCCCCGGATGAAACCAGAAGCATAGATGAGTATGTGAGCGACCCCAACCATCCCGTGCCATTCGTCGGCTATACCACTGACACGGTGCCACAACGCTATATGGTTGACGACCAGCGCTTCGCCAGCTATCGCCCCGACGTACTTGTCTACGAGACCGATCCGCTTTCGGAGGATGTCACGATCGCTGGTCCCATCACTCCGCATCTCAAGGTGGCCAGCTCCGGTACCGACTCCGATTTCGACGTGAAGCTCATCGATGTATATCCTGAGGACTATCCTGACCCGGATCCGTCACTGAATGGAAACAAGCGCATACTCGGAGCGCCGCCCCTGCGCATGGGCGGATACCAGCAGTTGCTGCGTGGCGAGCCCTTCCGCGCCAAGTTCAGGAATAGCTGGGAAAGACCGGAGCCTCTCACGCCCGGGAAGGAAGCTGCAATCAACTTCGCGATGCCGGATCTCTACCACACCTTCCGCCGCGGCCATCGAATCATGGTCCAGGTGCAAAGCTCCTGGTTCCCGCTCACCGATCGCAACCCGCAAACCTACACCGACATTCCCTATGCCAAGCCAGAGGACTTCCAAAAGGCCACCGAGGAGATCTTCCATCAGAAGAACGCAGCCTCAGGCGTTGAGGTGCTGGTTCTGCCGCAGCCCTGAGAAGGGGCTACATCCGGAGCGCGCTTTCTCTCAAAGTGAAGGCCAGATTCGGATTTTCGCTCGCCGCCTGCGTCGCAGAAACGCGCCTTCATGAAAGCCTACTTTTCGAAAAAGTTCACCGCACGGCGCAACCGAAGATGAGTCAGCGCGCGCACACCGTCGAAACATCAAGTGGGAGTATGATTGATGCTCGCGTCTAGGCACTAACTGCTGGATCGCAATCGAAGCATCAGGCAAGGTCGCTATGTCAGTTCGCATTCTTCGCAGTTCTTTCCTGTTCGTGGCCATGGTTTCCGTGGCCGGGTTGGTGCTCCATGCCGAAGAAGGCATGTGGACCTTTGACAATCCGCCGCTCAATCAACTCGCGGCCAAATACAACTTCCATCCAACACAGGAATGGCTCGATCATCTCCGGCTCTCCAGCGTGCGCCTCAACGACGGTGGGTCAGGCTCGTTCGTCAGCCCCGACGGCCTGTTGTTGACCAATCATCACGTGGCGCGCGGCCAACTGCAGAAGAATTCCACCGCCGAGCACAATTACGTGCGCGATGGCTTCTGTGCCGCAACGCCGAACGAGGAGATGAAGTCTCCGGACCTGGAAGTAAATGTGCTTGTCGGCATGAATGACGTCACGGCGCGCGTGCAGGGCGCGGCCAGGGATATCGCCGACTACGTCCAGGCACTGAAGGCGCGCGACGCCGAAATCGCAGCCATTGAGCGGGAGAGCAAAGAGAAGACCGGTCTGCGCTCTGACGTCGTTTCTCTTTACAACGGCGGGGAGTATTGGCTTTATCAATATAAGGCGTACACCGACGTGCGGCTGGTGTTTGCTCCGGAAGAGCAGGCCGCGTTTTTTGGAGGCGATCCTGATAACTTTACTTACCCGCGCTACGACCTCGATATGGCGCTCTTCCGCGTGTATGACAACGGCAAGCCGCTCCGTACCGAAAACTATCTCAAGTGGAGCGCCAAAGGCGCCGCGCCCGGCGAGCTCATCTTCATCTCAGGTAATCCGGGCTCGACCGCGCGCCAGGATACAGTAGCCCAGTTGCTCGTAGAGCGCGACGTGCGTGAACCAGCAATGATCGAATACCTGCAGCGCCGCATTGCCGCCGCTCAGCAGTTCGCGAAACAGGGCCCGGAGCAGGCGCGACTCGTGGCCTCCACCATCTTTAGCCTGCAAAACAGCCTGAAAGTCTACGAGGGCCGTGAGGCGGCTCTCTCTGACAGGGCGATCCTCGGCAAGAGGCAGGCCGAAGAGCGCGATCTGCGCACTAAAGTGGCCGCGAATCCCGAATGGCAAAAAGAGTACGGCGACGCATGGGACACGATTGCTCGGGTTGAGGAACTTGCAAAGCCTGAGCGCGCGCGTTGCATGAACGCCGTCGCCCGGTTGGTTATAAGACATTGCTTTTTTGTCATAGGCATAAACCATAACTTTTTTGCCTTGTTTAGGACCGATGGGTAGATAGAAACAAAATCCGCCGGAACTTCAACATGATTTTCGTCAATGTTTCATTGTTGCATGAACCAAATGCCGGATTGACGATGGAAACGCCTGTAATAGCAGCAGAAATTCTGGAAACTTCGAAACAGACTTCATCCGCCCTACTCCGAGAAAGCAACTTCACAATTGTCATAATCGGGTATGGGATCTGAGAAATAATGTTCATAGTACTTTCAGTCCGGCTTTCTTTCCGGCTTCAATCCAATGTCGGCCGTCGCCAAGGAAGTACTTGCCACCGTCCGCGAACACGATGATCGGCGGGAATTCGGTGGCGTCCTTCATTAATTCGGCGTACTCGGCAACAGTATTGTCGTCAACAACCTGGCCGGCGACAACTACAATTACCCATTGATGGGTAACCGCCCTGCAAACGGTAGTGCAGACATCAACATCAAGGATCTTGCACATCACCATTTGGA
>CAWJDG010000076.1:0-25159 GCA_963841365.1 uncultured Acidobacteriaceae bacterium
GGCTGCTTTCCAGTTGCTGCACCATGAAGGCTGCCAGATCGGCTCGCCCGATCTTGTGCGCCTTCTCGCCGCCTTCCGTGCTCAGCACCCTGGCAACGCCGGTCTTCTCGACGTCGGTCAACATCGGCGGCCGCACCAGCGTCCAGTCCAGGTTGCTGCCTTCGATCTCGGCCTCCATGCCCGCCTTGTCTACCAGCAGACCCCGCAGAAACGTCCTCATGAGCAGGTGCTCGTTGAAAAAGCCGGCGTTCTTGACGCTCTCGCCCGCGCCAACCACCGAAATCTTCAGCAATCGCCGCACGCCATTGCGCCGCATCGCGTCCACAATATTGTGTGCCGCGCTCGTTTCCCTCGTCGTCACTTTCCACGGCGTCTTGCCGCCCAGCGCGTCGATCACCGCATCCTGTCCGGCGACCGCAGCGTCGACCGCGGCCGCGTCCAGCGCGTCGCCCGCAACAACTCTGACGTTCGCCTTCTTGTACTGCGCGGCACCGCGCACGAAAGCCGTCACCTTATGTCCGGCCGCCAGCGCCTCATTTACCAGCGCTTCTCCGCTCCTGCCCGCTGCTCCAATCACTAGAACTTTCATCGCTTCCTCCTTTTGCCTCATATTTGGCCGCCCATCCAAATGAGCGACCTGCCTATTAGAGGACTAGCGTAACCATTGGTTGCAAAATAATCGTTGGTTTCTTAACCGATGGTTATAAAATAACAATCGGTCGCAACAATTGTCAAAAGGGACTAAGCTATCAAAATGACATCCACCTCACCAAGTCGCCGGGTAGAGCGCAAGGAGAAGTTGCGGAGCGAAATCCTTGCGGCTGCAGGTAAAATGTTCGCCGATCGCGGTTACGAAGCCGTGACGCTTCGCGAGATCGCAAGAGAGATCGGTTATACGCACGCCGTGATCTACCAGCATTTTCCCGACAAATCGCACATTCTTGCCGAGTTGAGCCGCGAGACGATCGGGCTGATGGTTCAGAACTTCGACTCGATTGCCGCTAAATATCTCGCACCGAAAGAGCGTCTTTTTGCGACTTCACGCGGCTTGATTCAGTTCTGCACTGCCCATCCACAGCAGTTTCGCAACGTCTTCTTCGGGCCGGAGAACCGCAACGGCATCCGCGCTGGACAATACATCAACGACCTTGGTGCGCCGTTGTTCGGACGTTTCGTGCAGCTCTTTTTCGATGTTGCCAACGATGAAGGATTGCCAAGCAAGAATGACATGGTAGTAGCCCACACCTGGTGGTTTACGATCTTTGGCCTCGCCACACTCTTTGTCATCCAAGGGGTTGTGCCTGACTTGCCTGACCAGAATCTCGTGGTCGAGCAAACGATCGCCACGCTTTGGGCGGGCGTCCAGGCTGTTCCGCGATTGCCGAAGAGCGCAATCCCTAAGCGATCCGGCCGATCCAGTGCCTCAAAGCACTAACAGCTTTTGTCTACTTAGGAGTCGTTGGAGGCATGCCCGTGGAGTACCAGGACTCAACCACTTTCCCAAGGCCGTAGCCCTTCTGGTGGCCAGGAGAGTTCTCGTTTTACGCCAAATCGCTAAATCAATCACCGAGGCGGATTACTACTCTTAAGTCGGCTTGTGGGAAGCGGCGGATGCGCACGATGGCGGAGTTTGGGCTGAATGGTCGATCAGGATTCTCCGCGGGGGATTGTCGCGGCTTCGCCGCGTACTTTATTTCTCAAAAATGAAGTGAGCTTGTTTCGGCATGATAGAAAGTCATGGCCTGATAGAAGGCGAAAAGCAACCGCAGATCTTTCGACTCCGTCCTCCGCGGCGGACTTCGCTCAAGATGACAGCGGATGAGGTGGGCAGTGGAGCGATCTCACCTTAGCCACAAGAACAGAGACGTGGCGAAGCTCCACCCCACAGACAAAGACCAGTCTGTGGGGGCCCCGGGGTGGAGCATCCGCGGCGCGGCTTCGCCGCGCACGTTGTTTTTGAAAAGGATGAGTGGGGCTTTTCGTGGGTCTGAAGGCCCACGCTCCCTCCGGATGGCTGAGGCTGTGAGCTTTGCGGCGGGCGATGGGGGCCGTGCCCTTTCAAAATGGGCAGAGCAATTAAGTACGATCCCATCCAAGCCACAAAAACAAAGACGTGGCGAGGGTGGGGACCCCCGTGGTTGTGATTTTCCACTCGCGGCGCGATAGAACTGCGCCGTGAATGGAGCACCCAGGCGCGCGGCGTCAGTGCTTGATGAATTCCGGAGGGGTTCGAGTAGCGGCGCGGCAGCCGCGGGGAAGAAAATCTGGGGCCCGACCGCAACCTGGCTCCCACGCCGCAAAAGCTAAGATGCGACAAACGGGACAGGTGGTTGTGCGACGCGCGGCGCTTCAGACGCACATGACAGTCTGCAACTTGGCGATCAGTTCGTCAGGGTGAACGGGCTTGCTGATTAGCTCGAAGTCGTGATTTCGTTCGCGAGCCAATTTAAGGAGGCCTTGTGCCGCTAGCTGGCCGGAAAAGAGCAGGACTTTGCAGGCGGGCAGCATTTCACGGACCTGAATTGCGGCTTCTATTCCCGTTATGCCGGGCATGATCACGTCGGTGATCAGCAAATCCGGATGGAAGTTCCGGGCCATCTCGATCGCCATCTCGCCGCTGTAGGCCGCGCGTGTATCAAATCCGGACTTGCCCAGGATCATCATAAGTGAGTCGGCAATGATTCGTTCGTCATCGACGACAAGCACCTTGAGGTTGCCCAAATCCTTCGTTGGAGCCATTTGCCCCTCCACATATAAGCAGCCGCCGGGTATCGACGAACTCCAAGAGCAGTTATAGAGCGAGCGGGGAAGGGCGGACACACGTATGCTACAACACCCGGTGTGTGCAGGGTAGTACTTTCTGGGCCGTGGTGTGATCTTAGGGCCGGGCGTGGGGCGCGCGATCTCCACGATTCACCACCCTCTTCGCGCGCGGGGAACAATGAGGCAACTTAGCGACGGTGGTATCCCACGCAAGCAGAGCTTAAATGAGGCACCCCGGTTTGTTGGTGCTGGCAGGTTTAGTGTTCTTTGGCCCAGGCTTGGAGAAGCTCGATGTCGCGGCCGAGTTCGCCGGCGGAGCCGCGGAAGTTGGCGGAGCCACGTTGCAGGTTGCTGGGCGTCCACCACTCATAGAAGCCGTTGACACGCTGGACGCGATCAATCATGGGCTGAATCTCGCGATAGGCGTCGGCGACGTATCCCTGCTCGATGAGGTTGCGAACCATGCGGCCGCCGAACCAAGTCCAGTCGCCGCCGTTCTGATAGGTATAGGGCACGGTCATCCCCGGATTCTTGAAAAATCCGAATGGGTAAGCAGGGTACATGGTGAGGCCGATGGTGGCTGCATGCGCCGCAACAACATCGGCATCCATATCGCGCAAGGCCTGGGCCACTTGCTTGTGCGTGAGAAGGCCAGCCTCGATGGCTACGGCTGTGCCGCCGTGGTAATAAATCGCGTTTTCGTCGAAGTACGCGGGAAAGGGCGAGCTATCGAGATAGACATGAGGGATGAACTTCTGCCGTTTCTTATCCCAGAGATATTTGAGGGTGTTGGCTGCGAGCTGGTCGTGAATCGTCCTCCAATGCGTGGCGTCGGGCGCATCGCCGAGGAGCTTTAAATAATCGTCGATGGCAATGAGCAGCATGGCGTTGTCGTAGATGGAGAAGGCGCGATGGGAATTGGAGTCGAGAAGCACGCCGGGATTGGTTTCGGGTTGAACGTCGCCCCAGTCGGCGCGAGTGGCGCTCCAAACGAGGCCGTGAGCAGCATCGAAGCGCTCGGTGAGGAGATACTGCATGGCGAAGCCGAGGCGGTCGAGAACGGTGCGGCCGGCAATGTTCTCGCTGAGGATCGACCGGTCGCCGGTGATGGTGACGTATTTATAGACGGCCTGCACGAGGGACGGCTCCTGATCGACCTCAACGGTATTTTTGTAGGAGGAGAAACCGGGAGCGAGCGGAGTGATGCGGTATGGCTTTCCAGACTGGGCGGGATCGAGCTGGCGGTAACCGTCGACGATGTCGCCGGTAGGGCCCTGGAACTTGAAAAACATGAGCAGCGCATAGCGGAGTTGGTCGTGCGGATTGACTTCGAGCGATGCCTCGATGAAGGTGTTGAGGTCGCGAATCCACACAGATTTGTAGCCGCTGCCCGCATTGAGGCCGCCTTTCAGCAGGTCGAGTGCCATCTGGTGGACATGTTCGAGGGACGCGTCGACGCGGATTTGCGCGGCGAGTTTGGCGTCGGCCTTGCTAGAGTGCGGTTTTTGGGCGGGCGCGGCGGATGCGATCATCCAGACGGCCGCGGCGATGGCGCAAAGCAGAGCTCGTTTCATTTGGAGTTGTCTCATCAGTGTCATTGCGGTGCGGTCTCGTTTAACGATGGTGGGGCATCGGCGGGCGCGGCGCCCCATGCGTGATTGGGAGTGGCACTGAGCGTGAAGTGCAATGTGCCGCCGGCGGCGATGTCGTGGAATGAGATCCAGTTTTCGTGGTGAGCGTGCCCGTTGAGTTGGACGCTTTGGATGTAGGGAGCATCGGATACTGCGCCCGCTGCTTCGAATGTGAATGTTTTGCCGGGGTACGGGTCGTGCAAATGGAGAACGACCTTGGGAAAGACGGGGCCGGTTAACTCGTAGGCGAGGCTAGCGGGGTCGACGGTGTAGATGCCCATCATGCTCATCACAGCCCAGGAGGACATTTCGCCGCAGTCGTCGTTGCCGGGAATGCCGTCGGGAGTGGCGGAGTAGTTTTCCTTGAGGACGCGGCGGACGACGCGCTGAGTTTCCCAAGGGCGGCCGGAGAAGTTGAATTCGAACGGCGCTTCGAGATCGGTTTCGTTGTACGGGTTGTAATACTGGCCGTACCAAGCGGGGATTTTGTAGTTGAAATATTCGGTGAGGCGCTGATTGAAGAGATCGGGGCCCATGGCATGAACGAGCCACGCCACGTCAGAAGGCGCGAGCCATTGATAATGCCAGCCGGTGCCTTCGATGAAACCGTGCCCATTTTGTCCCGGATCAAAGTCGGGGACCCAACTGCCATCGGCATTGCGCGGGCGGAAGAAGCGGTCGTCGGTATCAAATACGTTGCGTTCCCAGGCGGCGCGATCGTAGAGCGTTTTGGCGTCGGCGGTTTTGCCGAGAGCCAAGGCCAAGCGGTAGAGAGATGCGTAGGCGACGGCATCTTCCTGAATTTGCGAGACGGAGCCATAGCGGTAGCTTGTCGTTGGGAACGTAGTGGAGCTTGTTGATCCAATCGATGGCGTCTTCGCCATGATAGGGATGGCCGGGCGGCGGAGCCTCGGTTGCGTCTTTGAGCATTCCCTCATACGCGGTTTTCATGTCGAATCCGTGGAGGCCATCGAGCCACGCGGTGGCGAGAGAGACCGTTAGCGGGCTGCCCGCCATGACGTTGGTATAGAGATTCATTTGCGGCCAGCGATCGATCCAGCCGCCCTGCTGGTACATAAGCACGACGGATTGCGCCATGTCTTCCATGCGGCGCGGCTCGATCATGGCGAGGAGCGGCATTTCGCTGCGATAGATGTCCCAGCCGGAGTAGTTGGCGTAGATGAGGTGGCCCGGCTCGACCTGGTGGATCTTGGCGTCAAAGCCGAGATAGCGCCCGTCGGCATCGCTGAAGATGCTGGGCATTAAAAGGCTGTGATAGAGCGCGGTGTAAAAGACGGTGCGGTCGGCGGCGCTGCCTCCGGAGACTTCAAGCGTGCTGAGAGACTTGTTCCAGGCCGCGGCGGCTTCGGTGTGGATCGCCGAGAAATCCTTGCCTTCGGACTCGACTTTGAGATTGTTTTTCGCACCATCCAGATCGACGTAGGAGATGGCGATTTTTGCGGTGATGGTCTGCGGATGGGAGTCGGTGCCCCAAGTGACGTAGGCTCCCACCCATTGGGCGGCGTCAGACTGGGTTGCGGTGCGGCTGCCTGGCTCGACCGCATCGGGCCCGCGAAAAGTGGCGTCGCTCCATGAGCCGAACTGCGCAAACGGACGGCTGAATTCCATCACGAAGTAGACTTTGTAGGTTTGGTGATTGCCGCAAAAAGCGCGGTTTTCAACGTAGCCTTCCAATTGGCGATCGCCCACGATCTGAACTGATGCGTTGGTGGTGAAGTTCAGGGTGCGGCTGATGGGCACAAGGATGTTGGCGGGCGCGCCGGCGGGAAATGTGAACTGCGCAATGCCGGTGCGCTCGGTCGCGCTTAACTCGGCATCGATGTCCCAACGCAACAGGTTGACCCGGTAATAACCGGGCGAGGCGCTTTCATCGCTATGTGAGTACGGCGATTCGAAATCGCTGGCGACCGTATGCACCGGTCCGGTGGTCGCCATGAACGATACTTCGCCCTCGTTGGTACAGCCAGGGCCGCTCATATGCGTCATGGTGAAGGCCTGGATGTCAAACTGCCCATAGTGATAGCCGTATCCGTGGCCTTCAGTGTCGGGGCTGAGCTGGACCATGCCGAAGGGTATTGCGGGCCCAGGAAAGAGATTGATTCCGCCGCCCGGACCATCACCGGTGCCAATGGTGGGATTGACGCTGGCAGCCGGGCCGGGCCCTTGCGCCAGAGCAGGGGTCGCGAGGAGCAGGAGAGCGCAGGCCAAAATCAGTATTTGTTTTGCGTGGGGGGAAAAAACAACTTTAGAAGGCGGCGTGCTGATAGGGAACCGATTCACTGCAAGTCCATCCTCTCTAACGATCCTTTGAAAATTGTAAGGCCTGCTCATGGCGCAATGTTGTTGGCGAGACGGTGTCGCTGACATCGCGAAACAGTGTGAGCGGCAAGGCTGCGCGCACCTGTCCCTGTAAAATCATCCTGAAAACCGCTTCATTGGACATTGGAGGACTGTTGCTTTACTGGCTGCTTTACGAAAAGCTTTTTCCGTTCTTTCACCCGTTCCGGATCTTCCGCTACCTGACGTTTCGCACTGCGTTTGCGTCGCTGACGGCGCTGCTGATCGCGCTGTTCATCGGCCCTTACGTGATTCAGAAGCTGCGGGAGTTTCAGATCGGCCAGTTTGTGCGCGAGGACGGGCCGCAGTCGCACCTGAAGAAGACGGGAACGCCGACGATGGGCGGGGTGCTGATCTGCATCGCGATTCTGCTGCCCACGGTGCTGTGGAGCGACCCAGCCAATCCGCTTATCTGGGTCACGGTGTTTTCGACGTTTGCGTTCGGCGCCATCGGGTTTGCCGATGACTATATCAAGGTGGTGCAGCGGCGGAACCTGGGGCTGACGGTGCGCGCCAAGCTGCTTTGGCAAGTGCTGGCCGGAGTGCTGGTGGCGGCGGCGCTAATAGTGCTGAACCAGTTCCAGATGTTTTCGACGCGGCTTTCTGTGCCGTTCATCAAGAGCCTGCGCCCCGATTTGCAGTGGCACGCGTGGCCCAGCACAGTTCCGCACCTGGCGCTGTTTGCCTTTGTTCCATTTGTGCTTTGGGTAGTGCTGGTGCTGGTGGGCTCAACGAACGCCGTGAACCTGACCGACGGACTGGATGGACTGGCGATTGGCTGCACGATTATTGCGGCGGGCGCGCTGACGGTGCTCACTTATGTCAGCGGCCACGTGGTCTTTGCCGATTATCTTGAGCTGCAACGCATGCCCATGGTGGCCGAGCTGACGGTGTTTTGCGGGTCGATGGTGGGCGCGTCGATCGGTTTTCTCTGGTACAACGCGCATCCGGCGGAAGTGTTCATGGGTGACGTTGGCTCGCTGGCGCTGGGCGGAGCGATCGGCACCGTGGCCATCATCATCCGGCAGGAACTGCTGCTGCCGTTCATCGGCGGCATTTTTGTTATTGAAGCGGTTTCGGTGCTGCTGCAGGTGGGCAGCTACAAACTGCGCAAGAAGCGTATTTTCAAGATGGCGCCTCTGCATCACCATTTTGAACAGTTGGGCTGGAGCGAATCGAAGGTGATCGTGCGCTTCTGGATTGGCGCCCTGGTGTTTGCACTGTTTGCACTCACGACGCTGAAATTGCGCTAGCGCAAGCCCGCGGCGCGGTGCGCGGTGCACAATATAGGTGTTGCGGCGTCCTAAGGATCGATCCCAATGATGGAGTTGAAGGGCAAAAAGGTTTTGGTTGTGGGCCTGGGGAAATCGGGGCTTGCAGCGGCGCTGTTTTTGCGGCGCAGGGGCGCGCAGGTGACGGTATCCGATATCCGGTCGGCCGAGTCGCTGGCCAAGGAGATTCCGGCGCTGCTCGAAGAGGGAATTATGGTGGAGGCCGGCGGGCATGGGCTGCTGACCTTCCGCCGGCAGGACATGATCGTGGTGAGCCCGGGCGTGCCGCTGGATACGCCGGAACTGCTGCAGGCCAGGAGCCTTGGGCGCCCGGTGATTGGCGAGCTCGAACTGGCCGCGCGATTTCTCAAGGGCAAAATTTTGGCGATCACCGGATCTAATGGAAAGACGACGACGACGGCTTTGGCCGGCGAGATCCTGCAAGACGCGGGCATTCCGACACTGGTAGCCGGGAATATCGGCGTGCCGGTGGTGGGTCTGATTGACGAAAGCACGGATGAGACGTGGCTGGTGCTGGAAGTATCGAGCTTTCAGCTTGAGAGCACGGAGGAGTTTCATCCCACGATCGCGGTGATCTTGAACATCACGCCGGATCACCTTGACCGGCACGGAACTTTCGAGAACTACGCGATGGCCAAAGAGCGCATCTTTGCCAAGCAGGATGCGAACGATTCCCTGGTGTTGAACGCCGACGACCCGCGCACTGAAGCAGCAAACGTTCGTTCGCGCGCGCCAGCGTACTGGTTTTCGGCCAAGCATCCGGTGCCGACCGGCGCGTGGGTCGAAAAAGGCTGGGTGGTCTATCGCGGAGTTAGCGAGGGCGCAGCGGAGCAGGTCATGCCGGTCGACAAGATTCCACTGAAGGGCGCGCACAACGTGGAGAATGTGCTGGCGGCTGTGTGCGCGGCGCGACTGGCAGGCGTTTCGGGAGAGGTGATTGCGCGTGCCGTCGAGCGATTTCAGGCGGTGGAGCACCGTCTGGAATACGTAGAGACAATCAACGGCGTGGAGTACTACAACGACTCGAAGGCCACGAACGTGGACGCGACAGAAAAGGCCATTGCGGCGTTTCCCGGCGGCATTCACCTGATTCTGGGCGGCAAGGACAAGGGCTCGGACTATACCACGCTGTCGCCGCTGCTGCGCTCGAGGGTGCGGGCGGTATACACGATCGGCTCGGCGGCGGCAAAGATCGAGTCGCATTTACGTGGAGTGGTTCCCATTCAGTCGTGCGAGACACTCGCCAATGCCGTGAGCGCTGCAGCCGCTGCCGCGCGGCCTGGAGAAGTTGTGGTGCTGGCCCCGGCCTGCTCCAGCTTTGACCAGTTTGAGAATTACGAGGAGCGCGGTCGCGTCTTCAAGCAGCTTGTTGGCGAGCAGCGCGATTGGAAGGTGAGGCAGGGCGCGTAGGCAGCTATGGCGAAGCGAGTGGGTGTAGACAAGTGGCTGTTTTTTACCACGCTGGTGCTGGTTGTGACCGGCCTGGTGATGGTTTTCTCGGCATCGGCTGTCGTGGATCAGGAGCGGTATCACTCGGCCTATACTTTCGTTTTGACGCAAGGCATTTGGGCGCTGGCGGGCGTGCTGGCCCTGCTCGTCCTGATGCACGTGGACGTAAGCCATTACAACTCGCCGAAATTCATCTATCCTGCCCTGTGCCTGACCACGGTGCTGCTGGTGCTGGTATTTCTGATGCCCGGCTCGCACCACACGCATCGCTGGATTCGCTTCGGCAATTTCTTCACCTTTCAACCATCTGAGATCGCTAAACCGGTGCTGGTGCTGTTTCTGGCGTGGTTTCTGCACAATCGGCTGGGCGCCATGCGCGACTGGCGAAATACGCTTGTGCCCGCGGCGCTGATCCCGGCGGTGTTTGTGGTGCTGGTGGTGGGGCAACCGGACCTGGGCACGGCGCTGGTGCTGGCAGGCGTGGCCGCGATGATGCTGATGCTGGCGGGAATGGAGTGGAAGTACCTGATTGGCGCGACGTGCGCGGCGTTGCCGGTGCTGGCCGCACTGCTGCTTTGGGTGCCGTGGAGACGTGAGCGGCTCCTGGTGTTTCTTAATCCAGAATCGGATCCGCAGGGCGCGGGGTATCACATTTTCCAATCGTTGATTGCCGTGGGAACCGGCGGTCTGACGGGACGCGGTTATATGGAAGGGATGCAGAAGCTGTTTTATCTGCCCGAGGCCTCGACCGACTTTATCTTTGCCAACATCGCCGAGGAACTGGGGTTCATTGGCGCGATGTTTATTGTGGCGCTCTTTGTGGTGTTTGGCGTGCGCGGGCTGCGTACGGCGTTCCGGAGCAGTGACCCGTTTGCGCGGCTGGCGGCTTTCGGCATCACCACCATGATTCTGCTGCAGGCTTTCTTCAACATCAGCGTGGTGCTGTCGCTGGTTCCCAACAAGGGCATTCCGTTGCCGCTGATCTCGCACGGAGGGACTTCGCTGTTCTGCACGCTGGCGAGCATTGGGATATTGCTGAGCATTAGCAGGCAGGCGGAATAAGGCAGGGAACAGGGAACAGGGAACAGGGACTGGGGCTCATGGCGTGAGGGCGGCTTCTCAAGAGTGGCAGACCTAAGAATTCTGATTGCTGGCGGCGGGACGGGCGGGCATGTTTTTCCTGCCCTGGCGGTGGCGCGTGAGCTGGTGAAGCGTCACGGGGCGCCGGTTCTTTTTGTTGGCACGGCGCGGGGGTTGGAGACGCGGCTGATTCCGGAGGCGGGATTCGAGCTGCGGCTGATCGATGTAGGTCCGCTCAAAAGCGTTTCGCTGATGACCCGGCTGCGGACGATGACGAGATTGCCGGCCAGCGTCTTCGATTGCAAAAAGATCATTCGCGAGTTCAAGCCCGACGCGGTGTTCGGGGTGGGCGGCTATGCCTCAGGCCCGGCGATGGCGGCGGCACTGTGGATGAAGATTCCCGCGATGGCGTATGAACCAAACGCCATGCCGGGATTTGCGAATCGGCTGGTGGGCAAGCGGGTTGGGGCGGCGGCGATCAATTTTGAAGCGGCGGCCAAGTGGTTTCGGAACGCGGAGGTCACGGGCGTTCCGGTGCGGCCGGAGTTTTTCGGGTTGCAGGCGCCGACGGGATTACCGCACCTGCTGGTCTTTGGCGGCTCGCAAGGCGCGCGGCTTTTCAACACGCGTCTGCCGGGCATTATTGCTGCGCTGCTGGATGGCGTTCCGGGTTTGACAGTTCTGCACCAGAGCGGGCTGAAGGACTTTGAAACGACGCAGGCTGCCTACGAAGCGAGCGGCGCGGATGGAACGCGCTGGGAAGTGCAGCCGTTCATGAATGACATGGCTGCGCAGTTTGCGAGGGCGCATCTGATCCTGTCGCGGAGCGGGGCGACGACTGTGGCAGAGGAGGCCGCGGCGGGCAAACCCGCGCTGCTGGTTCCCTTTGCCGCCGCGACCGATGAGCACCAGCGCCGCAATGCCGAGGCGATGGCGGCGGCCCGTGCGGCCGTGATGCTGACGGAGACGGATCTCGACGCTCCGGGAAAACTGTTGGAAACGCTCACTGGTTTGCTGAAAGATCCTGGAAGACTGGCAGCAATGGCCACCGCGGCAAAGGCGCAGGCGCATCCGGGTGCGGCTGAGAGAATAGCGGACCGGCTTGCGGAGATGGGAAGACAGCGGAATTCGCGGAGTTAGAGGTGCATGATTCGGTGGTCTCAACCTTGCCGTGATTTGGCATGTACTCTATAGGTGATGGTTCCGCTCGAGCGCCGCGCCGCTGCTCCCAATTTTGTGATTGCCGCTGTGCTCCTGATTCCTTTGTTCACTTGCGGCGCGAGCGCTCAGAACACATCCGGCAGCCTGCCCGACGCGCCGACACCGCAGATTCAGGCGGGCGACAATCCGGTCACGATCCGCGGAACTCCACGACGAATTATCGAGGATCAGGAAGCTATCTGGACGAGCCCGGCGCATATTCGCGAGTCCAATGCGCTTGGGCCGGCCGTGCTCGTTCTGTCGACGGCTGTTGTCATCACCACCGACCACCAAGTGATATCTTCTTCAAAATTGCAGAATTCTTCACTCAACAGCGAAGCGTCAACAGCCTCGAACGGATTGCTGGGGGGTTTGATCGCTGCTCCGGCGGCCATCTTTACCGCGGGGGCAATGCATCGGGATGACCACGCGACTGAGACAGGAATCCTGGCTGGAGAAGCCGTTCTCGATAGTCTTGGCGTCTCCGAAGTGATCAAGGCCATTTCGCTTCGCGAGCGTCCTACCGTCGATAGCGCGAAAGGAAAGTTCTTTCAGCCAAGTGTCGGACTCGATTCTTCTTTCCCTTCAAACCACGCCATCGCCGCCTGGTCGTCGGCTGCCGTGATTGCGTCTGAATACAACGGGCCACTGACGGAAATCTCTGCTTACGGCTTTGCAACCGGAGTCAGCGTGACGCGCATCCTGGCGCGCCAACACTTTCCCTCGGATGTGTTGGTGGGCAGCGCTGTTGGCTGGATGATCGGGCGCTACGTGGTGCGCAAGCATCGTCACTGAGACTGATCCTCGATCGCCGGATGTAGAGCGGAGCGAGTGAAGACAGCGGGGTTAGCTGGGCTAGCGGCGATCGGGGCGCTCTGTGGATCATGCGCTGTCTCGTGGATGCGGATACTGCGCACTAGAGCCTGTTATTAACTTTCTCGCAGGCGGGGACCGTGGGAAAGTTAATCACAGGCTCTACACGCGGGCGCCCGTCCATTTCAGTCACGTCGCATCGTGACGAGGGTGATGAGGCCTCCGAGAAAAACGCCCGCGGCGAGGAGAATGCCCGCAGCCTGAAGAGGGTTCCGCTTGATTGCGTAACGGGCATCATGAATCGCGTCTTCGGTAGCGTCCCGCCCCTGTTTCACAGCGCGGAGCGCCGATTGAACGCCATCGTCTACAGCATCGGTCACGATGGTCTTGATGCGCGAGACCTCGCGAAGAACGTCTTCGACTGTTGCCTGCTTCTCGAGTAGGTCGTGTGCCATGTGGCTTCGCCTCTTGATCTATGGTTTTCCGAAGTTTCAGCCGGACGAAAGCGCTGCGGCTTCTTCTTATGTGATGTGTCCTCGTCTGTTCCCGTTGCATGGCTGAAAACAGCAGCCAGCGAGTAGCACACAGCGAACAGAAGACAGCCTGAGAGCAGGGAACTGGGGATCGGGGAATCGGAATGGGAAGCGGAGGGCGGTATTTTTCCACCTTTTCCGCAAAATCTGAGGAAAGGATGGGGCAACTCTGCGGGAGGCGGGGGAATCGAAGCTTCTCCCTTGCCATAGAGATGAAGGTCTGGCGAGGGGGGCCGCTCGGTCGAAGCGATCGCATCCTTTCCACGAGATGCGGCGGAAAGGGTCGGGCGACCTCGGTGGTGATACCCCACCCTAGCAGAGCTAGGATGGGGCACCCCAAGGCCGTGGGTAAATGCGCCGGGTTATTTTTCGATGGGGGCGCCGACGATGCTGCCGTATTCGGTCCAACTGCCGTCGTAGTTCTTCACGTTGGAAAGGCCAAGCAAATACTTGAGCACGACCCACGTGTGGCTTGACCGCTCGCCGATGCGGCAGTAGGCGATGGTGTCTTTCTTGGCATCAACGCCCTTGTCTTCGAGATAGATCTTGCGCAGCTCGTCGGCAGACTTGAAGGTGCCGTCGGCGTTGGCCGCCGTGCTCCACGGAATGCTTTTGGCGCCGGGAATGTGGCCGCCGCGCTGAGCAGTCTCCGTCATCCCGGGAGGCGCGATGACCTTGCCGGAGAACTCGTCGGGGCTGCGCACGTCGACCAGGTTGTGACGCTTTTCTGATTGCACTTTCAGCACCTCAGGCAGCAGAGCGCGCAGACTCAGATCGGGCTCGGCGGCGCGATACTGCGTGGGCGTAATCCTGGTCGGGTCGGCGGTGAGCTGCTTGTCCGATTCGTTGAGCCACTTGACGCGGCCACCGTTCATGAGGCGGACGTCTTTGTGGCCGTACATTTTGAACAGCCAGAAGGCGTAGGAGGCAAACCAGTTGTTATTGTCGCCATAGAGGATTACCGTGTCGCCGGGAGAAACGCCTGCCTCGCTGAGGAGTTTTTCAAATTCCTGTTTGCTGATGATGTCGCGGCGGACCTGGTCCTGGAGCTGGCTTTGCCAGTTGAAACCAACTGCGCCGGGAATGTGGCCTGCGTCGTAAGCCTTGGTGTCGACGTCAACCTCAACCAGTTTGATTCCGGGCTTGCCGAGGTTCTGCTTCACCCAGTCGGTGTCGACCAGGATTTCGGGATGGGAATACTCAGTCATGGATTATCACCTTTGCGTCTTAGGGTTGGAGTTCGGGGATGTGTTTGAGCATGTTGGAGGTGTACTTGAAAATGTTGTCGGGGAAGATCATCACGCCGAAACCGCGCTGATCGCGGGCGGCGATTTGGAGAGCGCCTTCAAGGATGAGGCCGGAACTGGGACCGGCCATGAGGCCTTCATTCTGGCAGAGCTCCAAAGCACGGGTGTAGGCGAGATTGAAATCGATCTCGAGAATCTCATCGACGAGGGAAGGGTCGAAGAGCTTGGAGACGCTGAGCTGGGAGACATTGCGCAGGCCCGGTACGTCGTGGCCCTCGGTGGGCTGCACGGCGATGATTTTGATTTTGGAATTTTTCTCGCGAAGAAACCGGCCGATGCCCGTAACGGTACCGCAAGTTCCGAGTGACGTGAAGAGGTGGGTAATGCGGCCTTCGGTCTGCTTCCAAATTTCGGGGCCGGTGGTCTTGAGGTGCGCCTCGACGTTCTTCTCGTTTTCATACTGATTGGGCATGACGTACTTGTGGCTCTGAGCTTTGGCGTAGGTTTTGGCGAGGTTGATGGAGCCGTCGCCGAGGCCGGGCGCGGGGCAGAGCTCGTCGGAGACGATATCGAGGTTGGCGCCGGCGATTTTGAGGAGCACTTTCTTTTCGAACGGAACTTTGTTGGGCACGATGGCCAGCAGACGATGGCCGCGCGCACGGGCCATGCCGGCAAGGCTGATGCCGGTGTTGCCGGAGGTTGGCTCGACGAGGCCGCGGCCTTCGGGGAGTTCGCCGCGGTCCTCAAGATCGCGCAGCAGGGCCCAGGCGGCGCGGTCCTTGACGGAGCCGAAGGGGTTCATCCATTCGAGCTTGGCGTAAAGAGGAAATTCGGAGTTGGGATTGAGCCGGTTGACGCGCACCAGCGGCGTCGGGTTGTCCTCGCCCGGCATCATTTCAAAGATGTTTTCGTAGACGCGTGTCTGGTGGTTCATGGCTCGATGGGTGTCGATGGAATAAGAGTCGCTTCGTTCCGGAAATGTCAGCTTTACGAAGGCCCGAAGCGGCTGGGGAAGCAGCCCGGTAAATCGTTAGGGAAGATTCGGGCGAAGCAGTTACGAGAACCATGGTACTCTTCCGGGCTCGAGAGGCGTACCGGATGGGGGGAAGCACGGAACAGGGAACAAGGGAACAAGAGAGCAGGGAACAGAGAACAGTGGCGAGCTTTTCGTTCCCAGCTCTAGCCACTCTTGGTGGTTCAGCACAACAAAGAAAAGGCCCGCCTGCCGAAGCAGAACGGGCCATTTTCCTGAACGGACGGGAGTACGACTGCCCCGCGCGTAGCCGTAGGATTACCGGTGTCCGCCGCCGCCGTGGCCACCACCGCCACCATGGAAGCCGCCACCGCCTCCACCATGGAAGCTGCCGCCACCGCTGAATCCACCGCGTGCGCCGCCGCTGAAGCCGCTATATCCGTGGGCAACCCCGCCGCCGGCATATCCGTGGGCTACGCCACCGGCATAGCCACGTGCCCCGCCACCGGCGTAACCGCGAGCCACGCCACCAGCGTATCCTCTTGCGACGCCGCTCGCATAGCCGCGTGCGCCGTAGCCGTATCCGCCGCGATATCCGTATCCGCCGCGATATCCGTATCCGCCACGGTAGCCGTAGCCGCCGCGCAGGTAGTAGCCGGGGTGACCATAGAAGCCCCAGTGGTACCAAGGGCCGGCACCGATGAACAGGCCGCCGTAGAACCAGCTGGGTCCGTAATAGCCATAAGGCGCACAGGCGTATGGGTAATAGGAGTAGTAGCCCCACTCGCAATCCGGGGGACCGTAATAGCCGTAGCCGGGGTCAACCACCGCGGGGCCGACGCCGATTCCGACCCCGACCTGGGCATTCGCCGTGACGGCGAATGGCAGCACGACAAGCAAAGCCAACAAAGCAAAGCGGAGTTTCTTCATAACTCCCTCCTTGTGCTGCCTGGTCCTCGGCTTGCCCGGACCCGGTCCCGGAGTCGCCTCCGGCTTCAGCACTACCCGACCGCTCTCATCCTCATCATGCGGCCGGCTTACAACTTGTTAAACAGCATTTTCGCTCTTTTGTTGCGGTCCGATAAAAGAATTGGTCAACGGATCCTGAGGAGCGACAACTTGCACGATTTCATCAATATAGTGGCCGATCGACTGGCCGAGCCTGACGGTTGGCCAGCCGCCAGCTATGAGACGCGCGAAAGGGCCAAAAGACCCAGAAAAAAGCGGCCCCTCACGCGAGGAGAGGCCGCGCAGTGCAAGCAGCAGAAGGAGGAGCTACCTGCGAAAGTGTTCGGGACCAAAATGCCGGTCGACAAAGACTCGCCGATCGAAGTCGCGGTGATAGAAGCCCGGTCCGCGGCCAATGACCACGCCGCCGCGAATCACGGGGCCGCCAAAGCCGACGCGAGCGAAGTTCCAATAACCCGGCACCCAGTAGCCATTGGCGTAGTAGCCATTCACCCACACATATCCCGGTCCAGGGGAAGGCGGAATGTAGGCCCGTGCGCCAACGAAAACCCCGATACGAGCCGCCTGAGCGGGCGGTGCGGCCAATGCAAAAGTTCCTGCCGCGAGAGCTGCTGCCAACATCCACTTCTTCATGCTGCCCATAATCCCTCCATTCCAAGCGGTCGAACTTGCGGGCCGCCCCGGTTCGCCACCACCTTGAGGCTTGGTTCTTGCTGCCCCTTTGGCTTGCCGGTTCTGCACTGTGCAAACACTGGCAGGGCGAAAGGTTGTGGGTACAGAGCGAAAATAAAAAGGCGCAACTTTTGAGGGCAGGGAGGGTCAAGCAGCCGTTTGTTTGCGACGGCTGGTCCCTGCCGCATTAGGCCACATGACACCATTTTTAAGTGTATAATTGCACCATAGGAGAACCGGTTATGGGACATGCTCAAGCGGCTCAAATGCGGCAACGCGATACAAGGGATCTCGGGGATCGTGGTCGAGCGGGCAGGGGCAAGATGGGCGCAGCGGGGAATCTCGTGTCGGTTGCCTTCGAGGCAGACAAAGGCGTTCAAAAGGCGAGGGCTGCCCGGCTGTTCAAGCGGGTAGCAGCCACGTCGCCACTGCCGATGGGGAAACTGCGGGCCGAACTGATTCCCGATTCGAGTTGGAAGAGAGCAGGGAAGACGCTGGGACCGCAGGCAAGCCAAACCGCAGCAAGGCTCGATCACATCCTATCGTTCGCCACGCGCGTATGGGGAGATGAAGCGGCCGCGACGCGATGGCTTAACCGGCCCCACCTTGAGCTTCAGGGGGCCACGCCGATTTCTCTTCTCAGGACAGAAGCGGGCGGGCGGGCGGTAGAGGCAGTCCTCGGCGCTTTGGAATACGGATTTCCTGTTTAGGGCATGCCAGATGATCGTCTTCAGGATGCACCACCCACGGCACTCAGCCCTCGATACCACGGGTGCATTTCTGTACGATGGGCGCTGGCATTCTCGCGGGACCCGCGTGGTTTACACCGCTGAACACGCGAGCCTGGCAGTTTTGGAGACGCTCATCCATGCGAGCGGCCAGGAAATCCCGCGCCGGTCCATTACCCGAATTCAAATTCCAGATGATCTTCCAATTGAAGCCGCGAAATGGATGGAGATGCCTAAATCGAGGCAATTCGGCGATCTGTGGGTTGTCGAGGCACGAAGCGCCATCCTTCGCGTGGAGAGTATTGCTGTGAACCGGATGGAGTCGAACTTTTTGCTGAATCCGCGTCATCCTGATTTCGCGCGCGTTGAGGCTGCCGAGCCCGAAGAGTTCATTTTCAGCCGCCGCTTTTTTGCGGTTGGCGCGATATCCTGAATCCGCTTGATACGAACAATCGCTGCCGCTCTGTTCTCGATGGCGCTGGCCGCGCCGCAGGGTGCTGCGCAGCCTAAGGAGATCCCCATGCAACATGCCCACGGCAGCTTTACTGTCGACGTTCATCCGCTCACTCCTGCGCCTGCCGATGGGCTGGGGCGCTTTTCGATCGACAAGGTGATTCACGGCGATCTGGAAGCGACGACCAAAGGCGAGATGTTCACGGGCGGCGACCCGAAACAGGGAACAGCAGGATATGTGGCGATTGAAGTGGTGACCGGGACGCTCGACGGAAAGCGTGGCAGCTTCGCGTTGCAGCACTTTGCCACCATGGACGCAAACGGTCCGAAGATGCAGGTGATCGTGGTGCCGGGCTCGGGAACGGGCGAGCTGAAGGGCATCGCGGGGACATTCACCATCCGCATTGAGAATGGGAAGCACGAGTACGATTTTGAGTACAGCTTGCCGTGAGTAGACTGCGGTCAAGCCCAGAGCTTGAGGAGCGACGACAATGCTGCGAATGGCAAGAACGATCGCGGCGGCAAGCATTTTGGCAATCAGCTCATCGTTGGGGATCGCGCAGACCGGAGCGTCGGCGGCCGTCGCGTCGGCAACCTTCGAAGTTGCGACCGTTAGGCCAAGCGACCCAACGAGCATCGTGGGTATACGCTTTTTGCCCGGCGGGCGCTTCGTGACATCGAACGCGTCTCTCCGGCTGCTGATTACCTGGGCCTACGACATCACCGATGAGCGGTTAGTTGCAGCACCGAGTTGGCTGGACTCGGCTAGATTCGACATTGCAGGAAAATCTCCGATTGAGCACCCGACCCGCGATCAATTGCACCTTATGGTGCAGACGCTTCTGGTAGACCGCTTCAACCTGCGGATTCATCAAGAGCAAAGGCAGCTTCCTTTCTACAGATTGGAAATGGACGAAGGTGGCCCGAGAGTTCAGGATATGGATCCGGGGACCATGGTGAGCCAGGACCCGTTCAACATGACAGTGTTGGGGCATCTTTCAGGTACTCACGTCACCGCGGCGATGCTGGCGAAGGTTCTTTCAAACCAACTGGGACGCTATGTGGAAGACAGGACGGGGTTCAACTCGGTTTTCGATTTCATACTGGTGTGGCGGCCCGAGGGAGCATCTCCGGAAGACGTGCCAGCGGACGATGACCGGCCGTCGATCTTCACCGCGATCCGCGAACAGCTTGGATTCAAGCTCGTTCCAGCGAAGGGCCCGGTCGAAGTGATCTCGATCGATCACGTCGATCGCCATCCAACGGCGAACTAGCGATGGGACGCGCGGCCAGATGACTGATGGCTCATCTCTGATCACCGGTCTCTGTTACCCTGATCCTTCACCTGAAATGTTTGCCACTTCGCAGCACGCGCACTTCATCGGAATCGGCGGGATCGGCATGAGCGGGATTGCCGAGATTCTGCTGAACCTAGGCATGAGGGTGTCAGGCTCCGATTTGAAGCACAGTGCAGTGACGGACCGGCTGGTGCAACTTGGCGCGACCGTCTTCGAGGGACACAATGCGGCGAACGTGGCCGGCGCGACGGTGGTGGTGACGAGCTCGGCGGTGAGCGCCAGCAATCCCGAGGTGCTGGAGGCGCACGCACGGAAGATTCCCGTGATCCAGCGCGGGGAGATGCTGGCCGAGCTGATGCGGCTGAAGTACGGCATCGTGATTGCCGGAATGCACGGCAAGACCACGACCACATCAATGGTGGCGGCGGTGCTGGCGGCGGGCGGGCTCGATCCTACGGTGGTGGTGGGCGGGCGCGTGGACGCCCTGGGCTCGAATGCGCGGCTGGGCACGACGCAGTATCTGGTGGCCGAGGTCGGACGAGAGCGATCGCTCGTTTTTGAAGCTGTCGCCGATCCTGGCGGTGGTGACCAATCTGGACCGCGAGCACATGGACTGCTACCACGATATAGCCGATGTAGAGCGCGCGTTCGTGGAGTTCATGGACCGCGTGCCGTTTTACGGAGCGGTGACGGCCTGCGTGGACAATGCGCTGCTGAAGGGGATTCTGCCGCGGGTAAGGCGGCGGGTGTTCACGTATGGCGTGGCGGCTGAGGCAGATTTCCGGCTGGAATTGTTCGGCGGCTGCGAGGCTGGGAGCGAGGCGGCCGGGCAGGGAAGCTGCTTTTCGCGGTTCCAAGTGCATACGGGGACTGAGCTGCTGGGGCCATTCGAGCTGCACGTGCCGGGGCGGCACAACGTGCTGAACGCGACGGCAGCGGTGGCGATTGCGCGGCAGCTTGAGGTATCGCCCGAGAAGATTGCCGAGGGGATCAGTCATTTTCGCGGTGTCGACCGGCGGTTTCAACAGCGCGGAGAGGCTCGCGGTGTGGCTGTCGTGGATGACTACGGGCACCATCCCACAGAGATTCGCGCCACGCTTGAAGCGGCTCGGGCCTGCAGCCGCGGCAAGGTGCATGTGGTCTTTCAGCCGCACCGGTATACGCGCACCAAGGACTTGCTGGACGAATTTGGCAGCGCGTTTGCGAAGGCGGACACGGTGATTGTGCTGCCGATTTACGCGGCAAGCGAGGAGCCGATTGCAGGCGTGACGGCGGAACGGCTGGCGGATCGCATTAAAAACGAGGCGGGCGGGCCGCGCGTGGAGTTTGTGCCCGAGTTTGCCGAGGCTGTGCGCGCGGTTACGGCGATTGCGCGCGAGGGCGACCTGATTTTGACGCTGGGCGCGGGAAGCGTGAGCCAACTGGGTCCGCAGATTCTGGTGGCGCTGGAAGCGAAATAAACGCACGCAGGTGTGGCGTGCTAATTGCCGGGCGCCGGAGTCACCGAGTCCGCAAACAGCCGCAAACCGAAACCGCAATTCGAGGGATTCGCATGCAACAGCCATCACGCAGAGGGTTTCTGAAGGCAGCATCTGCAACGGCAGCCGCGCTGGTGGTGTATGGCAGGATGCCGGCGTCGGCCGCGGCCAATGCCAATGGCCCGGTGCAGGTGTGGAGCACGTTCGGCGAGCGGCGTCACCAGAGGGGCGAGCCGCTGAGTTGGAAGCCCGCAGGGAACATTGCGGCGAACGCCATTATGCTCAACCCGGCGTCTGAGCGCCAGGAGATGCTGGGATTTGGCGCGGCCCTGACCGATGCTGCCTGTTATGTGCTGAGCCAGATGCCGCAGGCTGGGCGGGAGCAACTGCTGCAGGAGCTGTTCGCGCCGGGAGAGATGGCGCTGAGCGTTTGTCGCACCTGCATCGGAGCGAGCGATTATTCACGGACAGCTTACAGTTTTGACGAGAGCGCGGAGCCTGATCCGGAGTTGACGAAATTTTCGATCGACCACGACCGGGAGTACATCCTGCCGGTGCTGCGGCAGGCTCGCGAGGTCAATCCCGATCTATTTTTGTTTTCGTCGCCGTGGAGCCCGCCGGGCTGGATGAAGGCTAACGGATCCATGCTGGGCGGCTCGATGCTCAAGCGCAACTTTGCGCCTTACGCGCGCTACTTTCTCCGCTTCCTTGACGCCTACAAGGTCGCCGGCGTGCCCATCGACGCCGTCACGGTGCAGAACGAGGTGGACACTGCCCAGGACGGACGCATGCCGGCTTGCCTGTGGGGGCAGGAATACGAGATCGAATTTGTGAGCAAGCACCTGGGGCCTGCGATGCGCGCGGCCGGCGTGCCAACGAAGCTCTGGATTCTCGACCATAACTACAATCTGTGGGGCCGGGCGCTCGACGAGCTGAGCGATGCAGGCGTCTATGAGTACGTTGACGGCATCGCCTGGCATGGCTACGCAGGCGGGGCCGGAGCGATGACTCGCGTGCATGACGCCTTCCCGCAGAAGAACGCTTACTGGACGGAGGGCGGGCCGGAGATCACCGACCCCGAATACCAGATCGACTGGAGCAAGTGGGCGGCTACGTTTAACGGCATCGTCAACAACTGGGCGCGCTCGATTACCGCATGGAACCTGGCTTTGGACGAGAAGGGCAACCCAAATATTGGACCGTTCGACTGCGGCGGGGTGGTTACCGTGGAGAATGGTACGCATGCAGTGACGCGGAGCGGCCAGTACTGGGCATTTGCGCACTATTCGCGGCATGTGCGGCGAGGAGCGCGGGTATTCGCTACGGAATTGGTGGGCGACATGGCCGGGCAGCCGGATGCGAATGGAGTGAGCCACGCAGGCTTCCGCAATACCGATGGCAAGATCGTGCTGGTGCTGGCCAACCGCGGCGAGGCGCGGCATACGCAAGTGGTGATGGGCACGCAGGCGCTGGAGATCGATTTGCCGGCGGACTCGGTACACACGCTGGAGTGGGCGTGATCTGTGCGTTCCGGTTCGCCTAGCCGGTGTCGTTAGCAAGTAGAAATGTCCGCTTTTGAGAGCAAATGAAATGTCCGGTTTCATAAGTTAGTAGCCGTAGAGGCGGTGGAAAAGTGCGAATCCCGCGTTGTTTGCGGGATTTGCAAGTTGAGAGGGAAAGTCTGTTTTTGGACTTTTCCTCTCAACGTCTTTTCCACGGCCTTGATTTGTTTTTTGGTTAGCGGCGTCAGGAGTTTTCCTTCCGCGCTGTAATGACCGACGCGATGTCCTGCGATCATGAGGGTCAGTGTTTGGTCCAGGTGCTGATGGATGATCGCCTTGCATCCCGCCAGGGTGGGACGCCACTCGGCACGCTCGAGTTGCATGATCAGGTTGTAAAAGCTCACCGTGTTATCCCGGTCAACGGTGCGCTCGTAGCGTTGCGTGAAGATCAGCTCCAGGTTCCTGTGCCGGCAGGATATGAACGCCGTGCCTCGCTGCGCTGCCGGAACCGTAAAGCGGCGGTTGAACTCGGCGATGTAGTGCTCATTTAAAAACTTGTTGGCCCCTTCCAGTGTTCGGATCCCGCGCAACCGCAACTCCTGCGGCAGCCGTCCCTGCCAGGTGGAGAAGTTGCGTTCCGAGCGGCCCCTCGCCTGCGGAGACTCAGGACGGGATCATCTGCACTCCCAGTTCCTTCATGGCACGGCCCACCTGCGTGGGACGCTCATAATCGACCTTAGCAATACGTCAATTGACTGATCTGATTGATTGATTGATCAATTGATTTGATGGATCGTTGACAATTAAATAAATAAATGATGGATCAATTGATCAATAATGATAAATTGATGGATCAATGATAAATTTAATGATGGTGATGAATGATGGATTGGTGGTTTGATTAATAATGATTGGTACGTAGATTGGTGCGTTTGATTAAGTGATTAATAATAATAATGATGGATATCTTGATCGGTGTGATTGATATAATAATTGATCAGTAGATTAATTAATAAATAAATGATGGTTGAGTGATTGATCAGTAGGATCGATGGTTGGTGGTTGATTGGTTGATTGTGTTGATTTGATAGCTTGAGTGATTGATTGATGAGTTGATGGATGGATCAGTGATTGATGAGTGGTGGATGAGTGATTGATGAGTAGTGAGTGAGTGAGTGAGTGAGTGGTTGGTGGGTGGGTGGGTGGTTGGTGAGTGAGTTAGTGAGTGAGTGGGTGAGTGGTGTGAGTGGGTGGATGGGTGAGTGGTGGGTGAGTGAGTGGTTGGTGGTTGGTGGGTGGGTGAGTGAGTGAGTGAGTGATTGGTGAGTGGATTGGTGAGTGATGAGTGAGTGAGTGAGTGGTGGGTGGGTGAGTGGTGGTGAGTGAGTGAGTGAGTGGTTGGTGGGTGAGTAGTGATGAGTGATGATGAGTGATTGGTGAGTGAGTGAGTGGGTAGAGTGAGTGAGTGAGTGAGTGAGTGAGTGAGTGAGTGAGTGATTAGTGGGTGGGTGGATGGGTGAGTGAGTGAGTGAGTGAGTGAGTTGATGGGTGGTTGATGGGTGGGTGAGTGGTTGGTGGATGGATGATGATGAGTGATTGATGATAGATGATGATGATGAGTGAGTGAGTGATTGGTGGATGAGTGATGGATGAGTGATTGGTGGTTGATGATGAGTGAGTGAGTGAGGTGGTTGGTGATTGATGATGAGTGAGTGATTGGTGGGTGAGTGATGTGGTGAGTAGATTGGTGAGTGATTGAGTGAGTGAGTGAGTGAGTGAGTGAGTGGGTGAGTGAGTGATTGGTGAGTTGGTGGGTGAGTGGTTGATGATGATGAGTGAGTGAGTGAGTGATTGAGTGAGTGATTGGTGATGATGGTGGATTGGTGAGTGATTGAGTGATTGATGAGTGAGTGGGTGATTGATGGTGGATTGGTGGGTGATGGTGGTTGGTGAGTGAGTGAGTGAGTGGTGGTGGATTGAGTGGATTGGTGAGTGATTGATGAGTGATTGGTGTGGTGGATGAGTGATGATTGGTGGATGAGTGAGTGATGAGTGATGAGTGAGTGAGTGAGTGATTGAGTGAGTGAGTGATTGAGTGAGTGATTGGTGAGTGAGTGAGTGAGTGAGTGAGTGAGTGATTGAGTGAGTGAGTGAGTGAGTGAGTGAGTGAGTGAGTGAGTGAGTGAGTGAGTGAGTGAGTGATTGAATGAGTGAGTTGTAGTGAGTGGTGAGTGAGTGAGTGAGTGGTTGGTGGTTAGTGGGTGGGTGAGTGAGTGGTGGTTAGTGGTTGAGTGATTGGTGAGTGAGTGGTTGGTGGGTGAGTTAGTGAGTAGTGGTGGATGTGGTTGGTGGTTGGTGAGTGGTGTGTGAGTGATTGGTGGTTGAGTGATCTGAGTGATGAGTGAGTGATTGATGATTGATGATGAGTAGATTGAGTAGATAGATGATAGTAGTGTGGTGGATAGTGATTGAGTGAGTGATGAGATTAGATCGATGGAACAGAGAGAAAAGATAAGAATTTCGAAAAAAAAAAAAAAAAAAAGAGAAAGAGAGAGAGAGAGAAAGAGAGAGAGAGAGAGAGAGAGAGAGAGAGAGAGAGAGAGAGAGAGAGAGAGAGAGAGAGAGAGAGAGAGAGAGAGAGAGAGAGAGAGAGAGAGAGAGAGAGAGAGAGAGAGAGAGAGAGAGAGAGAGAGAGAGAGAGAGAGAGAGAGAGAGAGAGA
>CAWJDG010000077.1:0-21942 GCA_963841365.1 uncultured Acidobacteriaceae bacterium
TGGGTCAGGCCGTGACGGTGACGACCACATAGCAAGGCCTCCGCGAGGAGTACGACAAGGCACTTCTGAAGTTTGGCCTTCGTTCCCTCATCGGTCGGCCAACCACCTCTCTCATCGAGGCGATCCGATCGGCTGTGTAAAGGCCTGTAACGATTCATGCGAAAGATAACCGTGGAAACCCACGGGACTAGCGGAGTGCTAGCTGCGCAACTCACAGGCTCTGGTATTCGCATCAGAGCATCACCTTCGTTCTAACAAGGAGAAAACGAGCATGTATTTAGTCATGGGCATTACTGGAAAAGTTGGCGGCGCCACCGCGCGGCGTCTGCTGAAGCAAGGCAAACAGGTGCGAGCACTTGTGCGCAATCGCGAGAAAGCGGCGAAGTGGGCAGACCAGGGCGTGGAGTTGATGGATGGCGACTGGAACGATGCAACAGCCATAGCGGCGGCGCTCAAAGGTGTTGAGGGCGCGTTTGTTATGTTGCCGGCTGTATGGGCTCCCTCGCCTGATTTCAGAGAAGCAAGGGGCGTGATTGCGAACTATGTCGAGGCGCTGACCAGGGTAGTGCCCCCGCGGGTGGTGGCGCTCTCGTCGACGGGCGCGCATAGAACCAGCGGGGTGGGGATGATCACGGCCTTATCGCTCCTGGAGCAAGGTTTTCGCAGCCTGCCATCTCCGGCCGCATTTGTGCGCGCAGGCGGCTTTTTCGAAAACTTTCTTTTCGGCTTACGTGCCGCCCAGGGCGGAACTCTACCGGTCTTCTACAATCCGACAAACCGGAAATCGATGATGGTCGCGTCAGACGACATCGGCGCTGAGGTGGCAACGCTTCTGACCGGGCCGGCGTGGTCAGGGCATCGCGTCATCGAGCTCGGTTCGATGGTAAGCGCGGATGAAGTGGCCGCACAGTTGGGTGAAGTCCTGAAACTCGACGTAAAAGCCTTTGCAATCCCGCGTGCAGGGTGGGCTGAAGCGTTCGAACAGTTCGGCATCCCCAAGGGCCACACTGGACCTGCCGAAGAAATGTATGAGGGCATTAACGCGGGATGGATGGGCCTCGGAATCGCGGGTACGGAGCACGTAGAGGGTACGACGTCCGCACGCGATGTGTTTGCGGCTGCACAGAACGCCGTCAAGGCGTAAATCCGGGGCAAGCTGAATCAGCCCGGTTCCCTGGGAACTGCGGCGCTGACGTCAGGAAAGATTGCGGTCAAACATGAAAGTTCTTGTCTTGGGTGCAACGGGTGGAACCGGACGGCTGATCGTCCGGTTTGCCCTGGCGAAAGGCCGTCCCGACCATGCAGCGCGTCGATTTCAGTCGCGTCCAGGAGCCGGCTTATCGCAGAACGAATGGACCCATTTAAGCCGCAACAGGAGGATCGCTTTGAATATGAAAGCTGAACACGCAACAGATAAACCCGCGCGGGCGGGTCGAGCAATTCAAATAGCCGCAATGGTAACAACCGGCATTGTCACCTGCATGTGGATGTACTTCGGAAGGCTATATCTAATTCACGATCCCGAGGAATGGAGGATCGCCAATCAGCAGCTCGGATACCCGCTCTATATCATCCCTCTGGTTGGCGTGACCCACATCCTTGGTAGCGTCGGCCTTCTCATTCCCAAAGTGCCGCGATTGACTGAGTGGGTCTATGCTGGTTTCGCGATCACTCTTTTACTCGATTTCTATTCACAACTGAATAGCGGTGGCAGTACCTGGGATAAATTTGATCCGATTCTCGTCATGGCGTTCGTCTTTGCTTCGTATGTGTTAAGACGCTGCATGCGCGCAAACATGTGGTCGATATGAAGAACACGCTCGGCGGGCGTCTTACTTTTTCCAGGCACTTCGCGGAGGCCCAACGAGGGTCCGGCCCACCACTCATCCAAACACAGGTGCGAAGTCGTCCCGATATGTCACATTGTGTTTACTAACTTCTGGGCAGCGAAAGCCCAAATGGCGTTAACAGGCCAAAACTGTCAGTGATCAGACTTTCCGCGGTCAGTTGCCACATGGGTATCGGCAAACGCCGCTGCGTCCATCGACCCCGCCCCGCAAATTGAAAGCTGAAAGCCAGGCGCAAAGGCTGCCTTTCCGCACGTCAACCCCCGCATCGCGCGCCCACTCATTTGCTGACCTCTAACTCCTTGATTCGTCATGCCATCCCTGACCCCTGCTCGCCGATCTTTGTTTGCATTTAATTTCGCTCCCTAGGCGCACAATGGTTCCATGGCGTTCAACCAGGCAATCTTCTCGGTCGAGAAACCGCGCCCTGAAGTCGATTTTCCAAGCGAAAAACAGCACCGGAATCGGAGAATGGCCAAAAAACGCCCCGTAAGTCCTTTAGATCGGGATCTTACGGTCTAACCCCTTTGATATCATCGGGTTACAGCTAGAGATCAAGGGTACAAACGATTGAAAGGAAAGCACTTGGCTCCAAAAAGGGTAGGGGGGGCACCCTCCTGTGAAACTGTGAAACTGTGAAAACCGCGGTCCCATAACCCAGCACCCGGCTCCGCGCAGCGACTAAGAACTATGAACTGTGAAGTCCGAACTGTGAACCGATTACTGACAGCTTTTAGCTGTCCACTATTAGCTTTTCGCTGTTTGCTGTCTGCTGTCCGCTGTCTGCTGTCCACTGTTAGCTGTTCGCCGTCCACTGTTAGCTGTTCGCCGTCCACTGTTCGCTGTCCGCTGCGCGCTGTTAGCTGCCTTCCGCCCTCTACAATAGGAAAGGAACTCAACCCTCGAGGAAAATCATGCCGCTCTCCGGAGAAGCCATCCGCCTCATGAACTACATTGACGATGTCGCCGTCACCCTGCGCAGGGTGTTGGCGACGATTCCTACTCTGTCCGCTGAAGAGCGCGCCAAGGTCGCCCAGCATCTTCTCGAGGCCAAGCCCAGCGCCCAGGACGTAGCCGACGCCCTCATCGCAAAGTAAGTACGATTCGTGACCACCGTCGCGATTATCGGGGCCGGCCCCCTTGGACGTTGGCTCGCGCTCGGCGCGGCTCGCGCCGGCTTTCGCGTCCTGCTTGAAGACGTGATGCCCGGCAATCTGCATCACGCCCGCGAGTCCATCCGGCAGGAACTGAGCCCCGAAGCCCTGCCCGCTGTCGCCTTTGTTTCAACCATTGAGGATGCCGTCCGCGAGGCCGACTTGGTGATCGACTGCGTGCCCGACGAGCTCGAATCCAAGCTGGAGATTCTCTGGTTGGTTGACCGCATGGCTCCGCCCCGCACGGTCATTGCCACGCCTACGACGAATCTCTCCATCGCCGACCTGGCCAGTTGCACCAACCGCCCGGAAAAGTGCATCGCCATTGCTGCTTCGCCGCAAGAACTGGCAACCGCCGCCGGCCCCGAACTGCTGCTGCGCGCCGCCCCGGCCACCAGCAGCCAAACCATGGCCCTTGTAATCGATTTTTGGACGCAACTCGGCCTCCGCCCACAGATTGAGCGGATCGAAAATTAGAAATTCAATTTTGCGGCTTGTCTGTCTTCCGGTTTAGCCCGCTCACAACCTGCAGATCAGCAGTTCGCGCTCGTAAATCATCTCTGGCGGCAAATGATCGTGCAGATCGATGAACAGCTCTTCGTGACCGATTAGTTCCTTGCGCCATGCTTTGCGGTCGACTTCCTGCATCTGATCGAACTGCTCGCGCGTCATGTCGATTCCCGACCACTCCACGTCGTCGTAGTAAGGTGTCCAGCCGATCGCCGTCTCCTTGCCCTGCGCGCGCCCGTGCACGCGGTCCACAATCCACTTCAGCACGCGCATATTCTCGCTGAAGCCTGGCCACATGAACTTCCCATCCTCGCTCTTGCGGAACCAGTTTACGTGGAAGATGCGTGGCGTCGAGCTGAGCGAGCGCTGCATCTTGATCCAGTGCCGGAAGTAGTCGCCCATGTGATAGCCGCAGAACGGCAGCATCGCCATCGGATCCCGGCGCACCATTCCCACTGCGCCCGCCGCCGCTGCCGTGGTCTCAGATCCCATCGTTGCGCCCACGTAAACGCCCGCGCTCCAGTTGAACGCCTGGAACACCAGAGGCATCGTCGTCGATCGCCTGCCGCCGAAGACGAAGGCGCTGATCGGCACGCCTTCCGGATCTTCCCACGCCGCATCGATCGACGGGCACTGCGACGCAGGCGCCGTGAACCGTCCGTTGGGATGCGCTGCCTTCGCGCCGGTCTGGCTGGCGATCTCCGGCGTCCACCGTTCGCCGCGCCAATCCAGGCACTCCGCTGGCGGCTCGTTCGTCATTCCCTCCCACCAAACACCGCCGTCTGGCGTCAGCGCTACATTGGTGAAGATGGAGTTCCGCCGCAGCGTGGCAATCGCATTGGGATTCGTCTTGTCACTAGTGCCCGGCGCCACGCCGAAGAACCCCGTCTCGGGATTGATGGCGCGCAGTTGCCCGTTCGCGTCTGGCCTGATCCAGGCGATATCGTCGCCGACTGTCGTCACCTTCCAGTCACCCAGTGCCTTGGGCGGCACCAGCATCGCGAGGTTAGTCTTGCCGCACGCCGAGGGAAACGCTGCCGCCACATACGTCTTCTCGCCCTGTGGCGACTCCAGCCCCACAATCAGCATGTGCTCTGCCATCCAGCCTTCGTCGCGTGCTATGTTCGAGGCGATTCGCAGCGAGAAGCACTTCTTGCCCAGCAGCGCGTTGCCGCCGTAACCAGATCCGTAGCTCCATATCTCGCGTGTCTCGGGGAAATGCGCGATGTACTTCTGGTCATTGCACGGCCACGGCACATCCTTCTGCCCCGTAGAAAGCGGCATGCCCACCGAGTGCATGCAGGGCACCACGCGCCTGGTATCGCGATCGATCTCGGCCAGCACCGGCAAACCGATCCGCGTCATGATGCGCATGTTCACCACGACGTACGGCGAATCCGTCAACTGCACCCCGATGCGCGACATAGCCGAGCCCACCGGCCCCATGCTGAAGGCCAGCACATACATCGTCCGCCCCCGCATGCAGCCGCTGAATAGCTCCTTCAGCTTCCGCCGCATCTCATATGGGTCCAACCAGTTGTTGGTCGGGCCGGCATTGTCCCTCGCGTACGAGCAGATAAACGTCCGGTCCTCCACGCGCGCCACATCCCGCGGATCACTGCGCGCGTAGAAGCATCCCGGCCATTGTTCCTCATTCAGCCGGATGAATGTGCCCCCCGCCACCATTTCATCGCACAGCCAGTCATACTCCTCCTGGCTCCCGTCCACCCAGTGGATCGCATCTGGCTGCGTCAGCTCTGCCATTTTTTCAACCCAGCGAATTAGGTGCTTGTTTGTCGTCAACGGCTTGGCGATGCTGGTTTTACCCTGTTTCATACGTATTCCTCATCTTCAGGTAATCGACGTGCAACAGGAAACCCTTTGCGACGATTCGTACACTTTCATTTTCAGCCCCGCCGGACGTTTAGGGGCCAGGAGACTTCGAGTATGACCAGAAAATCTGTAGGCTTTACTCTATTTATATTTGATCCTAAACCCGGATAGCAAGAGCGAAAAGCCTGTCAGCCCGTAGTCGAACCTACGGCGCTCCCGGAGCGGACAAATGCCTTGATCGTTCCGCATCTCTTGCCAGCCGAGATGCCATGCGGGCGAATCGAATATGCGCCCGCGGCAGCTGGAACAATGAACGTCTCGACATAATGAACAACAAGGGGTTCGAACGCGCCCGTTGGACTCTCGACGATTGCCTCATCGCCTTCTATCAGATTCAGCACGTTGACTCGACCATCGGTCTGGTGCGGTACAGTCCCCGTGAACCAATGGCGTCGTGTCTCAATGAACTCCAGCTCATGGAGTCCGGTTCGTTCCTCGCACCAGCCATCTTCCTCCTGAACGGTTTCAAAGCGGTTGATCAGTTCTCTGCGCACCCATTCCGTCGTGCGGTCCCACTGGATGTTGGCGGCGCCCTGCTCAATGTGGATGGGACGCGGCCTGCCGTCCAGACCCAAACGGCCCCAGTCCCAAAGCTTGAAGGTGAAGATATACGGTGTGGCGCTGATCTCCAGCACCATACTGTTCGCTCCTGAACAGTGAATCGTTCCAGAAGGAATCAGGAAATGGTCGTGCTTGCGAGCAGGCCAGCGGTTCACATACTTCTCAGCCGCAAACGCTTCCTTGCCGGCCTCTGCGCGATAAAGTCTGTCGATCATCTCTTTCCTGGAAATGCTGTCCTTGAGCCCCAGGTAAACCGTCGCATCGGGAGCGGCATCGAGAAGGTAATAACTTTCATCTTGCGTGTAGTCCATCCCGAAGTGTTCACGAATGTACTTGGAAAGCGGGTGCACTTGAAGCGACAGATTGCCGCCGCCCATTGTGTCGAGGAAATCAAACCGGATGGGGAACTCGGCGCCAAAACGCGCGTAAACCCCATCGCCCAGCAGCGCGCGCGGCTCCTGGAAAACGAGATCGATCGCAGGCACCTCAATGCGATGCTCGCCAAAGCCGAGCAGAAGGCTATTCTCTTCCGGCACGCAATCGAAACACCACGCATGGTTGGGAACGTCGAGTGGCAAATCGCACACTTCTTCCATCCAGTGGCCGCCCCACGGGCCTGGATCGAAGTACGGCACCACACGAAATGGCCGTTGCGCAGTGTGTGCCAGCGCCCGTCGAAATATATCCCCCGCAATCAACTTCGGGTCATCTGGCTGGTTCGTATCAAGCAGAAAGTCGATCTTCGGCAGGAGTGTTCTCTTTAGCCGATCCGCTGCTCGCCACTCGGCGAAGAATCCGCACTTGTATTTCAGCGAAAAGTCTTCTCGTGGATTGTTCAGGCCGATGTTGCCAATCTCTTGGCGGCGCCAACGAAGCTGAATCTCCCAGCGTGCAAGATCGGCATAAACCCATATGGCACCGGGCGGAGGAATAAGTGCCGCGCCTGTGCCCACGACGAGGACCGGACCCTCCTGCGACGCACGCTCAACGGCCAGTCGCATTTCGTCAAGCTTGGCAGGATCAAAGTAATCCTCGAGCACCAGTTTGTCCATGCGCCCAAAGACGCGATCGGTGCCAAGCATGGGCCCCAGCATCCTTTGTAGTTGCTCTGGAGTCTTCAGGCATTCTTTCGGAGAAAAAAATGCCGTCCACGGCAGCTGTTGCTGCAATTCTCGGCTCAGCCTGTCGGTGAAAACGCCGGGGTAACACTCCACGCAGATTGGATGCTGCCGCAAGTGCGGCGCAAGGCGCGCTGCAACGTGGTGCCAGCCGACGCTGCACTCTTCCGCCGGACCTGCTACTACAATGGGAAACTTATCGTAGTTGGATTGCCGGGACATGGACTCCTCCTATCGTAGCGGAGCGAAGCGAGGAGCTGCTGCCTTTTCATTCAGTCAATGAATCTCCAGGGTCCCTTAGGCAGCTTCGCCAATCTGCGCTGAGCTGGCTTGAGCAGTTTGTCTGCTATGTGAAACCAACGACCAATTGACCGGCCCGCGTCAGAATCGGAATCCCGGTTTAAGTTCGCATTGATAAACAGTAGACTTTTCTCTGTCGGATCCTGTCCGGGCGGCGCAGGTCGCCCAGCTCAGATAGAGGTCGGGACCAAGCGGAAAGACAATCCGGACACCGTCCACATCGGCATCGAGGCTCACACCTTCCGCATTCGGCGGAAGGGTTAGGTTCAGCGCTCTTCCGTAGATGACCGGATAAGACACGCGCACATTTGAAACAATTGCTGTGTGAAAGACCTCAGCCTGGAGCAGAAATGTTGCGGTATCAGACCAGTCCGTTGCCGAAGCAGCGATGGTCTGGCCCCCGTTGAGAAAGCCGCTCGAGTCGATCTGCGTAAACGGGCACGGCCCCGCGATGCATGAGGCCCTGGCGTCTCGGAACTCATTCCCCGCTCCGGCATCCAGACTCACCGATTCGGTAGACGCTTTCCAGTATCCGTCAGGTGAGCACGGTGCCTGGTGACGGCAAGGGATGTTTCCGTGATTGACAACCTGAAAAGTTTTTACCGCACTGCCGATATTTTCTTCGTTTTGGGAATTCACCGTGTATCTAACCCTTATGTTGGAAACAATGGAGATTGGGTGGTCTGAATTGGCGATGACTTGCGAAGCGCTGGGCGCCATGCTCGCGACTACCAGTTGCCTGAGCGACGAGCGAAATCGGATTGGGACACTAAGATCTAGCGTGTGATAATCGGGATGCCTGAAGATGAGATTCACTGTTTGTCCCGGCAATACGGTCTCAGGAAATGCGATCCGGAAGTACCCGGAGGCATCGGATTGCGTGGTCAGACTTGCCGCGCCGTGCGAAGCTGAAATTTGAACACCCGCAATTGGCGATTCCCTGCGCGTGTCGGAATCACGCTGAATTACCGCGCCCTGAATTATCGACCAGCGTGGTCTCCAATGGCGAACGCCAAAATACAGTAACGTAGCCGCCGCGGCTCCGGCAGCGATGGTGATCCAGACAGCGATCCTTCTGCGGCCCATTGATTTCCGTCCCTTTATCTTCCTTGGACGCAATTTTTCATGGAATTGCCGCCCGTTTCCCGCTAACTGCCGTCAATTTATGCGCATCTAACTAATCGCTGCTAGCGATAGCACTCGAAGCTCATCGAATGGCGCTCGTGCCTTGCGATCCACTACGTCCAATCAATGAACCGGTCACGATTTGATAAGAGCAGCGATCCGGAAAGATGCGGAAACACCCGCCGGAGATTGCTGCGCCAGCTATCCCGCCTATCAATTGGCTTACCGCTTGGCCGGCTCTTGGCGCTGGCACCTCCCCGCGATCAGGAAGTGGAGCGCCAGGACGCGCAGCAACACACGCGTCCTGCGTCCCCGCCTTCGCCGACATCTCTCTCTCAGCTAGACGATCAGTTGCTGAACGACCTGGAGCACGCCAGTTTCCGGTTCTTCTGGGAGCAGGCAAATCCTCAAACAGGCCTGATCAAGGATCGTTGCAATGTTCGCGCCAAGGACTCCAGCTTGGGAGCCAGCATTGCTTCAACGGGCTTTGGGCTGACGGCAATTTGCATTGGCGATCAGCGCGGGTTTATCGGCCACTCGGCGGCGCGTTTGCGGGTCGTGCAGACCCTGTCGTTTCTTTGGCATAAGCTGCCCACGCACCGCGGGTTCTTTTACCACTTCGCGAATATCAACACGGGCGAGAGGATGTGGGACTCGGAGGTTTCATCTGTCGACACGTCAATCTTGCTTTGCGGAGTGCTAACTTGCCGCCAGCATTTCCAAGATAAAGACATCGATGACCTCGCCCACGCCATTTTCGATCGCGTGGACTGGCAGTGGCTCTCAGAGGATACGAGTCTTCTTTCACATGGTTGGACGCCGGAGCTCGGGTTCATTTCTTCGCGGTGGGACTTCTACAGCGAATTGATGATGATGTACTTGCTGGGAATGGGATCTTACTCTCATCCACTCCCGAAGGACATGTGGTTCGCCTGGAAACGGACGCTGTTTGAATACGATGGGCTCCGGTACATTGGATCGTTCGCCCCGCTCTTTGTACATCAATACTCGCAAGCGTGGTTCGATTTTCGCCAGAAACGCGATCGCTATGCAAATTATTTTGAAAACTCCGTTATCGCCACGGACGTACACCGGCGTTTTTGTCTGGAACTCAACGCGCAATTCCCTGACTACAATGACTCACTCTGGGGAATCACTGCGTCCGATTCGGTGCGAGGCTATGTCGCCTGGGGGGGACCGCCGGCCATGGGCCCAATCGACGGCACCATCGTGCCGGCTGCCGCGGGTGGCTCGCTGCCGTTTTTGCCCGGCGCTACGATGGTGGTTCTCAGAACTATTCACGATCACTACCCGAACGCCTGGTCCCAATATGGATTCGTGGATGCATTCAATCCCTTAACACGTTGGTACGACACGGATGTGATCGGCATTGATACCGGGATCACCATGCTAATGGCTGAGAACGCGCGCACAGGTTTTGTTTGGAACACGTTTATGAAGAATCCTGAGGCACAGCGCGGGATGGCCGAGGCGGGATTTCATGCTGATGTTTGAGTAGGCTATTGCTTGTGCGGTCGAGACCAGGGACGGCGACATTCTGAACGCAAAAAGTCGGCTTTGGAAACCACATTGAGAAAGACCGGGCGTGCAAACCCACCAGGTCGGGCAGATCCTGGCAAAGCAGCGCTGATGCAACGAGTGCCGCATATTGCCAGCCCTCAGTTGAGGCGGAAATCTACATCGATGATCATCTGCACCGACACGGAATGGCCTTGGAACACGGCCGGCTTGAATCTGTATTGCCTCACAGCTTCAATCGCCTCTTGGTCGAGCCCCATGCCGAGATGACGAACCACACGGACATCTTGAGGAAAACCCCGCGAGTCGACAATCAGCTGAATGCCCACCACTCCCTGGTAGTTCGAGCTGCGGGCTTCCGGAGTGAATTGCGGCTGAACGGAATGGATGACCTCGGGCGCGCTTACTCCGCCGCCTACGGTCATGACGCCCCCACCATAACCGCCGTTGCTTCCTGGCCCTTGACCAGCTCCGTGGCCTGTGCCGATGCCTCCGCCAAGACCGAATCCAAAGCCATTGTTGCTGCCTTCGCCCTGCGATGCCATGGCCACCTGCGGCGAATTAGGCACGCCGAGCTTGGGGATTGCACTTTCCTGAGGCAATCTGACTTCGACAGTTGGCTCAACCGGAAGCTTCGGAGAGTTAATCCTGGTAATCACCGGCGGTATGATCGTGGTTTTCGCAAACGTCGGCAGATGCGCCCTTATCGGCGCGACGAGGTGATGCGCGCCGCCACCACCGCCGCCTCCCTCGACTTTGGCAACCTGCATCACAGGTGGCGGGGGGTCATAGAGAGTGATGTGAATTGGTGCAACGGTCGTCTCTGCAGTCTGCACAACACGATTATGAGCCATCATTCCAAACCACAAAACCGCCGTGATGATCAGGATATGGAGGAAGAAGGAAACGACGGTAGAGCTACGCTCCCGGCGGCGTAAGCTCTGATCGAGCCCGCGAAACATGTAAGCATCTCTCGCAACGCGCAACGAACGGCCGTGTGCCGAGATCGGCAACGGCATGGGTTGCACCTTCGGGAAAGAGGTGTCGTAATATCCGAGGGCAAGCGACGAACGATTATATGCGTCTTCCCCACGCATGACGCCGGCGGAATCTTTTGCCGAGCGAGTCCCACGTGGAACGGGCCTTGAGATCTTCAGTATGAGATTACCCATATGATTATGTCGCTGCACGGAAGACGTTCCCGGGCATCCCCTCTCTGGTTTGGCCGCAAAGCCGATCGTCGACCACGTGAATGTTTTTGTTCTGACTCTTCACTTCGCTCGCAACGGTCCAGTGGCCGGCTTACCAGATGCCTTTATCGCTGCCGGTAAGTCGTTGCTTTGCTGCAGCGGCGGTGCCGAGCAATGGCAACAAACCTAACCGGACGCCATTGTGCAGTTCTCCGCGTCCCAACACATGTGCTAATTCAGATCTATAGAGCCGCGCGGAATGCGGCATAATTGGGACCCGTAAAAAGCCCTGATCGTAGTAAATCTCGTCGCCGCTAAATCGCGCTGCTGCCAGTACAAACTCAGGCAAGTCAAGACCGGTGCCGCGATAGGTTTTTACGTAATCCGAAACAATCCTGAGATAGGTTGCGGCTCCTTCCCAGATGCCAGCGATGCTTGCTAACATGCGCAGGTTTTCGTAATCAATGAAGCCTGCATCTGCAATCGAGGCAGTATCGAGAATGTCGCAAAGCCGGAAATTGAAATGGCGGTACATCCGTTGCAGAGTCGAGATGATGAGTCGATCGGATGTTGATGGAACTCTGAAAAAGTAGCCGCCGACATGAACTTGCCTGGTGCGACTCGCCAATGTAGAGGCAATTGTGACTTGCTCTCCGGTCTGGCCGAGGCGCCCCACATGGATCTCGACAGCTTCAGGCAAGTCGGGCAGAAAGTAATTCCATTTTTGCGCCAGATGGTCTCCCCAGCTCCGCGCCGCGATACTCGCGCTAAAGTAATGCGACATCAGCCTGGTTACGTCGTCTGAACTGGCGGTTATGTAAAGATCGAGATCACTGCCAAAATCGGGCCAGTGGTCGAGCGATTTGATTACAGCAACGGTAAGTCCATTTTCGCGGAAAGCTGTGCAGATCTCGTTTAGAAAGTAAAGGCCTCTCGCGATGCGCACGCGTTCAGATGAGAGAGCACCTTCAACCCACTCGACCATGACTGGATTCCGCTCCCCAGACGCTAACTTGAGAAGAATTCCAAAACCACGCACAACAACATGGTTTGAATGAGCCAGAGCTAGAAGATCCTCGAATTCATGACGCGCCAGATCGAGTCGCATTCGCTCCTGCCCCTTTTCTCGCGGCGCAGAGGATATTTGGCTGGCTAATGGCTCCAGCAATAGGCGCGAGAGATAGACTAGGGACGCCTGCGAAGGAAATTCTGCGATCAGTCTTCTCATAACAGAGAGTCCTTGTTGTTACTCACTAGTGTGTTTGCGGCACAGTGTAGTCTGATGGTGCATTTGGCGAGGTTGGTTGTTGGGGCATTAAATTGGATGTTCCCGCCGCACCATTGCTACGAGGCGTTAGCTCCACCGCAGCAGGCTGTCTGCGCCGTTCTTGGCTGTAGGTTTCCAGCGCGCCATCGACCTTTTGGCGGCTATCCGTCGCCACATGAGAAAGCGTCTGCCCCTGAGCCGAACGGTCGGTCGCCAGTCCCACGGGAAGGTTTGCGCCGGCGGCTTCACCGGCCTTTTCATAAAAAAACTGAGCAGACTCGAGATCCCCATCCCGTTCTGCGACATAGCCGCGGTTATTGAGCGAAAACGCATTGAGGGGATCGAGAGCAAAAGCCTTCATAAAGTCCTGCCGCGCTGCGGGCCAATCGTTTTCGTTTTGCGCCAGTACTCCTCTCGTGGTGAGCATGAAGGCTTGCGTCTCACTGGAATTGGTCCCTTGCATCTGCCCTTCAAGCCGCCTCTCATTCGCCCGAGCCATCTCGCTTACTGACTTGCCTTGCCATGACTGATCCCGTGTGACGGCGACTGAGTCCGAAGATTGCGAGGTGGCGGCCGCGGTGTAATATTTCATCGCGCTGTTGAAATCCCCAATCGCCTCATTCGCTACGCCAAGATTGTTCAGTGTGAAGGGGTTTTGCGGATCGAGCGACAATGCCTGCTGCAGAAGTCCGGCGGCCTCGAAACTCCGCCCTTGGGACAATAGATTCACCGCGTCAATATTGGTACGATTCACTCGCATCGGAGTGTCATGAAAATTCGTAAATGCCGTTTGCATCGGCTGACCTTCAAGGCTCTGAACATTGCTCAAATCGATGTTTGCATTGGAGCCCTGTTCTGCTGCGAGCTTGTAAAATTTGCCGGCGCGGTCAAGTTGCCCTTCTAATTCGGAGATGTAACCGAGGTTATTTAAGGTGAATGGGTCTGCAGGGTCGTAAAGGTAAGCCTTGTAGAACAGTTCCGAGGCCTTTGCATAATCGTGCTTTTGCACCGCCTTAACTCCATCCCGATTGAGGCGCTGTACATACGTCAGGCTCGAGTGCCTTGGAATCTTGATCGTGATAGTGTCTCGCGCCCATGCCACACAAAATCCCGATCCGAGGATCAGCACGAGGATCGTCACGAATTTGCATAATCTCAAACGCATGTACGATCCCCTCATTGAGGCATGAACCTCCGGCTGCCTATGAGCGCCCCTTAAACCGTGACACACATTTTTAGATGCGTTATGTTTACCGCCGTTGCCTCCGGCTACCCGGGCCTAGGCCACCGAACTCTGGCCAGGAGTCATCTAAGTAACGGACGTGCAAATTGTTGCGGCAGGAGTGCACCGATGCTTAAGATGCTTTCTGTGGGAGTCATAATCAGCAGTATCGCGCTCGCGACCCACGCGACATATGCTCGTTCACAGCAACTCGTGAGCCTGACGACCCACGCTGAATCAGACAGTCCACCCGCCTTGCCGGCCGAACCCGAAGGAAAAACCACGGTCCTGGGCGGCGAAATCCGGAATGTCGACCCGGTGCGCGACCAGTTCTCACTCCATATCTATGGCCAGCGACCGATGAACATCCTGTTTGACGAGCGTACTCATGTCTATCGGGATGGGGTGAAGGTTCCTGTACTTGACCTCCGTCCTGAGGAACACGCTTCGGTCCAAACCATTCTGGATGGTGCCAATGTATTTGCAGTCAGCATTCATATTCTGTCGGGATCGCCAGAGGGCGATTGTCAGGGTCGCGTCTTGAGCTACAATCCGCGCATTGGCAAGCTCGCCGTTGCTTCGACCATATCGCCTGAGCCGGTCAAGCTGCACGTTTCGGCAAACACTACTATTGCTCGCGTAGGTGAAACCGAGTTCACAGCGGTTCCGTCAGGGGTCTCCGATCTCGTGGCCGGGTCTCTGGTCGCAGTGACATTTGAATCCGACCCCACGAACCAGAATATCGCAAGCGAAATCAAGGTTCTGGCTGTGCCGGGCGCCGCATTCGCAATTAGCGGGAATATCTCCTTCCTCGACACGCACTCCGGAATCCTGGTTCTGGTTGATCCGCGCGACGGAAAAGGCTACCAGGTCCACTTCGATTCCTCTCACCTCCCCTCAGGTGAGAATCTTCACATTGGAGAGAATGCAACCGCAACTGCGCGCTACGATGGGGCCCGGTACACCGCCACAAAGATCACCATTAACAGGTGAGAAGAGTATCGGAACCAAGCTTTCTCACAATAGTCCATGGATCGATCTGAAGTTGCCGATACCAAAAGCATCGGCATATTTACACTCAAACCGTGGGCCGACTGATTGTAAATGCCGACGATTTCGGACTGACCTCTGGCGTGAATCGTGCCATCGCTGAGCTGCACCACGCAGGGTTGCTGACCAGCGCCTCGCTGATGGCGTGGGCCGCGGCAACAGTCGAAGCGATCGATTTGGCGCGCTCGATGCCCGCGCTAGGCATTGGTTGCCATGTGGTCCTGGTGGATGGCGCGCCGGTGCTCCCGGCAGATCAGATTCCCACACTCGTGGACCGGGAAACAGGCCGATTTCCCAGCTTGCTCAGCGCATTTCTGTTCAAGCTTTTCACGGGCCGGGTGCGAACCGAGGAGATCGAGGCGGAAGCTGCAGCGCAGATTGGCCTGCTGAAGCGTCAGGGCCTACGATTGACGCATTTGGACACCCACATGCACACGCATGCTTTTTCAGCAGTGTTACGTCCACTGCTGCGAGCCGGCCGCGCCGGTGGCATCCGCGCCATCCGGCATCCCTTTGAGCCGGCATGGGCGGTCCGAGCAAGTAGGGGCGCATCTCTGACGCGCGTCGCAGCACTCACGGCGTTGCGCTCGTTCGAGGAACGGTCCCGTCGCATGCTGGCGGCGGAGGGCTTTGTGACCGCCGAAGGAACGATCGGCATGGCCGGCACCGGGACGCTCGACGCGCCGGCGCTGCGCACTCTGCTGCAGCAGCTTCCTGCCGGCACGTGGGAGCTGGTCACTCATCCCGGCTACAACGACGAGGGTCTAGCGAAGGTTCAAACTCGGTTGCGCGCCTCGCGTGACGTGGAACGGCAATCGCTGGGCACCATTACTGAGTTTCCCGGCATTGAGCTCGCCTCCTTCGCAGATCTGACGAATTCTGCGCCGACCGATTTATTTTCGGCAAGAAGTGGCGGCTGATCGGCACACTTGGGGGCTCACCCAGCATTTTCCGGCATCGCGTATCCAAGGGTCGCGGGCCGGTAAACCATCGCGAACTTCGTTTCTTCTCGGACCGCCTGCCAACCTCCACTTTGCCCTCTTAACCGATCTTTGAGGTTCCCTTACCAAGCCGAAAGAGGGCGATCCTGACCTGCATGTGAGCCCTCTCTTTCCGCGCGATCGGCGAGCTGAATCCCTGGTTGCGAGATGTCAGAAGCGCGACAATCTCAACGCGGATTCTGGTTGGGGAACATGCTCGCCGCAGGAGTTCCGACAGCGATTTGATCCATCGGCAACTCGAGCGCGAAAAGCGAAGCCGTTCCCTGATCCGCATGCACCCAGATGCCATGGAAGGCCTTCTCGAGCTCGGGATGCATCCTTAAAAGGCCGGCCATCACCGCAGTAACCTGCTTCCTCGCCGAGGCCGGATCCTGTAACTGCGCCACTTGCGTCGCGTCAGGTTTGTAGTGAACCTCCAGATCCAACGCACCCAGGGCCGTGGTCGTATCAATCCCAGTCACCGTGATCAGCTCCCCGCCAGCATTGAACGTCATTGGCGCAGACCCGGGAAGGTCTTGAGGATGGATTTGTTCACCTTCCTGTTGGAGCTTTGTAAGATTGGGACTGGAGACAGACTCCAGCGGATCGAGAAGATTGGTCGCCAGCCGATAGTAGAACCATGCATCCCAATCCATCTTGGTTTGCGCATACCGGCGTGCCGACACCCAATACCACAGCCCGTCGTGGCCCGCGGCTGTCATGGCCTTGTTGAACAATCCCGCAAGCAGCCAGCGATTGTCAGCCGTCTTCGACAAGATCATCGTAACCTGCTGTGGATGTTCGACACCCGTTGCGTGAACGATTGCCACCGCATATGTGCCCGGCGGGAGACCCGGAAAACTCCACACCACGACCGGCGACCCGCAATAAAAGTCTGCGGGCGGCGCGCCGGGTTCATTTCCAGTCGCGTCAAGAGCGTAAAGGTCGTCCACGGTAATCGTGGCCGCCTGCACCAGTGGTTTCAGATGCGCAACGGAATCGCTCAATCCTTTAAAGTCGGCCGCTACGGCAGGCACGGCTATCTCACGAATGTTCTGGACATTGCCGCTCTGAACATCCGAAAGGACAGCGGACGCCGTTCGGGAAAAAGCTTCGCGCTCCACAGCTGTCATTTGCGACTGCGTGGTGCACGAAGTGGCGTGGGCGACCGGCACAAGGTTCCAAGCACACATCAGCAGTAAGAATCCCAGGACGCCTGAGCCCTTCGCAAGGGTAAGAGACATGGTCGTTACTCCTTCGGTTGGCGATCGTCAGCGAACGAAACTTGCTTGCGCGCCCAAAGCCTCTGTATTTTGCGCAGATGCCAGCGAAAGCGCGTTGATCGCAAGTTGCAGGACCTCCTGCTCCACATCGTCGATTGTCATTGGGCCAATGACCTGAAACCTGCACACAAAATTGCCCAACGTCAGATAGGATTTGCGGTTGAAGACGAGAAATTCGAGCGGATATTCGGGCTTCCGGGCTCGCGCGGCAACCGGGTCCGCATCCAGCAGATAGCTGATATCGGGTGCTGGCACGATCCTGACAATCGCGTGAGCATATGCTCGCATCAACCATCGATCCAATTCAAGATTGGCAAGCTCGTCGTAGATGAATCGGTCGAAGACAAGCGCGCCCGCGCCCGAGTTTTGCGCTCTCTTGATCAACAACCGAAGCGAGATTGCGTCAAGTGAGTAAAGAAAGAGGCGTACGGCTGTCATGACCCACCATCGTACGTTCTTGTCTCGTCTGCAAATCGGAGCCGAAGGACTTCCGATGCCGGTGTCTCCGCCAAAAACTGCGTGCCCTGCCTCTTCACGAAAGCGGGTCAGCTTCGCCACCTGATCCCAAAAGCAAACCATGCGAACATTCAAGCCGGTTTGCCGCAGAGAGGCGCAGAGCCTCTGAATTTGGGTGCTCTTGCCCGCGCCGTCAATGCCGGAGAAACTGATCGTTTTCATTCGTCGGTTTTTGCGCTGCGTTTCCATCTCTGTGTCTCGGTGAGCGGTCGTCCTCCAGTTCCGTTTCAGCGCGGCTGGCTGGGGCTCGAATGCGACAGCGCCGCAACGGTTCCGATTGCGACGCAAGCGCCCACGACCACGCCGACCCTAATTAGAAACGTCCGAACGCGACGTTGCTTTGCCGGTGCAATTACAGCCCCGGTCGGTCTTGAACCCGCAACTCCCGTGGTGTTTGCAGCCGGCGCCGCCGCGGTTCCAACCGGCTTGGCCGGACTACTCTGTTGTTCTCCAGAATTCGAGTCTGCCTCGCTCTTCTCGCTGGTGGCTGCCCCGCTTTGCCCCGGTTGCCCGCCATTTGCGCCCGGGTCGTCCGGCAGAGCCGCATCTTCCGTCTTCGCATCGCTCCCACTAATTTTTGAGTTAGCCTCCTGAGCGCTATTTGAGAGCCCGCTTCGTGTCTCTTGGGGAACCGGACTCTCCTGGCCTGCTTGCGCAGCAGCTTCCGCGGCCTGCACCACCACGAAAAGCAGCAGGCACCCTGCGATCTGCCTCATCAATTGAAAATATGCACGCCTCATGATGACTCTCCGGATGATCGTCGGCTTTACAGTGCGAGATCTCTGCGCCAAGGCGACTATGCCGCATCCTGCGAAACCCGGTCGCCCTCGGCTCGCGATTCTTCGCGCAGATCCAGGCTCGCGGCACGTTGAGAAAAGCTCTTGATTGCCTCGGCAGTTGATGCGAATATCTGAAACATCCGGTGTGCCCCGGTGGCTTCGAACATCTTCTTTGTCTCCGGAAGGACTCCAGCAAGTCTCGCATCGCCATTGCGCTTCAAGGCCTCCTCCAGGCAACACAGAACGAGATGGATCTTTGCCCCGTCAACATTGCTCAACCGCGAACAATCAAGCACGACGCAGGGACGATACTCACTCATGCGGCTTGCCAGCTCGCGCAGAAAGGAGCGCCGCTGTTCCATATCGGACCCTTCAGGAACCGCGATAACAATTACGTCATTGGGATGATTCGTCAAATTCACACTCCATTCTTGTTCCGCCCTGCAGTTCCTCGGCTAAGTGGTGCTGATATCATCCGCCTTGACCAGGCTGCTGACTTCCAGGGCAGCGGCGACACCCTTTTCCTGCTTCGGCCTTTCATCTTCTTCTCTTAAGGTGCGCCTGAGTTCTGCTCTCTGATTTCGAATGGTCGCGATAAGTCGATTCTTCGCGTATCGAAACAAGGCCCTCAGATTTGTGTCGTACCAGCAGCAATCGCACATTCGCGGAGACAGGCCGCACATAAATCGTAGACCCGGTAATTCGCCTGCCGCTGACAGCATCGCCGCGACTAATCGATGATTCCCATCGAGAACCGTGACGGGTTTCTCCGTGCTCTGCCCGAGAAGGATCACTGCGCCAAATCCTCTCTTCCCTTCGCGGAACTGCTCTTCGAGTGCCGAGATCTTCGTTACAAATCTCGCATTTAGCTTATGCCGTGTTGCGCGCACGTCTTCGGCAATCCTCGTGATCGAAAAATTGCCGCGGGCCAGTTTTCTCCACTGAGCCCGGGGAAAGACCCTTACGCTCTCGAGCGCAAGCGCATTGATCTTCACCTCATACCAGTCCGTGTCCGGGGGGACTTCATTCCAAAGCGAAAGGTGCCTAAGCAGATGCAAAGCTCGGCGCTTCAAGTTCTCTTTCGCGTCCGCGAAATTCGGATGGACGATAATTTCGCGCAAGGCTTCCGGACACTCTCGAAACCCGGAGTTGGCAAAGTCGCTCCGGAGGAATTCCGCGATGACTTCGTCTTCCGAAACTCTACGAACCAGCCGCACGGGATCGCGCCGTTGAACCTCGTCATATGCGGCGCTGCTGGAGCGCAGTTCGGTAAGCAGCGGAATAGCCGAGAGAAACAACAGGACGGTTAAAAGCGCCAACTGCACCAGGATGACTGCTCGCAACGACGAATGGAATTCATAGACGCCTGTGATCAGAACGGCGCTGAACGCCAACTGGACCACGTTTGAATTCGCGATCTTGTATGACATCTCGAAGGTGATGAAGACGACGCTTAGCGAATAGATAACCGACTTGATGGCATAAAGCGTGGCAAGGTAAGACAGGCTATAGGCGCCGTCAAGCCTGAACCCTGCGCCAAGATACTTCGTCCACATCCACGCAGGTGTGCAGCTCAGGCCAATGGCGAGCATCGAGCCGGCGACCAGGACCAGCAACAACGAGGTTGCAATTACTCTAAAATCTTTTCTCTCCTTCTCCCCAGTTCCCGCTACGAGCGGAAACATGGTATTAACAACGGCAGAAGAAATCACGGAGATAACGCGGCCCACGAGGGCGATGGCCGCATAAAGTCCGGCCATTTCCGCGGAGAAAAGATGCTTCACAAGCACGATGTCGAAGCTATTGATTAGCATCTGGCCCGCATAGAACGACAAAGCCTGGTACGTCTCGCTAAGCGCCTTTCCCAAGCGAAGCGGGTTGTCAGTCGGAGCAGCCAATTTCGGTACAACCGCCAGGTATGCCACAACGATTGCCGCAGCATTCGCGGCAATCACGCCACGCAGGCCAAAACCCGCCCAGATAAGAGCGTACGATCCCGACAATCGCACGGCCCCTTCGAGGGCCAGATTGATGGCCAGGCCCCGAAATCCATAAATCCCTTGAAGCCAGCCACGGCGGCATCCCAACGGAACAAAGAAGCCGGAGCCAATCGCGAGCATTTCTACGAGGACCGGGTCGGGAAGATTCAGATAGTCTGAAATCGATGTCCGAAAGAGCAGCAGAACCAACGCTACGAGTGATCCGCTTGCCCACGCTGCGCGGTGAAATATGCGGTAAGCCTGCGCCTTGGACTCGAGGGAACTTTGCTGCGCGACAACTTTGGCGGTGACAATCTGAAACGCGAGTGCCAACGCGGAAAGGATCGTCAGGAGTGTGTAAAGAACCGTCGCATGTCCGAATCCTGCCGGCCCCAGAAACAACGCGATAATCACGTTGTATGCGAGGTTCATGACAATTGTCAGGCTGGAACCCGCAAGCAACACTGCGCTGCCCGAAACGATGCGGGCATGCAATGCTTTCGGCTTATCCAGCGAGTCATTCACCACGCTACGGGCACCCCGGTTCGCCACGCGAGAAGTGCATCGATATTCAGCGCAGAGGCACTATGGGCGACAATGACTTCGATGCTCCGGGAGCCCTATTGGCTGCTCTGCGGGCACGCCTGCGAATTCCTGATCGGCCGCGCAACCCGTAGGAATGGTGGGAGATTCTAACCAGGCATAGCCATGTTTGATCGCGCCTCCACTGCACTCCTATTACTCATCTTCCTCCACGGATGTTCCGGCTTCAGGCCGAACCAGCCCCTGCCACTGCAGTACAAGGCTGAAGGCAAGTCACCCGAGGTGATCGCGCTCTATGAGGCGTGGTTTGGGCATCCAAAGCATATTTCAGTCGGCTATTCTTCGCAGGACCCAGCGGTAATCAAGAAGCAGATTCGCCATGCAAAGGCCATGGGCATCTCCGCCTTTGTGGTTGATTGGTACGGAGACCGCGAACCTTTCATCGATCAGAGCTATGCGTTAATCCAGAAAATGGCGGCGAAGAACAAGTTTCATGTTGCCATGATGTACGACGAAACTAGCGACGACATAGGAGCGACCGACGAGGCCATTTCTGATTTCACAATGTTTCATGATGCATATCTTTCTTCGCAGTCGCCGGGGAGCAGCGCATATCTCACTTACCAGGGAAGGCCCGTGATCTTTGTTTTCCCAAAGGGCAACCACACGGACTGGAATAAAGTGCGCGCATTCCTCAACACATGGTCTCCAGTGCCGTTCCTCATTGAAGAAAACTTGCCGGGCACATACGCGCATGCCTTCGACGGCTACTATGCGTGGGTCAGTCCCGGTAAGGATGGATGGAAATCGGATGGCAGCAATTGGGGCCAGCAATATCTCAGCGATTTCTATCAAACCATGCGCGACAATTATCCTGACAAACTGATTGTGGGCGGAGCATGGGCTGAATTTAACGACAGCAAAGCCTCCTGGGGGCTTAACCTGGAAACCGGCAAGCCCGCGCCGGATTTCTCGGCCATGGACATCAACGGCAAGACCGTGAAGTTGAGCGATTACAAGGGCAAGATTGTCGTGCTGGAATCCTACAATTCCGACTGCCCGTTCTGCAACAATCAGTATAAGACC
>CAWJDG010000078.1:0-41336 GCA_963841365.1 uncultured Acidobacteriaceae bacterium
GCTGTCCAATCTCGAGGTTCACCACAAGGAATTGCGCAGCCAGTCCGGGGATGATGCAGAGCAAAACCTCATTACCCTTTGCACTCGATGCCACGCAATCGTGCATCGGGGAACTTATTGAAGACTGTTACAGCAGCTCAGCATTCCTACGAGCGCGGAAATCTAACCGGTTTTCGCGTGACGCTCGTAGAACTATAGATGGGCAAATAAATAATGACCGCCACTGCACCCGACTGGATCCGGAGTGCAATCTCGACACACCGCGAATGTATCAAGTCCGTGCAGGGTGTAACCACCGAGAAGACTTGGTCCTGCGATCCTCAAACAATCTCACCAGTTTTGCCACAGGTCCGTTCTCCAAATCGAAGAACTTTTGCGTTCTCAGTTTTACAACGTTAGCTTTTCGAGGTCGAGGCCTTTGCATAGCGATCCGGAGACAACCGCAGAAGACTCGCTTAAAGATCTGCGCAGTCTCGATATCTACAAAGGATATGCAGTCGTTGGAAAAAGTCTCGGCGGCGGGCTGCTCGCGACCAAATTTCAGGAAACGGCCCCCCGACGTCTCGTTTCATGCATCAATTGGCCAACGATGGCGGACGAAGTGACACTAACGCAATTAATTGCGAACCGGCTGTGCTGTGCCGTCGATAGAGCTTTCAGTCCGACAAAGTACGTGAACTTGTACCCGGTTTCCTAAGTACATGACATTTGATGAAATGCTTACGGCATTCATGAGAAGGAGTGAAGATGCTTAGCAAACAATTGACACAGGGACCATCGATGGTTGGGATTTTCTGGTTGATCGGAGATCGTCTGATCCTCGACATGAGCCCGCTCAGTGAAGCGGAGCCTTATGGCGATTGTTTAGGCCACCGGACCAGCCATATCGACTACTGGACGGCGCAGCAGTGTCTCGGGACCGTATCGCGCGAAATTGAATACGAAGAGCCTCCACGTGGCCGGGTCGTCTTCAACAAAAGAACGCAGCGGTTCGCTCTGTACGCCGATCGCTGCATTCTGAAGAGGAAGGCAGTAGTCAAGCGCATTATGGAGGTGATGCATCTTTCAACCAGCCAGACCAACATCGGCACGGACGGGCACTTCGGGCATTACAAATGTTTAAAATGCCTGGAGACTTCTTGCGCCTGTGAGGATGATTTCTGAGACTGAACTCTCCGCCTTTCCTGCGTTTTGGAGAGCAATGAATGATGGTCCGAAATCTGAAGTCGCCTGCGAGGCATCAGCCCCATCACTTCGAAATCGCGACGGTTTCTGACGCCAACGATTTGTTCCAGGTGCTCATGCGAAACGCTCAGGCATCAAATGACCCTTCAAAAATAGGCAGATCATGGACCTTTTCACGCTTGTTCGAAAATATTTTTGGGCCTTTTGCAGTTCGTTTCCATGGGATCAAAAGCGGTTTCTCTTGATTCAGACCTACGCCATCATGAGGGGCACCGATCCATGAACTGTCTGGCTTGCAATTCGTTGGTTTTATGTTCGGCGAAAAATTCGGTCTCAAAATCGGCATTCAATACTGAGTTTTTGGGAAAACTCCAAAATTCTGCGGAAAAATAAGTTTATTATTATCAATAAGTTGAGGCTTGAATTCTGATTTGTGTTGGTGCTAGGCTGGACTTGTATCGGGCGAGAGATAACCTAGATGCCAAAACAGAAAAATGTTAGTGCCCCATCTCCTGCGAAACCCGGGGTGCCGGAACGATCCACCGACACGGCCGAACCCGCTGCATCGAAGGATGAAGTCGCCGCAGGAAACCAAGTTGCGTCCGCCACACCCGACGGAGCCCGAAGCTGCGGCGAAAAGTCCGAGTCAGCGCATGATACCTTCGGGAATTCAGATTTGCCAGAACAGACGACTGAACTCAACCCGTCTCCCGCAGAACCCGCAACCGCGGCACCAACATCGCCACAGGACGGACACGTCTGAAGCTGGGGCAACGAAAGATGAGGCCGGTGCAGAAAGCCAGGTTCCCGCGGCCCCGTCGAAGACCCCGGAAAACAACCTCCCACTGACCGCAGAAGAAGACGTGCAACAGTCCAATGAGCTCGATGACGGCGGCTGTTTTGAACCAATGATTCCCCAGGACCTGAGATCCCGCACATTCAAGCCGCTCTCAGAACCCAAACCACCTACCTTGTGGGAATTAATTGACGCGCCGAAAGAGCCACTCCTGCCACCCCGGGTGGCCACGGCGCGCGAGCTTTTCACGTGGATCAAGATGTTCCTTTTGGCGCTGACGCACCTGCCGGAAGTTGCTGCCGCCTTGGTGTCTTCCTGGGTGATCTCGGCACGGTTTCAGCATGAATTGACCGTTCTCCCGTGCCTGGTGCTCACCGGCACCGCCCATGACGCGGCGGACGTTTTACACGTCCTCAAAGAATTCTGCCCGCGGGCGGCACTGCTGGCCGGCATCGCGCGGAGCCAGCTTGGCGCACTTTGCTCCTATCGGACCAACCTGATTTCAGAGCCGAACCTCGACAAGCGGACAGCCAATTTACTCAGCAGCTTGACAGACAGGAGGTTCTCGGTCGTGAGGGGCACTAATATAGCCTGTCGCTCCAAGTCCACGGCGATCTACGCCGGTGAGAATCCGGAAACCCACAGAATCCTGAACTCCGTCCGCATCCACATCGCTCCTACAAATGCAGCACTACCTGCCCGTCCTCAATGGCTGCAAAAAATGATTGAGCGCGTCCCCGTTCACCTGGAACAATACTGCAACAAGAATCTCCTTCATATACTCCACAGCATGTGGGTTCCCTCTGGCTTGTCCTCCGAGACGGCGGCTGTTGCGACGGCACTTGGACGCTGCATAGTGGACGCGCCCGAACTCCGGCAGAAGCTGGTGACCCTCCTGCAAACCCGGGACCAGCAGCGGCAAGCTGAAATGTCGAACACCATCGGAGCCGTTGTCCTTGAAGCAACCCTCGCGCTCAGCCGTGACGGGCGGGAACACGCCTACTGCCGCGAGATCGCAGCCAAGTTTAATGATTTGCAGGAAGCTCGCGGGGAAACGGTGCGCCTGGGCTCCGAGAAGGTCGGCCACCAGTTAAAGAGACTCGGTTTGCGCACTCGCCGGCTGTCGCAAGCGGGCAACGGTTTGATTTTCGATAAGGCCACCACCGCCAGACTTCATGAGCTCGCAGCGATCTACGGGGTGGATGCGATGGAGGATACGCCGACGGAGACTCAAAACCTCCATGGCTCGCAAACCAAAGAAAACAAGTAGTTTGAGGAGGTTATGGAGGTTATGGAGGTTTTTTGAGCTTTCTTTCGCGCGACGCTTTCACCCTTGTCCGCAATGCGTCCCGTTCGGCCCGATGCGAAAAAGGGCCTCAGCCGGTTTCCCGGATGAGGCCCTCTCAAGTTTATCTTCGTACCATTCCCCGCCCTTAAAGCTGGCGTGGAACGGAGTCACGCGCTTGCACTAGAAGTTAAACCGCCCGGTAAGCTGGAGGATTCTCGGATCGTTTGCCTGTGTCGCTGAAACCGATCCGAACGAAGTGCCCCCAATGCTGGTGCTTGGATTCGAGAAGTTCGGCGTGTTCGCAACATTGTACGCCTCACCGCGAATCTCAAACGTGTAGTTGTCGTGAAGTTGGAACGACTTGAACAGCGAAGCATCGAGAAGCGGGTGGACATGGAATCGAACACTTTCCATGTCCGATCCGATTGTCGCCAGCCAGAACCCCGAAGGATTCTGTTGGAACGCCGGAGTCGATGATGCGCTGGCGCAGGCGCCTGTGCCAACCTTGTTTGCATAGACAGGTTGATTATTCACAATGCTGACGGTCTGGTAGCAAGTATTGAAGTATTGACCGTACGTCGGATTCGAGATGTGAGGATTTGAGATCTGCGTGTAGCCGCTGCCCGGCGTGGAAACCAGAGTGCCATTAGTCTCGCGCAGCACGGTGTTAAGAGTCCAGTTGCCGACAATCGTCTTTCCCACATAGGAATGAAGAAGCGTCGGTATCTGGTAAGTGGCGATGAAGTTTTCGATCCACGTCGGACTCGAGTCCTGGTAGCGGAACAACTGGTTGAATGTGTTTTGTCCGGCGTTGAGGTAGGAGTTCTGATCCATCAGCTTGTCCCAGGTCACGTTCCCCTGAAGGCTCAACCCGTGGCTCATGCGCTTCGCGGCCGAAATTTGCAGCGAGTTGTAGAGCTGCTCTCCTACCGACGCATAGTCGTCAGTCACACCGGTGAATTCCGGATAAGGTACCAGCAGGCTCGACTGCAAAATCGTCGCAGTGGCATTCGACGAAGATGTGGGCAGTAGCGCCGCTCCATACATGGGATTCGGCACCTTTGTATTCAGATAAGTCGCTTGCGCGAGGTTGTTGTAGTACTGAATAGGCAGACCGTTGATCGACTTGTTCACTTCTTCCCGTGATTCTTTTTGTCCAACGTACGCCACTGAAAGCAGCACGCTCCAGGGCGCCTGGTATTCGGTGCTGACCGACCACTCCACGTCCTTCGGTTGCACATGGCTGGGATCGTTAAACGAAACGCTTTGTCCCAACGCGGACGCCAGCCCCAGCGAACTGCCTGTGGGCTGAACCACTCCGGATGGAAACGGATTTGAGAGATAGCTTGCAGGATGGATATTGTCCGTTGTGGCCACGTAGCTCGTGGAGGCGCTGTAACCGGTACTGATCGGGCTCTCAAGAGTGTTGAGAAACACGATACCGAAGCCTCCGCGAAACACGAGATTGGGCATCAACTGATAGGCTCCGCCAAATCTCGGCTGCCAGTTGCTGTAGTTCTTCGGGTAGGGCGTGCGATTTCCATAAGTCACATACTGCAGGCCGCCAGGCAGCGGAAGTCCCGACACTTGCGCCTGCATAGGATTGATGCAGGTGGTACAGAAGCTGCTGACCAGCCGGTTGTACCGTTCCGTAAAGGGCGACTCGTAGTCCCAGCGAAATCCCATATTCATGGTGAATTTCTCTGACACGCGCATGTCGTCCTGAACGAAGCCGCCATAATAGATTTCCTGCATTGCGTAGGCAATGTTATTGCCGTAACTTCCGCTGGAAGGAACGCCAATGAGCATGGCCGCCAACGCATTTCCAGAATTGCTATCTCCGCCGACTGAACAGATTTCTCCAGTTGGGCAGGCCCCGGTGTTCGAGTTCAGCTGCGTGAATTCGCGATTGAAGTTGAACGTGCCGTATCCGCTTTGTGGGTTCTGCACGTCGTACCTGTCGAAGTTGGCGTCGAATCCAATGCGCAGATCATGTTTCCCGCGTGTCTTTGAAATTACCGTGCCCGGAGAAATCAGCGTAAATGTGCTCACTTGCCCGCCTGCCCCCGCCGCGAGCCCTAGGTAGCCGCCAAGAGGATCGGTAAAAGATATCCCTGGAAAAGACTGATAAGCGACACCGTCAGGATTGATGCCAAGTGAATTTGCGTTGTAAGTGAGACCCTTGTAGACCAATCCAAACGGGTGATAGATCAACCCGATGTGCGTATCCACGGCAAGTGTCGCTGAGGGCATCCAAAGGTCCTGAATATGTCCGCCTACATTATTCCTGTAAACGGTGTAGTCCAATCCGGACGCGCCGATCGGCGTCGGGAAATTGTCGTTCGGCACGAGCTGATTCAAGATCGCCTTGAAGAACGACGCATTCATCTTGTTCGTATTCGAGAATGACTGGTCAACCCTGCCCACCATCGAAAAATACTTCTCGTCATACGTAAAGCCACTGGAAGGTATGTAATTGTTGGGTGAAGAAGTTGTCGGTGTGGCATTCGGTTGCGGATACAAAGCCATCAGCGCCGCACCTACTGCGCCCGTAAAGTAGCTTGACGGGATCTTGTTATTCAGGAAATGGCACTCTGTTGCCGTTCGCGGCGGTGGGCTGGGTCGGATCGTAAAGCTGCTGCCCCGCACCTGGATTGCAGATGCCGCTGGTGAAGGCTGTACACAGCCCGGAGAAGTCTCCCGTCCGCTGCGCAGCGGTTGGCACGATCCCATTCACTGTTGCGACTGAAGTAATCGGCAGCTTCGCCTGCACACGCTCGTAGGCCACCATGAAATAAGTCTTGTCGTGCGCGTTATAGAGATGCGGAATCGAAGCCGGACCATCAATGACAAATCCAGGCTGGCTGGTTTGGTCATTGGTTCTCGGTGTCGCACCCGTTTTTGCATTCTGTAGTGGAACGCGTTCCGAAGTGTTCGCATCCATATACGTGTTCTGGAACACGTAGTATGCTGCGCCGTGATACTTATTGGTTCCGGCGCGTAGCACCGTATTCTCAACGGCCGCGCCATGACCAACCTCGGCATCGAACAAAGTATTTTGTACTTTGACTTCCTGCACTGCCTCCATCGAAGGCACAAAACCCAGGTAGTTGGTCCCCGAAAATCGTTCGGCAGGGTCGTCCGGAATTCCGTCGAGCGTGAGTCGCACATGGTTGCTGATTCCATTAATGACCAGTTGCACCGCCGTTCCGCTGAATTGGTTTGCCTGTGAGCTCGGTTTCGACTGCATGTACTGGCCCGAATAAACGCCAGCCCCGAGCGTCGTGAAGATGAACGGGTTGTGCCCAATTAGCGGAGTGTCGACAATCTGTTGCGTACTGATCGTCGTTGCCACCTGTCCGGAATCGGTATCCAGTTGAACGGCGTCCGCGGTCACCATCGCGGTCGTGGTCGCCGAACCAACGACAAGCGTAAATGGAACATCGGCAGTGCCGCCCGCGGTCACCACCACATCTGTCTTGGTTAGCGAAGTGAACCCCTTGGCTGAGACCGTCACCTCATAGGTATCGGGCGTCAAAAAGGGAATTGTGTATTCGCCCGAACCGCCAGTGACTACCTTCGAAACAAATTTTGTCACCGTGTCCGTCGCCACCACGCTTGCGTCGGGAATTCTCGCGTTGGCGGAGTCGTTGACCGTGCCGCTAATTGCGCCCAGGTATTTTGCCTGAGCATTGCTCTTTGTCGCCCCGCAAAGCGCTACTGCAACGATCGGTACGATCATCCATAGCGTGCGTACGCTGAGGCTTTTGCGTGCAGCATTCACTGCCCATTTCACTGCGTCCATATTGGTCCTCGCTGTCAGGTTGTCGTGCGTTAGCTGTTCTCATTCGTGTCATCGCGCTTTATTGAGGCCGATGATCTGCTGCTGAGACGGCATGTTCTCTCCGTCGAAAGAACCGTATCTCTATCCCGCTTCTGCGCTGACGCATAACCGCGCAGCGCTCAGGCTGAGTCGTCAGCTTGCCGGAATATCACATGCATTCTTGATAACGCTTTCAATAGATGGCAAGTTAATTCACCGGAAGAGGTCCGCCGCCTTAACCGCTAGAACACGAACAAGTCTATATCCCACAGTGGAATAGCCAACCAACCATCGCAATCAATTACCCAGGTTAAGGGCGCCGTCGCTGCCTGTTTCACGCTATCTTCATCCCTCCATTGCCGTGATCGACCGCACAGTTTAGACTTGGGACTATACATCTGAGCAGGGTCAATGGGATCAGTTGCGGATAATCCGGCTTTAGAAGCTCTGGAGGATCTGCCCAGCGTCGATGAGCGGCTGGCTCTCATCGAACGCGTGGCCGCCTGCGAACAATTCAGCCGCTCGGCCCGTCTCCGCGATTTTCTGCTCTACGTAGGAAGGCAGTCACTCAAAGACGGCTGCCCGGAGATTCACGAGCAAGAGATCGGCGCCAAAGTCTTTGGCCGGCCGGACTCCTACGACCGCACTTCCGACAACATTGTGCGCGTGAATGCCACCGAGCTGAGAAAGCGCATCGAATCCTACTTTGCCACCACAGGCGCCGAAGAGCCACTCATCTTCGAGATTCCCCGCGGCAGCTATAAGCCTGTCTTCCATCGCCGGCTCACTGAAGTTGCAGATCTCCAGACGACAACTCTCAAAGGGTCTCATCTTGAGGTCTTGCCTGCGCCTGCTATAGCGCCTACCATTCGGAATCGCCCGCGGACCAATGTGCATCTCTTTTGGGCATTGGTCAGTCTGTCTCTGGCTGTTGTCTGCACAGTGCTCTTGATACAGAACCGCACCATGCGCGCAGCCCTCCACCCATGGGAGAACCAGCCGTCGGTCGCCGCCTTTTGGAGCGGCTTCCTCGACTCGCACTTGCCCACGGATATCGTCCTGCCCGACGACTCAGCCAGCGTGATCGAAGACATCACCCACAATCCCATTACCCTCGGCGACTACCTTAGCCGCGGATTCGTGCGGCAGATTCAGTCGTCTGCCATGAGCACCGACCGCAAAGAAGACGTCTACGAGATCCTCAATCACAATCTCGTCACGTTTGGAGCGGTTCGCGCTGTCCAGCTCGTGCTCGGAGAGATTCCATCGACCGATCCCCATTTCCTCGCTTTCACACGCAACTTCTCAGCCGATGAGGTCAAGCGGAACAACGTGGTGCTGATTGGCGGTCAGAAAGCGGTGCCGTGGGATTACCTTTTCGACAGCCAGCTTAACTTCGTCACCGACTATGATTACGCGCAGTCTATGCAAATTGTGCGCAATCGCAATCCCAAGCCTGGAGAACAGCAGGTCTACGCGGTGCCGGCGGGATCAAACGATCTGATTGGTTATGCCACCATCGCCTACCTGCCCAACCCCAGCCGCACTGGACACATTATCATCCTCGCCGGAACCGATTCCGATGCTACTGGCGCCGCTGCTTCCTTCCTCACTTCAGAGGACCAAATGCAGCGGCTTCGGAATACCTTTCACGTCAATCGCTTTCCCTACTTCGAGGTGTTGCTCAAGACATCTCGTGTGAGCGGTACGTTTTTCGACGCCGAGTGCATCGCCTACCGGACCTACCCCGATCTGCATTGACGCGTTCTGCGCTGCAGCAAAGCCCGCCGCCATCTGTCATCACCGCGACAGTTTTCGAAAATCTTAAGGGCACAGCGGAATTTCCTCCGGAACGGCTCTTCCCCGAACGAATCCTAAAATGAGCCGCCTCGCACATTCTTTCCCGAGCCGTCTCGAACCGGTTTGCTCTTCTTTGCAAGAAAAAGTCCCCGCACGCACTGCGATGGAATCCGTTCCGGAGTAATATCGCAGATGACCGTCAATACAAATCATGGATAGACAATTCCGCACGATCAAGGGCATCAGCGCACGCACAATCCTGCTTCTCACGGCAATTATTGGGCTAAGCTTCAATCCCGCAGCCGCCCAGCCTCCCGCAATTAGCCGCGGCGATGCTCTCGCATCTCAATTCCTGAGCCCGCCGGATTCGGCCAAGCCGCTCGCCTATTGGTGGTGGCTCAACGGCCATACTGACGAGGCGACAATCACAAGCGATCTTGAGACCATGCGCAGGCAAGGCTACGGCGGCGCCATCCTCATGGACGCCAATGGCTCCGACCAGGAGGGAAATATCGGCGTGCCTGCAGGGCCCGAATTCGCCAGCCCCGCGTGGCGCGACCTGTTTCTGTACACCCTCAAGGAGGCTCGGCGTCTTAACCTGCATATCAGCCTGACCATCCAGAGCGGCTGGAACGTCGGCGGTCCGACGGTCACCGGTGCGCAATCGGCCAAGCTGCTTACGTGGTCGCGAAAAGTCGTCCACGGCCCCGAGGCGGTAGATCTGCAGCTTGCCGCGCCGCCCATGAAAAACGGCTTCTATCGCGATATCGCTCTGCTGGCATATCCGCTGCGGCACGGAGCGTCGCTCGCTGGGCAAGACGCGCGCCACCCCATTCGCGCCCTTCGTATCAAATCGGCGTCTATCGAGTCCGGTTTTTCCGTCCCCGATTCAAAACCGCTGCTCGCCGACTTCCCTTCCCTTCCCGATGAACAGGATTTCGACTTGAACGACGAAGTGAATCTGACGACGAAGATGTCACCCGATGGAAAGCTTTCGTGGAACGTGCCTGCAGGCGATTGGGAACTGCTGCGCATTGGATACACCAGCTCCGACGCGCGGGTCTCCACAAGCAGTGGTGCCTGGCAGGGATTGGTCATCGATTACATGGACCGCGACGCGCTGTTGTCCTACTGGAACACCAATGTTCAGCCCCTGCTCGACGCAGCCAAGCCCTACCTCGGCAATTCTCTTAAGTACGTCTACACCGACAGTTGGGAAGTGGGCGGTGTGAACTGGACGGGCCGCTTCCGCGAAGAATTCCTCGCTCGCCGCGGATACGATCCTGTGCCCTATCTGCCCATCGTCACCGGGCGCATCGTCAACAGCCGCGATTCGAGCGACCGCTTTCTCAACGACCTTCGTCGCACTGTCGGCGATCTCATCCTCAGCGACCACTACGCCCTCTTCGGCCAGCTCGCGGCTAAAAACGGTCTGGGCTTTCATCCCGAATCCGGCGGACCGCATGGTGCGCCCGTTGACGCCCTGCAATTGCTCGGAGCTGACACCTTTCCGCAAACCGAGTTCTGGGCGCCATCACCGCATCGTGCCACGCAGTTGGATCGATTCTTTGTCAAGGAAGCGTCGAGCGCGGCGCACATCTACGGCAAGACGCTCGTCGCAGGCGAGGGCCTCACTAGCCTCGGCCCGCAATGGGAAGAGTCGCCAGCCACTAACCTGAAGCCAACCTTCGACCAGGCTGTCTGCGCTGGATTGAATCTTCTTGTGTGGCACACCTTCACCTCTTCACCAGCGTCCACAGGGTTCCCCGGCCAGGAGTACTTCGCGGGAACGCACTTCAATCCCAAGGTCACCTGGTTTCACGATGGCAAATCGTTTATTGATTACATCGGACGTGTTCAGTTCATGATGCAGCAAGGCCTGCCTGTATCCGATGTCCTCTACTACTACGGCGACCAGGTTCCCAACTTCGTGCAGTTCAAAGCCTCCGACCCGGCGCGCGTTCTGCCCGGCTACGACTACGACGTGGTTGATCAGGATGTGCTCACCAGGGGCCTCAGCGTTGCCAATCACCACATCCGCCTTGCCAATGGAACCGAGTATCGCGAGTTGGTAATGCCGCCTCTCAGCAACATCTCGCTGCCCGCAATGCAGTCCATTGAACGTTTGGTCAACACGGGGGCTACGGTAGTTGGCAGCAAGCCGGTGCGCCTCACCGGCCTGCCCTCCGCGCACGCTACTGACGCGGATGTTTTGAAAATCGCCGACCGTCTCTGGGCCGGATGCGGCAGCGGTAAAGCCGTAAGTAAGGTCGGCGCGGGAACCATCGTGTGCGGGGAATCTGCGCGTCAGGCTCTCCTGGATCCCGCCGTTGACACTAGCATTGTGCCCGACCTCGTCAGCGCAGGACCGGCGCCGGATGCCGATTTCGACTTTGCGCATCGGCGCGGGCGCGGCGCTGAGATCTACTTCATCCGCAATCAGCTTCCTCAGGCCGTGGCCACCGTGCTCAGCTTCCGAGTGCGCGGGCTAGCTCCAGAGATTTGGGATCCGGAAACCGGCGTCATCACGCGCCCCAGCCTGTATGCGCCGACTGAGGATCAGCGCACGAATCTCCCCATGTGGTTTGCTCCATACGCAACCGCGATCGTGGTGTTCCGCAATCCTGCGGGCCCGCACATCGTCAAGCTTGAACGCGATGGACAGGAAGTCTTCCCGCAATTCACTTCCGATGCCGCCCCGGTTGAAATCACGATCCGCAACGGCTCCGTCTCGCTCCGGGCTCAAACCGCCGGCAACTTCGTGGCCACCAACGCAGCCGGACGCAGCTACTCAGCCAGCGTCGCGCAGCCAATCACATTGCCGGTTCAGAACTCATGGTCGCTCAAGTTCACTCCCGGCTGGGGAGCACCGCCTGAAATTCATCTCGACAAGTTGCAATCCTGGACCGAATCGGCGAACGATGGCGTTCGCCATTTTTCGGGCACAGCAACTTACTCCACGGAATTCCAGTCTCCGCAGCTTCCTGACGGCGCGCGCATCGTTCTTGATTTGGGCGCAGTGTATGAGACTGCTCGAGTGACCGTTAACGGCAAGCAGATGGGCGTTGTTTGGAAATTGCCTTATGCGCTCGACATCACATCTGCCGTGGTTCCCGGAAAAAATTCGCTCCAAATCCAAGTGACGAATCTCTGGCCCAATCGCATCATCGGGGACCAAAGCTTGCCTGCCGGCCAGCGCTTCACGCACACCAATATCACCAAATACACCGCCGATTCGCCCTTGCTCCCTTCAGGATTGCTTGGGCCCGTAAATCTCGACATCACCGGCGCAGTTCTCATGCACGCCATCGCCATGTCGCGCTGAACCTGAGCAAAAGACCGTCTCGTCGCGGCCCCAACTTACCTGACGGCCAAATTCCCGACGCCGGCAGACTGACCAATCGATCATTCTGTCGCGCTTCGGACCGGAACCGGAGTGTAAACTTTCGTACTTCCGGATGCCGCCATGTTTTTTGATTACTTTGCCTCACTGCGCGATATACTTTTGGCGTTCCCCCAAGGCTCACTCGTAGTCCGATAGTTAAACGTCGCCGCCTTCCCCTCAAGCAGGCAAAACTGCCGGTTGAAACTCTTGAACTCGGAGTTACGTCGACTAAACAAAGGGAACGGGCCGCGTCGCGCCTTTTTTGGCAACGCTGGTTGAGCAACTTCCGAGAGGTCGTTGTGTTTCAACCGGCAGCAAGTTGAGCGATACTCCGAGCCGTGTGCTTGGGTGGCCGCAAACTTCGTGGCCGTCCCTGCTGAATAGAACACGCGGCGCCTACGGGCGACCACGGACACCGGCGCGGCAATAGGAGGATTGCCCGTACGAAGCTGGAGCGCTTATGAAAGCGTTGTTCCCCGTGTTCTCTGCCTTGGTCGGCGCGCTCGTCGCCTCGCAAGCTCTCGCCCAAACCCAGCGAGCCCTCCTCATCGGCATCAACACCTACCAACCTGCTGGCACCACTGCGGATCATCCCGCCGGCTGCATCTACGGCCGCTGCGAATTAGGAACCTTTCAAAATCTCGACGGGTCCGTTAACGACGCGCAGGCCATGGCCGACCTCCTCACCAGCCCCAAGTTCGGCTTCCCTTCCAACCAGGTTGTCCTGCTCACAAATCCTGCCGCGCCCGACGCGCGCCCCGGCGTGACCATCCTGCCCGCGTCTCAAACTACGCACGATGGCATTCTCGCCGCCATGCAGAAATACCTCGTCGACGTGCCGCAGAAAGGAGACACGGTTGTCTTTTACGACGCCAGTCACGGCTCCCTGCGAGTCAACAGCAAGGGCAATAAGATTACCGTACTCGTCAGCGGCAAGTATGTTCACGCCGACAGCACATTGGTCCCTTCTGACGCTTACAAAGGCGGCTACGATGTTCGCGACCGCGAGATGACACAGATATTCAATGCCGCTCTCGATAAGGGTGTCCATCTCACGGTCATTTACGATAGCTGCCACTCCGGCGGAATCAGCCGCGGCATTGGTCCGAAGTACCAGGAGCGGGAACTCGCCTTTGATCCCCGTGACATCGATCAGGTGCCTGACACGAGCCCCGGCCCCACTCAGCGCACCGATAATCCAGCGCTGGTCTTCTCTGCCGCGCAGCAGGGCCAGACCGCCAAGGAAATGCCCACGACCAACAGCGCAGCCGAGCCCCACGGGGCGTTTACCGCCGCGTTGCTTCAAGCCCTGCAGGCTTTGCCGGCCGATGCCCCTGCCTCTCTTGTTTACGCGCGCGTCAAGGCCGTCCTCGAAGGCAGTAACGTGCCCGACCAGGAACCCGATCTCGACGCCAGCGCAGCGCGCCGTCAGCAACCGCTCTTCGGCGGAACGGCAGCAAAGTCCAGCAAGGTCCTCGCCGCTGCGCTCGGTACGGGCGACGACGGCTCCGTCTCCCTCGACATTGGCCGTGCCTCTGGCTTGGGGGTCGGCAGCGAATTCACTTCCATGACCCCCAGCAGCGCGGGCCAGAATGTCGTGCTCCGCATCTCGAGCCTCGACGGCCTTGCGCGCTCCTCGGCTCAGGCCGTCAGTCCCTCTGGAGCCAAGGTTGCCGCAGGCGATGTCTTCGAGCTTTCCAAGTGGGTTCCAGCGGACATTCCACCGCTGCGCGTCTGGCTCTGGCCTTCCAATCTCTCTCAGGACGAAATCCTCGCCGCTGCCGCCCAGGTACAAGCCTCAGGAGCCGCTCTCGTATCCGATCCCGCGGAGCAGCAGTGGACCCACGTCCTTAGTTGGGATGGCACACGCTGGACCCTGCAAAAAGCGGGTGCGCCCAGCCCTGTCAGTCTGGGTGCGCCGCTCACTGCCGATGCCCTCAAGAAAAATCTTCCCGGGGATGCCAAACTTTGGGTCAACCTTCCGCCATCGCGCGACCTGGCCGACAAGCTCAAGCCATCCGGCGCCGACAGCGCCGTCCAGAATGCCGACAATCTTGCCGCCGCCCAATACGCGCTCACAGGTGTCCTCACTGCCGACGGCCCCGCCTATGCGTGGTACCACAAGAGCGAGCTCGCGGCTGGCCCGCCTTTGCCTAATGCGCCCGCGCACAGTCCCGGCTGCTCCGCCACTTCGCAATATCCCGTGCGCACTGACTGGGTGCCCATCGGCGGCGCCGCCGCCATTGATGCCGCAAGCGCCAAGCTCAACCACTACTCCTCGCTCCTCGCCAAGGTCCATGGCTGGCTTGAACTGGCCAACAGCCCCGCCGACGCATCGAGTGACGAGTACTACGCACTGGCTTTGATCCCTTCCACAAGCACTTCGCCGCTTCCCGCGAATCAGGCCGCGCGCCAGGGCGACCAACTCAAAATGGCTTTGGCATCCAGCGACCGCATCATCGATAAGCGCTGGGTGTACGTTCTCGACATCGATTGTCACGGCCAGGGCTCTGTCTTGTACCCTCGTGACTATTCTGAGAATCAGTTTCCCAATGATGCCGATAACGGCCGTCAGTTTTTTCTTCCCGGTGCGCCGGTCCTCCGTATCGGCCCGCCCTATGGAGTCGATACGCTCATTATGCTCAGTACGGCGCAGCCTCTTGCCGACCCATACGTGTTGAATTTTGAAGGAGTCGCCTCGCGCGGTTCGCGAGGCGTAGCGTCACCCCTTGAGAAGTTGCTCAACCAAACTAGCGGAGGAACTCGCGGATTCTCGGGCGAGGTTCCCACCAACTGGGGCATCGGCCTCATGACCGTTCACAGCGTCCCTAACAGTCAGTCAAACTAGTTGTCATCTCTCATTGGCTTCATTTGTTTGGTGAGTAGCCGGCGGCTCACAGAAAGATGCCGGCAAAAGATGGAGGTAGCACAATGTCTCTTTCACGACGTAACTTCCTCGCCGACGCCTCCGCGTTAGGCATGATTGCTGCGCTTCTTCCCCAGCTAGCCGCGCAGGAAGCAACCACTCCGGCGTCCACAGAAGAATTGCCACATGACTCCTACGACTTCTGGAACGGGTTCTATGACTCGGTGAATCCCTACAGCCCGGACTTCGGCACCAAGTCGGCGTCGCGCGGTCCCACTGATCAGCTTCCCGACCCGCAGGCCCAAACGCAGTACCTGCATTACAACCCCGACAAGAAGCGCCTCCGCTATGCCTCCGACATCGAGAAGGATGAGCTGCTCGATCATGACGGCGACGTTTCCGTAAGCCTCGCGCTTGCTCAGTACCGCCCCGGAACCGGCGAGACCAATCTGAAGGCTTCGCAACTCCGCGTCGACGCCACCCAGATTCACCCTCTCATCAACATTGCGGCACCGCTCGCCTGGGCCGCCATTGCGTCCATCTCTCCCAACACGGCGGGCAAGATTTCCCTCGACGACATGGGTTTCCGTTCCGTGCAGGCAACGCAGGGCACCAGCAAAATCCTGCTTACCAAGGGTACGGGAAAAATGTCCGTCAACATCTCCAGGGCCGCGGCTCAATCCATGTTCATTAAGGCCCTCAACATCATGATGGAAGGCGCCAAAGCCGTGGCGCCCATGGTCAGCCTGCCCGCCATCAGCGTCCCCGCTCTCAGCACCTTTACTGAGGCGCTCAGCTATTGGGAAGACCGCACCCGCTTCATCATGGCCGGCAATTTGACCACCGCCGTGGCCACGCAGCAGGCCTTGGGCTCTCCCGAACGGGAGCCACAATATATTGGTCTCGTTGCCGGAGACTACCTGATGGTTCCCCAGAGGCACGTCGATGAGCTTGCGAAAGCGCTGCCCAATCTCGACATGGTTCAAGGCTACCTGGTCGCTAAAGACGCTAACCCGGACCTGCCTCTTCCCCAACGCGCGCAATCTGCGGTTCCCGGAGTAACCTATGCCTCCATGCGGGTAGGCATTACCCCGGTGCCCGCGTCCTGTTCGAATTCAAGTAGCTCTTCCGGAGGGCTCTCGGGGCTGCTCGGAGGCTCCTCTTCCTCCTCCTCGTCTTCGAGCTCCTCGAGCAGCAAGAAAAAGTAGGAGACGACTGCGTAGTGTTGTAGGTATGCTGATGTGAAGACGCCGCTGGCCCCTACCGGCGGCGTCCGCTAAAGATAGATCGGGGGGTCGATATGAGCCAATCTGCGAAGATGTGGGCGGTGACGTCTCTTGTCACTGCAGCGCTGGTCGCTATACCGGCTGGCGCGCAAAACTTCGGTGCGCAAAAGGAGAAAGTCACTCTCCAACGCAAGCTTCCCGCTCTCGTGCACCTGCCGGGAAACTCCATTAAAGTCACCGTCACGGGAGGCGAGTCTGACGGAGCCCTTCCCTACGATTTCCAGGCGCTGCTCGAGACTGAGTTACTCAAGGACGACCCGGACCTGCGCGAGGATGACAGCCCAAACACGATCATTACCTGCCGTATCACCGAATATTCCGGTCCGGTGGTAACCACCACCACGGGGCCGGCGCTCGCTCTGACAAAGGGCAGCCCGACAACGCAGCAGTTCCAACGCATCACGGGTACCTTGACCATTGCATTTCAAGCGAAAACGCCGACCGGCCAAACATTGATTTCCGACAACGTCACCTCAAAATATGATGAGCAGTTCGACAGTTCGGGAATCTCCACGTCTCACGGCGTTAAGGGGTCGCTAAGCGGTACCTGGAATAAGCTAAAGGGCCAAAAAAGCGAAGAGAACACGCCCCCTACCAGCTCCGAGCTTCGGTCGCGATTGATCCTCGATGCGGTACAGCAGGTTGCCGAGCACATTGTGAACACCAACGAAAGCATCGATGTCTTCCTCGCCAAGCAGGACGGTCCGCTCGACGAGGGAGACAAAGATGCACTCGGAGGACTCTGGGAACGCGCACTTGAGACCTTCGAAACCGCGCAGCCATTGCCCAAACCGGAGGAGGATGCTTATCGGCTCTATGACGTAGGCGTGGCCTATGAAGCGATGGCCTATCAGGCTGAAGATGAAAAAGCGGCCATGAAGTATCTCGATCAGGCCGCTATCAACTACGGCAAAGCGATCGACGCCAAGCCCGCCGAGAAATACTTCGTCGAGCCGCAAAAACGCATTGAAACCGCCATCGCCCACTATAAGGAGCTTGAAAGGGAAGTTGAGGATCAGCGGCGGGCCAAGGCTGCTGCCCTTGAAGAGGCAAACGCCAATCCTCCCAGTGGTGCCGTGTCCCAGGGCCTGACGGATGCCCAGGTGGTCGCCATGGTCAAGGCTGGCATGGATGAAGAAACCGTGATCCATGCCATTCGTGGCGCCGGCGCGATCAGCTTCGATCTCAGTCCTGCGGGCGAGCATGTCCTCATGAGCGGCGGCGTCAGCCCCCGCATCAGGGACGAAATGAGAATACAAGCTGCGCGAAAACCGGCACCCAAACCAGTCATTCACAAAGGGCTCAACAATTCCCAAGTGGTTGCCATGGTCAAGGCCGGGATGGACGACGACACCGTCATCCACACCATCGGCGGAGCCGATGCGGTCGACTTCGACCTCAGTCCCGATGCCCAGCACCAACTCGCGACCAACGGCGTCAGCCCTCGCGTCTTGGCTGCAATGAAGACCCGGGCGATGAAACGTCCCGCGGCCTCTACGAGGCCTGTAGCTGAGAGATGAGAAGTCTGCTTCGATCCGGCAGCCTCACTTTGGCGATGGCCGCCGCTGCGTTGGTTGCCTGTCCTGGCGCTCCCGCGCAAGGAATCCGTTGCGGTGCGGGTCAGGACTTGGTCGTGCAGGCGCTCGAGCGCATCACCCCGCAAAGTGGAAACGATGCCTTCGAAGACGCCCTTCAGCTCCTCAAACACGCCGTCTCTGAGTGCCCCGAGCTCGGCGACGCCTGGTACTACCGGAGCCTGGTTGAGAAGCGCCTCGGCCACGCCGCTCTTGCCAACTACGCAATGGACAAGGCGCGCTTCAATAGCTCTGAAGCTCTCAACCAGAATTTGAATCCGCTCGAGCTGTCCACACCCGCATCGCGCGGCTTCTCCACTGACGAAGGCACCACGCCAGTGCCCACGGCGCCGCTTGTCGCTCCCGGACCCGTGCAGCAGAAATGGGCGCTCGTGGTTGGCATCAGCCATTTCACTGACGCTCAGATTCCCCGCCTCAACTTCACCACTGCCGATGCAAAGTCATTCGCCGCCACCCTTCAAGATCCCTCCATTGGCGGTTTTCCCGCAGACAATGTTCATGTCCTTACCGATGAGCAGGCTACGACAAAAAACATCAAGGAAGAGTTGAACTGGATTGCGCGCCACGCGCAGACCAACGATCTCGTCGTTATCTATGTGGCCACCCACGGTACGCCTCGCACCATGGACGCAGCCGGGGCCAATTATCTGGTCACCTACGACACTGAGATTTACAACGCCGGAGCCTTCGATGAGGACTCGATGTATGCCACCGCATATCCCATGGTGGAATTGGCAAACGCCGTCGCCACGCGCATGAAGGCCCTGCGCACTGCGGTCTTCCTCGACACCTGTTACAGCGGTGGCGCTGCGGCCAACAGTTCATCGGGCAGCAGCACCCCGGCACCTGCTGCAATGCTCACCAGCTCCGCCCCCTCCAGCACCATGCTTGCCCATATGACTGAGGGAACGGGACGCATTGTGATGGCCGCCAGCGAGGTCAATGAGGAGTCGCTTGAAAGCAACCAGCTCGGTCATGGATACTTCACTTACTATCTCCTCCAGGCGCTGAAAAACGGCAAAGGACAGACGCCCTTGAGCCAGGTCTATTCCACCGTGGCGCAGGATGTGTCCCAAAGCGTCTCGGCCCAAGGTTCGCACCAGCATCCCGTCATGGATCGCAGCTCAGCGAATGCCGACTTCGCGCTAAGGTCCGCCGGCGCCGCGACAGCTAACACCCAGCCCTGATGGCGACGCCGGTTCAACGAAGAGTGCCGGAATGAACCCCGCACCCAAAAACCGCATTCTTGCCGCTCTGTTCATGGGGTCGACCCTGCTCGCGGCGCGCGCCCAGACTTCCCAACTCCAGGGCACGATCCCCCAACACGAGCAGAACCTTGCCGAAGCGCGTAGTTCCGCGAACTATAGAAACCAGGCCGTCGAGCTGAATACGCTCTGCAGCCTTTACCGGCAAGCGGGAAATATGCAGAAGGCGCTCGATGACTGCAACCAGGCATTACAGATTGAAGAAAAGGGAAACAGCCGCTCCGGCGAGGCCTTGACGCAAGGCATCATCGGCAGAATCTACTCCGACATGGGCGACGAGCAGAAGGCTCTGGACCTGTTCAATCAGATCCTGCCCGTGTGGCGCCAGTTGGGCAGCCCCACTGGCGAAGCCAACACTCTCACCAATATGGGCCGCGCATATTCCTTTCTGGCGCAGGAGGACAAAGCGCTCGATGTCCTCAACCAGGCCTTGCCACTCTGGCACAAGTCGGGGAATCTCGACGGGGAAGCCTCCGCGCTCGACATGATGGGAAAGGTTTATTCCGACATGAGTCAGGGGGCCAAATCGCTCGAGGCTCTCAATCAGGCTTTGGTTTTGTGGCGCCAGGCTGGAGAGCGTGCCGGCGAGGCGCTCAGCCTCGATAACATGGGCAGAACCTATTCCGATCTGGGCCAAAAACAAAAGACGTTCGAATCCTACAACCAGGCTCTCGCCATCTGGCGGCAAATCGGCAACCTCCAGGGAGAAGCAAGCTCTCTCGACGATTTGGGCAGGGTCTATTCCGATCTCGGCCAAAAACAAACTGCCTTGGATTACTTCAATCAGGGATTGCCCATTTGGCGACAGTCGGGAAACCGCAACGGCGAGGCACTCGATCTGAACGATATCGGCAGAGCGCATGCCGATTTGGGCGAATCCCAGCAGGCGGTCGATTTCTACAACCAGGCATTGCCCATCTGGCGCGAAGTCGGCAATCGCCGCGGCGAAGCCATGACGTTGAGCAACCTGGGAAATGCCTATGTCAATCTCGGACAAGGGAGCAAGACGCTGGAAATCGAATACCAGTCTCTCCCCGTTTGGCACGAAGTCAAAGAAACCCGCGGCGAGGCCATGGCTCTGGCCGGCATCGGCAGGGCCTATGCGCTACTCGGCCAGTCGGAAAATGCGTTCCCCTATGCTTTCGCCGCATTGTCTTTGGCAAAGTCCGCGGGCGATCCCGATATGCAGGGCGGCATTGACACCGCGATGATGGTCGGCTTCGCAAAACAGCATCGCCCAGAGGTAGCCATCTTCTTCGGCCTCGACGCGGTCAACAGTTATCAGCAGATTCGCAAAAACATCTCCAGCCTCGACAAAGACCTCCAGGCTGGATTCGCGCAATCGCGGGCTTCCACCTATCGCACTCTCGCCGAGCTCTTGGTCGAAACCGGAAGGCTTGGCGAGGCAGAACAGGTGCTCGATCTCCTCAAGGAGCAGGAGTTGAAAGATGTCGTGCGGGGCGCCGCTCCGGACGCGGCAGCCAAAGTTGAACCCCTCAGGCTGAGTACCGCCCAGCAAAAAGCGCTCACGGATTTGGACTCGCAGCAGCAAAAGACTATCGCGCTCGAAGCGATGAGCCTGCAGAACGCCGGCCTGCGCGAGAAGGCTATGCGCACTCCCGCTGAAGATGCCCAACTCAAACAACTGAGCGTAACCCTCCAACAGGGAATCACGGAGATACTCACTTACTTCAACGACACAGTCTGCGCCGAACTGGAGCGCAAACCGGACGCAGGCGCCGCAGACTTAGCAGGCGAGGACTCACGCCAAAGCTACCTGCAAAATACCTTGGCAAAACTTGGACCGCGGGTGTTGGGCATCCGCATTCTGCTGGGAGAGGATCACGTCTACGCGATCGTTGTCACTGCCACTGCGCGGAAAAAAATCGAGTTGACAGCCACTCCTGCCGAGCTGCGAAGCAAGGCGTTTGAAGTTCGGCAAAATTTAGCCGCGCGCACCGCCGATCCCAGGCCACTTCTCGCCCAGTTGTACGCCATGGTCGTCGCTCCCGTTGAAGATGACTTGAAGCCGCTCGAAACGCAGCCGTCGCAGCAGGGCAGTGTTCCCACCCTGCTGTGGTCTTTAGACGACGCTTTGCGCTACATACCGATAGCCGCGCTCTACGATGGTCACCGCTACATGGTCGAGCGCTTCAACAACGTGCTCTTCACGCCCGAGAGCTACGGCCACATGACCGATTCGCCGCTCCTGGGCGGGACCAGGCCCACCGTGCTGGCGATGGGCCTTTCAAAGAGCTACGGCGGACTGCCCGCGCTGCCCGGCGTGTTGCCGGAGTTGGATGCGGTGGTCCACGACCCTGCTGTGCCTGAATCGCACGGTCCAATGGACGGAAAGCTGCTTCCCAATGAACAGTTCACCCTGGCTGCGCTGAAAACGGAGCTCGGCGCAGGCAAGGGCTTCCCCGTGGTGCATATCGCGAGCCACTTTGTCGTCGAGGCGGGCGACGGCGAAGAGCCATATCTCATGATGGGCGGCGAGGACACTGGAGACGCGAACGGGTACCAGTGGAATCTCTCCGAAATGGAACACTCCACGGTTACGTTTAACGGAACGCGTCTCCTCACGCTTTCCGCATGCAGCACAGCGAAGGACTACGAAACCAGAGACGGTACGGAGATGGATAGCCTCGGGATGATCGCGCAGCAGAAGCAGGCCGAAGCCGTGCTGGCCACGCTCTGGGATGTGAACGACGCCAGCACCAGCCGCATCATGAGCGACTTCTATGCGCGCTGGGTCAAGAACCCCGCGCAAGGCAAGGCCGAGGCGCTTCGCCAGGCGCAACTCGCCTTCTTACACGGCTCCGGCGCAACGCCCGGTGGCGGAGGCGGCCGCGGCTTTCAAACCGACCAGGGACCGGCGCCCACGAATGCCGGCCTCGGCTACGCGCATCCGTACTACTGGGCGCCCTTCGTCCTCATCGGCAACTACCAATAGGAATGAGCTCAAAGTCCGCAGCAGAAATAAAGCTGTCACGAAACCAGGCCCGTTCTGGCGATATCTTTAGCCCACGAGCAATTCGCCGCGGGTCAGGCTTTGTGTCAGGGTGCGACTTGAGTCGCGCCGAAAATCGCCAAAGAATGACGGGGCTTTAGCCCCTGAGGGTATCTCGTTGGCGCGAATCGTCCATTCGGTTCGCATCACCGACTGTCCGTCATCACTGGTGCTACAATCCCCTGCCATCGGAGGGGAATGCAATGCGTTCGATCCGGCACCTGGCGGTCATCGCACTTATTTTCTTACCGGCAGTCTCATTTTCCGGTGAGCGTTTCGACGGAAACTGGCTCACGAAACTAACCTGCCCGCCAAAGGGAAACACAGAAGGATATACGTGGCAGTTTGTCAGCGTCATCCAGACCAGCAGCCTTCACGGGGAACGGGGCACCGCGGGTCAGCCCGGCTACTTCACAATCGATGGCCCCATCGCCGATAACGGCAGAGCCAAGCTCACTGCCAACGGCATCGTCGTCTCGCGGGATTACGCTCGCGGCGTCTTCGCTCATCAGGGCGAAAGCTACAGCTACGACATCAAAGCTCAATTCAAAAACACAACAGGGACGGGCACGAGAGATCAGGGTCTCGGCATCGTGGGCCGTACGTGCACCTTTGAATTCACAAAGCAGTTGCCCACCAGCGCGCCCGGCGCACCGCAGCCCGCCAGCCCACCGGCCGCCCGTTAGAGAAGTTCGGCGAAAACAAAGATCCTGCTAGCCAAGCAGCTTCTTCGCCATCTGAATATATAACTCCACAGCTTCGAGGAGCTCCTTCTTCGCAAGCTTCTCATGAGGCGTGTGAGCAACATGAATGTTCCCGGGCCCCAGCAGCAACGGCTCACCCCAATTCGAGAGCTGCGGAATGTCCGTCGTAAACTTCGCGACCATCGTCGGCAGCCCCTCCACCGCACGCAATCTCACAAACGGAATCTCCAGCGTGAAGTCCACCTCTGCCAGGCCTCTCGCGGCCTCGAGGATCGCGGTGCGCAACGGCGCCGAATCGCCCACCAGCCGCACCAACACCTGCGCCTCGGCCTCGTCCGCAATCACATTGGGCGCGTATCCGCCTTGAATCTGTCCGATATTCAGCGTGCTCGGGCCAACATCCTCAGTCACCGGCAACTCAAGTGCCAGCAGCCTCGCCAAAACCTGCACCAACTTATGCACCGCGCTGTCGCCCAACTCGGGATAAGCAGAGTGCCCCATCTTGCCGCTCGCACGCAGCGCCACACGCAACGATCCCTTTGACGCCAGTGCCAGACGATTGTCCGTCGGCTCGCCGTTGATCAAGAAGCGGCTGCCCTTCGGCGTCATGTTCGCGACCTTGGCGCCTGCCGAATCGCGCTCTTCGCCGCTCACATACAACAACCCAATCCGAAATCCCGCCGCGCGCAATGTTTCCGCAGCCGCAATCTGCGCCGCGATAATCCCCTTCGCATCGGAAACTCCACGCCCAAACATGAACTCCCAATCCTCGCTGAATGGGATATAAGGAGGAACCGTATCCATGTGCGTCGAAAATACGAGATCCGGTGTCTGTCCTGCGGACCCGCCATAAATGTTCCAGCGCGGCTCGTTCGTTCCACTCTCCTCCGGTTGCGGCACCGGTGTTTTTTCCACCTCCCAGCCGCGGCCAGCAAGAAATCCGGCGAGAAAGTCGCCCACTGCACTCTCGTGGTAGGTTGTGGATTCGATCTCGCACAACTGGCGCGTCAGCCCGATCGGGTCGATGGGGTCAATCTCGGAGCGATCTTTCATGATGCAGCCAGAATATCCTAGAGGACCTTTCGCACTCGCCTGTATACCATTCCTCCTTCACGATACCGCTGATCGACTTCCCGCCCATCTCCTTCCGGGTCTGGTAGTAGCCGCGATTTCCACGCTCTACCGCATCAGCGCGCCGCGCATCATGCCGATGAGCGTAAAATGGAGCGTGGAATGATCCCCACATTTGCACCCGCCAAGGCTGACGCGCCTTCGGGTAACCCGATTCTCGAAGCGCAATATACAGGGTCCTCTCAGGCTCCTGTGCGAAGAAATCTTTCGCCGCGGCAGGTGCATCGGTCCGCTGCACCGATTCTCCCCGCCACACCCCCTCAGTCTAGAAGCTCCGCAGCGAGTTCAATCCGCAGCATCGTGCTCAACGGCCCTGCAGGCCGCCTTGAGGCGGTTTTGAATACCGGCTCGCCGCATGCACCCTTTGCTGCGCTCGTCTGCCATCCTCATCCCTCCTTCAGAGGCAACCTGCACAACAAGGTTGTCTATCGCGCCATGAAGGCTCTCAACGATCCGGAACGAGGCCTCGGCTGGCCAGTTCTGCGCTTCAACTTTCGCGGCACGGGGCTAAGTCAGGGCAGGCACCACGGCGAAGCGGAGGTCGGCGATGTGCTCGCCGCCCTCGATTGGCTTCAACATGAATTCCGTCTCCCCTTGGTCGTCGCAGGATTCAGCTTCGGCGCGGCCATCGCGCTCCGCGCGTGCGCTAACCCGGCGCAATCGCATCGCGATATTCGCGCTCTCATCGCCATCGGGTTGCCCGTACAGGCCGAAGGGCCCGCATACAACTATTCCTTCCTTTCCGATCTCGCCATTCCCAAATTCTTTATCAGCGGAGACCATGACCGGTTCGCCCCTGTCGCTCAATTAGCGAACGTGGTCGCTTCTGCGGCCGAGCCAAAGCGATTCATCCTCCTTCCCGGCGCTGACCACTTCTTCACTGATCAGCTCGCCCCGATGCAAAACGCCCTCGCAGGATGGCTGAAGGAGAAACTGCTATGAACCCCGTCAGCGATACCGCCCTTGAATCCCTTCACACCACCGCAACTGAAATCTTTACCTCCGCGCTCCAGGCATGCAATATTGCCTCCGCGTTTGACCGGCGCTTGCGTTTCGAAGGCAATACTCTGCACCGGCTCCTGCCTGACGGCAGTGGGCCCGCGGAAATCGATCTCTCCACCTATAAGCGCATCTTCGTTATTGCCATTGGCAAGGCCGCCGCACCGATGCTCGATACTTTGCTCGATCGCATGAAGCGCCGCAAGGGTCTGCGCGGCATCTGCTGCTCAAACCAGTTGCCCACGCAGCGTAACTGGCGGTTCCGATATTTTGAGGGCGGCCATCCCGTTCCCAATCAGGACTCTTTCAACGCCGCGCGCGCCGCGCTTGCCCTTCTGCGCAAGGCCAAAAAAGACACGCTGATCTTCTTCCTCATCTCCGGTGGCGGGTCGGCGATCTTCGATCTGCCCCTTGACCCGCACATCACGCTCGAAGAAACCATCGCCTTTCATCAGTTGCTGCTCGCTTCAGGCGCGCCCATTAATGAGGTCAATACTCTGCGCAAGCATTTTTCCGCCGTCAAGGGTGGCCGCCTCGCATTGGCCGCGCCGGAATCGCTCAAAATCAGCCTCCTGCTCCCCGACGTGCCGCTCCGCTCGCTTGACGCACTTTCTTCCGGCCCTAGTACGCCCGACCACTCCACGGTTGCCGACGTCCGCGAGCTCCTCGTCAAATACGGCCTGGCTCCCAAGCTGCCTCCCTCCATCCGCGCCTTCTTTGAGCGCGAGGATATGCCCGAATCGCCCGGCAACAAAAGCTGGCGTCCGTCGTTTCTGCCCAAATTGCCCTGGGCCGATGCTGTGCGCCCGCGCCACATCACCGCGGAAGCCAGCATGAGCGGTGAAGAAGACGCATTCCTCGATTCAGTCTTCGAGATTCTCCTCTCTAGTCATGACCTGGTGGAGAATGCTCGCTCCCAGGCCCGGATAGCCGGCTTTCACGTCGTCGTCGACAATAGTTGCGACGACTGGGATTATGCAGAAGCTGCACGCTATCTGCTTGAGCGCTTCCACACGTTTCGTGCCAAACACCCGAGGTTCTGCCTCATCTCCGTCGGCGAGGTCACCGTCACGCTCGATCGAGCACCGGGCGCTGGCGGCCGCAATCAGCAGTTTGCCCTGGCCTGCGCCATTGAGCTTGCAGATTATTCCGGGGCCCACCTCTCGGTACTGAGCGCCGGCTCCGATGGCATCGACGGCAACACCCGGGCGGCTGGTGCTATTGCTGACCCCACCACGGTCGCCCGCGCCCGCGTCTTCGGCTTCAACCCCGAGCAGTCGCTCGCCGAGTTCAATGCCTGCCCGCTGTTTACCGCGCTAGGCGACTCGGTGGTCACCGGGCCCACCGGACAGAACCTGCGCGATCTGCGTCTACTCATTTCTGAAAACACCTAGTACGCCATTCGACTTTCGCCGCTTGCACGACTTTCACCCGCACCTCCTGTGGGAAAACTCAATAAGTTTTCCCCTTCCACTCGTTCTCTCTGCATTAGGATTGGTTCGTGCCTCGCAAAGCATCCCGCAAGACAGCCGGTAAACTGCCCGACATTCGCGCCGTCGCCGCAGTGGCTAAAGTGTCCATCGCCACCGTCTCCAGAACCATCAACGGTTCTCCCCTGGTTAGCGATCGCCTTAGCAAGCGCGTCTGGCAAGCCATCAAGCAACTCAATTACCTTCCCAATACTCACGCCCGCACCCTGGTCTCAGGGCGTAGCCGCCTTTTGGGCATCATCGTTGAGAACATCACCAATCCCTTCTTCCCTGAGTTGATCCAGAGCTTCGAGGAGATCGCCGTAGCGCGCGGCTACGAGATTCTCGTCAGCTCCACGAATAGTGACCCGGCCGTGCTCGCCACCTGCGCTCGCCGCATGTTGGAGCGCAAAGTCGACGGCGTCGCCGTCATGACCTTCGGTGAAGAAGAACCCGTGCTCGACCAGATCGTGCACCGCGGCGTGCCCATTGTGTTGGCCGAGTTCAAGCTCGACGATCCCAAGGCGAGCACCATCCTGCTCGACTACTCCACGGGCATTCACGCCGCCGTTCGCCATCTGGCTGAGCTTGGCCATCGGGCCATCGGCTTCCTGGCCGGCCCGCACAGCCTTCACTCGGCCATCACGCGCGAAAATGACTTCCGCGCCGCGATGCAGGCAGCCGGTCTGCTCGTTCAGAAGAAATGGATCATTGAGTGCAACCACACGCTCAAAGGCGGCGTCAGCGGCTTTGAGCAGTTGCGCAAACTCGCCTCGCATCCCACCGCCATCATCTGCTCCAACGACATGACTGCCATCGGGGTCCTCCGTGCCGCTTATATGGACGGACTGCGCGTGCCCCAGGATGTGTCCGTCATTGGCCTCGACGACGTCGCTTTTGCCGAGTTCACCTTACCGCCGCTAACCACCATCCGCCTCTCGCGGGTGGAACTAGCGCGTGCCGCCTTCGAAGCCCTCCGCCTGCAGGCTGAAGATCCCCAGAATCCTAAGATGCAGCGCGAGTTCCTGGTTTCCACCAGCCTCGTCGTGCGCGGTTCCACTGCCGCCCCTCCGGCAAATTCATAATCGGACGAAATTCAACCGCATCCTACCTTCGCAGAAATTCCATCGCTCCAGCCTCCGCAATCTCGCGCCAGACCCGGTAGCCTTCTTCTCACAACGTGCTGTGCCAGCCCGCACAGGGGATCTTTCCCAATCCGGCTACCCTTGCCCAGGGAGCGCCTCCGCACGGACTGTGCGGAGAAGCTTGGCCTTCTGCACTTTATTTGAAGTAGTAACGGCGCCATAGATTGCGAGTCAAAATAAATGCATCCTGTCATTCGCTCACTCAGCTTTGCAACGTGACGTGGCCGATCCGGAACTGCAGCAGGATTGAAAGCGTACTTGAACGATATGAAGATATGGGTCCGCGGACTGTGTCTCTGCTTGGCTTGCGCGAGCCTGCACGCGGCCTCGTCCAAAAATCTTCCGCACCCTGCGACCACTGCGCTCGCGCCACAGAAAACTATCATCTCCGTGCCGCTGATCGATCATGGTTTGCGCCTTTCCGACTTCCCCAACATGGCGCCCCGCGCCGATCTCCGCCCCGGCCTTGCTGTGGCCTCGGACTTCATCCAGAACGCCCCCAATGACGGCGAGCCGGCCAGCGAAAAGACTGAGGTGTGGATGGCGCGGACCCGAACCGCAATCTACTTCGTCTTCATCTGTCACGACAGCCACCCCGAGCTGATTCGCGGCCACCTCGCGCGCCGCGAAAACATTCTCAACGACGATATGGTCACCGTCCTCATCGATCCATTCCGCGACCGGCGCACCGGTGTTGGCTTCAGGGTGAACCCTGCGGGCGTACAGGCCGACGCTTCCTGGAGCGAGGCCACCCAGACCGACTATAGCTATGACACCGTGTGGGATTCTGAAGGCCAGGTCACAAAGACCGGCTGGATGGCGCTCATCGCCATTCCCTTCCGCAGTCTGCGCTTCCATAGCAATCAATCCGACTGGGGCGTGGTTTTCCTGCGCAATCTTCCGCGCAACTCCGAGTCGGACTTCTGGCCGCGAGTGGCCGCTAGCATCACTGGCATCTTGAGTCAGGAAGGCACGCTCCACGATATCGAAGGCGTCACCGGCTCGCACAATTTTCAGCTCAATCCCTATGTGCTGGCGCAAAACGAGCGCATGCTCGTCGACATCGACCCAACCAATCCCTTCTTCAGTTCGCGCCACTTCGGGAACACCGGCGGAGGCGAGGCCAAGCTCATCCTCAATGACAGCATTGTCCTCGATGCAACCGTCAACCCCGACTTCAGCGATGTAGAGTCCGATCAGCCGCAATTCACCGTCAATCAGCGCTTTCCCGTCTACTTCCCTGAACTGCGGCCGTTCTTTCTTGAAAATGCCAACTACTTCACCACTCCCATCAATCTCATTTACACGCGCACCATCGTGCATCCGGAGTATGGAATCCGCATCACGGGCAAGATCAGCCACACGAATCTCGGACTCTTTGCAACCGACGATCGTCAGCCCGGTGAAGCGGTCGCGCCAGGCGATTTGCTCTACCGCAAACATGCCACCGTTGCCGTCGGCCGCGTTTCTCGGGATTTGGGCGAAGGATCGAGCCTCGGCGCGATCTACACCGATGAGGAATTCGGGCATGGATGGAACCGCATTGGCGGCGCCGACTTCACCGCCCGCTTTGACAAGCACTGGACTGCATGGGGGCAGTGGGTCGAAAGCTCTACCATGGGCGACCAGGACAGCGGCACGCCGCCCGCCTATTCCGCCGGCCCGGCCGCCGCGCTACAAGTGCAGCGAACCGGCCACGCCTTCAACTTGAACGACAGTTACGTCGATGTCAGCACCGGCTTTCAGACGCAGTTGGGCTTCATCCAGTCGTCTAACTTCCGCAACAACCACACGCATGCTACGTACCAATGGTTTCCTGCGCGCAGGTTCTATCAGAGCTTCGGGCTTGAGACCGACCAGAACATCGCCTTCGATCATCAGGGCGATCGCGTCTTTCATTATTCGACCTTCGACGTGTTCTGGCTCCTTCCGCGCAACATCGTCATCGCCCCGCTGATTGGCCAGAATTCCGATACGGTCAACCCCCTCAACTATTCGGCGCTCAATGGATTCAAAAACTTCACTGAGAACTTCAGCGGATTTGTCCTGAAAGGCGCGCCATGGTCGCAACTCAATCTCAATCTCCAGGCCTTTCGCAGCGGCAATGTCAACTACAACCCTGCCGCCGGCCTCGAGCCTTTCCTGCTGAATCAAGAAACTCTGCAGTTTCTTTTTACCGTGCAGCCCGTTTACCCGCTCACGATCGATAACACTTATCTCCTCGATCGCGACCACGCGGTTTCGAACGGGGCATTCGTCTATGAAACTCAGACCATGCGCACCAAAGTGAACTACCAATTTACGCGATCAATCTCAGCGCGCGTCATCGTTGAGTACGACTCTACGCTTGCCAATCCCCTGCAAACTTCGCTCCTGCGCACCAGGCAGGTCGCCTCGCAGGCGCTGCTTACATGGCTCCCGCATCCGGGCACCGCGATATACCTCGGTTACAGCAACGACTTGCAAAATCTTGACCGCAGCCTGTGCAACCGACTGTCTTCCGGCTCTTGCGATCCGAACAATATCACTCCGCCGCGCGCCGGCCCGCTGCTCAACGACGGCCGCCAGATCTTCATCAAAGCCTCGTACCTGTTTCGTTTCTAAGCACCAGACGCTGAGATCGTTGACTGGCGTCGAGGGCCTATACGTTGTCTCAAGATCGCATTTCCCCAAAAACCGCTGTGCGGCCTCCGCCTCTGCCCGCATCGCCGATGAACTTGTCATCTGATTGTCCCGATTGTGTAACCTCGGTCAAAGGTTGACGTATTGCGCGATATGCTGTCCAAAGAGAACAGTGCGACCTACGCCGCCGGAGGCACAAGTTTGACGACTGCCTATCTCAACCGCATTGCTACGGCAGCACCTCCGCACGATATGCACCGGGCCTTTACCTCTTTTGCCGAAAGCATGTTGCCCGAAGGCACGCTCAAGAACCTCTTTCGCCGCATGGCGCGCATGTCGGCAATCGAGCACCGCTACTCGTTCGTTCATCCGGTCGTTACCGAGGACGGCACATGGAAAGACGCCGACGGCTTTTACGTCGCCGGAAGCTTTCCCCGCACGGCCCGACGCATGGAAGCCTTTGAACAGTTTGCGCCGCGGTTGGCCCGCTGCGCCCTCGATAAGTTAGCGCTCACTCAAGAGGAACGCCGGGGCATCACGCACGTTATCGTCACTTCCTGCACCGGCCTCTACGCTCCGGGGCTCGACTACGAAGTTGCCGGCCATCTCCAGCTCAACTCATCGGTTGAGCGCACCATGATCGGCTTTATGGGCTGCTACGCCGCCATCAACGCTCTCAAGTCCGCCCGACACATCATTCGCTCCGAGCCACACGCCAAGGTTCTGCTCCTAAGCCTGGAACTTTGCTCCCTCCACATGCAGGAGACTCAGAATCTCGAGCAGTTGCTCGCCTTCCTTGTCTTTGCCGACGGCTGCGCTGCTTACCTCGTTAGCGCGCAGCCTGAAGGCTTCGCGCTCGATAGCTTTCTCGCCCTCAATCTCGACGACACCCATCACCTGATCACCTGGCGCATTGGCGAACAGGGCTTTGACATGCAGCTCTCGGGTAAGGTTCCCAGCGAGCTTCGCCGCGGGCTTGCAGCGGCGGGCAGCAAAATCACGCACGGCAAGGAACTCTCTTCGATCGATCTTTGGGCCGTCCATCCCGGGGGTCGCACCATAATCGACGCCGTAGAGCAGGGCCTCGAGTTACCCGCAGACGCCCTCACCGCATCGCGTGACATTTTGCTGCGCTTCGGCAACATGTCTTCGGCTTCGGTCATGTTCGTCCTGCAAAAGTTGATGCAGCGCGCCACTCCAGGCCAACAGGGCTGCGCCATGTCGTTTGGCCCCGGCGTCACCGCGGAGACCATGCTCTTTCATGCCGTCTAACGAGTCCACGCTGCCGCGGTCCCCCGACTTCCGTCTCCGTGCGCAGCTCACGGAGTGGATCGATGAGCCTTGCAGCCGCGAGCAGTTGCGCCCCTGCCTCCGTGACATCGCGCGCCTCAACCGCTGGCTGCTTGCCTACCAGCCGCTTCACCGGTGGCTCGGCACCGTCGTCTCCGCCCACTCCTCGCAGCCCATCCGCATCCTCGACGTTGGCTGTGGCTATGGTGATGGGTTGCGCCGCATCGAACGCTGGGCCCGTTCGCGGCGCATCAACGTCGAACTGACGGGTCTTGACATCAATCCCGATGCCGTCGCCATCGCCGCCGAAGCCACTCCGCCAGCAAGCCCCATTCGCTGGGCCACCGCGGATATCTTCGCGTACGCCCCCGCCGAGCCGGCCCACATCGTGGTCAGTTCGCTCTTTACGCATCACCTGTCTGAACCTGACATCATCCGCTTCATCCAATGGATGGAAGAGCACGCTACGCTGGGATGGTTCATCAACGATCTTTCCCGCGCCGCCATTCCCTATCATCTCTTTCGCGCTTTGGCAAAATTGACGCGCCTTCATCCCTTCGTGCAGCACGACGGCGCTATCTCCATCGCGCGCTCCTTCATTCCGCCGGACTGGCAGCGAATGTGCATTGCGGCTGGCCTGGCCGGGAACGCCGTTTCCATCCAGCCGTTCAAGCCAGCACGCTTATGCGTTGCCCGCAGAAAATCGAAATGAGCTCAGCACCCAAAATCGCCGATCATCTCATCATCGGTGGTGGGCCCGCCGGCTCTATGATCGCGCTGCACCTCGCTGCCGCAGGTCGCCAGGTCCTGCTGCTTGAAAAAGAGCGCCAAGCCCATCACAAGGTCTGCGGCGAGTTCCTCAGCAGCGAAGCGGTAGACTATCTCCATCAAGCCGGAGTTGTTCCCGTCCAACTCGGCGCAGCAGAAATCCGCATCCTGCGCCTCTCGTCAGGTGCCAAAGTCCTCGAGACCGCACTTCCCTTTCCTGCGCTCTCGCTCTCACGCAGCGTCCTCGATGAGGCTCTTCTCGCCCGCGCCGCGGAACACGGCTGCCAAATTCATCGCGGCATCGCCGTCGAATCGCTCACTGCGCTTGGCGACGTGTGGCTCGCCACCCTCAACACCGGTGCAACTTTGCTCGCGAAGAACGTCTTCCTCGCCACCGGCAAGCACGATCTCCGCGGCTTCACGCGCTCGCCCGCCAAGCAATCCGATCTCATCGGCTTCAAATTCCATTGGCAACTCAGCCCCACGTCAATTCAAGCGCTGCATCACCGCATGGAGCTCTTTCTTTTTCCCGGCGGCTATGGCGGTCTTTCACTGATCGAGAACAATACCTCAAATTTTTGCCTTGTCGTGCGCCGTTCCAAGCTGCACGAACATGCCGGATGGCCTGACCTTCTCGCTGGCATCCTCCGCGAAAACCACCACCTGCGCTCGCTCGTCGACGGCGGCCATCCTCTGTGGTCGCGCCCCCTCGCCATCTCGCCCATTCCCTACGGTTACCTCGCCCCGGATTCGCGTAGCCCTTGGTGCATCGGCGATCAGGCGGCCGTCATCCCGTCCTTCACTGGCGACGGAATCTCCATCGCCCTGCACAGCGCCGCGCTTGCCGCGCAAATGTTCCTCGCCAACAAGCCCGCCGCTGAGTACTACAGCACCCTCCGCGCCCAACTCGCCCGCTCGATGTCACTGGCAACATGGCTCTCGCGCATCGTAGTCACGGGCGCCGGCCGAGCCCTCACCCCCTTCGCCCTCTCGCTCTTCCCCAATGCCATGCCGTGGATCGCCGCCTGCACACGCATTCCCCAGCCCGCGCTCCTCGGCGCAATTTCGCGCAGAATCGCCGCAGGCAGAGACACAACTCCGCAACGCGCCTGAAATGCGTTCCGTTGAATTTTCGGCTGAATTTACTGCAGAGCCATCTCGCTCGCCTCGCGCATGGCCGCGATCTCCGCGTAAGTCATGTCCGCGGCCACACGCCGATGCGGATAAACCCGCGGCTCGCCGAATTTGAGCTGTGCTGAAAAACCGGCAACGCCAAGCACCTTCCAAAGATGCGTGATGAACGCTTCGTCGCCGTACCAGCAAAGCTCCCGCTCTTCCACGCCGCCTTCGATCTCGTATCGGATCGCCGCCGCAGTAATCGGTGCGCCGGCCGTGGTCGCAGGATCGATCAGCCGGGAATGGAACCGCAGCATCTGTGCGCCATCCGTGCTCGTGCCCTCGGGAAACAGCAGCACCGGAACCGGCAGCTTGAGCCGCTCGCTGATCTGTTCGGCTACCGACTTCGCGCTCGCCAGGCTCGACCGGTCAACAAAGATCGTGCCCCCGCTGCGCGCCGCTTTGCCAAAAAACGGCCAGCCATCAATCTCCATTTTGGCCACAAAAAAACACGGCATCACTGCGCTGATAATGACGATGTCGAGATAGCTCAGGTGGTTCGCCACCACCAGGCCGCAGCTTGGCGGCTCGCCTTCCACTTGCGACCCGATGCCCAGGCATTTCAGTATCCCGCGGGCTGACCCTTGCAGCCACAGTGCGCGCCGCTCCAGCGTCATTTCGCCGCGCAAGCGTGCCAGCCAGTAGCGAACAATACAAAGTATTAAAACCAGGGCCAGCGCCACAGCGCGCCAGGCGCGGCGACAGGTCAAGACGTCAACGGCGCCAGGAATCGGTTGCGGGCCGCAGCCGAAAGTGCTTTCAAATCCAGGAGCGTCAGAAAATCGATGGTGCCAAACTCGCGGTCCCATGCCGGCGGCGCGGCAATGCGCGCGCCAATCGCAAGATAGGTCTTCAGCAGTTTGGGAACTTTTACCGGAGTCGGAGCGCGCGCCGGAGAAACATCGTCCGGCAACGATCCATCGATCTGGCGGGTGGACGGCTGTGCGTCCATACCCTGCTGATCCAAATCGTAGCTTCCTGGGGGGCACGCATATGCTGCGCTTGGCGTCGTCTCAAACTCCGCTGAAACCCTGAAACTCTCGAGCTGGCGATACATCCGCCAACCCTCCGTCGGGTCATTGGAATTCAAAGAAGAGCAACCGAGCAAAGTACGAAGCCCCATGTCAGTAGCATACTGCGCGATGCCCCGCCACAACAACATCAGCACTTCGGGAGTGCGGTGCTCGCGATCGATCGAGGCGCGCCCAAGCTCCAGAATGCCCGGCCGTAGCGGCTCGTAAAGCGCCAAATTAAACTCCTGCTCACTGTAGTAGCCCAAATTCTGCGCCGCCGTCTCACCCGGCTGCATGCGATACGTGCCCACCACTCGCCGGCTCACTTTGTCTTCTACCAGCAGGTGCTCGCAGACCGCATCGAAGCGATCCGTGTCGAGGCCTGTTTCGTATGAGCAGTCGAGCCCCTTGCCGAGCTCGATATTGAAGACCTTGAACCGCAGCCGGCACGCAGCTTCGCGATCCTCCTGCGTTTCCGCCAGCCGTAGCCTGTACCGCCCCACGTCTGCGCGAACGCGGTGAGTCGGCGCCGGCGATAAAACCGCCGGGGCGCCCGTCGGAAACGCAAGATCCACTAGAGAATCCGGCTCGAGCGCCAGCTTCAACGGATCTTTCTGCAGAGTATTCGCGATCACCACCCCAGTATCCCGGCAAGGCTGTGAACGCACGATCAAACTGCTGCAAAATCAGTGCAAAATTTTCGTTTTTGTTTTTTACCTGGCAGTCACAATAACTGTCTCGCATGAATGCTCATGTCGCCCCAAACAAGCGAATAATTCGAAAACGGCGTGCCCCACCTTCGCCGTCCGCCGCGGCGGATTCTTGCGGCCGAGGTGGGATGGTGTGCATCAGTCTCATCGGGCAGTCGCCGCGCACGACGGTCGCTCAACCCTACCCCTTCGGCTCGTAGTTCAAGTTCGGCCCCAGCCAGCGCTCCACCTCACTGAGACTCATTCCCTTGCGCTGCGCATAATCTTGCACCTGGTCGCAATCGATCTTGCCCAATTGGAAATACCGCGATTGCGGGTGCGCAAAGTAGAATCCGCTCACGCTCGATCCCGGCCACATCGCAAACGACTCCGTCAACTCAATCCCAGCCTTCGTCTGTACATCGAGCAGACGCCAGATCGCGCCCTTTTCTGTGTGATCCGGACAGGCCGGGTAACCCGGCGCCGGTCTGATCCCCCGATACTTCTCAGCGATCAAGTCGTCGCTGCTCAGTTTCTCGGCGCAACCGTAGCCCCATTCATCCCTCACCCGCTTATGCAGGCATTCGGCGAACGCTTCGGCCAGGCGATCGGCAATCGCTTCCGCCATAATCGCGTTGTAGTCATCGTGCTTTGCTTTGAATTCCTCAACCAACTCTTTAAGTCCGACCCCGCTCGTCACTGCAAACGCTCCAATACTGTCGGCAAGCCCAGTCTCCTTCGGCGCAACAAAGTCAGCGAGCGATCGGCACGGCTCGCTTCCCTCCCTGTTCGCTTGCTGCCTCAGGAAGTGAACCCGCTCCAGCACGTCCGAGCGCGCGCCATTCGTATACAGCTCCACATCGTCGCCCACCGCATTCGCTGCAAAAAAACCATACACGCCTCGCGCGGTCAACAGCTTCTCCGCAACAATCCGGTCCAGCAGCGTATTCGCCTCGGCAAAGATCAGCCGCGCCTGCTCGCCCTGCGCCGGATCGTCCAGAATTCGCGGATAAACCCCCTTCAGCTCCCACGTGTGAAACAGCGGCGTCCAGTCGATAAACTGGCGCAATGTTGACAATGGGAATCCATCCAGCACGCGCACGCCGGTAAACAACGGCACAGCCAGGTCATCGGCGCGCCACTCGATCGGCGTTCGCCTCGCGCGCGCAGTCTCAATCGGAAGAGCCTTAGCTCGCGGCGCGGTGTGGGCCTTGCGCAGCGCCTCGTACTCAGCCCGATGCTTCGCCACAAACTCCGCCTTGCCGTCTTCACTCAGCAAGCTTGTCGTCACCGGAACTGCCCGGCTCGCATCCAGCACGTGCACCACGGGCTGGCTATAGTGCGGCGCAATCTTGATCGCCGTATGGGCGCGGCTTGTCGTCGCTCCGCCAATCAGCAGCGGCAGCTTGAATCCCAGCCGCTCCATCTCGCAAGCCACGTGCACCATCTCGTCCAGCGAAGGCGTAATCAGTCCGCTCAGGCCAATCAAATCCGCCTTTTCCGCTTTCGCCCGTTCCAGAATCTTTTCCGCCGGCGTCATCACGCCCATGTCGATCACTTCGTAGTTGTTGCAGGCCAGCACCACACCCACAATGTTTTTGCCGATGTCGTGCACATCGCCCTTCACCGTCGCCAGCACAATCTTTCCCTGTGTCCTCACTGCCTGCCCGGCCGCCGCCATCTGTGCTTTCTCGGCTTCCATAAACGGCGTCAGGTACGCCACGGCCTTTTTCATCACCCGCGCTGACTTCACCACTTGCGGAAGAAACATCTTTCCCGAGCCAAATAGGTCGCCCACGATTCCCATGCCGTCCATCAGCGGGCCTTCGATCACCAGCAGAGGCCGCCCCAGCTTCACGCGCGCTTCCTCTGTGTCCGTCTCGATGTACTCGTCGATGCCCTTCACCAGCGCGTGACTCAGCCGCTCTTCCACCTCCGCATTGCGCCACTCCTCCGCCTTCTTTTCGCTCGCCCCGCCAATTGTGCCCGCGGCCTTCAGCTTCTCTCCGTGCGCCACCAGCCGCTCCGTCGCGTCGGGGCGTCTGTTCAGCAGCACGTCTTCCACTAGTACCTTCAGCTCAGGCTCGATCTCGTCGTACACCTCCAGTTGCCCGGCGTTAACAATGCCCATGTCCATGCCCGCCGCAATCGCGTTATACAGAAACGCCGAGTGCATCGCCTCGCGCACCACGTTGTTGCCGCGAAAACTGAAGCTGATGTTCGAGACGCCGCCGCTCACCTTCGCGTGAGGCAGGTTGACCTTGATCCAACGCGTTGCGTTGATAAAGTCCACCGCGTAGTTGTTGTGCTCTTCCATTCCGGTAGCAACCGTCAGGATATTCGGATCGAAGATAATATCCTCCGGCGCAAAGCCCTCATCCACCAGGATCCGATAGGCGCGTTCGCAAACGCGGATCTTGTCGTCATAACCTGCGGCCTGGCCTTGCTCGTCGAAGGCCATCACCACCGCCGCCGCGCCATACTTCAGCACCGTCGCCGCCCGTTGCCTGAACTTCTCTTCGCCGTCCTTCAGCGAGATCGAGTTCACAATGCCCTTGCCCTGCATGCACTTCAGGCCTGCCTCAATCACCTCCCACTTCGACGAATCCACCATGAATGGCACCTTCGCCACCTCGGGCTCGCTTTGCAGCAAATGCAAAAAGCGCGTCATCGCAGCCACGCCGTCGATCATGCCCTCATCCATGCACACGTCCAGCACATTCGCGCCGTTCTCAACTTGCTGCCGCGCGATGCTCACGCCTTCTTCGTATTTGCCCTCTTTAATCAGCTTCGCGAACTTCGGCGATCCGGCCACATTGGTCCGCTCGCCAATCACAATGTAAACGCCTTGCTGCTGGGTAAACGGCTGCGACCCCGACAGTCGCAAGGGCTTCGTCCCAGTCGCAGTCTTTTCGCTTTCGGCCACACTCATGCTCTGCTCACGCTCTCGCGCGCGTAGGCTCCCGCACCGTCTTCGAGCGGAACCTCGCGCGGCGCCACGCCTTCCACAGCCTTCGCAATCGCCGCAATGTGTTCCGGAGTATTCCCGCAGCAACCGCCCGCAAGATTGATCAGCCCAGCTCGCGCAAACTCGCCAAGGTATCGCGCCATGTCCGCCGGCCCCAGATCGAACCCCGTCGCCGACAACGGATTCGGCAATCCTGCATTCGGATAGCACGAGATCGCCACATTCGCCTTCTCTGATAGCTCCTCAAGAAACGGATACATCAAGTCGGGACCGAGCGAGCAGTTCAGCCCCACGCTCAACGGCTTTGCGTGTTGCACCGCATTCCAGAATGCCTCCACCGTCTGCCCCGAAATCATCGTCTCGCCGCCCCGTCCCACCGCCGCTGAAATCATCACCGGCAGTTCCTTACCTTCCTTGTCAAACACCTCGCGGATTCCCACCAGAGCCGCCTTTGCGTTCAGCGAATCGAAGATCGTCTCAACCAGCAGCAGGTCCGCGCCACCTGCTATCAGCGCGCGTGCCTCTTGCACGTACGCTGCCTTCACTTGATCGAAGGTCACCACCCGAAACCCCGGATCGTCTGCATCCGGCGAGTTCGACAGAGAAACCGTCAGCGGCCCCATCGCTCCAGCCACAAACCGCTGCCGCCCAGTCTCGTTACTTACGCGGTCGGCCCATTCACGGCACAGCCGCGCCGATTGCTCGTTGATCTCCCACGCCAGGTTGTTCAGAAACGCATCGTCGACAATGTTTTGGTAGAACTCAGCATCCTTTCGCCCCCCGCGTTCCCGCGGGTCGTCCACAAAAAACTCGCTCTGCACAATTCCCGTCGCGCCAAACGTGTTGGTCTCGATAATGTCCGCGCCCGCCTCCAGAAATTTGCGATGGATATCTCCGATCATCTGCGGCTGCGTCAGTGTGAAAAGGTCGCCGTTGTTCAGCAAGTCCTTTTTCGCGTCTTTGAATCGATCTCCGCGAATGTCGGCCTCTTTCATGCCATAGTTGCGGATCGTTGTGCCCATCGCCCCGTCAAGGACAGCGATACGCTGGGCAAGAATCCGTTCGACTGGATGAGTAGCTGTCTTCGTCATCTCTTCCTTCTGATGCCATGGTGGCCCGTCCCGGCAGGCGCCGGAAATCCCCCAAAAGCCCCAATTGCCATGCGTGAGCCGCAAGTGCGAACTATAGGGGAAACGGCCTATTCTCAAGAATATCGGAGCCGCCTCCCCTCCCGAACCAATTCGCGCTGAACGAGGTCCCACAGGCCCTGGAATGCCGCAACCCTCACCCGAACGGAAAAATTGGATCGCCGTCTTCAGAGAGGCGTGGCGCTGGCCTCCCGGCCAGCTGTCGTGCGGGTCTCCAGACCCGCACATACCGCCCTTCTGTGAAGTCGCCGAGGTTTTCTGCGCCGTCAACGGCTAACTCCGCCAACTCCGCGAGCTCCGCTCTCTCCCAATTAAACTGGAGTAGATGATCCAGACCCTCTTTGGCAGCCTCGAACCCGAAAAACGCTCATCCGACGAAGAGGAGAAATCCGGCTTCTTCGACCGCATGCGTCAGGCCGTCTCCCGCACCCGCGAAACCTTTTCCGCCAAAATCGCAGACATCGCCGCCCTCACCCGCACCGTCGACGAAACCGCTCTTCAAGAACTTGAAACCGCTCTCCTATCGAGCGATCTTGGAGTGCAAACCACCACCGCCATCCTTGACGCCCTCCGCGACCACGCCCGCCACCAGGCTATCGAAGGCGGCGCCGAACTCCGCGACCTCCTGAAGGCCCAACTTTGCTCCATTCTCGAAGCTCCGCAGCAGCCCGTTCCCGAGCCTTCCACACCGCCCAAGGTTACCTTCTTAGTTGGCGTTAATGGCACCGGCAAAACCACCAGCAGCGGCAAACTCGCCGCCTGGTCCCGCGCGCAGCACCGCTCCGTTCTCCTCTGCGCTGCCGACACCTTCCGCGCCGCAGCCATCGAGCAGCTTGAAGTCTGGGCCGCGCGCTCCGGCGTCGAAATGATCAAAACGAAACAGGGTGGCGATCCCGGCTGCCGTGCTCTACGACGCTATCTCCGCCGCTAAATCGCGCTCCATCGACGATCTCTTCGTCGATACCGCCGGCCGCCTCCACACCAAAACCGGCCTCATGGACGAGTTGGACAAGATGCGCCGCACGGCTGCGCGGCTTGTTCCCGGCGCGCCCCACGAAGTCCTGCTCGTCATGGACGCCACCACCGGCCAGAATGGCCTGCAGCAGGCCCGTCAGTTCACGCAGTCCGCCGGCGTCACCGGCATCGTGCTCACCAAGCTCGACGGCACCGCCAAAGGCGGCATCGCCGTCGCCATCGCCCGCGAGCTCAATCTGCCCGTCCGCTTTGTCGGTGTCGGCGAGCAAATGTCCGATCTGCTGGAGTTCTCGCCGTCAGCGTTTGTCGATTCGCTGCTGGAATAGCCCGGCCTTTGCGAACTTCACCGATTCGCAAAGCCGGAAGCCACGCCGACAGTATGCGCAGCGATCCCTATCGTCGGCGCCATCCACCACGTCCTGACCCTGTGCTTCCTCGCCCAGTAGGCGCCGAACGCGGCCAACGTCACAGTCCCGAGATCCACTCCGATTTGCCCCGCCTGCGAGGACGGCATCAGCGGATTGCCTTCCACGCATTTGCGTTCTGCGATGCAGTGCTGGCTCATCTCCACGTCAAACATCGCCATTCCCAGATGAGCGCCGTTCAGCAAAAGAAAACGCCCGTCGATCACACGGCGTTGCACCGGGGCCATGGGGTGCATCGCAATCAACCCACGCTCTCGAAGTGCGGAGATCGAAGCTCCATTTACCAGCGCGTCAGCGGGACTGTCCGCGGCCACAAGCACCTGGATCCGCATGTCGCCCTGGAGTTTGTCGAGAGGGACCGGAACATCCTGGGAATGTGCCAGGACGCCATTCATGGCGAGGCAACACGCGAGTGTTGCGAAATAGGCTGGGCGCATACTCCTCCCACCGCGGCATTCAGGCGGCTCTATGAAATATCGGTATAACCAAGCAAAAAATTTAAGAATCTTATG
>CAWJDG010000079.1:0-21758 GCA_963841365.1 uncultured Acidobacteriaceae bacterium
TCTATGAACTGCTTCGACTGCATCTCAAACAACGTCAAACTAGGGAAGAACGTCCACCTCTCAAAATTTTTAAATCTCCGCGCAACCCCTTGCCTGGGCTGGCAGCCCGCCACAATCCGCTTGGTCTAATTGTCGCTGGATCGGGAATTCTAATTGTTGGCGACCAGGAAATCTAATTGTCGCCCATCAAGAGATCGACCCGGCCTGCGGGTCCGTCGGGATGTTCGTGCAATCCGGCCACTTCATCGAGCAGGAAGGCGTTGACACAGCCAGGAAGGATGTTTTCTACGGGCAGGAAAAGAACCCCGACGTCATTTGCATCGCGAAAATGCACCTGGCGGTTCACGGACCGGAGGAAAAGATCGCCGACGCCATTATCTACCACCAGGATGAGCACACACTGGTAGGCAAGTGCGATTTTGTGATGGCCAATCCGCCATTCAACGTAGATCTGGTCGATGCCGAACGCATCAAGGGTGACCCGAGGCTGCCCTTCGGCCTGTCGGGCGTGAACGGTACGTGCGTGTTGCGATCGGTCATCATGCCTTCTTTCTGCGTCGACCATGAGCCGCGGCCAACGACAGACTCACAAACCCAGGGCGGGTTTGGGTGGGCGCGGGAGAAGCGTCAATCAAGTGGCTGCTGGCTCGTCACCTCTTGGCTTCAGAGTGATTCCCGCAGCGACTCTCCACCCGTCACACTCCCCTCGAGTGTGCCGCTGATCTTCACAACCATGCACAGCCCTTTGGCTCTTTGTCTTGTGATGGTGGACGCTTAGCGCCCTGACCCCTAATCTGCGACCTTCGACAACTTGCCGCCAATCTCCACACCGCCAGCCGGTTTCTTTTGCTGCTTTTCACTCTGGGCTTCAGCGATCTGCGCGCTTTTGGCGCTGCTGGCCGCATACAGAACCAGCTCGACACGCGAGGAAACGCCCAGCTTATCGAAAATATGAAACAAGTAGTTTCTGATTGTATGCTCGCTTAGCTTAAGTTCCTTTGCGATTTCCCGGTTTTGCAGGCCCTCGGCCACGAGGCGGACAACATCTTCTTCCCGCTTGGTCAGCAACCGCATTCCGTCTGCATTCACTACCCGCACGGGCGCAAGTTTGGAAAATGCCTCCATAACCTCGGAAAGCTCCCTACTATCTGCCCATATCTGCCCTGCGTGGACACGCTCCACACACCGGCAAAGCAGCTTGGAGTTAGACTGCGAAAGGCAAAAGACGCCTCTGGCACCGACCCGAAAAGCATCTGCGACCACATCGCGCTCAGGGCCGTAGAACAGAACGACCGACTTCATCTTCGGAGCACACTCGGAGATTTGCTTCAACACCCCTAAGCCGCTTAAGGGACCGTCGGCCAAGGTCACACTGATCAGTGCCACATCAATGTCGGTCGACCGCACCGCATTGAGGACTTCCCGTGTGGTTGTGGCACTGGCGGCCACGTGAATGTGACGATGCCGGTTCAGCGCCCCCATAACCAACTCGCGCGTCATTTCGTTCGGATTTGCGAAAAGAACGGCAACGTCACTTCGATCACCAGTCATAACTCACGCGATCCCTCCACAGCCTTCGGCGCTACAAACCCCGCACATGCAGCCGACATTCCTGCAGTCGGCTCTAGGGGGAGACGGTGGGGGCGTTAAAACCTGAGTTTACGGCGTCGTGCGCTTGCGCCAACTTGCAGGAAGCTCCTTCTCGCAGCCGCGCTCCAAGATTCACTTGGAAAGCCCACCCATTCTAGCCCCAAAAGTGACAAAAATCACCCACATTTATTCTGATTGTTGATTGGTGTGTGACCGGTGTCACGCTTTTGCTAGCCTGTTTCTTGAATGTAAGCTTGCTTCGAACTCGTACTATCGACTGCTGTTATCGACTGCTATTGACGAAGTGTCGCTCTCTGAGTGATTAACCAAATTTATAGTTCCTGTCCACGAGTCGCTAGAGGCAGATGACTCTAATCCGAAGTGAATGAAAGTCTCCAATTCTCGCCTCGGCCAAATGACGCGTGAGACATGCCGAAGCGCAGACGCACGCCAAAACAAATGTTTCTACCCTGCCGCAACGAAGCCGGGATTCGTGGCTCTGGGCATTTCATTTCCTTGTGAGCGTTTCTCCAAGCGCGTACATTCGGGTTCCTAAATCCAGTTCACTGTTCACCGGTTGCGGATGCATTGAAAGTCGCCATCATATGCAAAGTGCTATCGAACTGCGAAAAGCCAAACGCTACCAGTTGAGCGCTCCAGCGCTCTTTTTGTGGGCGCCCCATGAGGGGCAGCCGCGCGGTGGCAAGGGCGTTACGCGTGACATCAACGCTTCCGGTGTCTACGTCTTAACGGATCAATTGCCGCCGGTCGGAGCACTCGTCCAACTGGAAGTCTTACTCCCCAAAATGGTGGATCCCGGTGTCGGGATGTCCTTGGCTGGTGAGGGCGTAGTGCTTCGCGTTGAGCCCCACGGCTCCCAAGGTACGGGCACCAACGAAAGAGGTTTCGCCGCTTCGGTGCATTTTTACCCCGAATCGACGGCATCGGCTCTTTCCAGCCTGGATAATTTCGGGTCAGTTGTATAGACCCAGGTTTATGAACGCGCCCGCAATGTTAGGCGCGCCTCTTCGACAAGCAGTTTTTCCTTCGAAGAGCCTGTGGAAAAAGGGACTTTCCGAGTAAGGATGGCGAAGCCGTGTCTGAAATAGTCGAGCGAGCGACGAGCGTAGAAGGTTACACGGTGTGGCATGGTTGCGACTGATATAGTAGCGCAGTCATGTAAAGGTAAATCGAGCTCAAGTATCGCACGCCTAGACGTAGCTTTTTAAGTGTGACCGCTCTCCGCTTCTTGGAACTTCCCAATGCCGCACATGCAACGTTCGTCTTGCTTGGAACGCCTTATTTCGCCGTATGGACTGGCAATGCTTTCATCTGTCGTGTTCGTGATCGCCTGGCTGTTCCCGCCAGACCTCTATAAGCATCTCATGGATGAACCCGATCTCATATTCCTAGACGTTTACTCGGCACTCTTCTATACGCTGTGTGTGGGAGCATTTCTCCTGGGCGTGTTCTTAGTCGGAGCCTACCTCCCCTCAGGACCGCTTACTGACAAAAGACTAGAGCTAGGCATTTCGCCGACCGCATTCATACTAGGTCCGGTATTGGTGGCTCTCCTGTTAAATATTCTATCGATAGTCTCTGTTCTCAGGAATGGGGTGTTGCTTCCGTTGATCCTTTCTGGAGAAGCGGCAGTAGCTAAGGCGACGCGGGGCGCAGAAGGATCTCTAGTGTTGTCCATGACCTGTTTAGTTGGGGTCATCTGGTGGGCAATCTGGCGCTACGAGCAGCTTAAGGTCAGCGGCATATCGGTTGTGGTCACGCGGTTGTTTCTGTCTCTCGCAATCACCTCAGCGCTAATGTCAGCCTCTCTAATGGTAGATCGAACCGGGCTAATGCCGATCATCGTCGGATCTGCAATTATCGTCCTTTTGCGAAAGATGCTGAGGCGCGAGCTAAACGCGAGAGTCACTTTCAAGGTGGGCGGCCTTGTAATTGTCCTCATTGTGACCTGCTTTGTCCTGTTTGCAGTAATTCGCGGAGTCGACGAGTCTGACGCGATGGTCTCCAGTTTTGTAACATATACAGTATCCCCTTACAACCGTCTATCAGCTTTGTTGTCAGGAACACTTCGATATCCATATGGAGGGAGGGGCCTGTATTTATCCGGCTTCTTGGCATTTAACAATCTCTTTAATAGCCTAGTCCCCGTTCGCGAAATGTTGGCGTGGCCCGGCTTCTATGACGTCTGGGAATCGGAGTTTGACGCAGTATGGCGCGCCAACCTCAATGGAGCGTCAATTTGGCCTGGCGCATTTGGGTACATTTACTCGGATCTGGGTTGGCTTTCGCCTGGTTTTGTATTCCTGTACGGCCTCCTGTACGGGTGGGTATGGCGATCAGTACAGCGTGGTCGAACGTTCGGAATTGTATTGTATCCATGGTGCGCGTTTTGCCTTCTCTTCTGGTTCGGAACCAACCTCTTGTTAGACACAAAGTGCGCCATGTTGGTGATAGTCGCATTTGTGTTGGCCGGATATGAGTTTGTGACGGTCAGGGAGAGTCATGCTCTTTGAAAGAAGTGCATTCGGTCCTCATCAGATGGCTATAGCTCACAGTCGAATACCAGATTCGATGTTTGAAATGGCCCCTTGCCAACACCGCTGGGCGAGCTCGTTCTTGCGCCGACTCAAAGTCCTAAGTAACTATCGCGGCGATTAGGCGCACTGAGAATTCTATCCATCAAGCGGCGCCCCGCGAATAACTGAGCTCTGGTGCCCCATGCAACCCATGCCACACCTACAATTCAGCGCCGGCGCGGATGAAGACCCCACGCTATGGCTTCTAAGTTGGTTGACCTATCTCGCCCTAGTGACGCTCTATTTAGCGGATGGCATCCTACCGCAGATTCAGCTGCTTCTCATGGGCGGCTCGGCACCCATGACCTCTGCGTTTAAACCAACCATCTTACTGTTGGTGCTTGCTTCAGTTCTAGAGCGTGTTTCATAAACACCGCCTTAGCGTAATCCAGAAGCAGGCGAGTAGAAGAAGGCGTAGTAGGTGGAGAGCAGATGCTCATGACGAACCAGAAGCCGGCGGAATTGTCCGAGCCAGGCATTGGTTCGCTCGACGATCCATCGCCGCTTGTAACGCCGCATTTTGCGTCCGTCTTCATAACGCCGCCGCTTGTTGTTCTTTCGGTAGGGCGCAATCAGTTCGATGGCTCGCTTCTTCAGCCGCTCGCGCAACGGATCGGAATCATAGCCAGCGTCGGCGATTACGCGCCTGGGCTTTTGCCGCGGGCGGCCTTTTGGGCGCGGGACGCGGACTTCTTTGAGCGTGGCTTCCGCAAGCGTAACTTCTGCCGGAGAGGCACTTTCCAGCCGAACTCCCAGCGGAAGACCTTGACCGTCGACCAGTACCATCCACTTCGTTCCCTTGCCGCGCTTGGTTTTACCGACCGCATCGCCCCCTTTTTCGCCGGGGCAAAGCTGCCATCCAGAAACGTCTCGTCCCACTTCAGCAGGCCTTCCCCATCCAGGGCGCCCAACAGAGCTCGCCAGGCATCCAGCCAGACGTCTTCGTCTTGCCACTGCTTCAACCGTCGCCAACAAGTTGCCGGAGAGGGAAACTCGTCGGGAAGAAATCGCCACGCCGCTCCGGTCTGCAGAATCCACAGAATGCCCTCAAAACAGGCCCGATTCGATGCCCACGGCCGACCCCGGTTGTCCTTCCTCCGCCTCGTTCCGGTAACAACGGCTCGATCAGCTCCCACTGCTCATCGGTCAAAAGCTTCTGCCGCTTCTTCATGACAGAAGCTCATCAGCCGACCCGCCTCATGCATAAGTATTTGCTTGAGGCCGAACCTATTTATGAAACACGCTCTAGTAACGAAAAGTATTCGAGCGAACCCAATGGCGAACGCAACTATAATCCTAGTAGCATCCCTTTCCATAGATTCTATGATTCTCCTCGGAACCACGAAATATTCTGCGTTAGATATATGCAATTCGTTTCGAGGGAGCCTCATCCCGATCGTCTTGTGTAGCTTAGTTCTCTGGGCCCCGTTCTCCTTTAGACAGCGCGATGTTATGCGTTGGGGAGCAGTAGTGTTTGTTGCATCTATACTCATCTCGGTGCTGCAGTTTGCAACCGACACAACCGTACTTCCTAGTCGCAGTCTAGACGGCACCTTTGCGATATCCTCACCTTTATTCTACGGCCACATACGGGCGTTTAGCCTCTTCACAAGTGGCTTGCAAGCAGGCCTCTTCTATTGTATTCCCGCGGCCCTCGGCGCTGCGCTCTTGCTGATGCGGCAAAAGCCCCTTCTCGGAGCGCTCTTGCTTTCACTCGGTATGTTCGGCTCCTATGCCACGCTAACTAGGCTTGCGATGCTTGGTCTCGCTGCGAGTGTGCTTAGTACGATTATTTTGTTGAATTCTCGACTGACGAGGATAGCGCACATCCTACCGCTGATCTGGGGCATAGCGGCAGTATTAACGATAGCGATGTCAAGTCAGTATGCCAAAGGATCCGGGCGAGCGGGCATCTCGAGCGCTGAGTCCATGGACGACCGTATGGTCGATTGGCGCTTCTACGAAGAAAAGTATGTCTCGTCTGATCTGATGCAGCTGCTATTCGGGGATGGGACGTCGGATTGGACGCCGGATGAATTGACTAGAGCGTGTTTCATAAATGGGTTCGGCCTCAAGCTAAATACTTATGCATGAGGCGGGTCGGCTGATGAGCTTCTGTCATGAAGAAGCGGCAGAAGCTTTTGACCGATGAGCAGTGGGAGTTGATCGAGCCGTTGTTACCGGAAGGACGGCGGAGGAAGGACAACCGGGGTCGGCCGTGGGCATCGAATCGGGCCTGTTTTGAGGGCATTCTGTGGATTCTGCAGACCGGAGCGGCGTGGCGATTTCTTCCCGACGAGTTTCCCTCTCCGGCAACTTGTTGGCGACGGTTGAAGCAGTGGCAGGACGAAGACGTCTGGCTGGATGCCTGGCGAGCTCTGTTGGGCGCCCTGGATGGGGAAGGCCTGCTGAAGTGGGACGAGACGTTTCTGGATGGCAGCTTTGCCCCGGCGAAAAAGGGGGCGATGCGGTCGGTAAAACCAAGCGCGGCAAGGGAACGAAGTGGATGGTACTGGTCGACGGTCAGGGTCTTCCGCTGGGAGTTCGGCTGGAAAGTGCCTCTCCGGCAGAAGTTACGCTTGCGGAAGCCACGCTCAAAGAAGTCCGCGTCCCGCGCCCAAAAGGCCGCCCGCGGCAAAAGCCCAGGCGCGTAATCGCCGACGCTGGCTATGATTCCGATCCGTTGCGCGAGCGGCTGAAGAAGCGAGCCATCGAACTGATTGCGCCCTACCGAAAGAACAACAAGCGGCGGCGTTATGAAGACGGACGCAAGATGCGGCGCTACAAGCGGCGATGGATCGTCGAGCGAACCAATGCCTGGCTCGGTCAATTCCGCCGGCTTCTGGTTCGTCATGAGCATCTGCTCTCCACCTACTACGCCTTCTTCTACATCGCCTGCTTCTGGATTACGCTAAGGCGGTGTTTATGAAACACGCTCTACTAAATATCCGTCGTCTGCCCCTGTTCCAATCGATAATGGATTTCTTCAGATATTACTTCATAGCGGGCTATTCTTAATGGGTGTAGTTGTCTATTATTACCTGCGTGCTTGGAGGCTGCTATATTCCAAGGCGAGGAATGAGCGGACCCCGTTTGTGTTGGCAGCGGCCGCGGCGTTTTCCACTACGCCACTTTTAGCGGCGATTAACGATCTACCGGTGTCCATGTTTGCACTCTTCACGATTGCGATGATGATAAGGCACGAACGCGAGGATTGATATGCCAGGAGGAACGGTGTGAATCGGGGTGGCAGGATTTGGGAAATACCGAACTATTCATGATGGAGAGTACGGTTGAAAGTGTGAGAGGTTAACCTCAAGCGGTACGGTAGATAGATAAAGGAGGAGCCAGAAGAGGCGCGTGGTCGGCATAGTTAGGCAGGGAGCTTAGGGCACTGGAGACGGCTATGAATCGATGAAGAGCATGTGTGAACTGCATCCTTCCATTTAGCCCAACGGAACGGAGAGTTCTCCAATAGAGTGAGCCCATGAGGCCCTGGCGACGCATCCTAACTACACATATACATTCTACAGCGCATAAGAGCGGCGAGGTGCGCGACGGGGCGAGCAGCGGGCGGCCGGAGGTAGAGTTTGAAGAGAGGGATTGCGATGCCGGGGCTTCAGGATGAATCTCGGTAGAATCAGGGGTGGGAAGATGCCTGAGACGTCTCACGAAGGATCTGCAATCCAGAGTGAAGCGATTGAAGACAGAGAGGTCAATAGACTGACCAACGGGCCGTTGCTGGCTCGCAATACGGTTTGGAATATGGTTGGGCAGGTCGCGCCTCTGGGCGCGGCTCTGTTAGCCATTCCCATGCTGATTCGCCACATTGGGACGGATCGCTTTGGGATTCTTACTATTGCGTGGGTGGTAGTCGGCTATTTCAGCCTTTTCGATCTTGGACTTGGCCGCGCTATGACCAATTTGGTCGCGCAAAGTCTTGGAGGAAGTCGGCAGGACGCGTTGCCGGCCATTGTCTGGACCGCGAATGGAATCATGGCGATAATGGGCATCGTCGGTGCAATTGTGCTTGCCACGATCTCTCCGCTGCTCGTGCACTCCGTCCTGAAGATTCCCCTCAACCTGCAAGGTGAAACGCTGCACTCGCTCTTCCTTCTCAGCATCGCAGTGCCTCTGGTCGTCAGCACTGCGGGTTTCAGGGGGATTCTGGAAGCGCAGCAAAAGTTTGGTTTGCTCAATATCGTAAAGATTCCGATGGGCATCGCAACATTTCTCTCCCCTGTCGCAGTACTGCCGTTTACCAACAACCTTACTGCTCTTATCGGCGCACTAGTGTTCGCACGCGTCATCTTCCTCGTTGCCTGCATTGGCCTCGCTCTGCGCACGATGCCGGCACTACGTCATCGGTTTGCTCTCGATCAGGCGCTGCTGCGTCCACTCTTTAGCCTTGGCGGATGGATGACGGTATCGAACATCGTTTCCCCGATGATGTCCTATATGGACCGGTTTTTTGTTGGTGGCATACTTTCCATCACCGCTGTTACCTACTATGCAGCTCCCTACGAAATTGCCACCAAGTTACTCATCGTGCCCACTTCGATAGCTGGAGTACTGTTTCCTGCATTTTCGACCGCCATGGCCGTTGATCGCTTTCGCGGCGCGCTGATATACCGCCGTGCAGTCAAATATGTTGGGCTATTAGTCTTCCCCGTGTCCTTTGTAATGATCGTGTTTGGTCATGAGTTGCTTCAGATATGGCTCGGCCGTGAATTTGCTATTCATAGCACGCGGGTGTTGGAAATCCTGAGTCTGGGAGTGTTGGCGAACAGCCTGGCTCTCATTCCCTTTGCGTTGATTCAAGGGTCTGGCCGCGCGGACATAAGCGGGAAGCTCCACCTTCTTGAACTTCCGTTTTACCTGGCCGCTGTGTGGTATTTGACAGTCCATTACGGGATCGTAGGCACGGCGGTAGCCTCGCTGCTACGCATCACTGTCGATTGCATTCTCATGTTCCTGCTCGCGGATTACGTGATGGGCTCTCGGCATCGCATCTTGTGGCCTGTTTGTGCTTGTATTGGCGTGGGCGCAGTTGTGGTTGCGTTTGTGCCCCTGCTCGGTGGATCGTTGATTCGATTATTCGTCGCAGCCTGCGTGCTTACTTTCTTCGGCCTGATCGTCTGGAGTCTAGTGTTATCGGCACAAGAGCGCTTTGCCGTGCACCGTGCGATAAGGGCTGCGTCGCTCTAGTGTAGGCCATCACATTTTAAATCCTATATAAACCGAGAACGCCGGAGCAAATAAACCACAGAACGGTGCTAAAGCGCGGGCTGTAGCGGTATAGAACAGCCCACCGCCGGAGATTCTGTTTCAACGAAGGGTTCGACATCAGATGACACGAGCTGCTTGCACTATCGTCTCCCTGAATTATCTTCCTTACGCGCGAGTGCTTTGTGACTCGTTCCTTCGCCATCATCCTGCCTGGAAGTTCTATGTGCTTCTGGTGGATCGTCTGCCCTCGGACTTCGAGCGCCTTTCAGAGCGCTTTGAAATTATTACGGTCGAAGAACTAAACATCAAGGATTTTTCATCCCTAGCGTTTAAGTATGACATCCTGGAATTAAATACAAGCGTTAAGCCAACATTCCTAAAAACGCTTCTTGCGCGCGATATTGATCAAGTCGTGTACTTGGATCCGGATATTCTCATCTGTAATGTAATTGACTCTGTTCTCGATGCGCTGGCTGGACACGCAATAGTGCTCTCGCCCCACGCTTTGTCTCCGAGTCCAGACGATGGTCAGTCGGAACTGATCGCGCTATGGAGCGGCGTGTTCAATCTCGGCTTCATCGCCGTAAAGAGATGTGTCGAAGCAGATAGATTCCTGTCGTGGTGGGAGAATCGATGCCATAAATTGGCCTTTAACGAGCGGCGAGCCGGAATGTTCGTCGATCAGAAGTGGATCAGTCTTGTTCCCTGTTTCTTTGACCCTGTAAAGATTTTGAGAAATCCAGGCTGTAACATGGCCCATTGGAACCTTCACGAAAGGCAGTTGTCCCGAGACGGTGACATCTGGATGGTAAACTGCCGTTATCCACTTGAGTTCTTTCACTTTAGTGGTCTTTCTGTAGATGGCGGCGACGAAATATCGAAGTTCACAGGCCGTTATAATCTGGCAAACCGCGCGGACCTGCGCTTGATATTCGAAGAATACAGATCCCAACTGATTGACAATGGATTCCGCGATTATTGCTCGGCCACATATGCATTCGGTGCTTTCGATAACGGCCAATATATCAACCGTCTTGTGCGCTCTATTTATGCCGCTAATCTTAAGAGATTTGGCGGCGATAATCCTTTTAGCAGTTCGTCGCACATCTATATTTGGGCGAAAAGGAGACGGCTTTTTAGTGCTCGTGACTCAGCCGGTTCTTATAAGTTAAAATCGTATCTAAAGAACGACCCGCGACTCCGAGTACTAAATGCGATACTCCGTGTGGCGTTGCGCATCCTAGGGGCGGACCGGTACACCGTGTTGTTGAAGTATCTGTCGCATATCTCCATATTGAGAAATCAGAGCGATGTGCTCGTCCCATAAACCACAATGGAACGCAGGCAGGCCTTGAAGATGACGCGGCTGTCTTGTCGCCGGTGCTGGTCATAGCCAGTGCGTCTTTGGCTGAGGGTGTTTGCGTACACCTTGGGCAGCCCGTTGCGGCTCGTCGTGGCGAGAGGATCGAGTCGTGGTCATTGACCAGCCTGCAGCGACAAAGAGTATTCCAGCGCAGAGTTGTGGTTTGTTCTGCCAGACTCGTCCACTGATGCGGATTCGCTAAACCAGCGCGGCCAGCTCTTCGTATCGGCCCTGAAGCTAATTGAGCTGCTTACCATCTCTAAGAGTGCTCGGCAAATATTGCCTGAGCAGGAGTATTACAGGCTGGGATGAGAGGCTTGATCGCGCAGGTGGGAAGAGGCACGCATCGAAAGGTGAAGAATGCAGAGCGCTCAGTGGACAGTCGTTATAGTCAATGATTTCGCCTATGTCAATGGCGGAGCCGGGCAGATTGCGCTTTCCAGTGCCCGCGAATTGGCGCGGCGAGGTCACTCTGTTGTCCTATTCTCCGCAGTCGGTCCCCCCGATCTATCTTTTAAGCGGGCAGGTGTTCGCATAGTCTGCACCAAGCAATCTGATATCTTGCATAACCCCGATCGAATTGGTGCGGCCGTGCAAGGCATTTGGAACCGCAGAGCGGCTGCCGAGATGGCTGCGCTTTTGCCCACACTGGATCCGCGAAAGACGTTGGTACATGTCCATAGTTGGACAAAAGCTATTTCCTCCAGCATCATACCCGTGGCGCTTGCTCACGGCGCTGGTCTCGTTGTTACGGTTCATGATTACTTCCTCGCCTGTCCGAATGGTGGGTTTTTCAATTATCTAACCGGGGAAATCTGCCATCTCGCACCGCTTTCGTCGTCATGTATGATGACGAATTGTGATTCGAGAAACTATTTAGAAAAACTATGGAGAGTGGCCAGGCAGCGAGGTGCAATTATCGGCAGGGCACCTACCGAGTGCAGTTCGCAACTTTATTACGATTTCGGCCCTTTCACGTTCATTAATTGAGCCATTCCTTCCTACTGGTGCAAGATTCTATAATATTGGAAATCCCATCGATGCTGCGATTAAGCCCCCGGTAGATATTAGCGCTAATAAATCGATCGTATATGTTGGGCGCTTCGCGTTGGAAAAAGGGCCATTGCTGGCTGCTGAGGCTTCTCGAAGGGCAAAGAGTGAATTGAGATTTGTTGGCGATGGTTACTTGAGAGGAAGAATCGAAGCTCAGTATCCAGAGTGTAAGATCACCGGGTGGGCTTCTCGAGAAGACGTTTATAGACAGCTCGAAGGGGCAAGGACGTTGGTATTTCCGTCCTTTTGGTATGAGACCCAAGGACTGGTTGTTCTTGAGGCCGCTGCACGTGGAATTCCTGCTGTCGTTGCAGACACATCTGCCGCACGCGAAAGCGTAATTGATGGGGAGACAGGGCTCTGGTTTCATGGGGGCGATGTGGAAGATCTTGCCAGGAAACTGCGGATGCTCCATGACGACAACTTGGTGACCAAATTAGGTGAAGCAGCATACTCTAGCTTTTGGGCTTCTGCTCCGATCCTCGCTAGGCACGTGGACCAACTCGAGCAATGTTATCAACAGGTCCTCGAATCGTGAACAAGAATGTGCTTTTCGGCTTCTGACGGGGTCACAGTCGCGCCTCACAAAGGTCCGTTCCAGAAAATGAGGCACTTAGGTGGCTTTCAACGCCCGCGTTCCATGACAACCCGGCAACTTCGCCAAACTAGGTGCCGGTGCTATTGACGCGCTTCTGTAAATGATAATTCTGAGCGAGTTGCTGTTTTGGGGTTTTAAGAAGCAATACTTGTAAAAGCGACAAATCATCTGCGATGGATAGCATTACAAGGCGCAATTCGCGCCCTAAGGCAGAAACGAGTTTCGGGGCAATGCGACTGAAAGTGGAGTGGGCGCAGAGAGTGCATTCTCCGCACGCCAGTGGCAGTTGTGCGCGATTGTGCGCAGTTAATATCATGCAAGCTCATTTAAGTTAATAAGCATTTTTTGTTCAACCTCAAGTCCTCTGCGAGATGGGAATTGTGATACAGACTTCGATACTTGTGCTCGCGAAGAACGAAGCGGGCAATGTTCAGCACTGCTTGGACGCAGTGTTCTCGCAAGAGACGTCATCCTCCTTTGAGGTTATTTTCATCGACTCTGGATCAACTGATGGCACCGTCGATCTGGCGCGAAAATACCCGGTCAAGATCCACCAGATTACTACGGCCGAGTTTCATCATTCCCGCACGCGGAATCTGGCGGCAACCATGGCGTCCGGAGAATATCTAGTGTATCTCGCGGCCGACGCTTTCCCGACCGGTCCGCAATGGCTTCTGTCCCTGCTGGACAACTTTCGGGACGAGTCTGTTGGAGCAGTATATGGACGCCACATTCCCAAGCCTAGCTCCAAGATGGAGCGTCAGCATGCGCTAGGCTCGCTCTATGGGCCCGAGCGAATTGTCAAGAACCGTTCTTCCCGGGAACGGCTTGGCTACCGTTATTATCATTTCTCCACAGTGAATGCCGCTATTCGCAAGAGCGCCTGGGAGGCTACACGTTTTCCCGATGAGCTAAGAGTATTCGAGGACGTTGCGATCGCCAAACGGTTACTTGATCAGGAGTGGACCATTGTGTACGAGCCAAAGGCTATGGTGTACCATTCGCACGATTACCCGGCAAGAACCTTGTTCCGCCGATATTTCGACATCGGGGTAGTCTACAACCGGTTGGGAATTTGGACCAAAGGCCCGAAGGCGTCCGTTCGCGACGAAGGCATACGCACGGTGATGTCGAAGTTTCAGGCCTTTCGCCCGGGACAGGTTGGCGCTGTGGGCAAGGCATTGTGGTGCGATGCGGCCAAAGCCAGCGGTCTGCTTTTGGGTCGCAATGAGCGCCTGCTGCCACAGGGTGTGAAGCGGCGCCTCTCCGCTTTCGGGCTTTTTCAATAGCGTCTGATTTAGACGCGCGATCTCGGGAACACACTCGTCACAAGTTTGATTCCTCCACGGGGCACGAGAGACGTGCTGTTTTGTCCCGTTCCGGAAGGTAATGTCGCGCGGACAGGAGAATGACGACTGGCTGCTTGCCTTTAGTCGTTGGGTGCACAACCCGATAGAGCTGCCCAGACTTGGTCTGCCCAATATTTCTGAACCGAGCAAAATGTTAGTCTCCGGTAAGAAACCCGCCCCACGAGGACGGAGGATTGTGCCAATTAAGAACAAGCGCTTTTCCTTAGAAGTAGATAGTTGAGATATTACGGCAGGCCGAGGTGGGGTACTGGTGGCTGAATTGATCTGAAACGCGGAGATCAGCGAGCAGACGATTTGCCGCTGGAAGAAGCACTAAGTTTGCTGAGAATTCTAGCCGTCGCCCGTCACCAGGACCGACAAGTCAACACAATGAGCTTGCGGGGAGACACCGCTGAGCTGTTGCTTCATGAACACTTCCAAACTCACAAGGCGACGGTTCCTCCAGCTTGGCGGACTCGGAACGGCAGGTATAGTAGTCGCAGCAAGCGCAGGCTTGGCGCAGATCCAAGAGGTTGTTGTCGAGCGAATGGAAATCGAACTCACACGTCTCCCAAGCGAGTTCGACGGGCTCACCATTGGCCACTTGAGCGATTTTCACTACACGTCAATACACGATGCAGAGCTGATTCGGGCAGCCGTACGCGCCACTAACGAATTAAATCCAAACATTGTCGTCTTGACCGGAGATTATGTCACCGTTCCGATTTATGGGTCCAGTCTTTCCAGCTCACGATGCGCGACGCCGTGCGCCCAGATCCTGAGCGAACTGACCGCCCCCATGGGCATATTCGCGATCTTGGGAAATCACGATCAGTGCAACCCTCAGTTCATAACCAAATCGCTGGAGAACCATGGCATCACGCTCTTGAGAAATTATGCCCTTCATGTGGAACGCGCTGGGGCGCGACTCTGGATTGCTGGGGTGGACGATGTACTTGAAGGTAAGCCGCGCCTCGATGAATCGTTGCGGACGATTGCCCGTGGTGAGACCACCGTTCTGCTGGCTCATGAACCGGACTTTGCAGACGCCGTGAAGGAATATCCGGTCGACCTGCAGCTTTCCGGCCATTCTCATGGTGGACAGATTCGACTTCCGTTTGTGGGTGCTCCCTACCTGCCGAAACTCGCCCGGAAGTACCCTCGCGGGTTGAGGCGCTTGGGACCGTTAAGCTTGTATACAAATCGTGGGTTGGGGACGATTGTGATACCTGTAAGGTTCAACTGTCCGCCAGAAGTGACCCTGTTGACTTTACGATCCGGCGCGGCCTCAACTCCCGCCGGCGCCCGAGAGTAGGTTGATATAAAACTCGCGTTAGAACGCGTCCGAGCGAGTCGGGAAGTCGGCCGATCTGATGTGGAATGCACCACAGCCGTAGCCTGAGCTTGATTCTCAACGAAGTTTCGATTCACCCAGAAATTAGCCCGCGTTGAACAAGGAAGACCGCTGAGGTCCTGCTTGTTCGGCACGGGCTTTTTTGTCTCTGGGCGAGAGCGCATGCTTGCGGCCATATTCCAACTGCGCTGGCTAAAGGGCGTTGCAGATCGGCGGATCCAACTCTGGAGTCGACTTCAACTTCTCCGTCTTGGTGAGGGAATGCGACCCGGTGCGGTCGATTGCGAGCTAAACCAGCGCAAGCTCCGCAAGGAGCGGCGCAAGGATGACAAGCAGAGGGCCAAACTCCGGGCAACTCGTTCTGAGGGTGAGCGCGAACAACGCTCGATCTGGCGGTTGTTCTTCCGCATCTTCCTTCGGTACTGGCCAGAGTGAGGGATTGTGTTTCGAGTTTGCCGCGGTGAGAGCAACGGCAAACCTTGGGTAGTGTCCTAATTTTGCTTTGGGGAAGGGCACGGAACATCTGGAAGGGTCGGCTGAGCTGGCGCCAACTGTTGGCTCCTGGCACCAAGTACCTGATTCTCGTCGGCCTTATTGTAGGTTGTGCACGCTTCATGGTAGGCGCGCTTGATCTCTCCCGGTGGAAGCACCATCAGGGCTCGGCAATAGTGAGTCCAATGCTCCACTCCAAACACGTCTTTGTAGGTAAGCCTTTCATAAATAAGAATATCTTTTCTTCCTTCTTGATAGTCGGAAATGATCCGATTATCTGCAATGATCGGTTGCCCCAAATCGTTGAGAACCAGGATCGAAACCGGCTGCGAGAGGTTATCGGGAACGATCTTTCCAGGCTCCAAGAATTCGGTAAACATCCTAAGGGCTCTTTTGGGATAGGAAAAGTTGGGATCGCCATTCCTTGGCAACAACACAGCATTCGCGGCGAACCGAAAGTTTATGGCCCGAGTTTTGCCGGAATTGAGCAGTTGGAACGGAACGGAAATCGCCTTAAACGGACTGAATACCGGTTGCGACGCTGTTTGGTCGATATAGGCGCTTTCGGATTGGGCGCCTGCTATCGCTTGATACGTCGAGGCAACGGCAAAGTCCCGCGTATTGGCAGATTGCCTTTGCAGTTCGCTCAGTTGCTTCTGGTAAAGACATATCAATCTGTCGGTTTGGTCCGAACTTCCCCGCATCTGTTCGAGCTGACCGATCATAACGTTCAACTGTCTCCAATAGATGATCGCAACCACAATTGCCACGAACACAGCAACAACCTCAATACCCGACTTCCACCATGGCGTCTGGTCTGGCCGGCATACGGTAGTTTGTTTCTGGCGTGGCGGGGCCGGTGGGGCCTCAGGAACAGGCGCAGGAGCAGCGGGTGGTGCTTCGGCACCTTCCTTCTCGGGTGCTTTCTCTGGGGGTACTGTGTCAACGGATGGAAAAGTTGGCGCCTTTCGTTCCATTTCGGCCATCAAATTACCCCTTCGGAGCTACGAATGTTTCCGAAGCCCAACTTTGCGAAGCAAAAACACAGCAGATGACGCGGTGAAACTGTGCGGCTTGGAACGCCGGGGATAATATATGCTCTTCAAATCCGGTTCCGATTCTCTTAAGAATTCAGATCATTCTACCGCGCCTTCATCTTGGCGTATTGCTCCTCGGTTAGTCGCAAGAACACTCCACCGCGGCCGGTGGCGATTGCCTGATTCAGCACCGCGCGGCTCTCTTGGTCAGTGAGCCCGCCACCCCGCTCCCACCAGCTCGATCACCTTTTCCGCGGACGTGAAGTGCAGCTTCCTCGGCAGGGCAGTCTTCAGATCCGCCTCCAAGAATTGGCAATGCCAGCCGTAGCGGTCCTGGAACGACATGTACACTCGGCGACGATCATCCTCGGCCATGGAAGAAATATAGGCGAAGAAAAAGGAGAATATTATCCACATCACTGCATGTTGCGGAGAATAGTGCTAGACTTCGCCCATTAGAGAGTGATCTCTCCTTTCAACCAGAACGCGTAGAACAAAGGCCCTGGGGCATCGGATCCCGGGGCCTTTGTGTTTACCCACGTCTTGGGAATTGCTGATCTGCCGGTGGTCTGGGTTGCAGCAAGCACGCCATATCGAGAGCCCGCAGCACCAATAGCGAGTCTAGCTTGATTCGGAGGCGGAACTGGAAGCGATCCCGTGCTCCAGCTTCTTCGACAGGAGGATGCTCGACACGCAGAAACCAACGAACAAGTAATAGCCGGGAAGGATCTTGGAAGCATTCGTCGGGATCAGCACTTCTTGGACGTTCGGCACGCCGCGCAAGCCGTCCCACGCGCTTCCGATGACGCCATTGAACGCGACAAAAGACATGAAGATCGCCAGAGCCATGACGTCGGCCATGGACCACTTGGATAGCTCGAAAGCCAGCAGCTTCACGAAGCGGTTGGTGCGCAACAGCGCCGGCCGGAAGAGACATACGCCGAGCGCCAGCATTTTCAGCGCCGGGAAGACCACGCTAAACAGAATCACCAGAACGGCAACCAGCGTCATCTCCGGTCGGCCCATCTGGATGAGTGTCTGAGACACCTCAAGCACGGTCTTGCTGCGGTAGTACAGCGACTGGTCGTGAAACTCGATGGGCGTGCCAAGCAGGGTTGCGTCCAGCTTTGTGACGCGGACTTCCACCTCCAGCATTGGGCTGAGCACGCCGCCGGCCAGCATCGCAAGGCAGAACAACATCAGCACCACTACGGCGCCCCGCGAGAGCGCCGGCTTGCCTGCCATGAGCACAATGAATCCCAACGCTGCCGATGCGAGCACCGTGAGAGAGTAGCGATTCACTCTTGTGTCCGCTTCTGCGATCTTTTTGCCGAGAGTCTCCTCGCATGCCGCACCACTGGCGCATCCATATCGCTTCAGGATGGCGTTATAAGTGGTCATGTCCGTGGTGCCGAACGTGTTCGTAACCGCATCGGTAAGCACGCCGCGGATGGAGTCCCTGAAGCTCCTTTGCGTTTCTGGTTTGGCCAGCTCCGCCATCACCACGTTGGTGTACTCCGGCACATGCGGACGCAGCGATGCGATGATCATGTTCACTAGCATCGCGTTGCCCCCGCCGGGCCTGCCCGATGCCTTGGCGTTGGGCGACGTCATCTGCGTCTTGATGTTGTCTAGCAGGGCGTACAGGGACCGTTCAACCATGGGCCGGAGACTCTTGCTCTGTCCCTTGAGATCGAGCTTGTCGACTTGCGCGTTGAGTATCGGGCTGATGATGGCGCGCCATTGGTCGGCGCTCAGGATTCCGTAGCGCGCGTGCGTGATCTCGGCCAGGTCGGTACGGATGAGGCGGCGCGCGGCCAGGTCATCAACAGTCTTCCAACTGAACCAGATGGCCGGCAAGAGCAAAATCACGGCCGCGGTTAAGCGGAAATCGAGCGAACGCGAATGCTTGCTCGGTAACGGATTCGTCGGTGCGCCCACGTTTTCCATGATGGTGCTAATCAGTATAAAACCGGTTCCGACTCGTGAAGAATTCAATCGCGATCAGTCGCTTGGCGCCGCTCCCGGGCCGTGCTTCTAAGATTCCTCTACACTGGCCGACATTTCGGTACAAATCGGCTCTTCGATGAGCGACTCGGCGATTTCGCAACAACTGACTCGACTCATCGAGTATCCCAGCATAGTTGCAGCGCTTCGGAGTTGTCGCAAATCGTTATCTTCTTTTTCATTTCGCTGTCATAGCCACCTGCCCATCGCGACTCGTCTTGGGAAATGAGGGGTTCAAGATGACGAACCCTCCACGGCTGCTGATGAAAATGGCATGGAAGAGCGAGGTGGGGATCAGTCCATCCGTGTCGGCTTCGGCCCGGCGCGAGAGGGCAATCGCTGTCAGCTCTGGGACCGAGTTGCTTCCCAGGTTGAGAGAGCGGATTTCGCGGGTCGCCGACATCGAAGCAACCCACCGATTGAAGTTTCCGGTCGTTATAGGTACGGCCTGGCCTGCCCCGGGACCAAGGTTGTCCGAGAAGAGGGTAAGCTGGTTTGCGCCGGAGTCCAGAAGCAGCGACATCGTTGCGTCCCCAAATTCCCGCATACGGCCGGAGATCACCAGCCGGTTGTGCGTGACCTTTCCGTGATAAATTCCCGTGAGTTGCAGCGGAAGACGCTCACCTGTCGCCGTCTGCGCCATGGAGCCAAGGGGAGCCTCGAGCCGGAGACTGCGGTGGCGATAGTCGATGAGCACGTCGAAGTTCTGCAGGAAGTCCTCGCCGAGCACGCCACGCACCGTGCCGTTCACGGTTGCAGGATGGTCGGAGCTGAAGATTTCTCCACCGGGAACCACGGCCCCGGCGACGGAGAGCGAGTTCACGCGAACGACTGACATGCGGGCGGAGGCAAGGACCCCGACCATGTTGCTTTCGCCCACGGGCGGAAGCCCGAGCTCCTCAGAAAGTTTACGGTCGACAATGGTCTTGCTGCTACCGGTGTCGAGCAGGAAGTCATAAGGGCCAGAGCCATTTATGCTGACAGGTACGATAATCATGGAGAGATCGTCCAACCTGATCTTTGCTGTAACGATCTGGACACTTGGTTCGGTATGATCCTGCGCGGGGGCCACTACGTGGGCGCAGATTGCAAGGGCTAGAACAACGAAAAAGCGATTGAAGCGGCTGATTGGCGACATGGGGTTCACCTCGATGCGGTGAACTATGTCGGCCCGGCTCGGTGATGGTATTGAGTTCCGCCGGATGTTTCGGTGACGCCAGTGATGTCTTTGTGATGGCTTTTAAGCTGGAGAAAACAAGTGGTTTATCGGTTCGGCCAATTCGAGGTCGACGATCGGGAGTTTCGTCTTTCCGAGAACGAAATACCCGTGCAGGTCGAGCCGAAGGTGCTGCGGCTACTGATTTACCTGATCGAAAATCGGAATCGGCTGGTGCGGAAGCAGGAATTGCTGGACAAAGTTTGGCCGGACGCAATGGTGACCGAAAACGCCCTCACCCGAGCCATCACGCTGCTCCGCAAAGCGCTGAACGATGACATCCGCGTTCCGCGATTTATCGAGACGGTTCCGACAGCGGGCTACCGGTTTATCGCTCGCGTGACGGTTGCGGCGGACAGCTCCGCAGTTGCGCCGGCACCGCCCGTCGAATCGACCTCAACTTCGGTGAAACTCAGGCCATCGACCCGGTGGGTGGTCGCTTCCAGTGTCCTTCTGCTCGCCGGTGCCTCGGCGTGCACTTTTCTGTACCTGCATCGCGGCAAGAAGGTCCTCACCGACCAGGACACCGTCGTCCTCGCCGACTTTGACAACTCCACCGGCGATCCCGTATTCGACAGCACCCTGCGGCGCGGCATGGCGGTGCAGCTTGAGCAGTCGCCTTACCTGAGCCTCATCGCCGATGACCGAATCCAGCAAGTACTGCAAGAGATGGGCCAACCGGCAGATGCGCGCCTTACTCCGGCGATCGCGCGTGAGATTTGCGAGCGAACTGCTAGCGCAGCCGTGCTGGATGGCTCGATCGCGTCCCTCGGCAGCCAGTACGTCCTGGGCCTGCGCGCAAAGGACTGCCAGAGTGGCAAGGTCCTGGCCGAGGAACAGGTGCAGGCGGCCAGAAAAGAAGACGTGCTGCACGCCTTGGATCAAATGGCAGGCCAATTCAGGACGCAGGTCGGCGAATCGCTCGCGACTGTCGAGAAGTACGATACCCCGCTGCAGGAGGCGACACGCCCTCACTCGAAGCTCTAAAAGCCTTTAGCCTGGGGGCGCATAAGTCCGACATGGGGGCGCACGTCGAGGCTCTTCCCTTCTTCTCGCGGGCGGTGGAACTCGATCCGGAGTTCGCCGCGGCCTACGACGCCATGTCGTGGCAGTATAACCTCCAGCGTGAGCCGGAGCTTGCGGCAGAGAGTATCCGAAAGGCTTACGAGTTGCGGGACAAGGTCAGCGAAAGGGAGCGGCTATGGATCGAAATGAGCTACTACCAGTTCGGGACAGGAGAACTGGAAAAGGCGGAAGCTTCCGCCGAGCTGTTGCTACAGACCTACCCGAGGGAAGGTATCTCGCTGAGATTTCTTTACATAAGGCTTGGAAACCCCGAGAAGGCAGTAGAAGCAGACCGTGAGGCCCTTCGCCTGATTCCAGACTTGGCGGCCAACTACCAGAACCTCGCCGCGGACCTCGTGAGTCTCAACCGGCTGGATGAGGCGGAGGCGGTGTACAAGTTGTCGGACGAGCTGAATTTGCCGTATGAGGGACGGGCCAAGTCGCTTTATCTGCTGGCATTTCTAAAGGGCGACCAGACTCGGATGGCGCAGTTGGCATCCTCTGTGACGGGAAAGCGCAGCGCAGAAGACGCGATGCTGGGCGCACAGGCGGACACCGAGGCGTGGTATGGACGATTGAAGGCCGCGCGTCGTTTCAAGCAGCGGGCGATGGATTCGGCGCTAAACACGGAGGCCAAAGAGACCGCAGCCGGCTATCAGGTAGAACTGGCGCCGTTCGAGGCGGAGTCGGGAAACTCATCCCAGGGGCGCGCCGATGCCGAGGCCGGGATCAAGCTGGCCCCAAATCGCGACGTGCGCGCCATGGCCGCTTTGGCGCTGGCGCAATCGGGAGACACAAACTCAGCCGA
>CAWJDG010000080.1:0-38471 GCA_963841365.1 uncultured Acidobacteriaceae bacterium
ACAGGCTGAGAGGGCCCGCGGCAACAAACGCGACAAATTATTGACACGCGTGTCCTACTATTCGGAGCGTCTCTGCATCCAAATCAAAGGGGGAGTGCGAAGATGCGCAATTTGAAGTTCTTCGCAGATCGATTGGCTGCTCCAGTGCCGATTGCAATCCCTTCCTTCCGTCAGCCTATTTACCCAACCGGGGGCATGGTTACTTCAGTGCGCAGAGCCGCACAGGTGCCTCTCGCCGCTATTGAGTGGGGTGTTGGTCATGATTGCGCGCAGTGTATGTTTTTCTTTCGTTGCCATGGGAACAATCGCAGGATTGGCAGGATGCGGAGGGCCTGGAAGCCTGCCGCCTCTGAATGAGACGCCGCAGCCGACTAACGTCATCTTTGTCTCCACGCCGCCTACGTCGCTGGCCGTAAATGCATCAGCAACCATTGATGCGGCAACAATCTATCCGATACAAGTTCCAACCGCGTCAGAAAACACCCTGGTCACATACGCCATCAGTTGCGGAAGCCCAGGGGCCTGCGGCACGTTGCAGGCGAGCGACGAAGTGGGTGCGACGGTATTCACTGCTCCTCCAGCGATCCCTTCCGGGGCGACAGTCACAGTGACGGCAACCTCGGTTGCCAATCCGTCGCTCTCGCGGTCGGCCGTCATAACCATCGTGCCTCCTATTCCGATTTCTGTCACATTTTCCGGTGCGCCGCCGGCCTCAATGCAAGTGGGTTCGTCCATATCCATGCGCGCCCAGATCACGAATGACGTCACGGCGAATCCCCAGGTGAAATGGACACTAACCTACGGAGCCGCAGCCTGTGGGTCGTTTAACCCAGCCACAACCGGCAACGAGGTGCCAACCACCTACACTGCACCAGCGGCAATCCCGCCAGGCAATACCGTGACCGTGACAGCGACGTCAGTTACGGACTCGACCAAATCGGTATCGGCAAGCATTGTGATCAGCTCGGCAGCACCGACTCTGGCGAACGGCACGTATGTCTTCCAGTTGTCCGGGCCGGCCGGTACCTCGGCAAACTTCACAACGGGCGTCTTTGTAGCCCTGAATGGAGCGATTACCGGCGGAGAGCAGGATTCCATCACCTATACGTCGGACTACTACGGCGATCTGTATCCTTACTCCTATCTGTCGGGACCGATCAGCGGCGGAAGCTACGCAACCACCCCTGACGGCAATCTTCAGATCCAGATCATTTCAAACTTTGGCGGCGGGGAAACGCTGAATGGCGTCCTCGCCACCGGAGCGCAGGGATTTGCCGCGCAACTCTACGGTTTGCCCGGCAGCGGCACGCTTGAACTGCAGAGCAATGCGGCCGCGCCCTCCGGCGGATATGCAATCTCAATGTATGGCGGGGATCAGTTCGCCGATCCCGCGTGGATCGGGGGCATACTCAACGTCGATAGCGTGGGGGGCATCTCAGGAAACGGCAGCGTGCTCGATGCGATCGATGAAGGTTACGGCGGCGCTTACAACGGCCAAGAAATGTTGGGAGCCAGCACCGTAACCGCTCCCGACAAATACGGCAGAGTACAGTTTCAATTGAATCCGAATCAATCTTCTTCCCTGCCGGCGACCTCGTTGATTGGCTATATCGTCGACGCAAGCCATATTCGGCTCATCTCTGCGGTCTACAACAACGTGGCCAACTATCAGGGAGTGATGGGCGGATTGGCGCTCGGCCAGGGATCCAGCACAGGGCACTTTAGCAACACTTCACTGGCGGGCGGCAGCTATGTGTTCGGCGCCGACAACGCCTTCCAGTATGGAGCCTTTCAGGTTGCCGGGTTCGTTACCGCCAATGCTGGTAGCACAGCCACGGGGACGCTCAATTGGAACAATCTCAGCCAAAAGAGCGTGCAGAGCCCACTTTCCTTCACCGGCTCGTGGACGGTTGATCCCACCGGCCGGGTCACGCTATTGAACCTCACTGATGGCTCGACCTTCAACTACTCGATGCATCTCTATCTGACGGGAAACGGTAACGCTCTGTTGCTGTCGAGTGGCGGCACGCAAACGTTCACAGGGCAAGCCTTTCAGCGGCAGCCCGGTTCTTTCAGCGCGACCTCATTCAACGGAACCTACGCGCTCAACGCTAGTATGGCCAATATCAGTTCGAACACAGGATCGGGCATCGCGCTTGGCTCCGTTACGGCCGTTGCGGGCAACGGGACGGATACGGTGTCTGGATTTGCCGATGCCGGCAGCGGAGGCGCGGACTTCGCAATTTCAGGCAACTTGACGGCCGCCGCGAATGGCGTGTTCACCGGAAACCTCACGGGCATGGACCCTGCATCGCGCACAGCGCCGGGCAGTTTCACTTTGTATCTGGTTGACAGCACGCAGGGAATCGCGATCGAGACGGATAATACGCAGTTGACGCTGGGGCATCTGGTGCTGGTGCAGTGAAGGTCCGTCTCTCCGATTGAAACAATCGGCCCGCTACTCGTGATGAGTAGCGGGCCGGCTTGATTGGGTTCAGAACGAATTTACGCCTTCGCCGACGTCAGCGCTCCTAAATCAGCCGCCATCTTTTCCGTCGAGAAGGCTTCAACGGTGTCGCCTTCCTTGATGTCGCTGAAGTTGGCAATGCCTATGCCGCACTCCATGCCGTTGGCCACTTCGCGCGCGTCGTCCTTGAAGCGTTTGAGCGAGCCGATCTTGCCCTTGAATACCTGCTCCCCGCCGCGCATCACCTTCACTTCCGCATCGCGGCGAATCAGGCCATCCTGAACGCGGCAGCCGGCGATGGTGCCCACCTTGGGAATCCTGAAGATGTTCAGGACCTCGGCGCGGCCGATGTAGGTTTCCTTGAAGGTCGGCTCCAACAGGCCCATCATGGCCAGGCGAATCTCGTCCTGCAACTCGTAGATGATGGAGTGCAGGCGGATTTCAACGTTCTCCTGTTGCGCGAGCTCAGCGGCCTTGCGCTCGGGGCGCACGTTAAAGCCAATGATGATGGTGTTGGATGCGGTCGCCAGAAGGACATCGCTCTCCGTGATCGAGCCGACGCCGGAGTGCAGAACCTTGACGCGTACTTTCTCAGTCGACATGCGGACCAGCGAGTCGGCCAGCACTTCAACCGAGCCCGTGACGTCGCCCTTGATGATGAGCGGCAGGTCTTTCACGCCGGCCTGGCGAATCTGTTCTGACAGGCCTTCGAGCGAAACGCGGGAGCTCTTGGCGAGTTGCGCATCGCGCTCCTTCATCTTGCGGTACTGCGCGATACCCTTGGCCTTGTCGCGATCAGCGACCACGAGGAAAGTGTCGCCGGCATCGGGAATGGATTCGAGGCCGAGGACTTCGACAGGTGTCGATGGTCCAGCTTCCTCAAGCGCGCGACCGCGGTCGTCAAACATGGCGCGCACCTTGCCAAAAGTGTTGCCGACAATGTAGCTCTCGTTCAGATGCAGCGTTCCGTCCTGAACGAGGACGGTGGCGACCGGTCCGCGGCCACGGTCAAGCTTGCCCTCAAGCACGCTGCCGACAGCCTTGCGTCCGGGCGTAGCCTTCGGCGCCTTGATGTCGCTCACCAGGCAGATCATTTCCAGAAGCAGATCGAGGTGAATGCGTTTCTTGGCGGAGACTTCGACGAAGACCGTGCCTTCCTGGCCCGCGCCCGCCCACTCCTCAGGGATAAGGCCCCGGTCGGCAAGTTGCTTCTTCACGCGGTCGGGGTTGGCTTCAGGTTTGTCGATCTTGTTCACGGCCACGATGATGGGAACCTCGGCGGCCTTGGCGTGATCGATGGCTTCGAGGGTTTGTGGCATCACGCCGTCATCGGCGGCAACCACGATCACCACAATGTCAGTCACCTTGGCGCCGCGGGCTCTCATGCGGGTGAACGCTTCATGACCCGGCGTATCGAGGAAGACGATCTCGCGGCCAGAGGCAGGAGAACCTTCCTTGTTGAATCGGACTTTATACGCACCAATATGTTGTGTAATGCCTCCGGCTTCGCCTGCGGCGACGTCGGTCTCGCGGATGGCATCGAGCAATGACGTCTTGCCGTGATCCACATGACCCATGACCGTGACCACCGGCGAGCGCGGCACTTCAACCACATCGGTTTTTTCTACATCCAATACCTCTTCGATGGCCTCGTTTTCCAACTCTTCTTCGTAGCTGATCACGGTCGCGGCAGCGCCAAACTTGGCTGCCACATCTTTCACCATCTCGGCGTCCAGAGACTGATTGACGGTGACGAACACGCCGCCCATCAGCAGAGTGGCGATCAGATCCTTGGCGCGGACGTCGAGCTTTTCCGCAAGATCTTTCACGCTGATGCCTTCGGTGACCGTGATCTCGCGCGTAATGGGCACGGGCTCGGTGCTGTATTGCGCGCCGCCGTAGCGTGGCGGCGGCACAAAGCCCTTCATCGGCCCTTCTTTGGTCTTGGGGTATTGTTTCTGGCCGCGGCCCCGGCCACGCGACGAAGCGCGTTGCGGGCGTGGAGCTTCGCCAGTGGGCGGCGCGCCGCCCGCGCCGGGACGCTGCCCGAAGCCTGGACGCGCCGCTCCAAACCCTGGGCGCGCGCCAAAACCGGGCCGCGCTCCGGGAGCTCCTGGGCCACCGGCCCCTGGGAAGGCCCCGGCTCCAGAACGCGTCGGATGCTTGGGCCGCGGTCCGCCAGCGAATTGGCCGGGAGCGCTAACGCCACCACTCGACATGCGCTGCCCCATTCCGGGCGGTCCGGAAACAGGTCTGCGATCGAAGATCGGTTTGCCGCGTTGCAATCCTGCGCCTGCAGCGGGCGCGGTGGGCGGAACGATGGATGCTTTGTAGACCGGTCGCGGCCCGGTTTGCGGCATCACCATGCGGCGCGCCGGAGGTTCAACGTGCGCACGGCTTGGGGCACGCTGCGCCGGAGCCGCTGTCGATGCGGCGGCGATGGCTGGAACAGAGGATGAAGCCTCCGCCGTTGCAACAGGAGCTTGAGAAACGGCCGACGCGGCTACGACAGATTCAGGAGCCGCCGCAGCCGGTGCAGGCGGCTCACCAATTACGTGAGTCGCGGCGGAGGGCGCCTTTGCGGCAGGGAGCTTTTCAACGTGATGGGGCTGTTCTTCACGCGCAACTGCGGCCGCAGGCGGTTTCACGACCACCCCAGCGGGCGGCGCGACCACAACGACCGTGCGCGCCCCAGGAACCGCGCCCGCCGGAGCCTTGGCAACCACGGCGCCCGAGGGCGGACGGCTCGCAATGGCTGGAGGAGCGGTAGGAAGGGCAACGATGGGCGGAGCGGAGCGCGGCTGTGGCACGATCTTTCGCGGTTCCGGGCGGGCCGGAGCGGCAGCCGGTGGCTTGGCGGCAACTGGCGCGGCAGCCAGCGGGGCAGGGGTCTGGCAGGCTTCGGCGTGCCGGCTTCACCGGCACACGAACGTGGCGCTGCTCCTCTTCCTCTTCGTGCTTTTTGGCCAGGACCGCTTTCAACACATCGCCGGGTTTCGAGATGTGCGAGAGATCGATCTTGGGGACGATGGCCTGTTCTGCATGACGCGCGGGGGCAGCTCCGGCATGCGAAGCGTGACGCGCTTCCTGGGCAAAATGCGCACGTACTTTATCCGCCTCCTCCGACTCAATTGAGCTGGAGTGCGTCTTGCCGGCAGCAACGCCGAGTTCCGGAAGAACGTCGAGAATCGCGCGAGACTTGACTTCCAGTTCTTTCGCGAGATCGTTGATACGAACCTTACTCATCCGCCTCTTTTCAATTTGAAACTGCCGCCAATTCGCCCTTAGTCGCTCATTGCTACCTCATGGCCTGGCCGCTTTTGAAGTTTCCGTTTTGGTTCAACAAAACAAGTCCGGCGCTGTGCATCTTACGCGCCGTCCTCGCTTTTCGCCCCGTTTTCTTCTTCTTCCAATTCTTTTGCCACTTCCGCATCGGCGGGCGGTACATCTTCAACCGCCAATTCTGCTGCGGTGATGTTCTGAGACTCGGCCACTTCTTCGGCTACGGCCTCGCCCGCTTCACCGGCAGCCTCAATTTCTTCGCCTTCGGCTTTCTCCGCAATTCCACTTTCCGCTTCTTCCAGCACCTCGGCCGCGTTTTCGGTCTCGGCCTCTGACGTTGCCAAAGCGGCGTCGGGGGTCGGGACCTCTGACGCGCCCTCAGCCGATTCTGCCAATTCGGCTGCCGCCGCAGCGGCGGCTGCTTCTTCAAAATGGCCGAAGTAGTGGCGAACCGCGACGCTGATCTTTTCCAGGGTCTTTTCGCCGATGCCCGGAATTTCTTCGAGCTGCTCGGGAGTCATGTCGGCAAGCGCCTCGACGGTTGTAATTCCCGCTGTGACCAGCTTTTGAATAATGCCGTCGCCCAGCTCACTCACCTGCTCGATCGGTGTGCTTGGCGCGCCGGCCAAAGCCTGCATCTGCTGCTCCACTTCCTGGCGCTTCTCTTCTTCGCTCTTGATGTCGATCTTCCAACCCAGCAGTTTGGCCGCGAGCCTCACGTTCTGGCCCTTCTTGCCGATGGCCAGCGACAACTGCGTATCGTCGACAATCACTTCGAGCTGCTTTTCACCGAGATCGGTGATCGAAACGCGGCTGACCTTGGCCGGCTGCAGGGCTTTTTCAGCAAACGTAGTGATTTCGTCGCTGAACTCGATGATGTCGATCTTTTCACCGCGCAGCTCGCGGATAATTGACTGCACGCGCATGCCCTTCATGCCCACGCAGGCGCCCACGGGATCCACATCCTTGTCGCGGCTCTGCACGGCAATCTTGGTGCGCTCGCCGGCCTCGCGTGCGATCGCGCGGATCACGACGGTGTTGTCGTAGATTTCCGGAACCTCAGACTGAAACAGGTTCGAAACCAGCTCCGGCGCGGCGCGGCTCACGATCACCTGCGGCCCCTTGGCGGCGCGATCCACCTTGAGCAGGACCACGCGCACGCGTTCGCCCACGCTGAACTGCTCCAGGCGCGACTGTTCGCGTTTCGGGCAGCGGGCTTCCGCTTTGCCCAGGTCGTAGATCACGTCCTGGCCCTCGATCCGCTTGACCGTCGCGTTCAGCACTTCTTTTTCGCGGTGCGCGTATTCCTGGAAGACGGTGTCGCGCTCGGCTTCGCGGACCTTCTGGAAAATGATCTGCTTGGCTAACTGCGCGGCGATTCGGCCCAGCGGGCTGGTGTCGCGATAGATGCGAATCTCGCTGCCCACTTCCACGCCCGGCGCCAGTTCATTCGCCTCGGCCAGCGTGATCTGGTTGACGGGATCCTCGATCTGTTCCTCGTCGGCGACCACCGTTTTATAAATGTAGGCCGTGATCTCGCCGGTCTCCTTGTTCAGTTCCCCGCGCATGTTTTCCTGGGTCTTGTAGAATTTGCGCGTGGCCAGGGCGATGGCTTCCTCGACCGCTCCGACAACGATGCCGGGGTCGATGCCCTTTTCCTGGCTCAGGAGTTCGATACTTTGATACAAAGCGTTGGTGGCCATACTGCTCTCTCTTGCTGGTTGTCGGGAGTCGAGATACGAAGAACCTCAGCTCCACAAGTTTCTTGATGAAGAGGCTAGAGACGTAGAGACTTAGGGACTGGAAAAATCCGATCGATTTCGCAAGCCCAAACTTTCCGCTTGCCGATGCCCTTCCGTTTTCCTCTCTAAACCATACGTCCCTGTCCCCTTAGATCTCCGGTACCAGGTTCGCCTTTTCAATGTTTCCGAGGGCGATCTCCACTTGATTGATGCCCGCCTTGCGGCTCTTGCTGTTTTGCTTCACCGCCGCCAGGTCGAGCGTGATCATTCCCGTTGCCGGCGGATCCTTCGGACCCGCCACTAATCTTCCTTGCCAGTGCCGGTTGTTGCGGACCGGTTCAAACGTCCGCACTTTCACCAGGCATCCCACAAACCGTTCGAACTCTTCCGGCTGGCTCAACTTGCGGTCCAAGCCTGGTGAACTCGCTTCCAGCGTGTACTCCGCGCCGGGAACCAGGTCTTCCACGTCCAGCAAAACACCAAAATCGCGGCTGAAAGCCGCACAATCCTCGTGGGTTACACCGGAAAGCTGCTCCACCGTGAGCGATCCTTCTCGGAGCTTCTCCGGCAAACCTTCTGCGCCGGCCTCTGCAGCCGCCTTCAGTTGGGCCCGCCCCTCGGCGTTCTTTTCGAGGGTCACGCGTAAAACTCGCTCTTTAGCCGATCCGGTTAACTCGATGTCAACCACGTCGAGCCCATGCGAGGCGGCCACCCGCTGCGCCGCCGACCGGATTTCGTCCAAACTGACTGCCATTCCGTCTGTGCCCCATCGAGCCCAAATCGCTCTCCGAGGCCCCATTCCTACAGTCCATCAAGCCCACGCCGCTTACCGGGAACTTGCCCTTGCGCCGACGCCATACCATTGATTTCGCAATGGGTTAAGCCCCATCGAACCGGTCCGCGCGCTCCGGCAATTTGTCCCAAATAAAAAGTGGGCCGTAAGCCCACTCATCTCTCCGCCAGCCGGCAAACCCACGGCAAACTCTGGCGGACAAACGCGTCTGCAGCCTTAAGCATACGGCGAAACGCCGGGAAATTCAACCTTCTGCGGCGAGGTCGCAATCAAATTCGCCTTGTGTTAACTGCAGGAAGATGGCGACCTATGAAGATGGCGAGTGAACTAATTCAGCAGCGATTGAAAAAAGATTGGCAGATGACGGTGATCAGTATCCGCATTCCGCAAGATGTGATCGAGGATCTGAAGGAGATCGCGCCGTCTCTCGGCTTCTCTGGCTATCAGCCGCTGATCCGCGCCTACGTCGGCCAGGGACTGCGCAAAGACCAGGCGCGGATGGGAACTCGCAGATTCAGGTGCTCACCGAGAGTTTGCGCAAACGCGGGATCGCTGATCATGTGATTTCAGCCGCTATCGCCGAGGCGCAATTGAAAAGCGCATGAGCGTGGTCCTTACAAGAAACGGATTTTGAACTGATCGCTAATGGAGCGTTGAAGAGCTTGTAAGGCTGTTAGAGGCGTGAGAGGATTACTGTAATGGCGAGCGTAAAAGTGAATCGTAAGAAGGCTGCTATCGCTCTTTTGCTATCGGCAGCCTTTGTGCTAGGCGTACCTTCTCTGCCTCTGAGACCTTACCATTTGCTGTTTTGGGCAATTGCCCTTCTGATCGAAATCTTGATTCTTTTTCTTCTCTGGCCGCTTGAGCATATTTCAGACTGACCCACTACCCAGTGGGGCGGCGCGCTCAGATCGCACAAAGTGCTTCGCTCAGCCCACCTGACCAACGGCAGCGTATTGCGCCTGTCTAATGATGTCATGGGACTTCCTATGAGCGGAGAAGATGCAGCGTTCGTTTCTCAAAGCGACAGCGAAGCGCTGCTGGCCGCCATCGCTGCGCGCACCCCCAACCCCACAGCTGGCATCTTCGGTCCCAACTCGTTCTCCTGGCGCATCAATCGCGAGGCTGCGCTTTTCCTGGGTGCTGGCCGCGCGGCGCTGCTGCAGCTGGCGCACCCGTGGGTGACAGCGGCACTCGCCCAACACTCCACGGTGTTGGCCAAGCCAATCGCGCGCTTCCACAACACATTTCGCGTCGTGTTCACCATGGTCTTCGGCTCGCTTGACCAGGCGCTGGCCGCGGCGCGCCACTTGTATGCGCTGCACACACGCATTCGCGGAGAGATGACGGGAGACGTCGCACGATGGAGGCGAGGCTCGCACTACGAGGCCAATGAAATTGCGGCTTTACGCTGGGTGTTCGCCACTTTGGTTGAAAGCGCAGTCCTGGCCAATGATTGCGCGCTCTCACCCCTGACTGCTGCCGAGCGTGAGCAATACTACGCCGAATGCAAAACGCTCGCCGGGCTCTTCGGCATTCCCACGACGGCTCTGCCTGAGAACTGGGAAGCCTTCGCTGCTTATAACTGCGCCATGCATGCCTCTGACGAACTGGGCGTGACCGATGCGGCGCGCGACATGGCGCACAATCTGCTCGCAGGAGTCGGATCGTGGATTCGGCCACCGCATTGGTATCGCGCCCTGACCGCGGAGTGGATGCCGGAACGATTCCGGTATGAGTTCAACCTGGATTTCAGCGCGGCGGAGCAGCAATCCGCCGCAAGCGCGAAGCGCCGTTTGCCGGGAATCTATCGCAGACTCCCGTCGGCAATCCGTTTCACCGGCCCATGGCGCGAGGCACAGGCGCGACTTGCGGCAAGACGTGTGAGCGCACTAACCCGATGGAGCAACCGCTTCTGGATCGGCCGGCCCCTGCTGCCGTTTGGCTAGGTTTCTGCCAACCACGGATTTCGTTTTGATCGTGATACGCTAGCTTAACGAATTGGCCAAACTGAAATGGAATGGCGATCTAAAGACCGGCTAGATCTGAAACCCAGACCTCTCCTCCAGCGGAATCCTCCGCGCTCAAGCTACTCGATTACGCCACGCGGAACTGGCCTGCGGCTCCGACGATGACGCTGGTCCTGCAACGAAAGGGAGTGACAATGGGTTGGGCTGAACGAGCCGAGAGCTTTCTCAACAAACACATTCGAGCCATCGCGGTCATCATCGCAGTCTGCGGATTTGCAATCCGCATTTACTATGCCTCGAAGTACTATCTGAACACCGATGAGGCACTCCACTATACCGTCGCCACGCAACCCTGGCATGGGTTAGTTGGGCTCTACCACAATGCCACCCGTTTCTTACTACATCCCCCTCTCCTCATTGTTCTTTTGCAACCCATCTTGTGGTTCGGCCACTCGGAAGTGCTGCTCAGGCTTGTGCCGGCAATCTGCGGAGCTTTGTTTCCCTGGTTCGTGATGCTTTGGGTACAGAAAATTGCTGGCAATGCGGCAGCGCTTTGCGCTCAGTTGCTCCTCACATTTTCACCCACGCTGATCGATCTCGGTGCGGAGATAAGAGCATATACGCTGGCGTTTCTGCTCTTCTCGATCTATTTGCTCTTCCTGGAGAAATCGCTGGATAGCGGTAGTAAGCTTTTCATGATTTGGTCTACCGTTTTTCTCTATCTTGCCATTCTTTCGGAGTACTCGGTGGCCTGGTTCGTGGCTGCGGCGGGAATCTATGCCGCCCTGCGCCTATTGAAACAACGCGCATCCGGGAGGTTGGTCTTGGTTTGGGCGCTGGGCCAGATTGCGGCGCTGGGTCTGTACTTCTTTTTGTACAAAACCCAGATTGCTTGGTTCTCGCACGAGGATTTGGAGGAAAACTACACGACTTGGCTGCAGCTTGGCTTTCCGGAGCCCCATCAGAACACATTTCGATTCGCTCTCCACGGGACGATGGAACAATTCCGATACATGTTCCAAATAAGAGTACTCACTTGGGCGGCTGCCATTGCTTTTTTGTTCGGCCTTTACTGGCTTTGGCGGCGTAAGTCGCCCGCTTACGCAATCCTGATCGTACTGCCCTTTTGCTTCGCATGCGTGGGTGCAATCTTCCATCTCTTCCCCTACGGCTCCTCCCGCCACACCGCAATTCTTGACATTGCCATCGCGGCAACAGTCGGCGCCGCCATCGCTCAGTTGGTAAGGGGGCGGCTGTTGCCAATTGTTGCGACTGCTCCGCCGTGTGTTTTGATCTGGGTTTTGCTCTATGCACACGCGCACGGGTTTCAGGATCCTAACGCAATCCCTCGCCCGAGGCATCACGTGCAGGATATGCGCGAGGCGGCTGCATTTTTGCAGAACAGCGTTCCGTCCGATGCGCTGTTGCTGACCGACACCGGCACCGGATTGACCCTCGGCTACTATTGCGGATGCAGTGGCTTTTCTTCTTTTAATTCGACTCCGTATCGCATCCATCAGTGCGGAAAGCTGCGCATCGTAATGGATCCCTCATTTCAATTCGGTGGCCTGGCTATCCTTCGCGAGGCACTTGTCCAGGTGCATGAAAAGTACGGTTCCGACCGGCAAGTCTGGATTGCTGCTGGAGGTTTCGATGGTGGAGCGGGCGAGGCGAACAGCGCGTCTGAGGCAAGACCGTTCGGCAAGGCAATTGCTATTTTCCAGGAATCCGATCTTCCGCCCCAATCCCAGGCACATCCGTAGTGAAGAGAGATAGCCATCGAATTTCTGTCTTGCGACGGCCAGTGCGAGCGGCGACAATAGCGGAATGAAACCGCAAAGAGCTCTTGCTCTCGCTTTGCTCGTCCTTTGCTTTGAGCTGCCACGGCTCCACGCATTGGAAAAACAGCCCGCCGGCGCCTATCACGCGCGCCGCGCGGCGCTGGCGGCCAGGCTGCAGGGCGGCGTGGCCGTGCTCTTCGCGGCCGAAGAGCCGGTGTTGGATTTCATGCCGTACCGGCAGGACTCGAACTTCTATTATCTGACCGGCTGGAATGAGCCGGGAGCGGCTCTCATGATCATTGGCGACGCTCCGCAGGCAGCTACGCCTCGCGCATACAAGGAGATTCTGTTTCTTCCCGTTCGCAACCTGCGCATGGAAAAGTACACCGGCATGAAGATGGATGCGGCGACGCATGGAGTGTCCGAGGCTGCAGGCGTTGACAATGTGGAACCGATGACTGAGCTGCCTGCGGAGTTAAGCCGTCTTATAGCCTCTGACCGCGCGATCCAGAATGATGTGTGGACGCAGCCCGATTCCAATGCCGCCACGGCGCTGCTGAACTTTACAGCCACAACCCTGGGCACGGATGAGCCGCCGCATCCTCGCGATGTAACCGCTCCGACCGCGCAACTGCGCATGGTAAAGGATGAGGGAGAAATTGAGCTCATCAAGAAGGCATCGGCTGCGTCCATGTTGGCGCAACGCGTCATGATGAAATGGTGGGTGAAGCCCGGCATGACGGAGCGCGCCGTAGCCGGAGCCATGACGGCTGTGTGGATGGAAAACGGATGCGAGCGGCCAAGCTACGCCCCAATCGTCGGTTCCGGAATCAATTCCACCATTCTGCACTACTCGGCCAACGACCGCACCATGCAGGATGGCGACATCCTGCTGGTGGACGCAGCATGCGAGTTCTCCATGTACGCCGCTGACATTACGCGCACCGTGCCGGTGAACGGACATTTCACGCCGCGGCAGCGTGAGATCTACTCGATCGTGCTCGGGGCGCAGCAGGCGGCCTTCAACGCGTTTGTGGCGGGCAAATCGACGCTCAACGACCGCGACCGCCAGGATCCGAACTCGCTTGACACGGTCGCCTACAACTACATCAATAGCCATGGAAAAGACCTGCACGGCCAGCCGCTCGGACAGTACTGGCTGCACGGGCTGGGGCATTTGCTGGGCATCGACGTGCACGATCCGGCCACCTATCCCTTGCTGCTCAAGCCGGGGATGGTCTTCACCATCGAGCCGGGCATTTACATTCCTGAAGAAAAGCTCGGTGTGCGCATCGAATGCGACTTCCTGGTCGGCGCAGATGGTAAGCTCATCGATCTCGATGCGGCGCTTCCGCATACGCCAGATGAGATCGAAGCAGTGATGCAGGCAAAATGAGTCAGACAGATTGAGTCAGGCAGAATGAGTCAGGCGAAATGAGTCAGGCGAAATGAGTCAGGCGAAATGAGTATCGATCCGCGCGACGCCATGTCTCCCGACCAACTCGATGCACTAAGCCGCGCCTTCAGCGAGCAACTGCTGGCCTGCCTGGATGAGTGCGCGCGCGGGCGACGCGGGCTGTTTGCGGAGTACGTGGACGAAGATGAGGGCGGATGGCCCGAGGCCGCGCGCCTGCGCGAGCTGGCGATCGCCCTGCAGAGTGTTTTCCTCCAGCATGAGCAGCGAAACTCGCTATGCGACGAATTCCTTGACCTCTGCACGATGCACGGTGAGAGTCATCCCGGAGAGCGGAAGCTGGCGCGAGCGTTCCTGGAGCGGATCGAGCGCAGTGAAGTAGGCGCGCCAACTCAGGAAGAGAGAAAGCCGTGGTAGCGCGAACGTCTCACCCCTCGGGCCATCGAACAGCGCAAGGGTGAGGCGCTCACGTATCTTAGAAGGCGCTTACCAGCGTACGCCCACGCTGATTGGGATCACCTTCGTACCCGCGGCAACGCTCGTTGTCCCCAGCCCATTCGGCTCCGTGGTCACCGCCGGCGTTAGCACGTCGACATAACGCACTTCAGCAAAGAGCGCAGTGTTGCTGTCGCCATACGCGCCGCCCATCCTGTGCTGGTAACCCCCGCCGATGTTGAAGCCGCCCTGGTTCGAGGAAAAATGACCCACTACCTGGGGTGTGTATCCGATGCCGCAATAGTAAAACTCGCAAAACTCAGTCGGCTCCACGTCGGTGAAGCTGGTCACCTTGCGATAGAATCCGCCGCCGCCGGTGATGTACACATCATTGCTGGACTTGGGCGCAAGGTCGACAACCGGATCGACGGTGAAGGACCAGATATGCGCATGACCGCCCTGCGCGCCGGCCTCGGCGATGATCTTGCCGGGAATTTTGTCATCGATAAATTGGTACTCGATGAGCGCCGCGAGATGTTTGTTCAGGTTGAACCCTCCGCCCACCGTAAACTGGCCGCCCCATGTGATGTAGGATTTGTCGCCGGCAGGAGCGTTGGCGCCGCCACCGACTTCGAAGGCGAGGTTGTGGAAGAGTCCCTTCTTTCCACCGCCCCCGTAGCCTCCACCGTTTCCGTACTGTCCCGAACCGGACCCACTGCCATCCGCGGCGGGTGTTGCCGGTGCTGGAGCCTCGGGAAGGGCCGCGAGTTCGGCAAATTGCGTCAAACCCGACTGGCTGGAAGAGTAACCGGCAGCGGCGGGCTGATCCTGAGAAGGCGTAGACTGTGCGCTCGCAACTCCGGCTGCAAGCAGCAGCGCAGCCGCGCACAAACTTGCGCGCCGCAAGGGACGCATCCTAAAGGGGGACAACATTGCAACCACCTCAAACATTGAATTTTGTGTAACTTCCGGGAAAAGGAGGCCTTTCAATCAAATTAGACACCGAATCAAGCCAGAGGTTGCTTTGAGTTTGCTTGGAGTAGGGTTGGTTTCCCTCTGGATGATACGCATGCTTCCACCCGAGACAGCGGCTTGCCTGGAGTGCGAGGTTGAGCCGGACCTGTCTAATCTGATCGCGTTCGCGGGGCCGCCCGGCCAGCTACGCACACAGGCCGGAGCATCGCTCCGGCCTCTGCTTACTCCGCTAACTTCGCCGGTCCCGCTACCCCTGAATGTCGAACTGTTCCGGGTGTAGCGCAGGATCGCTTTTCACCAGCACATTCTTGCCGATGAGTTCCTCAAAATCGGTCAGCCAGCGGTTATTGTTTGACTTGAGAATCTTTACCGTTTCGGGATTCACGCGCAGCATCACGTCGGCATTCTCAAAGTGCTTCCGCATCTTGCGCATCTCAATGTAAATCTCGTTGCACACGGTGGCCGGGCTTTTCACCATGCCGGTAGCCTGGCACGTCGGGCAGGGCACGCTCAGTGTCCGTTCCAGAGATTGCTTCACCCGCTTGCGCGTGATGGCCACCAAGCCAAAATCGTTGAACTGCAGAACCTTGGTGGGTGCACGGTCGGCCTTCAGAGCCTCTTCCAGTGCTGCCAGAACCTTGAAGCGGTTCTTGCGCTCGTCCATGTCGATAAAGTCGATCACGATAATCCCGCCAAGATCGCGCAGCCTTATCTGCCGCACAATCTCCGGAACCGCGTCGAGATTCGTCTTCACGATCGTGTCCTCAAGCCGCGCCGACTTGCCCACATACTTCCCGGTGTTGATGTCAATGGCGACCAGGGCCTCAGTCTGGTTGATCACGATGGATCCACCCGACTTGAGCCAGACCTTGGAGCGCAACGCCTTGGAGATTTCGTCCTGAATGCCGAAGTGCTCGAAGAGCGGCGTCTCCTTGTTGTAGAGCTTCACGCGACGCACCAGCGAGGGCGAAAAGCGATTGAGGAAGCGCACGATGCGTTCGTAATCTTCCTGTGTGTCGACCCAGATCGAGGCAAAGTTTGAGCTCACCTGGTCGCGCAGGATGCGCTCGATGAGCGATAGGTCGTGGTAAATAAGGGCCGGCGACTTTGAAGATTCCGAGCGCTGCTTGATCTCGTTCCACAGATTCATCAGGAAGCGCAGATCGGCGCGCAACTCCTCTTCTGAGGCGCCTTCGGCCGCCGTGCGCACAATAAATCCGCCCGCAGCATCGCCGCGCTCGTGCGTGAGAATCCGTTTGAGGCGATGGCGCTCTTCGTCGGAGGCGATCTTGCGGCTCACACCCACGTGCGTCACGGTGGGCATGAAGACCAGGAAACGCCCCGGCAGCGCGATGTGGCTGGTGATGCGCGCACCCTTCTTGGCGATGGGCTCCTTGGCAATCTGCACCAGGATCTCCTGACCGGACTTCAAAAGATCAGAGATGATGGGCAGGTCGGAGGTTTGGGCCGACCGGCGCGAAGGTCCGCGGCGACTGCCCTGAAAGCTACGGCCACGCTGACCGCGTCCACCGCGATCGTGGCGCTCACGGCCGGGTGCTGGCTGCGCCCCCGTTGCAGGCTCCTCTTCTGCAGTCTCGAACTCCTCTTCCTCGACGCCCTTTTCGTCGAAGTTCATCTGGATACGGTGATCCAGATGAGCCTCCTGCAGCATTTCGCCCAGTTCGCCGGTGCGAAGGTGGCTGGGCAGCGTCTGCTCTTCGTAATCGTCCAGGTCGTGCAGTTCCGGTTTGTGCCGGCGTCCATGCGGCGAGGCCTCGAACTCCTCGCCTTCGATTACCTCTTCCTCAATAACACCGGAACCGGGAGCGTACGACGAAGCATGAGGGGTCGGAGCGGTCGTTACCGTTCCTGTAGCGGACTCATCGTCCTTCTTTTTCTTCCCGCCAAAACCGAAGAGCCGGAAACCCGTCGGTGAAGAGGGATCAACGCGGTGCGAAGCAGACGCGTCGGCTTCTCCATCAGCGACTGAAGTTGCTTCCTCTGTATCTGCGGTCTCCTCTGAACTCCGATCGTCTCCAACTGCGTCTCCAGCCGTTTCTTCCGCCAGTGGCTCACTCTCTAACTGCAGTTCGCTGGTGTCGGCAATGATGCTTTCTTCTTCGAATTCAAATTCCGTTTCCTGCGTGATGGCCGGCTTGGATTGGTAAACAGAGGGTGATGCAAACTCATCCACTTCCTCAATCGTCTCGTACTGCGCAGCGCCGCTTTCTGCCTCAGCAATGGAATCGCTTTGCGACCCCTCACCAGCTTCGGCCAGGGACTCAGCCTCGCGACGACGCAGCGAAAGCGATTCGCCGGGCAACAGGCCGCTGCCGTCCCAGCGAAGCGGCGCTTCAACCAGCGTTGAAGGCTTCGAGGAGAATCTGGACGGGGGCGGGGTAGTCGGCCCCGGCGCGTTCCTCTGGCCTTCTTCGGCGGGCGCTCCGCCATACTTCGAAAGCGATTCACCGGGAAGCACAAATGCCGGCGGAGTTTGTTGCGCGCGCGGCGCCCGCGGAGCCACTGGAGTTGCGGGCTCCTGAATGGCCTCGGCGTGTTCGGGCTCTGCAAATTGTTCTTCGGGAGGCGAAGGAGTCCGTTCAAATTGACCCGGAGATCCCGGTTGACCACCCGGCCCACGGCTTCCACGACGGCGTCTCCGTCCTCGCCAGCGGCGCGCGCCCCCCTCATCAAGTTCCTGAGGTGAGGCTGTCTGTCCTGCATTTGCAGGTGGCTCGGGAGTGGCGCTGATTGGCGGCGTTTGTGCAGCCGGGCGGCGTTCGTGGCGCGAGTCCTGTCTGGGTTCGTCCTTTGAGGCAGGGCGAGCAAAGCGTTCCCCGTTCCGGACCCCATTGCGGTCGCCAGTCTGGGGGTGCTTGATCTCGCGAGGAGCGTGATCGCCACCGCTCACCGCGGCTTTTTCCAGCTCGTCGGTCTCTTCTTGGTCCTCGAGCTCAATAAAGTCGGTTACGTAGAGGAACGCATCGCGCTCCAGGCCTAGGTCGACAAACGCCGACTGCATGCCCGGCAAAACCCTTGTGACACGTCCGTTGTAAATGGAACCCGCGAGGGTGTACTCGTTTTCGCGTTCGTAATAGATTTCCGCGAGTTGATCGTCTTCTAAAATCGCAAGTCGCGTCTCATGCGGCGTGCTTGAAATGCAAATTTCTTTTGCCATCGTACCTTTCCGTCGGGCAGCACTTGGCTGTCCCTACACACGGCAAGGCTCGATGAAACTGCGCACTGGTGGCACGGAAAGGAATGGGTGGACTACCGAAAGGAAGCTCGAGTAACTGTCTTTGCGCTGAGGCTTGCCGTGGGGGTGGCGAACCTGGCTGAAGAAGCCGAACGGGCTGTTGATTGCGGTCATCCGAAGGCAGAGAGTCTGTGGCCGCTATCGCCGGCGTTTCCGGCGGGGCCGTTCGACCAGCGGCGTTTGCAGGGAGGTTTCGCCCAGGGAGTCCGGGAAACTCTCTTCCCAAACTGCCTGCGCAATCCTTGCAACTTGCAAGCCGCCAACGGTCTTCCCGTCTCTGCGTACTCATAAACCTAATCCTGCCAGGCGCGATCCATCGGGACCATACCGGCGAACTGCTTAAATATCCTTCTCTTGCCCTCCAGAGCGATCCCCGATCGTTCCCGGCCGCGCAAGAGCCAATCTTTTTGTGACGACGTCTGAACCGGGGGCGGTCAAGACGCCTCAATTAACGAACCGGCGCATGCGGACATTCATCGCCACGCCCAGCGCCAGGAACGTAAACAGCACCGAAGACCCACCGTAACTCATTAAAGGTAAAGGGATTCCGGTGACGGGCATCAGCCCGATGACCATGCCTACGTTGACCGCTATCTGGAAGGTCAACGCAGCCACGATTCCCATGATAATGAGAGAACCGGACAGGTCAGCGGCTGTTTGAGCGTTTTGAATCAAACGCATCAATACAAGGAAGTATAGCAGCAGCACAAAAAACGCGCCCACGAATCCGTGTTCCTCACTGAAAGCGGCAAAGATGAAGTCCGTGTAGGGAATCGGCAAGAAATAACCCTGGGTCTGCGTTCCCTTTTCCATGCCTTTGCCCCAAATGCCCCCGGAGCCGACGGCAATCTCTGACTGCAGCACTTGGTATCCGGCACCGCGTGGGTCGTTCTCTGGATTCACAAAGCTGGTGAGCCGCGCCTTTTGGTATGGCTTGAGAAACTTGCCGCTGGTCCAAACGCCGCCGACCAGAATACTACCCACCGCAATCAGGATCAGGCTCTGGCGAAGGTTAATCCCGCCCAAAAACAGGCCGGCCAGCAGAATCGGCGTGTAGGTCAGAGTGGTTCCCAGATCGGGTTGCTTCAGCACCAGCAGCATGGGAATCCCCACCAGCGCAAATGCCTTGAAGATCTCCCTCCACGTGACACTTCGCCCGCCCAGGTTGGCAAAGTAGCGAGCTACCGCAAGTATCAGCACCAGCTTCACAAACTCTGAGGGCTGCACGAGCATCGGGCCGAGCTTGATCCAGCGGCGCCCGCCCAGAGCCTTGTGACCGAGCGGCGATAACACCGCAGCCAGGGCGAGAAGGCCAACCCCGTATGCCCAGGGAGCCCAGTCGAGCACGCGATGGTAGTCAATTTTGGCGAAGATGAACATGGCGGCCGTTCCCGCCGCCACCCAGAAAATCTGCCTGGTCCCAAAGCTGGCAAATCTTGTATGCAGAGTTGCCGAGTGAACCTCCAGAACCGAAACCGTGCAGATCGCCAGCACCAGGCCCAGGAGAGCCCAGTCGAAGTCGCGAAAACTGAGGATGCGGCGCATGGGCATCGCGGCTACCGATCTTTCTGGCGGACAGGAAGCGCCGCGGCTAACTGTGCGGGATTCACAAGAGAATGCCCTGCTGATTTCGGAGGTGTAGGTTTGGCCGCCTGTTTCACCGCAGATTTCGTGCCCGCAGCGTTCTCGGCCACAATTCCGTTGCCATCGACAAAGAAATGTCCGGCCTGAATCCGCGTCCGGGCCTGAGCAGCCATTGAGCCGTTCTTGCCGGTCTGGGGCGTCGGCTCGGACCAGATCGCGCCCACCTCAACCGGCTGCTGCGCGGCCTTTTCAGGAGGCAGGTTGCCGGCCAGCCGGCGCTTTTTGTTTACAAAGGCCTCAACCACCTGTGCCCCAATGCGGGCAGGGTAATAGCTGAACTCGCCGTTTTGCCAAAGGACCGCGACCACAAGCTCAGGATTGCGTCGCGGCGTCACCCCCACAAACCACACATTGGGATTTGTCGACCGTCCCTTGTTTGTCTTGCTTAGTGCTTCGTGACTCATCTGCTGTGCCGTGCCGGTCTTGCCGGCGAAGTCGATGCCGGGCAGGCCCTCCGCGCCGGCGGTGTGGTAGAGGCCGGGCTGAGTCACCTGGAACATGCCGTCGGTGATAATCGTCCAATTCGCCGAATCGATCGGAACATAGGCATCGCCCGAACCCGGAAAGTTCTCAAGCAGCGCTTTGTAAAACTCTTGCGGTAGCTCGTCGGGAAACACTGTGTGCGGCCTCACCATGTGCCCGTCCGACGCGATGCCGCCGATGATGCGAGCCAGTTGAATCGGCGTAGCTTCAATCGCGCCCTGTCCGATGGCTATGTCCAAAGTCTCGTCGGGATACCAGCGGGCATGATAGTTCCTCAGCTTCCATTGCGCCGATGGCATCAGTCCTGCTTGCTCGCCCGGCAAATCGATTCCCGTCTTCTGCCCGTAGCCGAACGCGTCAGCGTACTTCACGATTTTGTCGATGCCAAGCTTATCGCCAAGCATGTAAAAAAACGTGTCGCAGGAGTAGGGGATGGCGTTGTAGATATCCACCGCGCCGTGGTGTTCATCGCAGTGGTGATAGTACCCATAGGGTCCCCATCCGCCGTTGCAGACGATATGCATGTCTTGAGCGACGCCTTCCTGAAGTCCCGCCACCGACATCAGGATCTTGAATGTCGACCCGGGCGCGAGCTGCGCCTGGATGGCCTTGTCCATTAGCGGGTGGTCAGGATCGGTGATCAGCTTGTTCCAGGCGGTGCGGTCGATCTTGATGGCGAAATCGTTCGGATCGAAGCTGGGGCGGGATACCAATGCCAGGATCTCGCCGTTGCGTGGGTCCATGGCGACAATGGCGCCATTGCGGTCGCCCAGGGCGAGCTCGGCGGCGCGCTGCAAGTCGTTGTCGATCGTCAGCCTCAAGTCCTGGCCGGGCACGGCATGCTGGATGCCGAAGTAGCCCACCTCGCGGCCGTGGCTATCGACGATCACCTCGCGGCTGCCGTCCTGGCCGCGCAGCAGCTCATCGTAGGTTTCCTCCAGGCCAGCCTTGCCCACCACATCTCCCGGCTCATAGTAGGCAAAGCGCGGGTTGTTCAGGTCGTCCTCGCTCACCTCGCCCACGTAGCCGATCAGATTCGCGGCAAATCCGTCGCGCGGATAGAGCCTGCGCTCCACGTCGATGGTTTCCAGCTCAGGCAACTCGTTGCGGTGCGCGGCGATAAAGGCCTGCTCGTCGGCAGTCACGTCCTCTTTAATCGGAATGGGCTGGTATCCGGGTTCGGAGCGAAAATGATGCAGTGTCTGGCGTAACTGTTCCGGGTCCAGGTCAAGGCCTTTCGCAATCAACGGCAGATCGGCATCAATGTTGCGGCTTTGTTCGCGGACCAGAAAACAAGTCACAGATGGGTAATCGTCCACGATGATCCGGTTTTCGCGATCGAAGAGCTTGCCGCGCGGGGCCAGAATGGGTTCCTTGCGAATGCGATTTTGCTCGGCCAGCACGCGGTAGTTTGCCACGTCCAGTACCTGCAGGCGCCACAAGCCCGCCACCAGCGCCAGCATCAGCAGAAGGATGCCGTACTGCACCACCGTCGCTTTGAACGGGGAGAGTTTTTCGCCGCGATTGCCGCCAGAAACCATGGTTCTTCGCTAATTCTCAGAATACAGCCAGTTCAAATCTTCACTTCGTCGCATTCTTAAGTTCTACGTCCGTTCCCTCGTTCCCTGCATTTCCGTTCCCTGTCTTCTTCACTCCCTGATCTGAAGACGGTCGAGCAGTGGAAACAGCACCAGCGCAATCACCGAGTTGCCGAGCGCTCTGAAGAGCTCCGTAAGCCAGCTCCACTCCATGGCCAGGCCGAGCATGAATCGGCTGACAAAGAGATAAACCGAACTTGATAGCAACGAGAGTACGAAGGTGACGAACAAACGAATGATGGGATTGTCGACTTCGACCCGAACGCCCACTGAGGCAGCCAGAAAGCCGACAGCAGTTTTGGCAATGCCGTTGATGCCGATGGCATGATGCGAAAGCGCATCCTCAAAAAGGCCCATCGCCGCTCCCAGGATGGTTCCCTCGACGGGGTTACGGCGCACCAGTGCGATATAGACCGTGATCACCAACGGCAAGTCGAACCAGTCATAGCGGCCCACCACGCGTGGCAGCCAGGCCTGCAACACCAGCGCAGCCAGCGGAACCATCCCATAGACCAGCAGGGGATATCGATGGATCTCAAAATCGCGTCGCGAGTCAGCGCCGAGCAGGGCCATGGTTATGGATTCCTCTGCGGCGTCGATTGCGGCTTCGCATGCGGTTGAGGCACGGCTGATCTGCCCGCGCCTGAGGCGGCGGGTGGAGCGGAAGAATTCTCCGAGTGGGGTACCGATGCACCGCCCGCATCCGCCCCGGGAGTGGATGCAGCGGCGGGTGAAAACTCATCGGGATGCAAAGGCAGCGGCGGCCGCGGCGCATAATTTGGATTGTCGCTGTTGTTCAACGGCTGCTGGTCGGCAGGCAGATTTGGATCGATCAAACCGGGCAGCTTCTCGGCCATGATCTGCGAAGCCTTCACCTGGTCGCTGATGGCTGCGGCATCGGCGCCTTTCTCGGTGGCACTGGTGGCAATATCCTGCTGGTCCTGCGGCGAAAAACGTGGCTCGGTCGAGGTAATCACCAGCACCTCGTCGAGGCGGTCAAGATGCGCGGCCGGCTTCACAATGATGTCGATCAGCCCGTCGCGATCCGGATCGGAAACCACTTTCTCGACCACGCCCACTGGCAGTCCCCGCGGAAAAATCAGATCGCCTCCCGCGGTGAGGACGTTTTCGCCGGGATGAATGCGCTGGTCGGCCATGACGCCCACTACCTCCAGCTGGCCCGCCGCGTCGCCCTTCAGAATTCCCCGAATGCGCGTGGTCTCAAGAATCACGCCCGCGCCGCTGGTGGCATCGTTGACGGCCAGCACCTGTGCGCTGTTCGGAAACACATCGCGCACCTTGCCCACAATGCCGTCCGCCGTAATCACTGCCATGTCGGGCTTGAGGCCGTTGCGTGCGCCCTTGTCGATATAAAAAACATGCGAGCGGTCGCTGCCGCTGGAGCCGTAAGCCTGCGCCGCCACCGTGGTGTAAATGTACTTTTCCTGGAAACCAAGCAGCGCCTGCAGTCGCTGGCCCTGGCGCGCGTCTTCTAGCAGCGCGGCCTGCTCCAGCCGCAGCCGGTCGATGGTTTTCTGCAGGTCCTGGTTCTGCTGGCGCACGTGGATCAGGTCGAAGTAGTTTGTCCAGAGGATTGCCGAAGCCGATCTTGATCGCGTGGATGAACTCTCCGGGGGCGAAATCACCGCGTTGGCCCACAGGCGGATCAGCCGCACGCCGCTGGGGTCGCTCGCGTCGAGTGTGCTGCTTCCGTTGCTGCTGCGGCGCACCTGCATCGCCAGCCCGGCGATCTGCGCCACCAGAATGGCCAGCAGCACCACAAGATTCCGATAGCGAGTGAAAAACGATTCCATAGCAGCCAGGCTTCAGTTGTCAGGTTGCAGGGTCCAGAGGTCGGAGCCGGGAGCAATGGCGTGAGGTTCGCAGGTTCTTCTGATCCCTGACCCCTGATCCCTGACCCCTGCCTTTAATCAATCTTGATCTTGCGCAGCAGCCGGAAGTCCGAGAGCATCTTGCCCGTGCCCAGAACCACCGAGGCCAGGGGATCGTCGGCCACGGAAACCGGCAGCCCGGTCTCCTCGCGAATGCGCTTGTCAAGATTCTTGATCAGCGCGCCGCCGCCGGTCAGCACGATGCCGCGATCGCTGATGTCGGCCGACAGCTCGGGCGGCGTGCGCTCCAGCGCCACGCGAATGGCGTTCATGATCACGGCGATGCATTCGCCCAGCGCCTCGCGGATCTCGCTGTCGTCGATGGTGATGGTCTTGGGCACGCCCTCGATCAGGTTGCGCCCCTTGATCTCCATGGTCAGCGGCTTGTCCAGCGGGAAGGCCGATCCGATCTCGATCTTGATCTGCTCGGCCGTGCGCTCGCCGATCAGCAGGTTGTACTTGCGCTTCAGATAATTGGTAATGGCCTCGTCCATCTGGTTGCCGGCCATGCGCACCGAGCGCGAGTAGACGATGCCGCTCAAGCGAAATCACGGCGATGTCCGTCGTGCCGCCGCCGATATCCACCACCATGTTGCCCGAGGGCTCGGTAATCGGCAGGCCCGCGCCGATCGCCGCCACCATGGCCTGCTCCACCAGATACACTTCGCTGGCCTTGGCGCGATAGGCCGAGTCCTCGACCGCGCGCTTCTCCACCTGCGTAATCTCCGAAGGCACGCCGATCACGATCCGCGGATGCACCAGCATCTTGCGGTTGTGCGCCTTCTGGATGAAGTAGTTCAGCATCTTCTCCGTGACTTTGAAGTCGGCGATCACGCCGTCCTTCATCGGCTTGATGGCCACGATGTTGCCGGGCGTGCGCCCCAGCATCTCCTTGGCTTCCTTGCCCACGGCTTCCACTTCGCCGGTGTTCTTGTTGATGGCCACAATGGAGGGCTCATTGACGACGATGCCCTTGCCGGCCGCGTAGACAAGCGTGTTGGCCGTGCCCAGATCGATGGCCAGGTCGCTGGAGAACATGCTGAAGAGCGAGCGAAAGCCGTGCGACCGCGAAGAGCGCGAAGGATATCCGTTCGATGACATGGAGAAATCGGATTTACCTCAAAGCCTATTGTACGGCCAACGGCAATGTCAGCCGCGCGCAAGGCCCACTTTGGTTGTAGGAACACGCATTTTAAGAGTAACCTGCGTTCTGCTTCCGCGCACTTGGATTGCGTGCGCCAGACGCCCTCCAGCCATTACCTCAGTACCGGCGTTCCGGCGTACACTGATTCGCGGACTCGGTCAGTCCGGGCGGGGATCGCGAGACACGAACTGCGGCGGTTGGTTTTTGATCCCTGACCCCTGATCTCTGATCTCTGTTATTCCCGAGGCTTTCATGACCTGTCCTACCTATCACAACTTCATTGGCGGCCAATGGGTCGCCGCGGCGAGCGGCAAAACCATCCTCAACCTCAACCCCGCCGACCACTCCGACGTCATCGGCGCGTTTCCCGCCTCTGACGCTGAGGATGTGGCTCTGGCCGTAGCCGCCGCCAAGAAAGCCTTCGCCACCTGGCGCCTGGTCCCGGCCCCCAAGCGCGCCGAGATCCTTTTTCGTGCTACCGCCAATCTCGTCCAAAACAAAGAGAAATACGCGCGCGACATGACCCGCGAAATGGGCAAAGTGCTGGCCGAAACCCGCGGCGACGTGCAGGAAGCCATCGACGAAGCGTTCTACGTGGCTGGCGAAGGCCGCCGGCTCTTCGGCATCACCACCCCCAGCGAACTGCCCGACAAGTTTGCCATGACCGTGCGCATGCCTGTCGGCGTCGTAGGCCTCATCACGCCGTGGAACTTCCCCATGGCCATTCCCAGCTGGAAGCTCTTTCCCGCCCTCGTCGCCGGCAACACCTGCGTCATCAAGCCGGCCACCGACACGCCGCTCTCCACCTACAACCTCGTCCAGGCGCTCACCGACGCTGGCCTGCCTCCCGGTGTGGTCAACATCGTTTGCGGAAATGGTTTCACAGCCGGCTCAGCGCTCGTCGAGCATCCCGATGTCCGCGCCATCAGCTTTACCGGATCGAGCGCGGTGGGTTCCCTGGTCGCGCAGCGCGCAGCCGCCGCCTTCAAGCAGGTCTCGCTCGAGATGGGCGGCAAAAACGCCCAGATCGTCCTCGACGACGCCAATCTCGACCTCGCATTGGACGGCGCGCTCTGGGGCGCCTTCGGAACCACCGGCCAGCGCTGCACCGCCACCAGCCGCATCCTGCTGCAAAAGGGAATTGCCGCGGAGTTCACCGAAAAATTCGTCGCCCGCGCCAAAAACCTCAAAGTCGGCAACGGCCTTGACGAATCTGTCGAAGTCGGCCCGCAGGTCAACGCCACCCAGATCGAAACCTCTCAGCGTTACGTCGAAATTGCAAAGAGTGAAAGCACGGAGTGCCTCTGCGGCGGCCACGCGCTCACGAGCGGCCCCTTCGCCCACGGCACATTCTTTGAGCCGACGGTCTTTGCCGGCGTCACTCCAACCATGCGCATCGCCCGCGAAGAAGTCTTTGGCCCCGTCGTCGCGCTCATCGAGTTCTCAACCTTCGAAGAAGCAGTCGAAATTGCGAATTCCATCGACTACGGTCTCTCCACCTCGCTCTACACGAAAAATGTGAACCGCGCCTTCGCCGCCATGCGCGATCTGGAAGCGGGCATCACTTACATCAACGCGCCCACCATCGGCGCCGAGGTACATCTGCCCTTCGGCGGCGTCAAGCACACCGGCAACGGCCACCGCGAAGGCCTCGGCGCCCTCGACTTCTTCACCACCTGGAAAGCCGTCTACGTCGATTACTCCGACAAACTCCAGCGCGCCCAGATCGATAACGCGGAGTAAGCCGCCTGATCTTCAAAACCGTCCCACTAAACGGAGCACAGAGGAACTGGACGCTCTATAGGCGAGCTTTCTTTAAAGGCCCAGGCCGAACCAAGTCGAACACCGGCGCCCCGCGAGAGCTACGGCACGTTCATGACCATCGCACCTTCCGGGTAGGGTGCTGACGGAAACGGCGAGCCGGCAACCGCGGAGAGATTTCCGGTATTTGCATCAATGCCAAAGCCGTCGGTCGCTGCATTTATCTGGTTCGTATCTACCGCAACATAAAGGAATCTGCCCGTCGGATCGACGGTCATCAAGCTGGTGCTCGGACCGGTGGTGAACGGTGAGCCCGACATTTCGGTCAGGGCGCCAGAAGTGGGATCGATGAGATAGCCACGGATTGCGCCGCATTGATAACTCAAAGTGTAAAGGAACCGGCGAGATGGGTCGACGCTCGCATAATCGCTGCAACCGGGCTGGATGCCTGAACTCGAAATTGGAGTCAAACCACCATTGGAGCCATCCATCGAGAGCGTTTGCACTCCCAAAGTACTGTACGAAGAACCGGTTTCATAAAAAGCGTAGAGGAACAGCGAGTTTTCCGAACCGCCAAACAGTAGTTGAGTCGGCTGATAGCCGGTTGGCAAGTTAAGCGGCATATTCGGTAGTGGTGTTAGGACGCCGCTCGTCTGATCGATCTGATAGCCGAATATCATGCCACGAAAATCGCCGACGAATAGAAACCTTCCGCTGGGATCGATTGCTAGGCTGGAAAAATCTCCATTCTGTACCGTGATCGATGAGCTTTGATCTGGGGCTCCGCCGGTGGTGCTCGTGATGGAGTACACAACGAGCGGAGTCTGCCCTTGAACACCGTCTTCACCGACGTAGAGGAATTTGCCGCTTGGGTGAAGAGCCATGGATTGGAAGTACGAAATCTCCGCTTGTGCAACCGACCGAATCTGTAGGCCTGGACCGCTGGTCTCGAAGGTCAGGAGTTCGCCCACAGAGTCGCAACAGGCATAGACATCATTCCCTGAAGGCGAGGCCACAAGGCTACCAATTTCGCCAACGTATCCGTCAGTACGCGTGAGTGAACCCAACGCGCCTGTTTCCGTGTTGATTGCTGAGTAATACAGGAATTCGTCGTTACCGACTTGCCAGAGGTACTCTCCGCTGCTCGGGCCTCCGGTCTCTCCTCCGCCATTTCCTCCACCGCCTCCGGTCGTGCTCCCACCGACGCTCGCACTGCCGCAGCCGGTGAGGAAAATAGCAAAGGAAACGACGAGAAGCCAAGCGCAATTGTTGTCATGGTGAAGGAAACCGGATCTCGAGTCGAACATCGAGAGCCCTTCTGGCGGGTCACGGTCTGTTATGGGAAGCGACTTCACTTTACCACGTCTGCAAAGAAGCTGTCCAGAACGCCAACTCCATCGACTACGGCCTCTCCACCGCGCTCTATACGAAGAATGTAAACCGCGCCTTCGCTGCCATGCGCAACCTTGAAGCCGGCATCACTTACATCAATGCGCCCACCATCGGCGCAGAAGTGCATTTGCCCTTCGGCGGCGTCAAGCACACCGGCAACGGCCATCGTGAAGGCCTCTGCGCTCTCGACTTCTTCACCACCTGGAAAGCCGTCTACGTCGACTACTCCGACAAACTCCAGCGCGCCCAAATCGATAACGCGGAGTAAGAGTAATAGATCGGCACTGGCTCACCTTGCGCAAACGCGCTCGATTGTGTATATTTCATACATATACACAAGATAGCGCTGTATTGGTCAAGTAGCAAGCGAGGCTATCGATGGAATACATCGGATTCGATTGGGACGAAGGGAACGCAAGAAAGAACGAGAAGCACAGCGTTACGAAGGCGGAGGTCGAACAGGCATTTCTCAACAAGCCGCTAGTTTTCGCTCCCGATATGAGACATAGCCTGGAGGAGCCTCGATTCCATGCTCTGGGCAGAACGGACGAAGATCGCAGATTGCACATAACCTTTACCGAACGCGGAAATGGCTCGTTAATTCGCCCCATTTCAGCGCGCGACATGAGCCGGAAGGAGCGAGCGATTTATGAGCAAGCGCTTGAAGCCAATCCCTAAATTCGCAAACGAAGAAGAAGAGCGCGCTTTCTGGGAGTCTCCGAAAAACGACAGCACGGAGTATGTTGATTGGAGCAAAGCGAAAGTCACGACATTTCCCAGGCTGAGTCCTTCCACGGAAACGATCTCCCTGCGGATGCCCGAGGACGTCCTGAATTCGATACGGCGTCACGCCAAGAGGCTCGATGTGCCATACCAGTCGTTAATCAAGCTCTGGTGTGCGGAAAAAATCACGGAGCTCTCCCGTCCCCCACGTGTCAAACGCCGCGCATAGGCGCTGTGCCCCGGGTGCCCCACCTTCGGCGTCCGCCGCGGCGGATTTTTGCGCCTAAGGTGCGATATCCCAACTAAACGCGAAGCCATCGCCGCGCGGAGGGCCGCGACTACTAAACTATCGAGTCCGCGTGCTGAGGCTCCTCTTGACAAACCATAACCAAACGGTTATGGTTTTATCCGTGACGCTGGCCAATCCCAATTCCGTGTTCCGCGCTCTCGCCGACCCCACCCGCCGCGCTATCTTCGAGCAGTTGACCCGGCAGGGCGAACACACCGTCCACGCGCTCACTCGCTATGCCGGCGTATCTCAGCCTGCCGTTTCCAAGCATCTAACGGTGCTGAAGCGGGCGAAGCTGGTGCGGCATCGCCGCGAGGGCCGCGAAACCCACTATCGCGCGCAGCCTGATGCGCTGGCCCCGATGGTGGATTGGCTCGATCACTACGGCGCCTTCTGGCGCGAACGGTTTGACCGTCTTGAATCCCTATTGCAAAGGATGGAATGATGAGCAATCCAGCAGAGTGTCCCACTTCCCTTGTCGTCGAGCGGGAATTCCCGCACCCGCCACAAAAGCTCTGGCGCGCCCTCACTGAGGGTCCGCTCCTCGCGCAGTGGATGATGAACAACGACTTCCAGCCGGTGGTCGGGCACAAATTCCAATTTCGCGCCGACCCCATGCCCAACTGGAACGGCATTGTCGACTGCGAGGTGCTCGAGGTCAACCCACCCCGAAGTCTCTCCTATAACTGGGGCGTTGGCGAAGCCGCCGACGGCCTGCATTGGATCGTGCTCTTCACGTTGACACCAACCGAAGGTGGCACCCACCTGCGCATGGAGCAGTCCGGCTTCCGTTCTGGTCAGCAGCAGGCTTACCAGGGGGCAAAATACGGCTGGCACAAATTCATTGGCAATCTGGAGCGAGTTATCGCGGAGGTGAATTAACCATGAAAACAAAATCCATTGCTTATTGGACAACCACCGGGCTCGTCGCGTTTTTCATCGGAACTGGCGGCGTCATGCAGGTGGCGCATATCAAGGGCACTGTGGATGGCTTTGTGAACATCCTTGGCTATCCAGCGTATTTTGTCACCATACTCGGCGTCTGGAAGGTCCTCGGACCCATCGCGATCCTTGTGCCGCGCTTTCCGCGGCTCAAGGAGTGGGCCTATGCCGGCATCTTCTTTGACCTTACCGGCGCGGCCGCATCCTCTGCCGCGGTCGGCGGCTACGGCGCATACGCCTTTCACGTCGTCGTACCTCTCGTCCTGGCTGTCCTGGCGATGGCATCGTGGGCGCTGCGACCCGAGAGCCGTAAAATCGGCATCCTCTTTCCAGCGAAAGACAGGGGCCCGGTTCACGCGAGATCAGCAAAAGTTGCCTGAAACCAGAGGAGCAGCTTCACGAGCCGGCTTTATAGCAGGGCCAACGTCGCCGGTTGCGGAAAAATTCGTTCGAAGATATCCGAAGTGTCAGGGCGCAACTTCAGTCGTGCCGGCACCCTGCCCTCTCTATAGAACGGTCATCCCGAGCGGAGAGGCTTGGGGCCCCGTCGCGCGCTCGTGCGCGATGGGGTAAGCGGAGCCGAGGGATCTGCTTTCAGCTTGTTCCATTCGATGCGGTCTGTGACTCCTGGATCGTTTGCCATAGAGTAATCCCTGGCTTGCTGAGAAATCGCTCTGAGCCCTGAAAACCGACGGTGAACGAACAAATCATCCGGTGCAATTAGGCAAATAGTCGAAAGGTGTGATGGACTATCCTGCAGCGGCCGAATGCTAAACATGGATGAAACTCTGGATAATTCGAAGATCGAGTCGCCTTTAGAAATCTATAAGAAACTGCTACAGCAAAATCGAGATCGGCTGGGCTTAAAGCAAAAATGGGACCGGCAACTCGGATATTCCAAAGTTGTTCTTGGACTTGTAGCAGTATTCCTCCTGGTTCGGTTTGTGCATAAGCTGCACGGGATTTGGCCGTTGCTCGTTACCGTGGCCGTCTTCGTCGTGCTCGCGATCATTCACGAGAGAGTGCTCAGGCAGATACGAGAGATCAAATCGATTGTCGTCCACTACGAGCGCGGAGTGGCAAGGTTGGAAGACCGCTGGGCCGGAACCGGTGAAGGTGGTGACCGTTTTAAGGATGACACGCATCCATATTCGCGGGACCTGGATTTGTTTGGGAAGGGTTCGATCTTCGAACTACTTTGCACCTTTCGCACTCGAGCCGGAGAGCAGACACTTGCCCATTGGTTGCTCGAGCCGGCGGCGCCTGATGAGATTCGCGCCCGTCAGAACGCTGCCCAGGAACTGAAGGCGCGCATCGAGCTTCGCGAGAGGTTGTTCACTGCCGGAGACAGAGTTCGCCTGGGCCTTCACCCGGACCCGCTGGCAGCCTGGGGAGAGCAGGTGTCTTCGTCGGGTCCGCGATGGCTGCCCCTGTCGATGGCTGCGCTTGCGATTCTTTGGGTTGCATCCCTCGTCTACGGGTTTTTGCGCGATTCCTACATGCCAGTGCTGCTGCTTTCGTTCGTCAACCTGTTCGTGAATTCCTGCATTTCGAAGCAACTGGAACCGCTCGTCGACGCCGTCGAAGCGGCTACCAGCGATCTCGATCTGCTCGTCGAAATCTTGAAGATTTCAGTGCAAGAACAATTCGAGTCACCCAGGCTTGTAAGTCTTCGGTCGGCGCTTAAAACCGGCGGCACTGCTCCTTCTGCCGCGGTAAGAAAGCTCGATCGAATCGTGCACTATCTCGAACAGCGGCGGAATCTGCTTGTCCGAGTCATTGACGGAGTCGTCTTCTACACCGCGCAGTGCATGTTTAGGGCCCAATCCTGGCAGAGGGAATTCGGTCCGGCAATTCGCGGGTGGCTTGCCGCCGTTGGGGAGATGGAGGTGCTTGCCGCGCTTTCCGGATACGGGTTTGAGCATCCCGGCGATGCGTGGCCGGAGTTCGACAATGAGCGCCCGTGCTTCGATGCGGAGTCGTTCGCGCATCCCCTTCTGCCCGAGAACAAGGCTGTTCGGAATGACCTGAAACTGGGTGACGGCCTGCAATTGATCGTCCTCAGCGGACCCAACATGTCGGGGAAGAGCACGTTTGTCCGGGCGATTGGCGTGAACGCGGTTCTGGCGCAGTGCGGAGCGCCTGTCCGGGCGAAACGGCTGCGCATGTCGCGGCTCGCGGTTGGTGCATCGATTTGTGTTCTGGACTCTCTGCAGGGCGGAGTCTCGCGATTCTACGCCGAAATCAAGCGTCTCAAGTTGATTTCGGACTCGGCGCAAGGCCCAATCCCCGTATTGTTTCTGCTGGACGAGTTGCTCTCGGGAACGAATTCGCACGATCGCTTTGAAGGAACGCGGTTGGTAGTCGATGCTCTTGTGCAGCGCGGAGCCATTGGCTTGGTGACGACCCACGATCTGGCGCTCGCGCAAATCCCGGAGAGCATGAATGGATCTGCGCGGAATTTCCACTTCGAAGATCACCTGGAGAATGGACAACTGGCGTTCGACTTCAAGCTCACAGCGGGCGTCGTTCAAACCAGCAACGCGCTCAAGCTCATGCAATCCATAGGGCTGGTGACTGCGAAGTCGCTCTCATAACGGACAGGATAGGCAGCTTTCTTGAGGCGTCTATCCCGTACGGCTCGGATGACTGGTAATCCGTCGGTTACCGCCCAGGCAGCCTTTCGTCTCGCCCTTGGCGCGGACGAGACTTTTTATCCCTCAAGCCGCCAGCGGCAGAACCTCCTCAGCGCTTTGAAGCCTTGGCCCCGTTCAACGCCACAGCCGCACGAATCAGATTCTTCAGCGCCTGCTCGTTCACCTTCTCGCCTTCGTGGAAATCGATGGCGCGCCTCGTTCCACCCTGGAGACTCGAGTTGAAAAGACCTGCGGGGTCATTCAAGAAAGCGCCCTTGGCGAATGTCATCTTGACGGCACTCTTGTAAGTCTCGCCGGTGCAGATGATCCCGTCGTGCGACCACACAGGCGTCCCCTCGGGCTTGGAAGGCTTCTTCCACTTGCGCTCCTCCACAACTTCAGGATCGGCCTGCTCGATCAAAGCACGCAAACGCGCCAGCATCTCTACGCGCCAGTCGCCCGGCTTCTGGATTCTCGCGTCGACCAAAACTGACGCCGATTGCCGAGCCGCAGAATTGACTTTCGATAAACCACTCTTTTTCATCATGAATGCCTGCCTTCCCCCTTGCCCTTCTATCCCTGATCTTCACTTCCATGGCCCGTCCGGCTTCTTTCTCTGCCAAATACTATAACGAAGAATTCACCCTCAAAGGTGTTCTTCCACCCTGGAGCGCATCTTTGGCCCGCCCGGAATATGCCGCTAATTGGCAAGGGAATTACACGTCAACTTCACTTCGAATCTTCGATAAGGTGCATTGCCGTTTCCAGAACCTCATCGCGGCCATCAGCGACGCCTTGGATCGTGGGCCTGACGACGACGTCGGGCACAATTCCGACGCGTTGCGTGGGGCGATGATCGAGATAAAAGACGCCGAGGCCGCTGATCATGGTACGCAGTTGGCCGGGCAGCGGGATCGAAGAAACGTTGCCATCAGCGCCGGCCGTTGTACTGCCGACTACGACAGCGTTGGGCATCGCTCGCAGCGCCATCGCCGTGTATTCGGCCTGGCTCTGCGTGATCTCATCCACCAGGATGACGATTCTGCCGCCGTAGTGAACAGGCCCGGGCCTGATCGTCGGGCCATCGCCGAAGTGGAATGCGCCGGGATTGGCGAAATCCGCAAACGTAAAGCTGACGAAGGCCGTAGGTTTAGTCGCGAAGTAGGCGCCGAGGGCGAACGGCATAAAATTCGACGGATAGTTGCGGATGTCCACGATCAGGCCCTTCGTGTTCTTCGCCTTCTCGAAGTAGTCAGGCAGGTCGGCGGCCTTGATGCTTGAAAGCTTGATGTATCCGACTTCCGGCGACAGTATGCGAAAAGTATCACCCGGCTGATCGTGAGTGACAGAGGGTAGTTTCTCGAGAGTGCGCGGGGCGGTTACCTGTACGGTGTGGCCGCTGCGCGTGATTTCTACCGAAGCCGGTCCGCAGGCGCCCCGGGTCAGATTGGCCGCCAAATCGCGCTCGCGTGCCGCATCGTTGGAGTCTGCGTAATACATCGCCCATTTGCCGACAAGGGATTGGATCGAAACGCCGTCGAGGCTGTCGAGAATATCGCCCGGCTGAAAGGCGCTTTCCCCTACGCCCGCTCTGTAGACAATGAGCTTGTCGTCAATGAAGCGCAGCGTAATCCGCAGGGCGCAGTCTCCGACGGGTGGGCGTGCGCTCAGCGAGCTCCAAAGATTCGCGTGCGTATCGTTGGCCTTGCCAATCAGTTCGAAGAGCGTGAGCTCGTAGGCTTCCCAGTCTTTGGCGAGAGCGAGCTTGGGAATGAAATCGGCCAGCACGGCAGGCCAGTCCTGGCCGGCAACGTCGCGGTCGGGCGCCCAATATTGGAGGATGTTCCACCAGCGAAACAACGCCAGAAGCTGGAAGCCTGAGTCTGGGAAAGTGATCTTCGAGTAGGCGAGTTCGTGATCGAAGCTGGGGTTTCCGGTTCCGGGGACGGCCGAGACATAAAACTGCTTCCCCGTGCGGTTGGCGTAGACCGATTCCAGACGCTCGCTGAGCGGCCCACCGAGAAGTTCTCGGTCGTGGATCCAATCAAGCGCGGGCCTTATGCTGAGATCGCCCGCCGGCGCGGCAACACACGGGCTGCAGGGCGCGACAGGGCCGAGCTTATCGATCCAGGCCAGAATCGCATCATTCGCATCGGCGCGATCAGCCGCGGCAAGAATGGCAGGCAGGATGCGGAACAAGTCGTAGTCCCACTGCCGCTGCCCGGAGGTGACTGCGGGGTGATGGTATTTGAGCATTCCCCAAACCCGGGCCAGCGTCACCAGGTTCGAAACCTGCATTGGCGTGAGGCTGTTGATCGCGATCCCGGAGCCGCCATCGAACTCGTGGTCCGCGGGCAGGCCGGGCTTGACGGGCGTCGTTGCGCCTTCCGCAATCGGCTTGCCGTCCACGAGCAATTCAAGATCGTCGGCCCACAGCGTGCCCGTGCCGGAGACGAGGACGCCAAAGAGAAGCCTCTCGACGTGCGGGTTGATTTGGAGCATGATGCGGTATTGCGCCCAGTCGCGCGTTCCAGTCACTTGCTGCGACTGCATGTTTTCGAGCGCAAGCATCTCGCCGTTGCCATCCTCCCGCATCCAAAGCCCGGCGTTGCCCGAGACATCCTTGAGCCGCAGATAGCCGCGAAGTTCAACCGTGCCGCCCTGGAAATCAACGGGCAGGCTGCGCGTAATCACTGAAAAGCTGCCCGCAGATTGCGCATCGCGCTGCAGGCGCACGGACCAATGGCCGCTGTGGGAGACGCTATTGTCCGCTGAGACGGTGCCCGGCGGGTTGACGAACCATCCGGTGAGACTCGCGCTCGTTTGATCTTCAAAACCCAGCGACTGCTCGAGCGCGGCGCGGGAAACCGTTGTTTGGGCAAAAATCTGCACGCAGGCGGCAAGAACTACCGCATTAACCAAGCCAGTCTTCACGACGAGTGGATGACCCCCTCGGTAGAACCCAGAAGTATAAGCCAGTAAGCGTGTAATTCTGCTCAGTGTCGAATCGAAACAACGTATGCCAAGCGCCGTTCACTCTCCTGTGGCACTCCGTGAGTGCCTTGGCGATTTGGCGCTCGTGGACCAACGCGGGCGTTGGGTCGGCTCGCATGCCGATCAACCGTAAAAAGCAAAAAGCGAGGTATAGGGGAAAATCAGAGTTCATCCCGGTATGCCGACCACCCGACCACAGCAGTGAAGTTGAACTTAAGGGTTGGTCGTTTGTTGCGAGGCGGCCCTATCCGCCTTAGCAAGCATTCTTTCCGTGTGGTCGTCGGCTATACGGACAGAATCAACAACCTGGGCTAGCCAAATATTGCCGTGAATTGGGACAGAACAAGCTGGGCACGCCGCATCTCACATTTGTGGGGCGGGAGTACCGCATGTTTCGGCTCTTTCTTTCCTTTCTTTGCTCGTTCGCATTTGCACTCCAGGTCCTGGTCATAGTCGGATGCGGCGGTTCAACTTTAACGACCACCACGGGCGGCGGAGGTGGCAACAGCCCAGGCTCCGGCGGCGGCTCGGGGAGTGGCGGCGGCTCGGGAAGTAGCAGCAGTTCGGGATGTGGCAGCGGTTCGGAATATGGATACAACAACCAAAATGCAGCGATAACCGGCGTTTGGATGCAAAGCCCCTCACCAGGTCAGAATCCAAGCGGCGTCCAGGTGAATGCAATCGCATACGGCCCCGCTACCGTTACCCAGTGGACGGTTTGCCTCGACGGTCAAGCCGCGTATCAGACAAATAACCCTGCGAGTTCCATCTCCCAAGGGATTAATATTCCCACTGGCCAGCATCTTCTCTGGGCAAGCGCGGCGGACGCCCAGGGCGATTCCAACAGATCAGAAATTGCGTTGATCCAGGTTGGACCGGCGCCGCCGAGCAGTACTGTGCTCCCGACTCCGCCCGCAAACGCACAGGTGCTATCGGAGATGCAGAACGACACAGCCAACTGGAGCATCTGCAGCCTCTGTGCGGCGGGCACCAACATCACCGGCAATTACACGATGACGCCTAACCAGAGCCAGCCCTCCATGAGCGGCAGCAGCCTCGAGATGTATGCCGACGGGCCGTCATGGACCAACGTGCTGTTTATGGATACGATGTTGGGCACCAGTTCCAATTCCAATTTTTTGTGGGACTTCTGGGTCTACCACGACCCCGCTGCCGAAGCCCACTTCTGGTCCTCGGAGTTCGATCTCTGGCAGGTTCTCGGGGGCAAGGAATTCATGATCGGCAGCCAGTGCGACTTTGGAGACGGCTATTGGTCCACCTGGGATAGCGAGGGCGAACGTTGGGTTCTGAATGGGATCCCTTGTCCGCACTGGGCGCCGGGCTGGCACCACGTTCAGTGGTACCTCGAGCGCATCAGTCCCACGCAGTATCGCTACGACACGCTGGTCCTCGACGGTACACCCTACGGATTCAATCAGACTTGGAGCGCAAACGACAATACCACCTGGCCGGATATGATCGGCATCCAATTCCAACTGGACCAGGATCCCACCGGTACTCCGCTTCACGAATGGGTCGATAACGTGACTCTGACGATGTGGTAAGGCGCCACTCGCCTCACAGTGAAACGAACATCTGCAAGTGTCCGACACTCCGGCACAAAGATTCGCCGAACCGATATACTTATCGACCGGATGCACGAAGTTTCGGTTCATCCGGGCCACCTCTACCCACTCGGGCGTATAGAAGCTGCTAGTACAAGACGGGCGCACATCCTTACATCAGTCAACGTTCTGGGCGAATAACGGCAAATCGAACCTTTGCTAATAATTCGCCCCTCTCCGGCTGGCAGTACGCCGTTTTGAGATCTCTCAATCTTGGGCCCACGTTGTCAGCATTTCAGGCCAGTCAGATCTCAACTGTCGCGTACAGGCCAAACCACTCGTCGAGAGATGGTTACGGGCAATCAGCGGATTACTCCCCGAAAACGCCGAAGTATTCAGGAATGGGAGTTGCGCCTGCATGGTCGCTCGCTCCGATTCCCCTCCCGCCTATCCTAGCCGCAGCTGCTCGGCCCCTCGTTCCCTCGCTCCCTGGCTCCGTCAAGCCCCTCCTCGCCCAGAATTCTTATTACTCCTTTCTTCCTAATCAGTTCCCCGACCACTTCTTTTGCAGATTATTTCTCGCAAATCGCTACTCTGGTATTGGGATCGATGAAACAGCCCCGCGCGTTCGCAGTTGAGTCTCGCGGATTCGCCTTGGGATAATCGCCCTGCTGCTCCTTCTTGCCGTCCTCCCTTACGCGAACACCCTGCAAAATGGATTCGTCTATGATGACAACAACGAGGTCTTGACCAATCCTTATATCCGCGGCTTTTCCCACGTGGGAGACATCTTTAGCACGCGAATTCTGGCGCACCTGGGCGCACGCAGGACCACCAACTACTATCGCCCCATCAGTATCTTTGGCTTCCTGGTCTGTTACAAGTTGTTCGGTCTGCTCCCCTACGGATTCCATCTGGCGAATCTGCTCCTGAACGCCCTCATCGTGTGCTTGCTGTTCGGGCTTACCCAACGGCTGTTCCATGATCAGTGGCTGGCGTTCGCCGCCGCGGCGATTTTTGCGCTGCACCCCATCCACACCGAATCGGTGGCGTGGATTTCCGGAGTCACGGACCTTGAGCTGGCCTTGTTCTACCTGGCGGCCTTCTGGTTTTTCCTGGCCAGCGCCCGGCCGCAGGGAGCGCGCTCGGAGTGGATGCAGTTGGGGATGGTGGGAAGTTTTATTCTGGCGTTGCTTTCCAAAGAACAGGCGGCAACCCTGCCCCTCGGCGGCCATGATTTACGAACACTGTTACCGCGGAGATCGCGCCACCACCACGGGGCGGCAGAAAGTG
>CAWJDG010000081.1:0-3603 GCA_963841365.1 uncultured Acidobacteriaceae bacterium
GTTATCCGATGTTCCGCACCGGCGTGGACACCTTGCCGCGATGGTTTGCGCTGTACACCACTCCCCGCCACGAAAAACATGTGTTCGAGATGCTGGTGCAGCGTCGAATCGAGACCTTCCTCCCGCTCTATCGGACAACCCGGCAATGGAAGAAGAGCCGCCCGGTCGATCTGGAACTGCCTCTTTTCCCGGCTTACGTTTTTGTCCGCATCGCTCGGGAGGCACGGGGCGCCGTCCTTGGCCTGCCGGGGGCGCTGTCGATTGTAGGCTCGGCGCGAGAGTCTTGGCCCGTGCCCGATCCCGACATCGAAGCCATACGTCTTGGCTTGCAGATGCGCAAGATCGAGCCGCACCCATACCTGACTGTGGGTGAGAGAGTGCGAATCAAGGCTGGAGTGATGACTGGTGTGGAAGGCATATTGGTTCGCATGAAGAACGACTTCCGCGTGGTCCTTACCCTGGACGCAATCATGCGCAGCGTAGCGGTGGAAGTCGACGCCGACGATATTGAGCCGGTCGGTACTCTTCCCAAGTGTTACGGCATTCCCTGGGCGGCTCAGGCCTGAACCGGAGACTCCCGCCGACCTGCCGGGCGCCTAAACCCACACCCCAAAAGGGTACGAATCAAGACAATGTCCACCGTTACTACTGCCCAGACAACATCCGTTTATTCCAAGGCCGGTTCTTCCATTCGGGATCTTCATAGGCCCGGCTTTTCGGCGATTGTTGTCCTCGCCACAGACATCGTGGGCCTGAGTCTCATTCTGTGGGCATTCTTGGGCAATTCGATCTTCGGGCGATACGCTGTGGCAAGCGGCTGGTTGCCGTTGTGGTCGTTATTGCCACTTTTTCTTGTACTTTACGCGTTTTTCGGTTCATATCCTGGGGTCAGCGTCAACCCGGTAGATGAGATCCGACGTATATCGCTTGCCAACGCAAGCGCGTTTCTATGTATCTCTGTGATCCTTACGCTACATCGAGCATCAGCAGTTGCAGAGCTGATTTGCCTGTCAGCGTGCGTTGGCGCGTCTGTTGTGATACTGGCAATGCGCGCTCTAGTCCGGCAAATCGGGTCGCAATTCGATTGGTGGGGCTACCCTGCTGTGCTGTTCGGGGGCGGAGCGGTGGCGCGCTTGGTGTTGCGCAAACTGAAGTGCCAGCCGCACCTCGGCCTGCGTCCAGTCGCAGTGGTTGCCGATCAAATCTTCGAGAGGGAAGTGGACGGTATCCCGGTACACAGATGCAAGGATGTGGGCTGGATCGCTTCCTGCGGCGTAAGACACGCCATCGTGGCTGCGCCGGAATTGTCCCAAACGGAATTTGCCGACGTGATCGAACGAGGCGGCGATGCGTTTCCCCATCTGATCCTCATTCCAGATACGGATCTTCCCTGGAAGGCCGGGTCCTATACGCGGGATCTAATGGGAGTCTTGGGACTTCAGGTTCGGAACAATTTGCTTGATGGCGGATCGCGAATTGCCAAGCGAACGATCGATTTGGCATGTGCCACGGTGCTTATACTCTTACTGGTTCCGCTACTTGCAATCATTTCCATTGTGGTTGTCATAGAGTCGGGGTTTCCGGTGTTCTACTTCGACAAAAGGTTGGGCTATCGCGGACGGACCTTTCAAATGTGGAAGTTCAGAACCATGACGCAAAACTCTGCGGATGTCCTTGAGCACTGTTTAGCGAGCAGGCCTGATCTACAGAACGAGTGGGCCGAGAACCATAAGCTCCGAAACGACCCGCGCATCACCTGGGTAGGAAGGGTGTTACGAAAAACCAGCCTGGACGAACTCCCGCAGCTGTGGAACGTGATCAAGGGCGAGATGAGCCTGGTCGGTCCGCGTCCGATTATAGACGCCGAAGTGACTAAATACCGAGAGTCCTACGCTTTGTATTCGAAAACGACTCCAGGGCTTACGGGGCTGTGGCAGGTATCCGGGCGCAACCGCACGACCTACGCAGAACGTGTCGCCTACGACACTTTCTATGTCCGCAACTGGTCCGTGTGGATGGACATCTATTTATTGGCCAAAACGGTAGGTGCCGTTTTAACCGGTGACGGTGCCTATTGAGAGACAGTGTTTTCTTGAGGACAGGTTAGATTATGTGAACAGCCATCTCGTCTTGGTTTTTTCTGCCCTCTCTTCGGCGTAGACCGCGACCTCACCAAGGTTGAGCGCGGCACGGGTGAGCTACCTATCCGAGATGAGAATGAGTTCCAACAAATCGCTTTCTTGCGGTCAACTGGTCTCTGTGAAACGCGGCTACACAAAGTTTTGGGAGTAGATGAGGTTCGAAATGAAGCACTCAATCATCGCATTGGCGGCACTCATTGTGACACTAGCGATTCCAGCGGCCAGCCAAGGCACTGCGGTTCCCAGCACGGCGGGGGCAAGTTCGTCTTCGATTGCTGCCGCTTCTACCGATGCGGCCCCCGGGTTTCAGGAGCGGAGTCCTCGTTATCGGATACGAAAAGGCGACAGCTTCGATCTGGATTTTGCGCTGTCTCCCGAATTTAACCAGACAGTGGCGGTGCAACCGGACGGCTATGTGACCTTGAAGGGGATTGGCTCGATCTTTGTCGAGGGGCAAACTATGCCGGAGCTGACGGAAACCTTGAAGGCCGCTTATGCGAAAACACTGCACGACCCAATCATTACGGTCGACTTAAAGGACTTTGACAAACCCTACTTTATCGCGGCTGGCCAAGTGACTAAGCCGGGCAAGTACGACCTCCGCGGTCCCCTCACGGTCACAGAGGCGGTAGCAATCGCAGGAGGCTTTAACGACAGCGCTAAGCATTCGCAGGTGGTATTGTTTCGTCCGGCCTCAAACGGGATGTTCGAAACGAAAATCCTCAATGTAAAGAAACTGCTCGCCTCGCGCAATCTGTCCGAAGACGTTTACCTGCAACCTGGTGACATGCTGTATGTGCCGCAAAGCGCGTTCTCGAAGATTCGTCGCTACATCCCGACCTCAAGCATGGGTGCGTACTATAACCCAGCGATTTATTAAGCCACCGGTTCTATTTCGAGTCCTGATTCCTAATCCTCAAATTTCGCATTCGGCCGATGTTTATGCGGTCCCGACCGAGATGAATACGTTGCAAGGCTAGTCCACAATGAGTGAGATAAATAGCAATTGGCATCAGCGTTTCTTTAATGCCTCTCACAAGGTCAACTTTCATCCTTCTGACATAGTGTACGAAGGCAGCTCGGCCGCGGCTGCGAAAACGCAGCAGGTGCTTTGGGGCCTTTAGGCGGCTCTTCTGCGTTGTGCGCCAGAAGGATTCATGGTCACCCGCTTCGATTGCGATTGAATTGTGGCAGTTCCTTACAAACATCGGCCGGTATCGTGAGATACAAAGGCTACTCAAGCTGCGGCCATTCGATGAAATTGCTCAAAATAACCCCGGATTCGCCTTCAAATATGTCGTCCCGAACTATCTTGCCCGAAACTTCACAGTAACCGAACGTGTGTCCTGCTTTTTGCATCACTACAGACGCATGCATGCCGCGTTTTCCGAAAACGCTCTGCGCCAGATTCTGCAAGGAGATGTTACACTCCATGAAATCTCCGATGGTGTCAATTGCTTTG